>CAZSHI010000001.1:0-153818 GCA_964606735.1 uncultured Enterobacteriaceae bacterium
TTCAATGATGGTTTTGCGGATGTCGCCGATTTCTCCACCATAGAGCCAGATATCACCATTTAATCTTGGTGCGCCGAGTAAGGCGTTGCCATCGCCATTGACAGGGGCGTTTAATCCGTTTGAAGCGGGATTCGCACTCCATGCACAGGTCCAGGGCTTTATGGGTGGCCTGATTACAGAGTATGCAGGTTCCCGGCAAGAGACAAAATTGGATAAATTTTAAGCAAAGGTTAACTTTTGATATCAAGACGGTTGACCTGTAAAATTCCGCTTATGAATCAGGGTAGTTCGTCTGCCCGCTAATTCCACTTCTTGCAAAGGACAGACTATGTTACCAATCCGTCATGACTGGAGCTCCCAGGAGATACTGGAGCTGTTTGAACTGCCCTTTAATGAACTGCTGTTTCGTGCCCAGTCCGTGCATCGCCAGTATTTTGATCCCAATGAAGTTCAGGTAAGCACGCTGCTGTCGATAAAAACCGGTGCCTGCCCCGAAGACTGTAAATACTGCTCACAAAGCGGTCATTACAATACGGAGCTGGAAAAAGAGAAGCTCATGGAAGTGCAGCGTGTATTGTCTGAGGCCCGCAAGGCTAAAGAAAGCGGTGCTTCCAGATTCTGCATGGGGGCGGCCTGGAAACATCCCTCTAAAAAAGACTTCCCCCAGGTGCTGGCAATGGTGGAGGGTGTCAAGGCGCTTGGAATGGAAACCTGTATGACACTTGGCGCCTTAAGCACAGATCAAACGCAGGCACTGGCCGATGCCGGGCTCGATTATTACAACCATAATATTGATACCTCACGTGAATATTACGAGAAAATCATCAGTACCCGCAGTTTTGATGATCGGCTGGATACGCTGGCACGGGTGCGTGAAGCCGGCATAAAAGTCTGTTGTGGTGGCATCGTGGGGATGGGTGAAAAGGACAGTGATCGCATTGCTTTTTTACGCGAACTGGCCAATTTGCCACAACATCCCGAGTCTGTACCAATCAATAATCTGGTCAAGATAAAAGGAACGCCGCTGGAAGCGGCTGAAGATATTGAACCCTTCGATTTTGTACGCATGATTGCGGTGGCTAGAATCCTTATGCCGCAATCACATGTGCGTCTTTCAGCCGGGCGCGAAGGCATGAATGAGCAGTTACAGGCCCTGTGTTTTTTTGCAGGAGCGAATTCAATATTCTACGGTGAAAAGTTGCTGACGACGTCCAATCCGCTGGAAAATGACGATATGGCATTGTTTGCAAAGCTTGGTATTCGTCCGGAGGCAAGGCAGTTCGAAGAATTACCAGCTGAGACCGTGCTGGATCAAAGCCAGACCTTCTATGATGCAATGCCTCAGTGAATACCTTTTCACAACAACTGCAGCAGGCATTGGCAGACAGGCAGTCACTGGATCTTTACCGGGTCCGGCGCACGCTGAATTCCCCCCAAAGCACTGAAATTGATCTGGATGGAAAACGGCTCATCAATTTCTGCAGCAATGATTATCTGGGCCTTGCCAGTCATCCGGATGTCATCAAAGCCTGCAAGCAGGGGCTGGACACTTATGGCGTTGGTAGTGGCGCTTCACACCTGGTGGTGGGACACAGCCGCGCCCACCATGCGCTGGAAGAAGAACTGGCTGCTTTTACCGGGCGTGCAAGAGCCTTGCTGTTTTCTTCAGGCTATCTGGCCAATGTCGGTACGCTCACAGCACTGATCGGTAAAGGGGACTGCGTCTATGAAGACAAACTGAATCATGCTTCCCTGCTGGATGGCGGCCTGTTTTCAGGCGCTCGTTTTCGTCGCTATCCTCACCTGGATGACAAAAAACTGCTTAGCCTGCTATCCGAAAAAAAGGCTGAAGGAAGCAGTTTTATCGTCAGTGATGGCGTCTTCAGCATGGATGGAGACTGCGCAAAATTGCCGCAACTGATTGAGCTGGCCAGTTCCTACAAGGCTCAGCTGATGATTGATGACGCGCATGGCTTCGGAGTACTGGGCAGCAGGGGTGGAGGACTGGTACAGCATTATCAGGAAGCCGGTGTCGCGATAGACGAGGATAAGCTGCCAGTACTTATTGGCACACTGGGCAAGTCATTCGGCACCCAGGGCGCGTTTGTTTGTGGCAGTGAAACCCTGATTGAAACCCTGATTCAGACCTGTCGTCCTTATATTTACACCACCGCTCTCGCGCCGGCCCTGGCTGAAGCTACCCGTTGCAGCCTGAAGTTACTGCAATCTGAATCCTGGCGGCGGGAAAAACTACAGACCATGATTAAACAGTTCAGAGCGTTTTGTGAGCGACTTGACTATCCGCTGACTGAGTCTGGAACAGCCATTCAGGGCCTGATAATCGGCGATGCCTCAGCTACTTTGCAGGCCAGTAAGCTCTTAGAGGCCGAAGGAATTTTCGTATCGGCAATACGGCCGCCGACCGTAGCGAAGGGCAGCGCAAGGTTACGTTTTACCTTCAGCGCTGCCCATAGCCAGGAACAGTTTGAGGCCTTGCTGAAGGCATTGGAGAAAATACGGCCGCAGGTTTCGCTGGAGCCTGGTCATGCTGAACGCTGATTACCGGATTGACAAGCAGCTAATTGCAAGTTCTTTTGCTGCTGCCGCAAACAGCTATGATGCGCATGCATTTCTACAGAGATACGTAGCAGATGCATTGCTAGGCAAAATGCAGGCTAGTGCTGGTGTGAGCCGGGTGCTTGATCTTGGCAGTGGTACCGGTTATTGCACGCAAAAATTACAGGATTTGTATCCCAATGCAGAAATAATCAGTCTCGATATAGCCGCCGCGATGCTCAACTATGCCCGTCAGGCTCATAAAAGCAGGCAGCTTTCAGAAGTATTTATTTGTGCTGATGCGGAAAATCTGCCGCTTCAAAATCAATCTATTGATGTTATTTTTTCCAGCCTTGCCATACAGTGGTGCCAGAATCTATCCGGGCTGTTTGCAGGTCTCAAGCAAGTACTAAAACCAGAGGGGAAACTGTATCTTGCTACTTTTGGTCCCGGCACTTTACGAGAACTGGAATTGGCCTGGCAGCAAATCGATGATGCTGTTCATGTGAATCACTTTGAGGATGAAATGAGTATCAGACAGGCTTTGCAGCTTAATGGTTTTGTCTCTACAAGGCTGCAGCAGCAAACAGAGGTGCGTCATTATCCGACGCTTGCTGCGTTGAAAAATGAGCTGAAATCAATCGGTGCACGTAACATGAATGCAGGTCGGGTACAGGGATTAAACGGCCGCAGAAAGCTTCAGAAACTGGTGAGAGCTTTTGAAAAAAATGCAGTGGCATCACGTGGCATCCCGGTCACTTACCAGGTGCAATTTGTCAGTGCGCAAGGGTAAATGATGCAAGCCAAAAGTTTTTTTGTCACAGGAACGGATACCGGAGTTGGCAAGACCTACGTCAGCTGTGCCTTATTGCAGGCGGCAAAAGAGGCAGGCTTGAGCACGGCGGCCAGTAAGCCGCTGGCAGCCGGCGGAGAAGACACCAGTTCAGGCATCTTCAATAAAGATGCCCTTCAATTACAGGCAGCCTGCACACTGGAGCTTGCCTATCATGAAATTAATCCCCTGTGTCTACAGCATGCCATTGCGCCGCATATAGCTGCCAGAGCTGAAGGGATAAGGCTGGACCTGCAGCAACTGGCAAGCTCAGTCCAGTCTGTCATTGACAGACAGGCAGACTTAACGCTAATTGAAGGAGCAGGGGGCTGGCGTGTGCCGCTGAATGCTCAGCAGACCCTGGCCGATCTGGCCCGATCGCTGGCTCAGCCGGTAATTCTGGTGGTAGGCATGCGCTTGGGTTGCCTCAATCATGCTCTGTTAAGCATGCAGGCCATCAAGCAGGACGGCGTAAAACTGCAGGGCTGGATTGCCAACCAGTTGGATCCCGCAATGCCGGCCTACCAGGAAAATCTGGAAACGCTGCAGGACATGATGGATGCTCCTTTGCTTGGCGAACTCAAATGGCAGCAGACGAGCTTCAGTCCCTCGCTGGTGCTGAATAAATTGATGGATTGCTGAAACATCCAGGGCATTTTCACCACGTCTTACCACTCCGGCAGATTTTGTTATAATGGCGCCCGCAATTTGCTCCGGATTTACGATCCGACTCGCAAAGGTTAATAACATGACAAACAACCGTATTGTCGTCTGTGCCCTGTACCATTTTGTCAGGCTGGACGATTTTGAAAATCTGCAAAAGCCTTTACTGGATCTGATGCAAAGCTCTCAGGTTAAAGGCACCTTACTTCTGGCCCGTGAGGGTATCAATGGCACCATTGCCGGCCCCCGTGAGGGAATCGATGCTGTACTGGCCTGGCTGAAAGCCGATCTGCGGCTACAGGATCTGGATTACAAGGAATCCTTTGATGAGGATTACCCCTTTTATCGCAGCAAAGTGAAGTTGAAAAAGGAAATAGTCACCATGGGTATTGAGGACATTGATCCGAACCGCAAAGCCGGCACTCATGTTGATCCTGAGCACTGGAATGAACTTATCTCTGATCCTGAAGTTTTGCTGATTGATACCCGAAATAATTATGAAGTCGCAATTGGTACTTTTAAGAATGCGGTCAATCCTGAAACCAAAACATTCAGGGAGTTTCCAGAATATGTCAGGAACAAGCTGGACCCTGCAAGGCATAAAAAAATTGCCATGTTCTGCACCGGTGGCATTCGCTGTGAAAAGTCCACGGCCTATTTGAAGGAAAATGGATTTGATGAGGTTTACCACCTTAAAGGCGGCATACTCAAATATCTGGAAGAGGTGCCGGAATCTGAATCACTCTGGCAAGGTGAATGTTTTGTTTTTGATAACCGTGTGTCTGTGGATCACGGTTTGCAAAAGGGAACGTATGACCAGTGCCATGCCTGTCGACTTCCTATAACGGAAGCAGACAAGCAGCATAAAAATTTTGAAAAAGGAGTCTCCTGTCCTCGCTGCTATGAGGATTTAAGCGAAACACAGAAAAGGGCTTTCAAGGAACGTCAGAAACAAATCGATCTTGCACACACCCGGGGTGAAGAGCATCTGGGCTCAGAAGTCAGTGCGACGATTGCTGAGCGTAAAATGCGCAAGCAGGCCATTAAAGAAAAACAGAAAGAGTTGAATCTGAATCAAATGTGATTGGTATTTCAGTGTTAGAATAGCCCGCAAATTTTGGGGCAGAAAAAGGAAAATAAATGAACAAAAAACTTATATCCCTGCTTGTTGCTTTGCTTGTTGTTGTCGGTGGTCTTTACTGGGTATTCGGTTTACCCAGAGTCGGCAATCCTGAAATTCCAAGCTCGGCAGAAGCCATTGCACGGGGTGAATATCTCTATAATGCGGCGGGTTGTAATGCCTGTCATCAGGTAGGTGAGGCCGAAGGCCCTACCGGGGGTTATGAAATTGAATCCCCCTTTGGCGGAACATTCGTAACACCCAATATCACCCCGCATGAAGAAAGCGGTATCGGCGGCTGGACTGGGCGTGATTTCATTCTGGCTCTCAAATACGGTCGCAGTCCTGGTGGTGGTTTTTACTGGCCAGCTTTTCCTTATCGGTCCTATATGGGTATGACAGACGAGGAAGTGCTCGACATTGCTGCGTTTATGGTGACCCTGCCGCCTATTGCCAGTGAAGTACACGAGCATGATTTGCCCGCCTGGCAGTTTAGCTCGATGATGTCAGGCTGGAACATAATGGCAGATTTCCTGGAAGGAGAAGCGCCTGCTGTGGCAGATGACCCGCAGTTGCAGCGTGGTGCACACCTGGCCAGGCATTTCAGCCACTGTGGCGAGTGTCATACTCCGCGTAATGCCCTGGGCATGAGTGATCTAAGTAATGAATTTGCCGGTCAGGAAGGGGTAGTCACTTTTCCTCTGACCCCAGATGGACTGTCTGCATACTCCTATGAAGATTTTGTGTTCTTCCTGCAGGATGGATTTACCACCAATTTCGAGCAGGTTGGCGGAGAGATGCTGGATGTGATTGATCATACCAGCCGTTTGACACAGGAAGACCGCGAAGCACTGGCGGCATTCTTTAAACGGGATTGGTAAAACAGAATTTCCGGACAAAAAAAAGGCAGCCACTGGCTGCCTTTTTTATTGCCTGAAAATTAATCAGGATTATTCAGCACGATAAGCATCGTGGCAGGCACCGCAAGTCGGGCCAACCTGCTGAATAGCAGCACGGACCCCGCCGGCACCTTGACTGTTGATGATGTCGATTGCAGCAGCAGCACCATTAACCAGATCCATGGCTGCAGATTCAAAGCCGCCCATGTCTCCCCAGATGCGATCCAGCGCACGCGTATCGACAGTAAATTCTGTGGTATTGGCTGCAAAAGCAGGTGCAATCATGCCAGCAAGAACCCGAACATTCTCAAGTGCATTCAGTGCAACTTCCTGGTCAAAATCACCACCGCGGGCCATGCCCTGCAAAGGACCCATATTGAAAGCCAGCAGTTTGAATACAGCCTGTCTGGTTTCGGTATCTGCAACAGCCTGCTGCTCGGGAGAGCGTCCCTGGCCAAAGCTGTTGATTGACATTATTGAGCCAATTAAGGCTACTGCAATTATCATGGCACGTTTCATAATGTTTTCCCCATTCTATAAACGTTAATTGATTCTTTGAACTTCTGTCAGACCCGGGTCAGCCTGAAAAATTAAATATTGCCGCGATCATAACCGCGGGCCGCTAAGTTTAACAGCTGTTTGCTTGCAAAGTCACTATTTGCGGGACTTGCTGGTAACAGGCTGTTTAAAACCCTGTCATGATTATCGTAAATTGTAGGCCTCAAGTAACGTTTCAATATGCAAATAAGGAGGAATTTGCGGCAGCATGGCTGCCCATTCCACAAGCCCTGTTACATGCAATGATTGACCTGAAACTCCCTCTCCGCTAGGGTTCGCTATCCGGTAGCTGATTAAACGAGTAGTGCTGATGACTAGCAAAAAAGCCAAATTCAACTTTGAAGACGCCATTGAACAACTGGAAGATTTGGTGGAAGCGCTTGAAGAGGGAGACTTGAGCCTGGAGGAGTCTCTTAAAGCATTTGAAGATGGGATAAAACTTACCCGGGAATGCCAGCTTGCACTGGAAAAAGCCGAACAGCGTATCCAGATTCTGACCAAAGACAGTGAGCTACCAGAGTCAGAAGATTTTGATCTTGAGACTGATCAGGATCAATAAGACATTATTCCGGCCCTTCGCACGGCTACCAGCCTTTCATGACTATTGAGCAATATCTTGTAGAGAAAAAAAACCGGGTTGAGGCAAGACTCGGTACCATCCTGTTCAATGGAGAAAATGCATCACGTCTTGAACAGGCAATGCATTATGCAGTGATGAATGGGGGGAAACGTTTACGTCCCATACTCGCCTATGCCAGTGCCGAGACCCTGGGAGCTGAAGCCGAGTGTGCTGATAATGTCGCCTGCAGTGTCGAGTGCATACATGCCTATTCGCTGATTCATGATGATTTGCCAGCCATGGATGACGATGCCTTAAGGCGGGGCAAAGCAACCTGCCATATAAAATTTGATGAGGCGACGGCAATTCTGGCTGGCGATGCTCTGCAGAGTCTGGCATTTGAATTACTCTGTGATACCCGACAGCAGCTCAGTGAAAACCTGCAACTGCGAATGCTGCAGGTCTTGAGCAAGGCTATAGGACGACAGGGAATGGTTGCTGGCCAAAGTATTGATTTCCATGGAACCGGGCTGGCGATGACAGAAGTAGATTTGGCTATAATGCATGGGCTTAAAACGGGTGCACTGATCAGCGCCAGTGTGATTCTGGGCGCTATGAGTACAGGCAAAGCAGAAGCCAGGGAGCTGGACAGCCTCAGTCAATATGCAAAAGCATTGGGGCTGGCATTTCAGGTGCAGGATGACATTCTGGATGTCGAGGGTGACACCGCTGTCATCGGAAAACAGCAGGGCAAGGACGAGGAGCTCGGTAAAATAACCTATCCTGCTTTACTGGGTATTGAAGGAGCCCGTGACAAGGCCATCACTCTTTGTGACGAAGCGATTGCTGCACTGGATGTTTTTGGCAGTTCGGCTGAGCCCCTCAGGGAACTGGCAAGCTATGTAGTAAAGCGAAACTATTAAAAGCAGTCTCTAATTGATGTTTGAAGAAATTCCTAAACAACGGCCTCAAACGCCACTACTGGATAGCATAGATGATCCGGCACAACTGCGTGCGTTAGAGCTCGGACAACTTGAGCAACTGGCCAGTGAATTGCGCGCTTTTTTGCTGTATTCAGTAGGAAAAACAGGGGGTCATTTCGGGGCTGGGCTGGGCGTTGTGGAACTGACCATTGCCTTGCATTATGTGCTCAATACTCCGGAGGACAGATTAATCTGGGATGTCGGACACCAGAGCTACCCGCATAAAATTCTCACCGGCCGCCGGGAGCGCATGTTTAGCATCCGACAGAAGGATGGTCTGGCGGCTTTCAACAGTCGCAGTGAAAGTGAATATGACACTTTCGGAGTGGGCCATTCGAGCACTTCAATTTCTGCCGCACTGGGTATGATGGTTGCTGCCAGAAAAACGGACAGCAAACGAAAAATAGTCGCTGTTATAGGTGATGGAGCCATGACAGCAGGCATGGCGTTCGAGGCGCTCAATCATGCCGGTGAGCTGGATGACGATATTCTGGTCATTCTCAATGATAACAACATGTCCATTTCAAAAAATGTTGGCGGCCTTTCCAGTTATTTTGCCCGGATGTGGGCCAGCAAGCCGTATAATTTTTTACGCTCGGGCAGTAAAAAAGTTTTATCGAAAGTACCACAGGCCTGGAAAGCTGCACACCGGGCTGAGGAATACATGAAGGGGATGGTTTCGCCTGCCACCATCTTTGAGGAACTTGGCTTCAATTATTTCGGATTGATCGACGGGCATGATATCGAGGGGCTGGTTGAAATTCTGAATAATATCAATGGGCTCAAAGGCCCTCTGTTGCTGCATGTTGTCACCCAGAAAGGCAAAGGTTATCTGCCAGCGGAAGAAGATCCTTACGGTATGCATGCCCTGAATAAAATGGCTTCTGCCGAGGAAAAACTGAATCAGGCCTCCACCATCCCGGCCTACTCAGACATGTTCGGACAATGGTTGTGTAAGATGGCAGAGCAGGAAGAACGCTTGATGGCGATTACGCCGGCCATGGGTGAAGGCTCTGGCATGCGGCAATTTGAAGAACGCTATCCGGACCGGTTTTTTGATGTGGCGATTGCTGAGCAGCATGCGTTGACCTTTGCTGCGGGCATGGCCTGCGACGGTTTAAAACCGGTCGTGGCTATTTACTCCACCTTCCTGCAACGTGGTTATGATCAGTTGATACATGATATTGCCCTGCAAAATCTGGATGTGCTGTTTGCCATTGACCGTGCCGGTCTGGTTGGTGCCGATGGTCCAACACATGCAGGCAGCTTCGATCTGAGTTATCTGCGTTGTATCCCCAATCTGGTCATCATGGCGCCAAGCGATGAAAATGAAATGTGCCATATGTTGTATACGGGATTCCACCTGAGTGGCCCGGCGGCCGTCCGCTATCCGCGAGGTAAAGCCTGTGGTTGTGAACTGGATGCTACATTGAAAATGCTTGAGCTTGGCAAAGGTGTAATCAAACGACAGGGTGCAAAAACTGCGATTCTGAATTTTGGTGCTTTGATGAAGTATGCCGACATCAGTGCACAGGAACTGGATGCCACACTGGTAGACATGCGCTTTGTCAAACCACTCGATGAAGCCCTGATCCAGCAGCTGGCGACCGAACATCAGTTACTGGTGACGCTGGAAGAAAATACCATCAAGGGTGGTGCCGGCTCTGGCGTGAATGAATTCCTGGAAGCGGCAAATCTGAATGTGCCGGTACTGAATCTGGGTTTACCGGATCGCTTTCTCGGTCATGGGAAAGTCGAAGATATGCTGGCTGACTGTGGGCTCGACAGCAGTGGCATCACGGCAGCTATTATTAACAAGCTGCAAGTACTCGAACAGTCTGCCTAAAAGAGTTTGCTGCCAAACTGAATCTCGCCATCGGGAATGTCAGAAATAATCTCTTCTGGCACCAGATCAAATTCCGAAATCAGCAGCTGTGCTGAACGGTTTGAATTTGATTCCGAATACGCTCCGACATAGACATTGTAATTACCCGATTCAGGGGAAGCAAAGTAATAACCGGAATTGAGGTTTTCCAGTGCCGAATGGTCGTCATTGCAATACCAGATGCCACTGGGTGACTGGATGGCAAGTGTGGTGTCGAAATCTGCATTGGTATAGAAGGTTAATCCCAGACTGCCGGTGCTGTAATTCACCCGATAGGTGGGTTCAGCAGACACATAGCCATTACAGCTTGAGTTCAGTGAACTGCCCTGATTGGGGCCGCCTGCCAGCACATCCAGCGTATAGGGGTCAGGTGTGAATCCGGCTGACAGGCTCAGGGTCGGCACACTGGCCTCCAGCTCGGTTCCCCAGCTGCTGGAGGAATATTCAGAGATGGCAAGCACGGCACTGCGATTGAGGTTGGAATCGGAGTAGCTGCCTACCCAGATGTCATAACGCCCGGATGAGGGGTCTTCAAAATAGACGCCGGAATTGAGGTTTTCCAGGTCACTGTGGTCATCGTTGCAATACCACTGGCCGTCGGGGCTGTTGATCAGAATAGTCGTATCAAAATCTGCGTTGACATAAATTCCCAGCCCCAGGCTGCCCGGTAAATACATGGATATCTATGCCTTTGAGGGCGGGGAAAACCAGCGTGTGCTTGTTGATTTGAATTCGGCTGATTTTGATACGTATCTGATCGTGGTCAGCCCGGATGGCGAGGAATTTGAAAACGATGATTTTGAGGGCGACCTGGATCGCTCACTGCTGTCCATTATCTTGCCACAGAGCGGTCGCTACGAAGTCTGGGTAACTTCCTATTCAGCATATGAAGCAGGCTCCTACAGACTGCGGGTAGCCGGTGAAGGGCTGCTCAGTGAGGATCTTGAACAGCAATAGCTTCAATTAACCTGCCAGGTATGTCCGCTGTGTAACAGGGCGTTGATATCGCCCTTGCCTCTGGCTTCCTGAATCTTGATCCGCTGCTCAAAAAGATTGTCTACATAGGCTGCTTTCTCCTGGAAATAAAGCACGCCGACGGCGACCGGAAAATCAGGGCAGCTCATGGCAGCAATTAACTGTGCCAGGGTCTTGTTGCCCTGATCATGCACCAGCACGTCTTCCAGCGGGCAGTCTTCACCAATGGTGACAACTTCCAGGCTCAGTTTTTCCTTATCGAGGCGAATGCCCTTGTTGTTTTCCAGGCCGAAAACCAGCGGCTTGCCATGTTCCACTTCAACTTTAAAGTCAGCTGCGATTTTTTTGTCTTTGACCGAGTCAAAAATGCCATCATTGTAGATCGGGCAGTTTTGCAGAATCTCGACAAAGGAAGCGCCCTTGTGTTCGTAGGCCTGCTTGATGACCCCGCTTAAGTGTTTCATTTCGGTATCGATGGAACGCGCTACCAAAGGTGCACCTGAGCCCAGTGCAATTCCACAGGGTGAAAGCGGCTGGTCTACTGAGCCTTCGGGTGTCGACGGTGAAAGCGTACCGACTTTGGAAGTCGGTGAATACTGTCCTTTGGTCAGGCCATAGATTTCGTTATTAAAGAGCAGCATGGTCAGGTCGACGTTTCGGCGCAAGGCATGCAGGGTATGGTTGCCTCCAATGCTAAGGGCATCACCGTCACCGGTGATCACCCATACATCCAGCTCTGGATTGGCCAGCTTCACGCCAGTTGCTACCGAAGGAGCGCGACCGTGAATCGTGTGAAAGCCATAGGTGTTCATGTAATAGGGAAAGCGCGATGAGCAACCGATACCCGAGACAAAGACCTGATTTTCCCGGGGACGGCCCAGCTCCGGCATCAGCTTCTGAATGGTTTTCAGGATGGCGTAATCACCACAGCCCGGGCACCAGCGTACTTCCTGGTCGGAGCTGAAGTCTTTAATGCTTAATTTGCTGACTGCCTGGTTCATAGCTGCCTCCGCTGCACATCAGTGCTGATCAAGTTCAGCCTTAATGGCATTTACTATTTCGCTTATTTTGTAGGGCTGGCCGGACACTTTATTGAGGGCTCTGGCATCGATCAGGTATTCTGAGCGCAGCAGTTTGACCAGCTGGCCCGTATTCATTTCAGGCACCAGTACCCGTTCATAGCCGGACAGCAGTGCTTTGAGGTTGGGCGGTAAGGGCCACAAATGGCGAATATGGATATGGGCCACATCATAGCCTTCTTTCAGGCAACGCTTTACTCCCTGATGAATGGCGCCATAGGTCGAGCCCCAGCCAACAACGGCCAGCTTGCCCTGCGCTTTGCCAAGTGAGACTTCCTGCCCGGGAATGTCATTGGCAATGTTGTCAATTTTGGCCTTTCGGGTATTCGTCATCAGCTGATGGTTATCCGGGTCATAAGAAATATCACCAGTTTCATAGCTTTTCTCGATACCGCCCAGGCGGTGCTCAAGACCCGGCGTGCCCGGTTTGGCCCAGATACGAGCCAGGCTCTCTGCGTCACGCAGGGATGGCTTGAAGCCTTCCGGCTTCGAGTGGAAGCTAACCGGGAAAGCTTCATAATCATTAATATCCGGAATCAGCCAGGGTTCCGATGCATTGGCGATATAGCCGTCGGAAAGCAGCATGACCGGCGTCATGTATTTGGTGGCCAGGCGCACCGCCTCAATCGCGGTATCAAAGCAATCTCCCGGATGACTGGAAGCGATAACCGGTAGTGGCGTGTCACCGTGACGGCCATAAACCGCCTGCAGCAGATCGGACTGTTCGGTTTTGGTGGGCAGACCGGTGGAAGGGCCGCCGCGTTGTGTATTGACAACCACCAGCGGCAATTCAGCCGAAACAGCCAGCGATATGGCTTCCATCTTTAATGCAATGCCGGGTCCGGCACTCGAGGTGACTCCCAGAGACCCGGCAAAAGAGGCGCCGACAGCGGCACAAACGGCTGCTATTTCGTCTTCCGCCTGAAACGTGATGACATCAAATTCCTTTCTGGCTGCCAGTGTGTGCAGCAGATTGGAAGCCGGTGTAATGGGATAGGATGCAAAAAGTATTGGCAGCCCTGCCAGCTGGCCACCGGCGAGCAGGCCCCAGGCCAGAGCGGTTGTGCCATTCATGTTGCGGTAGGTGCCGGCCTGCTGTTCCGCTTTGGGAATTTTATAGACCTCAATACCACTGGGTAATTCTGCTGTTTCGCCAAAGGCATAACCGGCATTCAGGGCCGCGATGTTGGCATTGGCGATATCTGCCTTGCTGGCAAATTTGCTGCGCAGCATGTCAATGGTGCTTTGTTTTTCCCGGTCAAAAAGCCAGAACATCAGGCCGAGGGTCCACATATTCTTGCAGCGCAGAGCCATTTTGTGACCGAGATTGAACGCTTCCACGGCGGCAATCACCTGTGATGAGATGTCGATGGATAAGACTTTATAGGCATCCAGGGAGTCATCTTCCAGTGGGTTTTCCGCGTATTTTGCCTTCGCCAGATTTTTATCATTAAAGGCGCCACTATCGGCAATGATCAAGCCTCCCGGCACGAGGTTTTTCAGGTTGGTGATCAGTGCTGCCGGATTCATCGCTACCAGCACTTCTACGGCGTCGCCAGCAGTGCTGACCTCATCGGAGCCGAAATAAATCTGAAAAGCCGAGACGCCAAAGGTGGCACCTGCAGGCGCGCGAATTTCTGCCGGGAAATCCGGAAATGTCGACAGGTCATTCCCGTGCAGAGCCGTAGCCAGGGTGAAATTGGTTCCTGTCAGCTGCATGCCGTCACCCGAGTCACCGGCAAAACGCACGACAATATTCTGATTCTGGTGCTGTTCAGTCTCTACAGACATAGTTAGTCTCTTGGTCAGTACCGCTCACGGGATTCCATTGAGGAATCAGCCTGCCAGTCTGCAACAAAGGAAGTCAGAAAAGGAGCGGAAAAAACAGGGGGCGGATTATAGCAATCTCAAGGGAAATATTGCTATAGCCTGCGTATTTTGGCATTGTCTCACTCCGGAAGCATCTTGGGGAAATCAGAGCCAGCAAACCATGACAAAAAGTTCAGAAAAGAAAATCAGGCGGGAAGCAAAAAAACAACAGGCCCGGCGCCGGGAGAAGCAGCAGCAGTTTTTTATAAAAGCGCTGCTTGTCATTCTGATACCGGTCGTACTCTATGTTCTGTATGAAGGATTGTTCGGCGGAGCACCGGTGTATCCGCCGGATGAGGTTTCCAGTACAGATCATGTGCAGGGGGCGGCCAATGCGCCACTGATCATTACCCTCTACGGTGATTTCCAGTGCCCGACCTGTGCCAACGAAGCCACGCTACTGGCGCAGGCCTGGCCACGTATCAGTAACCGTGTACAGCTGGTTTTTCGGCATTATCCACTGGATACCTACCCGCATTCGTTTGAAGCAGCCCGCTATGCCGAAGCGGCTGGGCGACAGAACAGGTTCTGGGAAATGTACAATATTCTGTATGGTGACCAGGCCTCTTGGTCACCTTTGCCAGTTGCTACCGCTGCCTTCGAGGATTATGCCGCTCAGCTGGGACTGGACATCGAGCAGTTGAATGCCGATGCAGAGCTGCCTGAAATTCGGGAGAAAATTCTGGCGGATCAGCGTGGCGGCAACCGGGCCGGAGTGCGGGCCACACCTACCATGTTTTTTAATGGAGAAATGGTGCCGAACCCTCGCACAGCAACGGAACTGATCGGCATGATCAATGATTATCTGTCCGAGTAGGACAGTCCAACGGGTTTATTCAGAAGTTGCCAGTACCCGCAGTGTTGTCAGTAAATCATAGGAAGCATAGCCATCAGTTGGCATGCCGGATTGTTCCTGAAAGGTTCTGACGGCAGCACGTGTTCTGGAGCCGAGTATGCCATCTGGCTCGCCAACATCAATTCCCATTGCATTGAGCAGTTGCTGCAGTTCAATTACTTCAGAGCGGGTCAGGGCGCGCTCGTCCGTTTCCGGCCAATGCTGAATCGGGTCGCCACCGAGAAACAGGTCGGCCAGATGCCCCACTGAAATGGCATAAAACGTTGAGCGGTTCCATACCATGGTGGTACGGAAATTGTTGTAGGCCAGAAACGCCGGGCCATTGGCGCCGGCCGGCAGGATCACTGAACCCTCGATGTCTGAGTTCCCCAGCGGGCTGCCATCCGCACGTTGAATGCCCAGCTGGTTCCATTCCGTGACGTTCTTGCGCACACCGGTACCTGTCTGGGTGTAATCGAAACCAGCAGGCAGGATGATTTCCCGCCCCCAGCGTTCGCCCGGCTGCCAGCCGGATTCAGAAAGAAAATTGGCTGCTGAAGCAAAAATGTCGGGCAGACTGTTCCAGATATCGATACGCCCATCTCCGTCACCGTCTATGGCATAGCGGTCGAAAGTGGAAGGCATAAACTGGCATTGACCCATGGCGCCGGCCCAGGAACCGGTCATGGCATCCACGTCGATATGACCTTCATCCAGAATTTTCAGTGCGGTGAGCAATTCGTTGCGAAAGAAATTGCTACGCCGGGGGTCATAAGCCAATGTGGCCAGGGCATTAACAACAGAAAAGCCCCCGGTAAAGTCGCCAAAATTACTTTCCAGTGCCCAGAATGACACCAGGTAGTGAGGTTGTACTCCGTACCTCACATAGATGCGGCTGAATAATTCGCTGTGCTCCTGCAGCAATGCACGGCCACGATCAATGCGAGCCTGGCTCAGACGGTTGTTAAGATAATTGGAAAAGGTCTGGACGAACTCAGGCTGACTTCTGTCAAGCTCAATAACTCTGGGAACGGGTTCCTCAACGCTTGCCAGCGCTCGGTCCACGATTTCTTCCCTGATGCCCAGTGCCAGGGCTTCTGCCCTTAACTCTTCAAGCCATTCGGCAAAGGTTTGCTCTTGCGCATGGGTTGTAAGGCTGAAAAAAACCAGGCCAAACAGGAGTATGCATTTGCTCAGGGACTGTCGGGAGAATAAGGGAAATATAAACATGTTAGTTCCACTCGAATTTGTAACCGACTGCGTATAGGGAATGAATCAACTCAACACCGGGCAATTGCACGGCAATTTTTTTGCGCAGCTTTTTGATATGGCTGTCGATGGTCCGGTCACTGACTACCCGTCCATCCGAATAAATTTTGTCGACCAGGACAGCGCGAGAAAAAATTCGGCCCGGTTGATCGGATAGCACTTTCAAGAGCTGGAATTCAACTGCCGTCAGATCCAGATCATTGCCATCGATGGTTGCCTTGTAGGTATCGGTATCCAGCTTGAGGCCTTTATCTTCCAGCTTCTCGCCTCCGTCTGTACGACGCAGTACCGCCTTGACACGGGCAACGACTTCACGGGGGCTGAAAGGCTTGCAGATATAGTCATCAGCACCCAGCTCCAGGCCCAGCAAGCGGTCAATTTCCTCGACCTTGGCAGTAATCATGATAATCGGCAACTGGGAACTGCGGCGTATATCCTTACAGATTGCCATGCCGTCTCTGCCGGGCAACATCAAATCCAGCAGTACCAGATCGGGCTGGTTCCTTTCCATCCAGGAAGCGACTTCATCGCCATGATGAATCATGGTGGTTTTGTAGCCGTTGCGTTCGAGATAGTCTTTGAGCAGGGTTGCCAGTTTTATCTCATCTTCGACAATCAAGATATGCTGCATCGTTTTATCCAAAAATTTAAGCTAGCTCAGTTTAAGTCCTCGTCAAGGGCTGAGCAAACACTCTTTAATGTATCCTGCTCAGCTAGACTGACGTCTGGGCAGTTTGATGGTTAATTTCAAGCCTTTCATATCTGAGTGTTCGGCTTTAATACTGCCTTCATGGGCATCGACAATATTCTTGCAGATAGCCAGACCGAGTCCTGAACCGCCTTTTTTCCTGTTTCGAGAGGCATCAATGCGATACAGGCGGGTAAACAGTTTGTCCAGGTCCTTATCATCCACCCCAGGTTCCGAGTCGCTCCATTCAATGATGACATCATCCCCCTGTTCACTAATACTGATGTTCAGGCGGCCACCGTCATTGGTATAGCGACAGGTATTCTGCAGGAGGTTATCGAACAGTTGCCTGAGCCGCTGTGGATCGCCAAAGACATTAATATGCTTCTTGTTCTTAAGGCTCGAGGTGTTCAGCTTAAGCTTGATATCGTGCTTGCGGATAAGGTTTTGAAACATATCAATGGATTGTTCGAGCAGGAACAGTAGGTTGACTTTTTCTTTTTCATAAACCAGGGCGCCGATGTCTGACATGGAAAGTTCATGCAAGTCATTGACCAGAGTGTTCAGGTGCACCACTTCCTGATGCCAGGAATTCAGGCTTTCCGGATTCAGGGGGCGTATGCCGTCCTGGGCGGCTTCCAGTTCGCCACGCAGAATGGCCAGTGGAGTGCGTAATTCATGGGAAATATCAGCAATCCACTGGCGTCGTGCTGTCTGGTTCTGATCCAGTGTTCTGGCGAGTGAATTAAAATCACTGGAGAGCAGGCTTAATTCATCGGAGCCCCGAATTGAAAGTCGTGAACTGTAATCGCCGGCTGCCAGTGAGCGGGTGCCTGAAACCAGGTCCTGAATCGGTCGCACCAGGTACGATGAAACTGGCAGGGCAATACCTGTGGAAATGACAACCAGCACGATTGCTAAGAGAAAGAAAGTGCTGCCCTGTGATTCAATGAACAACTGGTCAGCCCGCTCCGATAATTCCTGACGGCTGGTAACGCCGAGATAACCAACGGTATAACCGTCAATCTGGATCGGGTTGAGGTTGGCCAGAGGCAACGCTTCAGGATCACCGAAAATAATTTCACTGTTTTCATCCAGCAGGAGAAGGTGGGGGCGGGCCGGGCTGTATTCGGAAGAAAAATACCAGTCATCATCCGCCAGTAGCGGCGGCGGGCGTCGGAAAGCATCAAGGGCACTCGGGTCATTGGTCAGGATATTGCTGTCTTCCAGGGCGGATTGGATGAGGCGCTGGTTGGTTACCTGGCGCAATTCCAGCACCACGCCGGATTCCTGGGACCGTGCGACACTGTCACGAATAATAATATTCCACAAACTGACATTGCCACGTAAGCGGTCCCAGCCGTTTTGGTTGGCATACCAGCGTTCTAGACCGTCAATCAGTGTCGGAATCTGCTGCTCTTCAATACGGCTGATATAGTCGATGAAGCCCTGATTGAACTGAGCCCGGCCGATAAAGTACATCAAGGCATACACAATGACATGCGCTGACAAAATGGCCAGAAGCAGCTTGTATTTAATTTTTAGTCCCATTTTCCTGATTTATGTGAACCAGACTGTAGCAACTATACCCATGCTCTGAAATTATAGGTCTCAGTTTTTCGGTGTGGCTGCGAATTCCTTAATATTTGCACATTAATCTGACCTGAGGTTAAAGTATTTCTACAATAGTGAAAAGCCTTGGGCCATGCTAAGCTAAAGCGGCAATATGGCAGGACAACATGGAAAATACTCGCGCAGTTTCAAGTGCCTGAGCGAGTGACCTGAACCATTGCGAGGAAGTATTGTTGTTTAACAGGAAATATACAAAGGCAGTTGATGAGTTCGATGTAGAGCAAATTGAACTCAAAGGCTTTGCCCGCAGCATTGCTGAAATTGAATGGCTGCTCCTGCTACTGGTGCTTCTGTATTTCATTGCTCCGGATTCACAGGTGGAAAGTCCCACCGGTCTTCTGATCTGCATGGAAGTTTTCGGAGCCTTCATTCTCGGCTTCCATTATGTCAATTTCAATCTGCCGCACTTCAAATGGAAACTGATGGTTGAAACCTGGGTGATGATTCTATTCATTACCCTGGTGGTCCTCAACACAGGCAGCATCGAGAGTCTTCTGTTGAACTTGTATTTGCTGGTGATCATTTCCAGTTCCATCACACTGGGCAAGGTAGTCACTATAGCCGAAATCGCAATCATATCGGTGGTTTATTTTTTCATGGCTGCCCGGACAGGTATGGAATATACCCTGGTGCAATATACCGAGTTTCTGGTCTTTTTCCTGCCCTTCATGCTGGTCGCCTATATCACGACCATGCTTGCAGCCGACGTCAACTACGGCAAGGAAATGTTCAAGGCCTTGTCTGAAACGGATGAAATGACCGGCTTGTTGAACAAGCGTTCTTTCAGCCCCATGCTGCATAAGGCTACCGAAGTGGCCGTTCAGTACTCACAACCTTTATCGGTAATGATGATTGATGCGGACAATCTCAAAAAGGTAAATGACAGCTATGGACATAAGGCGGGTGACAAGCTGATTCTGACCATTGCCAACACCATACGCGAATGTTTGCGTACCTCCGATGTTATCTGTCGCTATGGCGGCGATGAGTTTGTTGCGCTATTACCTCAATTGCCAGCTGCCAAGGCAGCGGAGACGGCTGAGCGTTTGCGCAGTGCTTTGGAAAATACGTCCTTTGATGTCGATGGAGAAAAAATTACCACGACGGTCAGTATCGGTGTGGCTACCTATCCTGACAAGGTTTTCAAAGCGAATATGCTGATGGAAAAAGCGGATGAAGCCTTGTACGAAAGTAAAAATGCCGGGCGCAACAAGGTGGTGGTTTTTGTCGATGATGGCCGTGTTGAAGATAAAACGGCAACACAGCAGCCTCCATTGAATTTGCGTAGTACCGATTAGATAGGAACCCATGCCGCTTAAAAAAGTTAATCAAATTGCTCACCGTGACCTGGTGGATAAAGCCCCGTCGGCGACTGGCACAGCAGATAAAAAAGCTAAGGGCAGCAAGCGATCCGGGGATCAGGTCGACGCCATCAATCAGATGTTTGCCGAATTTGAACTGGCCTATCACAACCAGTATCACAAGGCTTTTCCCGACAGTGCGGCTGTCAAGCTGGCCAAAAAATACTGGTTAAGTTGTCTGGCAGATATTCCGGCGCAGATGCTGCTCATGGCCACCCGTGAACTGGTCAGAACCCAGAACTACCTGCCTAGTGTTGCCAAGCTGGTGGATCTCTGTCAGAAAGGCACCGAGCTCTTCGGACTGCCGGATGCGCATACGGCCTATCTTGAAGCCTGCCGGGCTGCCTCTCCCAAAGCCATGCAGTCATGGAGTCATCCAGCAGTCTATATGGCAGGCAAACTTACTGGCTGGTTTGAGCTGGCCAACCTGCCTGAAGCGCAAATATTTCCGCTTTTCGAGTATCACTATTCACAGCAGGTGCAGGCTGTTCTTCGTGGAGAGGAACTGCAGCTCAAAACGCCGGGAGCCATACCCGAACAATCAGCCGTGCCCTTGAGCAATGAGGATAATCTGTGCCGTCTGCAAAAACTCAGACAGCAGCTATCTGATTAAACATTAGCTCAGGCAAGCTTTTTATACTTGACCCGCGTTGGCTCCTCGTCACCCTTGCGTTTTTTTCGTTCTGCTTCGTAGTCCGAGTAATTGCCTTCGTGGAAAATGACCTCACTGTCTCCCTCAAAGGCCAGAATATGAGTGGCAATACGGTCCAGAAACCAGCGATCATGTGAAACAATGATGATGGTGCCCGGGAAGGCCAGCAGGCCTTCTTCCAGGGCGCGCAGGGTTTCGACATCCAGATCATTGGTAGGCTCGTCAAGCAGCAGGACATTGCCGCCACGCTTGAGCAGCTTGGCCAGATGCAGGCGGTTGCGTTCTCCGCCGGACAGCTGTTTGACAAATTTTTGCTGGTCGCCACCCTTGAAGTTAAAGCGGCTTACATAGGCCCGCGTAGGAATCTCATAAGAGCCAATCTGCAGATTTTCCTGGCCACCGGAAATTTCCTGCCACACCGTATTTTCAGGATTGAGCTCATCGCGACTCTGGTCAACATAAGCCATTTCGACGGTTTCCCCGATACGGATGCTACCGGAATCAGGTTGTTCCTGCCCCATCAGCATTTTAAGAAAGGTGGTCTTGCCGGCGCCGTTGCCGCCGATAATGCCGACAATGCTGCCACGTGGAATCTTCAGGCTAAGATTATCAATCAGGGTTTTGTCACCAAAACGCTTGCTGATCTGCTCGGCTTCAATAACCAGTTCGCCGAGTCGCGGGCCGGGAGGAATATAAAGCGCTAAGGTCTCATTCCTGTTCTGGAATTCTTTTGAGGACAGCTCCTCAAATCGCGCCAGCCGGGCCTTGCTTTTGGCCTGACGGCCTTTCGGGTTGGCACGCACCCATTCAAGTTCAGCCTTGATGGTCTTGGCCATGGAAGCCTGCTGCTTCTCTTCCACTTCAAGACGCTTCTCCTTGGCAGCGAGCCAGTCACTGTAATTACCTTCATAAGGGATGCCGTGACCTCGGTCCAGTTCCAGAATCCAGCCGGCCGCATGATCGAGAAAATAGCGGTCATGGGTGATGGCCACTACCGTGCCCGGATAGTCCTGCAGGAATTTTTCCAGCCAGGCGACCGAGGCAGCATCGAGATGGTTGGTGGGCTCATCCAGCAGAAGCATGTCGGGTTTGGATAAGAGCAGGCGGCACAGTGCAACGCGGCGTCTTTCACCACCGGAAAGTTTGGTGACATCAGCCTCCCAGGGTGGCAGGCGCAGAGCATCAGCGGCAATCTCCAGTGTGCGTTCCAGTTCCCAGCCTTCACAGGCATCAATCTGAACCTGTAGTTCTCCCTGGCGTTCAAGCAGGCTATTCATTTCCTCGTCGCTCATGGGCTCGGCAAATTTGTCACTGATCTGATTGAACTCATCCAGCAGGTTTTTTATCTCGCGAATACCGTCCTCGACATTGCCTTTTACATCCTTGGCAGCATCAAGTTCCGGTTCCTGGGGCAGATAACCGACTTTCAGTTCGGGCTGCGGGCGGGCTTCGCCCTGATACTCTTTATCGACCCCGGCCATAATTCGAAGCAGTGAGGACTTGCCCGCACCGTTCAAACCCAATACGCCAATCTTGGCCCCAGGAAAAAAAGACAAGGAAATATCTTTGAGGATTTCACGTTTGGGCGGAACCACTTTTCCCACCCGGTTCATGGTGAATACATACTGTGCCATTGAAGACCTGCCGTTTTGCTAATACAAATGAATTGACTATTTTATTCTTACCGAAAGACAAAGTAAGGTAGAATAACGCTTTTTTTAACACAGCCCTATCCATACTCACTCCTGAGGAGAAACATGCTTAGTAAAGATATGACAATCGCTGGTTTTGATGATGAACTTGCACAAGCAATTGCCAGTGAAGAAGTGCGTCAGGAAGAACACCTGGAACTCATTGCCTCTGAAAACTATGCCAGCCCCCGAGTGCTGGAAGCTCAGGGCTCGGTTCTGACTAACAAATATGCTGAAGGCTATCCGGGCAAACGCTATTACGGTGGTTGCGAGTATGTTGATATTGTCGAAAACCTGGCGATTGAGCGAGCCAAGAAACTGTTTGGCGCTGGCTATGCCAATGTCCAGCCGCATTCAGGCTCGCAGGCCAATTCGGCCGTCTATCTGGCCTTACTGAAGCCGGGTGACACTCTACTGGGCATGAGCCTCGCCGATGGTGGACACCTGACCCACGGTGCTGCCGTTTCTTCTTCAGGCCGTATCTATAATGCTGTCCAGTACGGTCTCAACCAGGAAACCGGTGAAATTGATTATGAAGATATGGAAAAACTGGCGCTGCAACACAAGCCCAAATTGATTATCGCCGGTTTCTCTGCCTATTCGAGAATAGTCGATTGGGAGAGAGTGAGGGGCATAGCCGATAAAATCGGTGCCTATTTCATGGTGGATATGGCCCATGTTGCTGGACTGGTAGCCGCCGGGGTGTATCCGAGCCCGATGCCATTTGCCCATGTCACCACCACAACGACCCATAAAACACTGGGAGGCCCCAGGGGAGGACTGATCCTGACACCGGGTGATGATGAGGAGCTGAACAAGCGTCTCAATTTTGCCGTATTCCCGGAAAGCCAGGGTGGCCCTCTGATGCATGTAATTGCAGCCAAGGCTGTTTGCTTCAAGGAAGCGATGTCGGATGAATTCAAGGATTATCAGCAGCAGGTCGTCAAGAATGCCAGGGCCATGGTGAAGGTAGTGCAGGAGCGAGGATTTGATATTGTCTCAGGTGGTACCGATGATCATCTGTTTTTGCTGAGTCTGGTCGGTCGGGATGTCACTGGAAAAGATGCCGAGGAGGCACTGGGCCTGGCCAATATCACGGTTAACAAGAATGCGGTTCCGAATGATCCGCGCTCTCCGTTTATTACCAGCGGTTTGAGACTGGGGTCCCCTGCCTTGACCCGTCGCGGTTTTAAGGAAGCAGAAGCGGCTGAGACAGCAAGCCTGCTTTGCGATATTCTCGAGGATATCAATAACGAAGAATTGCGCCTGACGGTTAAGGAGAAGGTGTTGGCACTTTGTAAAAAATTTCCGGTATATAAATAAGTAGGCGCATTCATAACAAAATAGCTCAAGAGATGAACTGATGCACTGCCCGTTCTGTCATGCTACTGATACCAAGGTTATCGACTCCCGTCTGGTCGCGGAGGGCAACCAGGTACGTCGGCGACGGGAGTGCCTGACCTGTAACGAACGCTTTACTACCTTTGAGGGTGCAGAGCTCGTCATGCCCCGCGTCATTAAACAAAATGGCGAAAGAGAGCCTTTTGATGAAGATAAATTACGCAAGGGCATCATCAAGGCACTTGAGAAAAGACCAGTGAGCATGGACCAGGTGGAGGAAGCACTGTCACATATCAATTATTCACTCAGAGCGTCCGGTGAAAGAGAAGTCTCCAGTGAACTGGTGGGTGAAAAAGTGATGCAGGAGCTTCGCAAGCTGGATGAAGTTGCCTATGTACGCTTTGCATCGGTTTACAAAAGCTTTAAAGATTTGAATGAATTCCGCGATGCTATCGACAAAATAGCGCAGACATCCAAGGACTAAGGCCCGCTTCCCAGGGCTGAAGGTCTTTTCCGGTTGTCTGGACTGTAGACCAGCCCCTTACATAAACTGACACCATGATTGCTGACTCTGACAAGAACCATATGCTGCACTGTATAGACCTTGCAATGCGGGGCGAGTACAGCTGCAAACCCAATCCCCGGGTCGGCAGCATCGTGGTCAAAAATAATGAAGTGCTGGCGGAAGGCTGGCACCGTTATGCCGGTCAGGTGCATGCTGAAGTCGACGCATTGGACAAGGCCGGTGAATCTGCTCAGGGCGCCACTCTTTACGTCACACTGGAGCCATGCTCACACCATGGCAGAACGGCACCCTGCAGTGATGCAATTATTAAAGCCGGTATCCGGAAAGTGGTTTTCGGCATGATAGATCCCAACCCACAGGTTGCCGGGGCCGGCATCAGCAAACTTGAGGCAGCCGGGATCGAAGTACTGGGTCCGGTACTGCAGGAGCAGTGTGCTGCGCTTAATCCGGGTTTTATCAAAAGAATGACGTCAGGCCTGCCTTATGTGCGATGCAAGATGGCCATGAGCCTGGATGGCAGAACGGCCATGGCCAGTGGTGAAAGCAAATGGATCAGCGGACCGGAATCTCGCGAAGATGTTCAGCGCTGGCGGGCAAGAAGTGGGGCCATTATTACCGGTATCGGCAGTGTTCTGGCAGATGACCCTTCGCTGAATGTGCGCCTGGATGAATTCGACAATGTTCAGCCGATACGGGTTGTCTGTGATTCGGCGCTGCAAATACCTGCACAGGCAAAAACCCTGCAGCATGCTGGGCAGGTATTGCTGGCAACCGCAGAGCCGAAATCCTTTGCGGCTACTTCTGAACTGGCCGCCGAGATAGAATGCAAAAGCTTTGATTCAGGCACGGGCAAGACCGACCTGAAAGCCTTACTGGCATATCTGGCAGCTGAAAAAGAATGTAATGAAGTACTAATTGAAGCGGGCTCACGTCTGGCCGGGGCATTTATTGAGCTGGGGCTGGTGGATGAATTACTGGTATATGTCGCTCCAAAATTGCTGGGCCACCAGGGTCATCCCTTGTTAACCATTCACGGTATGGATCGGATCAAGGATCAGATAGCACTGGAGTTCGTTGATGTGTCTTTATTGGGCAAAGACTGTAGAATTCGCAGCCGCATTCTGAAAAAGCAATAAAGCAGCAAGACTATGTTTACGGGAATTATTGAGGCAGTAGGCGAAATCAGTTCATTAGAGATATCTGATGCATCCTGCCAGCTCGTGATCAGTTCAGACAGTCTAGATCTTAGCGATCTGTCGACAGGCGACAGTATTGCTGTCAATGGTGTGTGTTTAACAGTTACCGAATTCGGGAAAAACAATTTTCAGGCGGATGTGTCCAATGAAACGCTGGCCTGCACCACGCTGGGGACTTTGTCGATCGGGGCACAGGTCAATCTTGAAAAAGCCCTGCGTGCCGATAGCCGACTCGGCGGCCACATCGTCAGCGGTCATGTTGATGGCCTTGCTCGCTTATTGAGCAAGGAAACAGATGGCGATTCTCAGGTTTTGTGGTTTTCTGCTCCGGCAGAGCTGAGTATCTATATTGCCAGGAAAGGTTCGGTCTGCATTGATGGCGTGAGTTTGACGGTTAATGAGGTGCGCGGTGATGAATTTTCAGTCAATATCATTCCACATACTGCCATTGCTACAAACATTGGCCTTCTTGAAAAGGGAGACAGTGTTAATCTGGAAGTGGACCTGGTTAGCCGCTACCTGGAACGAATGTTTAATAAAGCAAGTGATGACAAGGATCATGATGGCCTGAGCCTGGCCAAACTGAAAGCCAGTGGTTTTATAAAATAATGCAACTGAATACGACAGAAGAACTTATTGAGGATATCCGGCAGGGTAAGATGGTTATCCTGATGGATGATGAGGATCGCGAAAACGAAGGCGATCTGATTATCGCTGCCGAAAAGGTAAAGGCAGAGGATATTAACTTCATGGCAACCAATGCCCGTGGTCTGATCTGCCTTACCCTGACGGCGAAACGTTGTGAGCAGTTGCAATTGCCCCTGATGGTCAGAAGTAACGAGACCCCCTTTGGCTGTAATTTCACCATGTCTATCGAAGCCGCCGAGGGTGTTACTACTGGTATTTCTGCTGCCGACCGGGCACGAACGATTCAGGCAGCGGTTGCCCCAGATGCCAGTCCCAAGGACATCGTCCAGCCAGGTCATATCTTTCCGGTCATGGCAAAAGACGGCGGAGTCCTGCGTCGAGCTGGCCATACCGAGGCGGGTTGCGATCTGTCGAGACTGGCCGGATTGGTTCCGGCCGCAGCAATCTGTGAAGTCATGAATGCAGATGGTTCGATGGCGCGTCGTGCCGATCTGGAAAAGTTTGCCCAGACTCATGGCCTGAAAATTGGCACCATCATGGATCTGGTGCATTACCGTATTGCCAACGAGAAGACCGTCGAACGGATACAGCAGTACCGTCTGCCGACCGAGTATGGAGATTTTGATGTTTACTGTTACCGGGACATTATCAAGGAAGGTCATCCGACACACCTGGCCTTGGTCAAAGGTGATATAAAAAAAGAAGAGCCGGTGCTGGCACGTGTTCTGGTTGCAGATCCCCTGCGTGATCTGCTCGGTGTTGCCAATCCCAAGCGGCCTAGCTGGTCTCTGCACCAGGCCATGAAAAAAGTGAGTGAAGCAGGCAAGGGTGTGGTGGTCATGCTGGCAAATGATGACAGACAACTAAACTTTGCAGCTTCGCTCGAGAAATTTCATGAGCTGACAGAGTCATCGGCTCCGGCGCTCAATCCCCAGGGCATTTATCTGAATGTCGGCACCGGTTCTCAGATTTTGCGAGATCTGGGTGTTGGTAAAATGCGTTTAATGAGTTACCCGACACGTTATGCCATTTCGGGTTTTGACCTGGAAGTGGTGGAATATATTCCCTGTGAGGAATAAGCTTGGATTCCTGACAAGAAAGCAAGAGATAACAAATGAGTGACAGCAAGTTGATCGAAGGCGATTTTAAAGCAAGCAATGCCAATTTTGCGATAGTAATCAGTCGCTTTAACAGTTTTATTGTAGACAGTCTGGAAGCCGGTGCTGTTGATTGTCTGCAGCGACACGGTGTGCCGGCTGGTTCCATTACGCGCATCAAGGTGCCAGGTGCCTTTGAATTGCCACTAGCGGCTCAGCAGGCTGCTCAGTCTGAGCAATATGATGCCATCATTGCACTGGGTGCTGTTATCCGTGGTAGTACACCGCACTTTGATTATGTCTGCAATGAATGCAGCCGTGGCTTGAGTCAGGTCAGTCTTAAGTATGATATACCGCTGGCTTTTGGTGTCCTAACGGTGGATACCCTGGAACAGGCTATTGATCGGGCTGGAACAAAAGCCGGAAATAAAGGCGCAGAGGCGGCAATGACGGCGCTAGAAATGGTCAGTCTGATCCGTAAATTCTGATGACAGGCATTCCGGAAGAAGCTCCCCAGGCGAAAATTTCCCATCGAAAAAAAGCTCGCAACCTGCTGGTACAGGCCCTGTATCAATGGCAGTTGGCAGGAGGCTTGCGACCAGATATTGAAGCACAGTTTCGAGCCGACAACGGCGGCAAGATTGATTGGGACTTTTTTCATCAGGCACTTTGTTCCGTGCTGGAAAATTTCCAGGCCATTGATCAGGTCTTTTCTGTAAAACTAGACCGCAAGCTCGAACAGCTTGATCCCATAGAGCTGGCGATTCTGCGACTGGGAACTTACGAACTCCAACAACGTATAGATGTTCCGTATAAGGTCGTGATCAATGAATACATTGAGCTTGCCAAGAAATATGGTGCAACGGATAGCCATAAATACATCAACGGTGTGCTTGATAAGCTGGCTGTAGAGTTAAGATCGGTAGAAATCCAGCAACGCTGAGACGCGTATGAGCATCTCGGAATTTGACATCATCAGCAAGTATTTCAACCAGCCTGGTCTGGCAGCGGATCAGCAGGATTCTGCGATCTCTCTTGGCATTGGTGATGATTGTGCCCTGCTGGACATTCCTGCAGGCAAACAAGTTGCGCTGTCCATCGACAGTTTGCTGGCAGATGTTCATTTTTTTAACAATGATGACCCCGCCCTTATTGCGCAAAGAGCCCTGGCAGTCTCTCTGAGTGATCTGGCTGCCATGGGAGCGGAACCCCTGGCCTTCACGCTCGCCATCAGTCTGCCCAAAGCTGACGAAAACTGGCTGCAGTCTTTCAGTACGGGTCTTCGCGAGATGGCGATGCGCTATTCATGTCCTTTGATTGGCGGTGATACCACTCGCGGAAAACTGGCAATCAGCATTCAGGTGCACGGACTGGTGGATAAAGGCAGGGCGATAAGCCGCAGCCAGGCAAGGCCGGGTGATGAGGTTTTTGTTTCTGGCCAGCTGGGCGCGGCCGGTCTGGCGGTATCCTTACTGCATAATGGCATGAAGCTGGATGTACCTGACCGGCAGGAGCTTCATCGTGCTTTCTATCAGCCGGTTCCCCAACTTGAACTTGGCAGGCTTTGCGTTGGCAAGGCCAGTGCAGCGATAGATATTTCAGACGGTTTGCTGGCTGATGCCGCTCATATTGCCCAGCAAAGTGGTGTCGGCATAGAAATCGAGGCTGCCAGGGTACCGGTAGCGCCGGCAGTAAAACACTTTCTCGGCGGGCTCGGAGATCAGTCTGGTGGCGTCAGGCATGCATTGAGTTCGGGAGATGATTATGAATTACTGATTACCGTGAATCCCGATCAGGCCGCTCAGTTGCAAAAAGCGGCCGAAGCTAACAAGATAAGGCTAACGAAAATAGGTCAGGTAGTGAGTGGTAGCAGAGTTCACTGCCTGGATAATTCCGGGAATGAGATCGAGCTCAAAAAACTGGGCTTTCAACATTTCCCATGATTTTCAGGCTCAGGTATGAAATACCTTATATTGCTGGTCTTGAGTGTTTCCCTGCTGGCTTGCGAGGAAGTCGAGCCTGTTACAGTTGGCTTGCTCGAGTCTGAGCGAATAGAAGTCATTGCTGAAGTCGCTGAACCTATTATTCTTATCAGTGTCACCGAAGGCCAGCAGGTGCAGGCTGGTGAATTGCTACTCAGTCAGGACAAGGCAAGAGTCAATGCCAGAAAGGCTGATGCCAATGCCGTCATAGCACGTTTACAGGCTCAGCTTGAGGAGCAGCTGGCAGGCCCACGACGGGAAGTTATTGAAGCTGCTGAAGCTGCATTGGAGGCAGCCCGCGTGCAGGTGGCAATCAATGAGCTGGAGCTGGGCAGGCTGGAGCAGTTGGGAGCTGCAGTGGCAACGCAGGAAAGTATCGATCTGGCCAGCTCCCGGCTGAACGCCTCTCGTGCCAACCTGAATCAGGCTGCTGCCCGATTACGCGAACTGGAAGCAGGAACCCGAGAAGAAAGCATCGAACAGACCCGGCAGCAATTACTCAGCGCCAATGCCCGCCTCGAGCTGGTCCTGATTGATGAAGCACGTTTAGACAGCCTTGCTCCGCAGGCTGCTATTGTTGATTCACTGCCTTTTGAAACCGGAGAGCGCCCGCAGGTCGGCAGTGTGCTGGCTGTCCTGCTCAGTGGTGAACAGCCTTATGCCCGCGTTTATGTCCCCGAAAACCTGCGGGTGAATATACGCCCGGGAGACAGCGCCAGTGTTTATGTGGATGGCATCGAGACTCCCTTTCAGGGAAGGGTCAGACGTATTGCCTCTGAAGCGACTTTTACACCGTACTTCTCGTTGACGGAACGTGATCGTGGGCGCCTGAGTTATCTGGCCGAAATCACCCTGCAAACCGATGCCGACAGATTGCCCGATGGTGTACCTGTCGAAGTCGTTTTTTAACTGGCAAGGCTTTTGAGTATTTCGGAACAAGCATATGCCATTTCTGCTCAGGGTCTGAGCCGTCATTTTGGTTCACTGATAGCCGTTAATAATATTGATCTCAAGGTTCCCCGGGGATCCATTTACGGTTTTCTTGGCCCCAACGGATCTGGAAAATCCACCACCATCCGCATGCTCTGCGGTCTCTTGACGCCCACCAGCGGACAGGTTGAAACACTGGGCCTGGATATTCCGCGACAGGCCGAAAAACTCAAACAGCATATCGGCTACATGACCCAGAAATTTTCACTGTATGATGATCTGAGCGTGCAGGAAAATCTGGCTTTTGTCGGCGAGATTTATGCCATTCCACGACAGCAGCGCAATGCGCGTATCCGTGAACTGCTTGAACAATTTGAATTGGCTGATCGGGCTAAACAGCGGGCCGGCACCCTCAGTGGTGGGCAGCGCCAACGCCTGGCACTGGCAGCAGCCATTTTACATAAACCAGCTTTGCTGTTTCTGGATGAACCAACCAGTGCCGTTGATCCACAAAACAGACGCGACTTCTGGTCAACCTTGTTCGACCTGGCCGAGCAGGGCACCAGCATTCTGGTATCCACGCATTACATGGATGAAGCAGAGCGCTGCCATCGGCTGGCTATTCTTGATGAAGGCCGGATCGTTGCCGATGGAAGCCCCAAAGCTCTGGGTGAAAAAATCGGCATGCAGGTTTATGAAATTGAAACCGATGCGGTGAATGAAATCCGTGAGGCTTTACTGGCCTGGGCTGATGTATTTTCTGTCACTCAGCTTGGCATGCATTTACGCGTTTTGATTCCCGAGTCGGTGACAGAGGCCACAGAAAAGCTGCGTGGGGTTCTCAACACAAGCCGCAAGGAAGTTCGACTCGAGCAGGTCAGCCCCAATCTGGAAGATGTGTTTGTGGCGGTAACCGAAAAGAGCCGTCAGCAGGAGGGGGCATGAAATCCCTCTTACGGCTTTATGCCATCTTCCACAAGGAATTTTCCCAACTCTCCCGTGACAGGCTGACCTTCGGCATGATTGTCGGCATTCCCATGATTCAGCTGATCCTTTTCGGTTTCGCCATTAATACCGATGTGCGTAATTTAACGGGTGCCTATGTCGATGAAGCGAACAGTTCCCTGTCGAGGCAGATGATCAGCGACATGCAGGCTTCCCAGGTGGTTAATTTTCAGTATCGGCTGAATACGGCCACTGAAATTGAAGCGCTGATGGGCAGTGGTGAAATTTCACTCGGTCTGTATATTCCGGCTGATTTTGATCGCCGTATTGTCAGTGGGGACAGGTCCGCCGCACAGATAATGGTCGATGGCAGTGATCCGATTATTCTGGGTATCGGTCGTCAGCTAGCATCCATTCCCGTTGCCTTCGACGCAGCGCAAGCGAATAACAGCAGGACAAATCTGGAAGTACGAAATTACTATAACCCCGAACGGCGTTCAGCGGTGAATATAGTACCGGGCCTGATCGGCGTGATTTTAACCATGACCATGGCGCTGTTTACAGCGGTTGCCATTGTGCGGGAAAAAGAGCGCGGCAACATGGAATTTCTGATCAATACACCGATCAAGCCGCTTGAAATGATGCTCGGGAAAATTCTGCCCTATGTGCTCATCGGTTTTATACAGGTGAGTCTGATTTTATTGCTGGGTTGGTACCTGTTTTCTGTACCTGTGCAGGGCAGCCTCTTGGATGTCTATCTGGCGTCACTTTTATTCATAGCTACCAACCTGGCATTAGGCCTGTTGATTTCGACGTCGGCTCAGACCCAGTTCCAGGCCATGCAAATGACCTTTTTTATATTTTTGCCTTCAATCCTGCTCTCCGGTTTTATGTTTCCTTTTGACGGTATGCCCAAAGCGGCACAGATGATCGCAGAAATTTTACCTTTAACACATTTCATACGTATCATTCGCTCTGTCATGCTACGGGGTGCCGATCTTACGCAGATGGGCGTAGACATGGCGGCGCTGGCATTGTTTGCACTGATAGCGCTGATGATTGCAATACTGCGATTTAACAAGCGGCTGGATTAATGACTGATAAGACTCTGCGTGACACGGTTCTCAAACATCCGGTACATTTTCTGGCTTTTGGTTTTGCTAGTGGCCTGGCGCCAAAAGCACCAGGAACCATCGGCACCCTGGTTGCCATCATTCCTTATGTCTTTTTATCCCAACTGCCGCTGCCGGCTTATCTGCTTGTCCTCATCTTAAGTTTTACGCTGGGTATCTACCTGTGTGGTGAAAGTGCCCGTCTGCTGGGTGTGCATGACCATGGCGGTATCGTCTGGGATGAATTTGTTGGCTTCTGGATTACCATGCTGGTTGCCCCACCCGGAGTGCTGTGGATGTTATTGGGCTTTGTGTTATTCAGGCTCTTCGATATCCTTAAGCCCTTTCCGATTGATTACTTTGATAAGCATCTGGGCGGCGGTCTCGGCATCATGGTGGATGACGCCATTGCCGGCAGTTTTGCCTGGATCTGTCTGCAGTTAATTGCCTTATTGATTTAAGTTATACTGCCGGGCCTTCGAGTTACATTTAAGGGTAAGGTAATGCGCGAGTATCTTCAGTTTTATATCAATGGTGAATGGGTTGATCCGCTTAATGCGGCGGCTTGTGACGTCATAAATCCAGCGACTGCAGCTGTCAGCGGTAAAATCAGTCTGGGGAGCCAGGAAGATGTGGACAGGGCCGTTGATGCGGCTGTCGGGGCTTTTACCAGCTGGTCAAAGACTTCTAAAGATGAACGCCTGGCGATACTTAAGCGGATCGTTGAAGAATTTCAAAAACGTGTGCCAGAACTGGGTGAAGCCATCACCGAGGAAATGGGCGCACCAAGCTGGCTAGCGGTTGATATTCAGGCAGGTCTCGGGGTCAAGCACTTTCAGAATGCCATTGCCGTGCTCGAACGCTTTTCTTTTGAAACAGACCGTGGCAGCAGCCATATCAGCAGGGAGCCTATAGGGGTCTGTGGTTTCATCACACCATGGAACTGGCCGATTCACCAGATTTGCGCCAAGGTTGCTCCTGCACTGGCAGTAGGCTGCACCGTCGTCCTCAAGCCCTCGGAAATTGCACCCTACTCTGCACAGATTTTTGCCGAGATTCTCGATGCCGCCGGTGTGCCTGCCGGTGTCTTTAATCTGATACAGGGTGAAGGCCCAGTCGTTGGACAGGCGATTGCTGCTCATCCTCGTATAGACATGGTTTCCATTACCGGTTCAACGCGAGCCGGCATTGCTGTTGCTCAGGCAGCTGCGCCTACCGTGAAACGCGTGCATCAGGAGCTGGGCGGCAAGAGTCCTAATATTGTGCTGGAGGATGCCGATCTTGAAGCAGCAGTCAGTGGATGCGTGAACAGCGTCATGATGAATTCCGGGCAATCCTGCAGGGCTCCCACGCGTATGCTGGTGCCCAATCATTTAATGGAGCAGGCCTGCAAACTGGCAAAGGATATTGCTGAAGGCTGGGCTCCGGGCGACCCCAAACTGGACAGCAAAATGGGGCCGGTCATTTCCGAGCAGGCCTGGGAAAAAGTACAGCGCCTGATCAAGAGTGGCATCGAAGAAGGGGCCACCCTGGTAACCGGTGGTGAAGGCAAACCTGAAGGTCTGGAAGACGGCTATTATGTCAGGCCGACAGTCTTTGGCGGGGTAAAAAATGACATGCAGATAGCCCGCGAGGAAATTTTTGGACCGGTACTGAGCATCATTGGTTATGATAATGAAGAAGAAGCCGTTGCCATAGCCAACGATACCGAATATGGCCTGGGAGGCTATGTACAAAGCAAGAATATTGAACATGCCCGTCGCATAGCCGCACAGATTCGAGCCGGCTATATAAGTATCAATAATGCAGGCCTGGATATCACAGTGCCCTTTGGTGGGTATAAACATTCCGGCAATGGACGAGAATTTGGAGACGAGGCGTTCGGCGAATTTTTAGAGTACAAGTCATTACTGGGATATGCTTCATAATGACAGGCACAATCTGCTTCACCATGGACAATCTCTCCGATGCGGCTGACCTGGGTCGGGGCCTCATCGATAGACCACGTCCACCCGGACAGCGCCCGCACCTGGAAATCGGCTTTCCTGCCTTGCTGGATTTGTATGCCGAATACGGCTTGAGCATTACCCACTTTATTGAAGGCTGGAACGGGGAGCACCATGCCGATCTGCTGCAGGAGATTCTGCAGCGAGGTCACCGCATCGGCATGCACGGCTGGGTGCATGAAGCCTGGTCAACACTCGAGAAGGATGAGGAGTGGAAGCTGGCAGAAAGAGCCACTGTGTCCCTGGAAAAAGCCACGGGCGTGAGACCCACGGCCTTCCGGGCTCCTGGTGGCAAGCGCACAGCGCATACAGCTTCAATACTGAGCGAGCTGGGCTACCAGATTGATGCCAGTGAATCCGGCAAGGAAGTCCTGCAGGTTGAGGCCCTCACCGACTCTCTGTGGAATATTCCCTATCGACGCGTCTGTGTCGACGCTACTCACTGGCTCTGGGATGACAAGCCAGTTGCTGAGGTGGAAGCCCTCTGGATGCAAGTGCTGGAAACAGCGGCAGAGAATAATGACTATGTGATTTTTGTCTGGCACCCGCATGTGATGGGGGTGAATCCTGAGCAGTTAAAACTGGGTAAGCAAATTCTTGATTACGCCACGACTGATTCCGCTTACCGGATTCTTAGCCTGCAGGAGCTGTTGGACGAGAAACTGGCAGCAGCCTAGTCCGGAATACAACGGTATAAGGCGAAAGTCTGTTCACCATCTTCTACCGGTGAGGTAGCTACAACCGTATCATCACCGCGCTCAGCGGCTTCATTTCGCGCCAGAGCCTGCAGTTCCAGCATGACGTTGCTGGCTGCGCGCTCCAGGATAACCCGGTCAAGGACTTCCACCCGTGTGGTACCGGTGCGGACACAAGTCGAGCCCAGTTGATCCTGTGTAAGAACCCGGACATTACTTCCCTCATCGGTCAAATCAACCCAGACGCATGAACTCAGCGTGAGCAGGACAAGGCAAGTTGTGAATAAGTGTTTCATAGGATTTCCTCAAGTTTAGCGACGCAGGAATCGAAACCAGCGCCAGAAATTTAGCAGCCCTGCCAGTGAGCTTGCCAGGTAAGTAAAAGCACAGGCTAGTAAAATATGTCTCACACAACGCATGTCTTTATTATCAACATATTGACCCTGTTTGAGAATAGGCAATGCGCGTCCAAAACTGGCATCGAATTCAACCGGCAGGGTGACCAGATGAACAATGCAGGAAGTGGCAATACTGAATACTGCAATAAGGATCAACAGTGGCAGGAGGCGGACGCCACCAGGGGCCATACTGATCAGGGGGATGACAAACAGCGCAATACCACCAAGCTTTTCAGTTTTTTGCGCAAAGCCAACCAGCTTTGTCCGGGCTTCAAGAGGTTTGTAATGTCTGGCATGCTGCAGAGCATGACCGAACTCATGGGCAGCAACGGCGACAGCTGTGAGTGACTGGCCATTGAGGTTGGCTTCACTGAGCCGCACGGTTCTGCTACTCGGATCGTAATGATCTCCCAGGGTGGTTGGCTCCAGCTTGAGGTAATCGAGTTTGAACTTTTTACGCAGATGTTTGACGAACTGTCCCCCGGTGCCTGCAATATCCTGACGCTGCTTGCTGTATTTGTTGAGGACGTGTCGGGCCCACTGCTGTGGCCCGAGTATCAGTGCTGCCAGTATCAGTATAAGGATTAAAAGGACCATGCTTTATTATGGTCATGCAAACGCCGGAGTAAAGAAGCTTTACTCCGGCACAACTGGATTAGTACTTGTAGCTGTCCGGCTTGTAAGGACCTTCCACCGGGATGCCGATGTACTCAGACTGCTGCTCTGTCATGCGGGTGATGACTCCACCGAAGCCTTTGACCATGCAGGCGGCAACCTCTTCGTCGAGGTGCTTGGGCAGCACTTCGACTTTCAGACTGGCTTTTTTGCCTGCCTCGTCCAGATCGGCATATTTCTTTTCCCAGAGATACATTTGCGCCAGTACCTGATTGGAGAAGGATCCGTCCATGATGCGCGAGGGGTGTCCGGTAGCATTACCCAGATTGATCAGGCGGCCTTCAGACAGCAGGATCAGGTAATCTTCATTGCCAGCACTGTCAGTGCCACGAATGACACGATGAACCTGGGGTTTCACTTCTTCAAAGGTCCAGTTCTTGCGCATGAAAGCGGTATTGATTTCGCTGTCGAAGTGGCCGATGTTACAGACAACAGCATTGCTTTTTAGAGCGCTCAGCATGTGTGAATCACATACGTCAACATTACCGGTAGTAGTAACCACCAGGTCAGTGGTCTGCATCAGTTCCTTGTTAATGCAGTCCTCTTTGCCGGTATTGATACCGTCCTTGTAGGGAGAGACCACTTCATATCCATCCATGCAGGCCTGCATGGCACAGATCGGATCAATTTCGGTGACTTTGACGATCATGCCTTCCTGACGCAGGCTCTGGGCAGAACCTTTACCAACATCACCGTAACCGATGACCAGGGCTTTCTTGCCTGACAGCAGCATATCAGTACCACGCTTGATGCCATCATTCAGACTGTGACGGCAACCGTATTTGTTGTCGTTTTTGGACTTGGTCACAGAATCATTGACGTTCACAGCTGGCACTTTCAGGGTGCCTTTCTTCAGCATTTCATAAAGGCGGTGAACACCAGTCGTGGTCTCTTCCGTGATGCCGTGAATTTTTTCAAGAATCTCGGGATACTTGTTGTGGGCCATGGCAGTCAGGTCACCACCATCATCCAGCAGCATATTGGCGTCCCAGGGTTTGCCGTCTTTTAAAATGGTTTGCTCGATACACCACTCGGCTTCTTCTTCGGTCTGGTTTTTCCAGGCATAGACAGCGACGCCCTTGGCAGCCATGGCAGCTGCTGCGTGATCCTGCGTTGAGAAAATATTGCATGAAGACCAGCGTACTTCTGCTCCCAGTTCCTGCAGGGTTTCAATCAGCACGGCAGTCTGAATGGTCATATGAATACAACCGATAATTTTGGCGCCAGCCAGGGGTTGTTCCTTGGCATATTTTTCCCGCAGGGTCATCAGGCCCGGCATCTCAGCCTCGGCCAGGGTGATTTCGCGTCTGCCGTAATCAGCCAGACTGATGTCTGCGACTTTGTAATCCTGCGATTCTAGGACTTGCATGTTTGGATTATTCATAAATGCTTTATACTCCAGCGTCGGCTTTTAAAGCCTCTGCTTTATCAGTTTGTTCCCAGGAAAACTCATCACGGCCAAAATGACCGTAAGCAGCAGTCTCCTGATAAATTGGTCGAATCAGATTGAGCATTTCAGTGAGGCCACCCGGGCGCAGTTCAAAATGCTCACGCACCAGCCGGGTAATGGCCAGATCTTCAATCTTGCCGGTGCCAAAGGTATCAACCAGAACCGAAGTCGGATCGGCAACACCGATCGCATAGGATAGCTGGACTTCACATTTGTCAGCGATACCGGCAGCCACAATATTTTTGGCGATATAGCGTGCCAGATAAGCCGCGGAACGGTCGACCTTCGAGGGATCCTTGCCGGAAAAGGCACCACCACCATGACGGGCCATGCCGCCATACGTGTCGACAATGATTTTACGACCTGTCAGGCCGCAATCACCATGCGGGCCGCCAATAACGAAACGGCCAGTTGGGTTGATATGGTACTTGGTGTCTTTATCCAGCCATTCCGCGGGCAGAACTGGTTTGATAATTTCTTCCATGACGCCTTCACGCAGGTCCTTGTCCTGCACGTCTTCATCGTGCTGGGTTGACAGCACAACCGCATCGATCGATTGTGGAACGCCATCCACATAGCGGAATGTAATCTGGCTTTTTGCATCCGGGCGCAAGAAAGGCAGAGTACCTTGTTTGCGGACCTCTGCCTGGCGTTTCACCAGTAGGTGGGAATAGGTGATCGGAGCCGGCATCAATACCTTTGTTTCGCGGCAGGCATAGCCGAACATGAGCCCCTGGTCACCAGCGCCCTGTTCCCTGGGGTCGCCGCGGTCGACGCCCTGGTTGATGTCGCTGGATTGCTCGCCGATGGCATTAAGTACGGCACAGCTCTTGTAGTCAAAACCCATGGCAGAGTCGTCATAACCGATTTTCTTGATAACACCGCGGATAATTTTATCCACATCCAGTTTGACCTCCGGGTGCATCTTCACCTCACCGGCCACCAGTGCCAATCCGGTTTTCACCAGAGTTTCCACGGCCACTCTGGCATTGGGATCCTGCTCAATAATGGCATCAAGGATGGCATCAGACACCTGGTCACAGATTTTATCGGGATGTCCCTCGGAAACCGATTCCGAGGTAAATAGAGCTGCTTCAGTCATGTGGGAGTCCTGCTTAGCGGTATGAAAAGTAACGATTTTATCGAATGTGTCAGTCGGAGGCGCAATGTACCATTGTTGGCCATTTTGCGCAATTTACAGTCCCGGGGACTGGCTATATCGGTATAGCTGAGAGAGAATAACGGGTCTTGAAATTCGACCGCTTTCAAGGTCGCCTGCCAGTAAAACCAGAGGAGTCAGCATGGGAGAAAATACCGCCAGCAGTTCCGGTATTGATCGTAAAGTTTCCAGAAAAGTTTGTGCAAATGCCATCCGAGCGCTCAGCATGGATGCCGTGCAGAAAGCCAACAGTGGACATCCGGGTGCCCCCATGGGGATGGCCGATATTGCCGAAGTACTCTGGCATGACTACCTGAAACACAACCCCGGGAATCCGCACTGGGTTGACCGGGACCGCTTCATTCTCTCCAATGGTCATGGCTCCATGCTGGTGTATTCACTACTGCATCTCAGTGGTTATGAACTGCCCATGGAAGAGCTTAAAAACTTTCGTCAGCTGCACTCGCGAACACCCGGACATCCTGAATATGGCTGTACGCCGGGGGTGGAAACCACGACCGGACCACTGGGTCAGGGTCTGGCCAATGGGGTTGGCATGGCCATTGCCGAACGCACACTCGCTGCCCAGTTTAACCGTGCAGAGTTGAACATTGTCGATCATTTCACCTATGTATTTGCCGGTGATGGCTGCCTGATGGAAGGTATCTCTCATGAGGTGTGTTCCCTGGCAGGCACCCTGAAGCTGGGCAAGCTTATCGTGTTTTATGATGACAATGGGATCTCCATTGATGGTGAAGTAGATCAGTGGTTCAGTGATGATACCGAGCAACGTTTCCAGGCCTACGCCTGGCAGGTATTGCGCGTTGATGGCCATAATCCAGATGAGATTGCTGCTGCTATTGAGCAGGCCCAGGCCACTACCGGACAACCGAGCCTGATCATCTGCAAAACCGTCATTGGTTATGGCTCTCCCAACAAGCAGGGCTCTGAAAGCACGCACGGAGCTCCCCTAGGGGAAGATGAGGTGGCAGCTACACGTGAAGCACTGGGCTGGTCATATCCACCCTTTGAAATTCCCTCAGAGATTTACGAGACCTGGGATGCCCGTGACAGGGGAAGACGTGCTGAAGGAGAATGGCAATCCCTGTTCATGCAGTATGAGCAGGAATACCCGGAACTGGCGATGGAATTCATGCGACGAGCCAGTGGCCAGCTACGCGGTGATTTTCGTGAACTGGCTGATGAGTTTATTCAAGGCTGTGTGGAAAAAGCCGAAAATATTGCCAGCCGCAAGGCTTCACAAAACAGCATTGCCGCCTTCGGTGCGATTCTGCCCGAACTGATTGGCGGCTCGGCAGACCTGACCGGTTCCAATTTAACCAGCTGGACAGGCAGTGAGGCCATCACGCAACAGACGGATGGTAACTATATTTATTACGGGGTCAGGGAGTTCGGTATGCTGGCCATTAATAACGGCATTGCCCTGCACGGTGGTTTTATTCCTTATGGCGGGACTTTTCTGGTGTTCATGGAATATGCCAGGAACGCAGTCCGTATGGCGGCACTGATGAAGCAGCAGAGCATTATGGTCTTCACCCATGATTCCATCGGGCAGGGAGAGGACGGGCCTACGCATCAGCCCGTCGAGCAGCTGGCCAATCTGCGCATGACACCGAACATGTCTGTCTGGCGTCCGGCGGACAGCGTGGAAACGGCGGTGGCCTGGAAGGCGGCCATTATGAAGCAGGATGGTCCGACCTCACTGGTCCTGTCACGGCAGGGACTTGGGCATCTGGCCCGTACCCAGCAACAGGTCAGTGATATTGCCAGGGGGGGATATGTCCTGTGTGACTGTGAGGGAACACCTGAGATTATCCTTATTGCAAGTGGGTCCGAAGTGGCACCCAGTCTGGTTGCGGTACAGGATGCCATGGTAAAAGGCATTCAGGTGCGGCTGGTCAGTATGCCCTCGACGAATGTTTTTGATGCCCAGGATGACAGCTATAAAGAGTCCGTATTACCCGCTACCGTCAGAAAACGACTGGCGGTAGAAGCGGCCCAGCAGGATTTCTGGTACAAATATGTTGGCCTGGATGGCGCGATAATCGGTATGAAAACATTTGGCGAATCGGCACCCGGAGCTGAAGTCTTCAAACATTTCGGCTTTACCGCGGAAAATATCCTGGAAGCGATAGAAAAACTGTGAAACTAGCGATCAATGGACTCGGACGCATTGGACGCAATGTGCTCAGAGCTCATTATGAACGGGCGCCTTCGGCTCAGCTGCAGATAAGCGCCCTGAATGAATTGGCAGATTTATCCGCACTGGCCCATCTACTGCGCTATGACAGTACACATGGCCGTTTCCCGGCAAAAATCCAGAGCAAGGATGGCAGGCTGCAGATCAACGATGATCTTATTCCTTTCAGCCAGATACAGAATATTGCTTCGCTCGACTGGCAGGGCATTGACCTGGTGCTTGAGTGCACTGGTGTTTTTTCCACACGCGAAGCCGCCGAAATCCACTTGCAGCAGGGAGCCGGACGAGTGCTGTTTTCTCAGCCTGCCAGTGCCGATGTCGATGCCACGATTGTCTACGGGGTTAATCACCACTCTCTGCGTCCGCAAGACAGGATAATTTCAGGCGCTTCCTGTACCACATACAGTTCAGTGCCGGTCATCAAATGCCTCGATGAAGCGCTGGGCATTGAAAATGGTCTGATAACCACGATCCATTCGGCGATGAATGACCAACCGCTGATTGATGCCTATCATCCCACGGACCTGCGACTGACGCGCAGTGCTTTCCAGTCTTTTATCCCGGTGGAAACGGCCCTGGCAAAGGGGATAGAACGTATTTTGCCCAAGATGGCAGGCAGGTTTGAGGCTCAGGCAATCCGGGTGCCGACGGTGAATGTTTCTGCCATTGACCTGACGCTTCTGGTCAAGAAAAGTGTCAGTCGTGATTCGGTCAATCAGTTGATTCGTGAAGCATCCGAGAGCTTTGCAAAAGATGTGCTTGCCTATACGGAAGAACCGTTGGCCTCCTGTGATTTTAATCATGACCCTCGTTCTGCCATTGTCGATCTCGGACAAACACGGGTAAGTGGCCAGCATCTGCTCAAGGTGCTGGTCTGGTTTGATAATGAATGGGCTTATGCAAACCGTCTGCTGGATGTGGCGGAATATATTGCCAGCCTGGATGCAAAAAGCGCAGAGGAGCAGTAATGGCGGTCAAATCAATTAAAGACATCGAAATCAGCGGAAAATGCCTGTTGATTCGTGAAGACCTCAATGTCCCCGTCAAGGATGGAGTCATCGTCAATGATGCACGGCTGAGAGCTGCTCTGCCCACGATTGAATATGCCCTGCAAAAGGGAGCAGCGGTCATCCTGATGTCCCACCTGGGTCGTCCACAGGAAGGACTGCCCATCAGGGAGCAAATAGAGGCTTCTCTGGAACCGGTTGCCCAGCGCCTTGGTGAATTACTGAAGATTCCAGTACCACTCATGGCGCAGGATTTTTCCGCCGCTGATGCACGTGCCCTGCAAAGCGGTGCCTGCATACTGCTGGAAAATGTGCGCTGTAATGCGGGAGAAAATGCAGATTCCGATGAGCTTGCTGCGTATTATGCAAGTCTGTGTGATGTGTTTGTAATGGATGCCTTCGGTACGGCGCATCGTGCTCAGGCCAGCACACATGGCGTCGCCAAATTTGCAGCAAGCAGCTGCGCAGGGCTTTTGCTGGGGGCTGAACTGGATGCTCTTGAACGGGCTTTGCAGAAACCGGAAAAACCGATGCTTGCCGTGGTCGGTGGCGCGAAAGTCTCCAGTAAATTACAGGTTCTGGAAGCGCTGGCCGGAAAAGTTGATCAGTTAATTGTAGGTGGAGGCATTGCCAATACTTTTTTGGCGGCAGCCGGATATCCGGTAGGCAAGTCGCTGTATGAAAAAGACATGCTGGAGCAGGCGCGGCGTATCATGGAGATGACCAGTATTCCCTTGCCCAAAGATGTGAAAGTATCAAAAGAGTTTTCGCAAAGCGCCCGGGCCGACATCAAGTCAATTGCCGATATCGCTGAGGATGATATGATTCTGGATATCGGGCCGCAGGCCGTCCGTGATTTTGTTGCAATAATCGCTGAGATGAAAACCATTCTCTGGAATGGACCGCTGGGCGTTTTCGAGTTTGATGAATTTGCCGCTGGCACTGAGGCAGTTGCCAGGGCCATTGCTGATAATCAGGGTTTTTCTATTGCCGGTGGTGGTGAGACCATTACGGCTATAGAAAAATATGGCATCAGCGATAAAGTATCTTACATATCCACTGGCGGTGGCGCCTTCCTGGAGTTTGTAGAGGGTAAGGAATTACCCGCTGTGGCTATTTTACAGGCCAGATAAGAGGCAGCCCTGTGCTGAGATTGAAGGCTTAACTGAAGGAGTAACGAATCACTATGTTTGAACAGCAAAAAGAAAAAATTCGCAGCGGCAAGGGTTTTATTGCAGCGCTTGATCAAAGTGGCGGCAGCACCCCCAAAGCACTGGGGCTCTACGGAATTGATGAAAGTGCCTGGTCCAGTGAAGAGGAAATGTTCAAGATTGTTCACCAGATGCGCAGTCGTATTATGACCAGCCCGGTATTTACCGGTGAGCGCATACTTGGTGCGATTCTGTTTGAAAATACCATGGATAGGGAAGTCGAAGGCAAAGCGACGGCTGACTATTTATGGCAGGTGAAGGGTGTTGTGCCTTTCCTGAAAGTGGACAAGGGTCTTGCCGATGAGGCTGATGGGGTGCAGCTCATGAAGCCTATGCCGGATCTTGATACCTTGTTGGACAAGGCTAAAAGCAAAAATATTTTTGGCACCAAAATGCGTTCGGTGATCAAGCAGGCAAATCAGGACAGCATCGTGGCGGTGGTGGCACAGCAGTTTGATATCGGCAAACAGATTCTGGCCAAAGGGCTGGTACCAATTATTGAGCCGGAAGTTGATATTCACTGCCCCGACAAGGCACTGGCAGAAGACTATCTGAAAGCCCAGATAATTTCCCAGCTGGATGCACTTTCCGAAGGTCAGGAAGTTATGCTGAAGCTGACCCTGCCTGAAAGCGATAATTTTTACAGTGAATGCATAGCCCACCCCCGCGTGTTGCGCGTGGTGGCTTTATCGGGTGGTTACAGTCGTCAAGAAGCCAATGACAGGCTGGCCAGAAATAATGGGCTGATTGCCAGTTTTTCAAGAGCACTGTCTGAGGGTCTTAATGCGCAGCAGAGTGAAGAGGAATTCAACGAGATGCTGAATAATTCCATCGAAAGTATTTATCAGGCATCGATAAAATAAGGTATAAACGGTGAAGCTTGGCCGGCGGGCATTTACATAAGTGGCCAGTGGCTGTAGTTTTGCAGCTGGAATAATAATAAACCCAACAGGAGCGACTCATGAAAAAAGTTCTGTTATTAATTTCTCTGCTGCTTGTCAGTGTGACAGCAGCGGCACAATACCCGGTACCGCAACAGGTATCGACAGGGATGAATGAACAGGAACGTGCCAATGTTGCATTTGCACTGGATTTTGTTCGAGACATTCTCAACCGCGGCAATCTGGATATTGCCTCTCACTATATGCCGGAGGATTTCAATTCCTGGAATCCGAATGTCGGCCTTGGGCGTGATGCTTTCGTGGATACCCTGAGAAACAACCCGATGCTGATTCAGAACTGGGACGCTACCGTTCCGGAAGTGATTTTCGGCAAAAATGAATATGTCTGGATTATGTGGGGCAAATTCATCACCAATGTGATGGAACCCGCCATCATCTATAAATACAACACTATCGACCTGCTCAGAATCGAAGATGGGTTGATTGTTGAGCACTGGGACGGGGCTCGCAAAAGAGTCAATGAGGATTTTGGCAAAGCTGCCGGCGGCGGTACCTTCAATGACTCCACCAACCTGTCTGCCCGCGAGCAGGAAACCCTGCGACTTGGCCGCATTGAGTTCAAGGATATTCTGCAGTACGGTCAGGTAGATCTGGCTCGTGAATACTTCCACCCGAACTACATGCAGCACAACATGGGTGTCCCCGGTGGTCGTGACAATTTCATCGAATTCTTCGGCCGCAACAGGACACCAACGCCGCTGCAGGATGAGTGGATTACGCCACCTACATTGGAACTGGTTTCCGGTGACTTCTATCTGAAGTTTGATCAGCGCATGGAAGATGATCCAGCCCGTCCAGGTCAGCAAAGCGCCTATTATCGGTTTGACATGATTCGCGCAGGCGATGGTTTGATTCAGGAGCACTGGGATGTCGCTTTCCCAAGAGGCATTCCAATGCCTTATTAAAGAAGCCCTGATTTTAAAATGGCTTTTAAAAGTGAGCCCGGTATGTAACAGATATCGGGCTTATTTTTTTATAAAATAAAAAATTCACAGTGACTGTAAGAAATTAGTATGCAAGAAAGAATAATCAATAAGCGACAGGTTTCAGCTATTGGCTTTGGCTGTATGACCCTGTCTCATGCCTATGGCACCCCGCCGGATAAACAGCAGGCACACAAGGTGCTCAACCATGCACTGGATATCGGTTATACCCTGCTGGATACTGCAGCGCTCTATGGTTTTGGTGCCAATGAAGAATTGCTGGGAGAGGCGCTGGCTGGGCGACGTCACGAATATATGCTGGCCAGCAAGTGCGGCTTGTTCAAAAACAGCGAAGGGAAGCGTGCCATTGACGGGCGTCCCGAAGTGCTCAAAAAAACCTGCGAGGATAGCCTGCGACGCCTGAAAACTGAGCATATTGATCTGTATTATCTGCATCGCTGGGATAAAAAAGTACCGATTGAGGAAAGTGTGGGAGCCCTGTCGGACCTGCTTGCCGAAGGAAAAATAGGCGCTATCGGGCTTTCCGAGGTGTCTGCCGCAACGGTGCAAAAAGCACATGACACACATCCGATTGCTGCTCTGCAAAATGAATATTCACTGTTTTCAAGAAACCCGGAAATTGCCTCTTTGCAACTGTGCCAGGAACTGGGTATCGCCTATGTGGCTTTTTCACCGGTAGGACGTGGCTTTCTTGCCAATGTAAACCTGGATCCTGCCAGTTTTCCTGAGGCTGATATACGGCGGAATTTTCCGCGCTTCAAGGGCGATGCCTTGAGCCATAATCAGCAACTGCTGCAGAAATTTTCCAGCCTGGCTGAGCAGGCAGGCTGCACCTGCTCGCAGCTTGCATTGGCCTGGCTGCTGACGCGGGGGGATCATGTGATTTCGATTCCAGGCACTATCTCGCTGGCCCATCAGGAAGAAAATTTTGCGGCACTGGAGGTAAAACTGGATACAAATACCCTGCAGGCACTGGATTCTTTGATTAACCAGCATACCGTTGCCGGTGAGCGTTATCCGGATGCTGCCATGGCAGAAATCGATACGGAAAATTTCAGCTAGGCCCTAACGGGGATTTATTACGTCCACTCCGCTCTGACGCCCCAGTAAAAGCACATCGGCAGGCCGCTGGGCAAACAGGCCGTTGGTGACTACGCCAACAATCTGGTTGAGATCGGTTTCGAGTTTGCGTGGATCCGTTATCGACATGTTGTAAACATCGATAATGATGTTGCCGTTGTCAGTGACAACGCCTTCACGGTAAACCGGATCGCCACCCAGTTTGACTATCTCACGGCCAACATGACTGCGTGCCATGGGGATGACTTCAACAGGTAAGGGGAACGCTCCCAACACGTCGACAAATTTACTCTCATCGGCGATGCAGATAAATTGCCGGGCAACGGCTGCAATAATTTTTTCCCGCGTCAGGGCCGCACCGCCACCCTTGATCAGCTGCAGATAGGCGTTGGCTTCATCAGCACCATCGATGTATACGGTTACTTCATCAACGCTGTTCAGGTCGAGCACCGGGATACCATGCGACTGTAAGCGGCGTTTGGTTTCCTCGGAACTGGCAACCGTCGCATTAATCAGATGGGCCACATCAGAAAGGCATTCAATAAACAGATTGGCTGTGGAACCGGTACCCACTCCAATGACTGTTTGTTCATCAAGCACTTGCTTGACGCGTTGAAAGGCAGCCTCGGCAACTGCTTGTTTTAGTTCGTCCTGGGTCATGAGGGGGCCTAATTCCGACAAGCTTGAGTGTTTTGCTTAAGCGCAAAGTCTAACGGACTGAAGTGCTTCTGGCGAGTGCTGTCTCGTTTTAAAAAAGCTGTAATCAGCGCTTGCTCTAAATATAAAAAAACTATAATATTCATTTGGTTAAAGATATTACCTAATAATAATTCAAGATAAATTCTGTAACTTAGTTTTTTCTTAAATAAATGAAGGGTAAGTAATGAGTAAAAAGCCTGATATTCTGGTTATCCTGATGTTTATTTTTGGGGCTGGAATTCTGATCAGCGGCGTTGCTCAAAGCGCCTTGCTGTAACTACAGGGCTATTATCATTAGCGCTCAGCTGTGCACCAGATAAACAGTCTGATCGGTGATAATCCTGTCCAGCGGAACGTCCCAAATGGCACGTTCGAGCCTTTCTACCCTCTGACATTCGTGAGCCAAGCCGATCAGCAGGGGCTTTTCATTCACTGCCTTGCCTGAGCGAAACTCGGCCAGAGCCCTGTCATAATAGCCTTTTCCCATGCCCAGTCGGGTTCCCAGGCTGTCAAATGCCAGCAAAGGGACAAAGATGATGTCCAGTTGAGCAGGACTGATGCTTTGCTGTCCAGCGCTGGGTTCAGGAATACTATAGTGATTGGGCTGTAAATCGGCATCACGTCGGTATTCTACAAAAGACAGGGACAGAGCGGACTTAACCAGTACAGGCAGGTAACAGTGTTTATGGGTATCCAAAGCTGCTTGCAACAGGGGGGCAGGGTTAATTTCGCCATCAAAGGCCTGGTAAAAAGCCAGATGCCGGGCATTCCGGTAGTCAGGGTCTTGCAGTATTGTCTGACATAGTCTGGCGGATGCCTCTTGTTGCTGCCCAGGCCTGATAGCCTGCCTGCGCTGTCGCATTTCAGCCCTTATATGTGAGTGCTCACTATCGACATTATCGTTGTCAGACATGGTATTTTAAGAGGTATTTGATGCTGGATAATAGTTTTGGGCTAGATTAAAGACTCTCCGGAATACCGCTACCAAATGAGTCCTGAACCCAAGAGTTCAGGTGGTGGCTCGGCCGGTATATCAGGCTTTCCGTCTAGCGGACATGCACAACAATACCATTGGGCAAAGCCTCCGAGGTAAAGATATCGGCTCAGGGACACTATTGGTTCGCCAATATTCCAGGGAGCTTGGCTACATTATAGCCCATTCGGACAAGGGTGGAAGACTCGGGCTCAAATTTCGTACTGACGGGAGTTTTGCAGAGCCGATTCTATTTTTTTCTCCAGGTGGCTGAGGAAGTCCTGGGCATCAGATTTGGAATCGTTGGCTTTTTGTGAGCTTTTCAGGAGCTCATGGCTGATATTTAGGGCTGTCATGATAGCAATCTTTTCAAAGCCCAGCGTTGAGCCGTGCTTTTTCACCTGTTCCATCTGTTTGTTGAGATAACTGGCGGAAAGTTTGAGTGCCTCTTCCTCTTCGGGGCTGCAGGCGATCTGATAATCCCTGCCAAGAATCTGCACTGTGATACTGTTTTTATCACCCATGAATTAGCTGCCTTGCTCCAGCAATTTCAGACGACGCAAGACTTTTTCAAGTCGTACACGAGCCATCTGATTTTTATCAATCAGTGTTTTGCGTTCGTTTTGCAGGGTGCTGGTTTGATCACGCAGAATCTGATTTTCAGCCTTCATATCCGCGCAAAGCTGAATGAGTTCATCAACTTTTTCTTCGAGACCGCTGTATGTAGAATTGCTCATAAGACTTGCTCTTTGTTCACTGGCAAGTAACTATAAAGCGCGCAATACCAAGGGTCAACAATCTTTTCGGCAAAAAAAGCTGTTTAATCAGACCCTTGGTAGCTTAACTTAAGCCTGAACACGAATATTTTTTTTAAACAGGTTAAGATGCAAGGCATAAAAATAAAAAATAACAATAATTAATAAGAACTAAGGAGTATTAGTGTGACACCAGATTTTGAGAGAGTGACTACACTACTGGCAAATAACCACATCTATAACTCAGCTTCTGAATTGCACGGGATTGTTTGTGGCTATATTTGTGCAGGCGGTTCCAGTGAAGAATACATACTGATCTGGCATTTACTGGGGCAGGAAGGCAAGGCTAACAAGATTATGGAAGAATTGATTCAGAGGCTGGCCCAGCAGTGTGTCTTGGAACTGGACAGCCCTGATTTCGCATTTGAGTTAATCCTGCCTAGTGATGATGAAGAACTTGGATTTCGCTTACGGGCACTGGGTAACTGGTGTGAGGGGTTCATCAGTGGTTTTGGCGGGGCCTATGCCAAAGGAGATGCTTCGCTCAGGGATGAAGCCAGGGAAGTGCTGCATGATTTCACCGCAATTGCGGATATTGATGAGCGCTCGGAAGACGATACTGAAAAAGATGAAAATGACTATATGGAAATCGTAGAATATGTGCGCGTTGCCGTCAGCACGGTGTATTCACAAGGCAAAAATTCACTGGATACACTGATCAACCTCAAGAGTATGAAGGAAAAATTGCACTGAATTTTATGCAAACCGATATCAAGGAATTCAAAAAGCGCCGTCATGACCTGATGGCACAGATGGAACCGAATAGCATTGCGGTTCTGGCCGCAGCAAAACCTCGACTTCGAAATGGCGACGCCGGCTACCGATACCGTCAGAGTAGTGATTTTTATTATCTGACCGGATTGGCGGAGTCGGACGCCGTACTGGTTCTGATTCCAGGCCGCTCCCAGGGGGAAGCCCTGCTGTTTTGTCAGGAGAAAGATGAACTCAAGGAACTGTGGAACGGAAAACTGCTGGGGCCGGAAGCGGCCATTGTGGAACTGGGTGTGGATGACAGTTTTCCGATATCAGATATCGATGACATTTTACCCGGATTGATTGAAGGACGTGAGCGGGTTTATTCACCCATGGGCAAAGATGAGCAGTTTGATCATCAGCTTATGGAATGGGTCAAGGTCATCCGCAGTAAGGTTCGCAGTGGGGCACATCCGCCGGGTGAATTTCTGATGCTGGATCATTTGCTGCATGAGATGCGCCTGCTTAAATCCAAGCTGGAGCTGAAGCTGATGAAGCAGTCGGCACAAATTGCAGTAGCTGCACACAAACGTGCGATGCAATCCTGCAAGCCCGGTATGCATGAATATGAACTGGAAGCAGAATATCTGCATGAGTTTGCCCGCTCCGGATGCCTGGCACCTGCCTACAATGCCATCGTCGCCGGTGGTGCCAATGCTTGCATTTTGCACTATACGGAAAATAACCAGGTCTTGCGTGACGGCGATCTGGTGCTGATCGATGCTGGCTGCGAATATGCCTATTACGCATCAGATATAACCCGCACCTTTCCGGTTAACGGGCGTTTTTCTGCGGAACAAAAAGCTCTCTATGATCTGGTCCTCGAGGCTCAGTTGGAAGCCATCAAGGAGATCAAGCCCGGTGCGCACTGGGATGACAGTCATAACAAAACGGTTGAAGTGATTACCAGTGGACTTGTTGAACTGGGTTTACTCAAAGGCAAGGTGAGCAAGCTGATAGAAGCCGGTGCCTACCGGGACTTTTACATGCACCGGGCCGGGCACTGGCTGGGCATGGATGTTCATGATGTTGGTGATTATAAAATTGAGGATAAATGGCGCATGCTGGAAAAAGGCATGGTAATGACGGTTGAACCCGGCATCTATGTGGCGCAAAACAACACTGCTGTTGACAGCAAGTGGCGCGGCATAGGCATCCGCATCGAGGATGATGTGGTGGTTACTGCCAAAGGTTGCGAGGTCCTCAGCAAGGGCCTGCCAAAAACCACGAAAGAAATTGAGTCTTTCATGGCGGCTTGAGATGGCAGTCTCACCCCGACATGAGGAATACGATGTCGTCATAATTGGCGCCGGCATGGTTGGTCTCAGTCTGGCCTGTATGCTCGAGAAAAGTGCGCCGATGCAGCCAGCGAAAATACTCCTGCTTGAGTCCAGTCACCTTGCTACTGACAAAGCCCGGCAGCCGGGATTCGATGCCCGCTCTACTGTCCTGTCATACGGCACGATCCGCCAGCTTCAGCGCCTGGGCTTATGGGAAAAGTTAGAGCATTTCGCCTGTCCTATCACGACCATTCATGTGTCGGATCAGGGGCGTTTCGGCCAGGCCCTGATCAGCGCCGAAGCACAGAAGGTGCCAGCCCTGGGTCAGGTACTGGAAAATCAGCCTGTTGGTCGGCTGCTGAATCAGGTGCTGCTTGAGTCTGAGCAGGTGGAAAGTCTCAGTCCGGTTCAGGTCAAACACATCCAGCATGAGGCAACACAAGCCAGCCTGCTTTGCCATGCTGAAGGGAATGAATTTTTGATCAGATCTTCCCTGGTGGTTTTGGCCGAGGGGGGGCGTTCCGGCTTATGTGAGAGTCTTGGTATCAGCCGGCAGCAGAAGGATTACAAACAGGTGGGTATTATTGCCAACCTGGCCTTCAGTGAGCCACACCACAATGTGGCGTATGAACGATTTACCCCGAGCGGCCCGCTGGCGATACTGCCGCTGAATGATTTTGAGGGTCTGCATCGCGCTGCCTTGATCTGGACGCAGGCAGCAGAAGATTATCAGGCAGTACTGCAGCTGGGTGATGAAGCGTTTCTGCAAAAACTACAACAAGAGTTTGGGCACCGGCTGGGAACCATAAGCAAAGTCGGGGAGCGTCATATATTTCCTTTCATGCTGCAGCAAGCCTCGGAGCAGATTCGACATAATCTGGTCTTGCTGGGAAATACTGCACATACCCTGCACCCGGTAGCCGGACAGGGCTTTAATCTGGCCTTTCGGGATGCCCTGTGTCTGGCCGAAAATATTGCCGAATCCTTCCGGCTGGGGCAAAGCCCCGGGGCTTACGCCAGGCTCGAAAAATATGTACAGCTGGTCAGCCCGGATCAGCGGCATACCATCGGTTTCAGTCATTACCTGACAAGTTTGTTTTCCAGTGAGCAGGAACTGTTAGGCATGTCACGCAAGTTTGGACTAATCGGTATCGACCTGCTGCCTGCTCTGAAAAACATATTAAGCCGACAGGCCATGGGCCTGGGAAATCCCGCTGCTGAGCTAGGACGCGAGTAAGCCGATGCCTGAGCTAAGTGCCTTGCTGATTGAACTCGAAAGCAGCATTTTGCATGAAGTATTCAGCCCGGTTATCGATGGTTTACTGGCAGCTGAACTCAACGAAATCGGGGTAGACGGTGTTATTTACTCCCGTTCGGATATTTGTCAGTGGCTGGCAACGAAGGATCCGCAAGCCAGATGGGATATCCAGAATTTTCAGGTTCAGGTGCTTGCTGATAATCTGGCTCTGGCCAGCTATTGGGCGAAGCAGCTTGCGCCACAGGTCTCAGGTTCTGCCGGCAGTCTGCACAGTTCCCTGTGGAAAAAAAATAAGCAGCAGCAATGGCAGATGCGCTTTCATCAGGCGACAAAAGTTACTACTAAGTTAGGCGTTTGAGTATCAGCTGCCGAAGACGAACTTGAGAATGTAGAAAATCACAATGGCGAGTATGGCCCCAGCAGGCAAGGTAACTACCCAGGAAATAATGATTCGCTTGATCACTCCAAAATCAAGCGCGCCTCTGCCAGCTCTTGCCAATCCTACTCCCAGCACGGCACCCACCAGTGTATGGGTTGTAGATACCGGAATGCCCGTTGCAGAGGCAATTACAACAGTGGTTGCGGCAGATAGCTCGGCTGAAAAACCCAGCGAGGGTTTTAGGTGAGTGATCTTTTTGCCAATGGTCGCCATGACTTTATGACCATACATCATCAGGCCCACCACAATACCAATGCCGCCCAGAAATAAAATCCAGATTGGCATCATGGACTGCTGTGAAACCTGTTGGGTAGTGATCACAGAGTTAATGGCGGCCAGTGGACCAATAGCATTGGCTACATCATTGGAGCCGTGAGCAAAGGCCATGCTGCAGGCGGTAAATATCATCAAGGTGGCAAAGACTTTTTCAATCCTGTTCAGATGCAGCTCATGATCCTCATCGATATGTGGTTCAACCTTCTGTTGCATGATGGCTCCGATGCTCATGACACCAATACCAATAGCGGCAGAAGCGGCTATTGATTGAATAAAACTAATTTCCAGACCAACGTTGGTTAGCCCCTTGGTAAAGGTAACCATGGCTATCATGAAGCCCACCATAAACATGTAAACAGGAATATAACGTCTGGCACTTACCAGTGGTTTTTCACTGTTCAGGATAAGCACCGTAACCGAGCGATAGATGAGAAAAGACAGGACGCCAGCAATGAGCGGCGAACTCACCCAACTCATCACAATCGTCAGGACACGATCCCAGCTTACGGCATCTACACCCAGCCCAACCACAGCAAAGCCGACAATTGCACCGACGATGGAGTGAGTGGTTGAAACCGGCCAGCCTTTCATCGAAGCGATAAGCAGCCAAAGACCTGCTGCCAGCAGGGCAGCAAGCATCCCATAAACAAGCAATTCAGGAGTGTTGGTCAAGAGAGCAGGGTCGATAATACCACGACGAATAGTAGAAGTGACCTGGCCGCCTGCGAGAAATGCACCAGCAAATTCAAAAATGGCTGCGACCAGTATGGCCTGTTTGATAGTGAGAGCCCCTGAGCCTACAGAGGTGCCCATGGCATTGGCGACATCATTAGCACCGATGCCCCAGGCCATGAAAAAACCAAATATAATAGCCAGAATTAGTAGTATCGTGCCGTATTCGCCGAGAATTTCCATTAATTAAGCTCCGGGGAAAAAATGAAAAAAGCCTATCGGGCTGAGCTGTATTTCTAATTGTTTTAAATCAACTGGATGGAAATCATTATACATTTTGGTCGTTACGAATCTATGACAAAAGTGCAGAAAAACCTTTGAATTACCTTGGCGAAGATCACTTGGCGTGTATGTGTATTTTTAACCGATATACAATGTTATAGTTTTGTCAGTGCCAATTTTTTTGGACCGAGATTAGCTCAAAGATGGCTTTTTATTGTTGTTAAATATCCTTTAATTACGTTCCGCATTACATATATTCATGATTTCCCATGTGATTCCTTATCCAATTCTTAACATCACAATGGTAGCCTTCTCGGTCTGTTAAGCTCTGCAGGAGTAAAGAAATAAAGTGGCTGCAAAAAAAATAGTCATTATTGAAGACGAACCCGATATCCTGGAAGTACTCAGCTACAATCTGAAAAGAGAAGGTTTTACAGTACTGGCTGCACTTGATGGTGATAGCGGTCTGTCACTGGTCAAAAATGAAAAACCAGACTTGGTCATTCTAGACCTGATGCTGCCGGGCATGGACGGCATAGGAATTTGCTCAACCATAAAAAACGACAGTGATTTAACAAATACGCTGGTTATCATGGTCACGGCTAAAGGGGAGGAGAGCGATATTGTCCTGGGACTAGGCGTTGGTGCAGACGATTATGTTGCCAAACCTTTCAGTCCCAGAGAATTGGTCGCTCGTGTCAAGGCTGTGTTAAGACGAGGTACCTTACTGGAAGAAAGTAGCCAGAAAGAAAAGATTGAGTGTGGTGAGTTGGTTGTAGATACTGGAAAACATCAAGTTCTGGTCAGGGGTGAAGAAGTTAAATTGACTGCAACAGAGTTCAGGATTTTGTATTATCTTGCGAGTCATCCAGGACGTGTTTATTCCAGAGAGCAATTGTTGAATAAGGCGTTAGGCGATGCCACCGTTGTGGTTGATCGAAACATAGACGTCCATATACGTGGTATTCGAAAAAAACTGGCGATTAGTCCGCCAGTGATAGAGACAATCCGGGGGGTTGGATACCGCTTTCAAGATATCAACTGATGAACTTTAATCCATCATTTTTCTGGCGAATACTGCTGGTATATGCTGGCATTCTAGTACTTAGTATCAGTTTATTGCTGTTTCATTTAGCCGGGCAATTAAGAGTCGACCTTGAAGACGGCTATATCCAGCAACTGCAAACCCAGGCTGAGCTGCTTGCATTACAAGCGGAACCTCATCTCCTTTCAGGTGATCTGGATAGTCTGATTGCTTTGAATTCTGAATTTTCCCGGCTTACGCAAAACCGCTTCACTATCGTCGATGATCAGGGCGTGGTGTTGGCAGACTCTCATGATAATCCTGCACGTATGGCAAATCATCTGCAGCGTCCGGAAATTCAAAATGCAATCAATAGTGGCAGTGGTCAAATTGCCCGCTTCAGTAGAACAATAACCGAAGATCTCGTTTATTTCGCAGTGCCAGTGTATGCACAAGGTGAATTAAGTGGGGTAGTCCGCTCTGCAGCTTTTATTAATGATATTGATACCGCAGTTAGCGAGGAACGTTCGGTGTTACTGCAAAAGGCACTACCGGTCATTGCCATTGGATTGATTCTGTTGGTTATGGTGGCATATTTACAATCGCAATCAGTTGAAAAATTGGCAGTGATTGCATCGGATATAGCCAATGGAAATTTTAAAGGCCGGGTGCCGGAAAGAAACGCACTGGGGTTGAGAAAAATTGCTGAAGTAATCAATCAGCTTGCGCGCAGTTCTGCTTCAAATTTGTCTGAGATAACAGCTGATAGAAACCGCCTTGCCGCTATTTTCGCCGGCATGGTCGAAGGTGTCATAGACGTAGACCAGAATCACAAAATCCTTCACATCAACGATGCAGCAGCAAAACTGCTGAGTGTAAACACTTTGGAAAGTACCGGCAAAGCGGTCTGGCAGGAGGTCAGGCATAGTGAAATAACGCAGGCACTGGATGAGGCAATCAGAAACCAGACGGTCGTGAAAACCCAGATAAAGCTGATGTTTCCTGGTTCCCAAAAAGAGGATGAGTCGGTCGTAGATATCTATGCGGCATCATTGAGCGATGATTCAGGCAAGCCAATCGGTGCAGTTGTCGTGCTACATGATATCAGTGAATTAAAAAGCCTTGAGAGAATACGTACTGATTTTGTTGCCAATGCTTCGCATGAACTGAAAACACCGATAACAGCAATTCGCGGTTTATCGGAAAGTGTCATTGATGATGAATCGATCGACAGAGAGACCCTCTTGCACTTTATGAATCGCATACACTCCCAAAGTATCCGACTATCTCAGCTCGTCGGTGATTTGATGGCCCTGTCCAGGTTGGAAGTTGATTTTGGCAAAAGCCTATTTACTACCATTAACATGAACGTACTGCTAAGGAGCTCCATCAAGCTGGCCGAAACGGCTATAGAGCAGAAGCATCAGCAATTAGTGTTTAACTGCCCTGAAGACAATATTTTTGTTAAAGGTGACAGACAGAATATCAGTCAATTGATTGATAATTTGATCGATAATGCCATCAAGTATACGCCAGAAAATGGTCAGATTGGAGTGACACTGAGCCTTGATAATAATTCAAACATGCTGCTTGAAGTAAGCGATACTGGAATCGGTATCAGTCCGCAATACCAGCAACGGATTTTTGAGCGTTTTTATCGCGTGGACAAGGCCAGATCAAGAAGCCTGGGAGGAACTGGTCTGGGTCTGGCCATTGTGAAAAATATTGCTGAGAAACATGGGGGTAGTATTCAACTTAAAAGCCAGGTAGGCAGAGGCTCAACATTCAGCTATCGCATGCCCTTGGCCGAGCCGTTAGAACAAGATATTCCCACTCTCAATTAGCACATTTCCACTCCTAGTTGATTTTGTCCCGAATTAGTCCAGACCTATTTTCGAGTAGTGCTTTATAAATTCTTTACCTTTTCTTTAAACCTTAACTTCATCTTAATATTTTCTTAATACTCCTCTGAAAAAATGCCGCCACTTGTTTCTGGTTTAACAAAAATTGACGGGGTTCTTAATATTATGAAACGAAATATCAAGTTTAAGCACATAGTCCTGGCGGCAGCACTGGCTCAGGTAACAACCGTTGCAAATGCTGCTGACAGGGAGTTGTTAGATATTTTGCTTCAAAACAATGCCATTACCCAGGAGCAGTATAATAGTCTGCTGGAACGGGATTCCATCAGCAGCGAAGACATTCTCAGTCAGCCCCAGACTGCAGTGGAAGAAAGCGTGATTGAGGAAATGGTGGCTGCTGAAGTAGCTGAACAAATTGAAAATGATTTTCCCGTAACTGCCAGTAGATCCAGTAGTGGTTTCCGGTTAGAAACACGTGATGGTAACTGGCAGACCAATTTGCAGTGGCGGGCACAGATGCGCTTTACCACCCCCTACCGCTCTGACCCCAGGCAGCTCTCCAACCTAAATTCTGGTGACCAGTCAAACTTTGAAGCACGTCGTTTGCGCATGAAAATTGGTGGCCATGGTCTGCAACCATGGATTCAGTATTATTTTGAAGTTGATCTTCAGCCCTCACGGGATGTGGATGATAGTAGTTCGTCCTCCAGTGCAAGAGTCATTGATTATCGTATAGACCTGGCTAAATGGGACTGGGGCGGTATCCGAATAGGTCAGTGGAAGGTTGACTTAAACCGAGAACGCGTCGACTCTTCCGGTCGCCAGCAGTTTGTAGAACGGTCTATTGCCAACAGGGTATTTACGATGGACCGTCAACTGGGCATCCAAATCAGGGGACACTTGTTCGAGGGAACGCCTGCAGATTTGCGTTATTACGCGGGAGTTTTCAATGGCGAGGGTCGTTCAGTAAACAACACAGATGATGATCTGATGTATATGGGCAGATTGCAATGGAACTTTATGGGTAGGGATCTGGCCTGGCGCCAAACAGATGTTGAATATACTGAGGAACCGACCGGTAGTTTGGCCATTGCAGGGTTCACTAATACAGGCAGCTGTACTCGCTGGTCTTCCTCGGGTTGCGGCAATCTTGATGGTTTTGATTCTCCTGCGATTGCAATGCCTGGCCAGTTTGATATTGAGCAGGTGGTCGAGGAGTTTGCCTTTAAATACAGAGGATTCTCAGCCCAGCAGGAATTTCATAGAAAGGTTATTGAGGATAATTCAGATAACAGCAGGCATGTCCTTACTGGGGGCTATGCACAGGCTGGCTACTTTTTCCATAACCTGTTTGAGGCCGTACCAGAAGATCTTGAGTTGGCCATGCGCTATGCCTATGTCGATGAGCCAAATGCCACCAATCGTGCGTTTGAGAATGAACGTAGAGAATTCACGGTGGGTGCCAACTGGTTTATCAATGGTCATGACAGCAAAATTACCCTGGATTATTCGCGTCTGAGCATTGATGACGGTTTATTGCGGATGAGCGATTCCGATAACCGTATGCGTATCCAGTGGGATGTCCAGTTTTAAGGATATTTTGCAGATAAGTTTAATGTCTTTATATGCTCTTAATAATCCTCTGGAAGAATGCTGTTTGACTTTTATCTGGCTATGCCAACAAAGCCATTGTGCTGGGAGTAATTTATGAAAACCTCTGAAAAAACTTACACTATTAAACATGCAATAGTGATCTCAGCTTTATTATTGGGTCTGACAGCCTGTTCTGGCGACAACCAGGAAAATGGAAATAATGTCAGCAGTCTGTCCGGCGTTGTCAGTTTGGACGGATCGAGTACGGTATTTCCGGTTAGTGAGGCAGTTGCTGAAGAATTTTTGGCGATTGAGCCCCAGGTTAGAGTGACCGTTGGTGTTTCAGGAACCGGTGGTGGTTTTCAGAAATTTGCTGCTGGCGAAATTGATATCAGTGATGCCTCCAGGGAAATTCGGCAGTCAGAAATTGATGCGGCTCGAGCCAATGGCATAGATTTCCTGGAAATCCCGGTAGCATTTGATGGTCTGTCAATAGTTGTTAACACGGCAAATGACTGGGTGGATTATCTAACGGTAGCAGAATTGAACATGATCTGGGAACCCGGCAGCAGTGTTGATTCCTGGAATGATGTGAGAGCTGAATGGCCAGATGAACCCCTGCGCTTGTATGGTCCAGGAACAGACTCGGGAACTTTTGACTATTTTACCGAGGTTATTAACGGAGATTCCGGAGCCTCCCGTCCAGACTATACCGCCAGTGAAGATGATAATGTCCTGGTGCAGGGCGTTAGCGGGGATATCAATGCCCTGGGGTTCTTTGGCTATGCCTATTACCTTGCCAATGACGATAAGCTGAAGCTGGTGCCGGTCGATGGTGGTGATGGGCCTGTCAGCCCCAGCATGGAAACCATTAACAACGGGAGTTATAGCCCCTTGTCACGTCCCATCTTTATTTATGTCAGCAAGCAAAGCGCAGCCAGGCCGGAAGTCAGGGCATTCACCGAATTCTATATAGATCAGGCGGCAGTACTGGCGGCTGAAGTTGGTTATGTGGCCCTGCCCGAGTCAGATTATCAGGCATCCAGAGAGCAGTTTGCCAATTTCTAGGATTGCTGCCAGGCCGACTTGTCCATGCTAGTGTACTGTGTTCTCAGTAAATATTCCGGCCTGCCTATTCATGGTAGAATCGCCCCGGAATTTTAATGAGAATCATGAGAAGAAAGTAATAATGCCCAAAAAAGCCTCATCGACAATCAGTAAATCCGGTAGGCTTTTTGGGGAATCCTGCATTGTTTTGTGGCTGGGAGCCTGTGCGGCAATCTCATTGCTGACAACAGCTGCGATTATCGGTTTGCTGCTGAAAGAATCCTTCACCTTTTTTGAAAATGTCAGTCCTCTGGAATTCTTTTTTGGAACCAGTTGGGTGCCCATTCTGCAACCCAGCTCCTATGGCGTGCTGCCTTTATTGTGGGGGACCTTGCAAGTCACTATTGGGGCAGCCATTATTGCCATTCCCCTGGGATTGGCATGTGCCATTTATCTCAGTGAGTATGCCTCTCCCAGAATGCGTTCCTATGTCAAGCCGATTCTGGAATTACTGGCAGGCATTCCGACGGTGGTATATGGGTATTTTGCCCTGACTTTTGTGACGCCCCTTTTACGATTATTCTTTCCGCAAGTGCAGGTGTTCAATGCCCTCAGCGCAGCCATTGTTGTGGGCATTATGATTTTACCGATGATAGCGACACTGAGTGATAATGCGCTGCGGGCAGTACCCGACAGTTTACGTCAGGGGGCCTATGCCCTGGGTGCAACTTCTTTTGAGGTGACCACCAAGGTGGTTGTACCAGCAGGCCTTTCAGGGGTAATGGCTTCTTTCCTATTGGCGATTTCCAGGGCTATCGGTGAAACCATGGCAGTGACTATTGCAGCAGGGCAGACACCGAATTTGACCTTGAGCATGTTTGAAAGCATACAAACAATGACAGCATACATTGTACAGGTCAGCCTGGGTGATACACCAACCGGTGGTATTGCCTACCAGACCCTGTTTGCAGTTGGCGCCTTATTGTTTGCTATTACCCTGATCATTAACATCTTCTCACAGTGGATTTTGGGCCGCTACAGAGAGGTATACGATTAATGTCACTTATTTCAGAAACAGACCGTAAAAAGCTCAACAGACGCAAACGTAAAGCAGTCATTTTTTCCCGGTTTTGTGCAGCAGTTACCTGGTCAAGCGTTTTGCTTTTGGCGGTATTGTTATACCAGGTTGCTGCAGATGGGATTGCCTGGCTGGATTGGCAATTTCTGAGTAGTTTCCCCTCCCGCTTTCCGGAACGTGCCGGCATCAAATCAGCGGTTGTTGGTACGCTTTGGCTGATTTCTCTGGTTGCCCTTATTTCAATTCCGATAGGGGTATCATCAGCCCTTTACCTGGAAGAATTTGCTAAGCCGGGAAAATTGAACAAGTTTATCGAAGTCAACATCTCCAATCTCGCCGGTGTGCCCTCAATTGTTTATGGCATTCTGGGCTTGGCATTTTTTGTAAGATTTTTTGCCCTGGAGCGCTCTTTATTATCCGGTGCCCTGACCATGAGTTTGCTGATCCTTCCGGTGATCATTATTGCCAGCCGCGAGGCAATTCGTACTGTGCCAATGAGCATACGTTATGCCGCTTTTTCACTTGGCGCCACCCGCTGGCAGACTACTTGGGCACATGTCTTGCCAGCTTCATTTCCTGGGATCATGACCGGCGTGATACTGGCTTTATCTCGTGCAATAGGAGAAACGGCCCCATTAATTATGATTGGAGCGCTCACCTTTGTAGCATTTTTACCGGCTGGTCCAATGGATTCTTTTACTGCTTTACCCATTCAGATTTATAACTGGATTTCCCGGCCCCAGGAGGAATTTCATGAGTTGGCTGCGGCCGGGATATTTGTACTTTTAGCTATTCTTTTGCTTTTGAATGCATCTGCCATTTATATTCGTAATAAAACTGAAAAGAGATTGAAGTAATGTCTGAAGCAGTGACCATCATCGAGAAGGGTAATGTGAATAATTCAAGCCATAAGTTTACTCAGGATGCTGCACTGGAATTACAGGATGTCAGTATCTACTATTCGGAAAACCCTGCCGTAAGAGGAGTTTCCTGCAAATTTCTTCGAAATAAAATCACTTCAATTATTGGTCCTTCTGGTTGTGGCAAGAGTACGCTGCTTCGCTCACTTAATCGAATGAATGATTTTATTGATGGGGTGAAAATCGAAGGGAAAATCAGTTTTGGCTCAGCCGACCTTTATGGAGAAGACGTTGATCCGGTCGAAGTCAGACGCCGTATCGGGATGGTTTTCCAGAAGCCCAATCCTTTTCCGAAGTCCATTTATAACAATATCGCCTGGGGCCCCAGTATAAACGGTTACGAAGGTTCCATGGATGAACTGGTTGAACAGTCCTTGAAGCAGGCTGCTCTGTGGGATGAGGTAAAAGACCGCTTACACGGATCGGCACTGAACCTCTCTGGAGGACAGCAGCAACGACTATGTATTGCCAGAGGCCTGGCTATGGATCCGGAAATTCTGCTGATGGATGAGCCTTGTTCTGCGCTTGACCCTATCTCTACAGCACATATAGAAGATTTGATGTTCGAGTTGAAATCACGTTATACGATCATCATTGTGACACACAACATGCAGCAGGCCTCCCGTATTTCTGACTATACGGCATTCATGGAGTTGGGGAAGCTAATAGAATTTGGTGATACTGAAACTGTTTTTACCAAGCCAAAAGTCAAGCGAACAGAAGAATATGTTACGGGCCGTTTTGGTTAAACATTAAAGGAAAATTATGTCTCTGCATTTACAGCGCGATTTGGATATCCTTAAAAAAGAAATTCTGAATATTGGCAGCCTGGTCGAAGAAGCTATCAACAATGCCATCAGGGCACTACGTAACAGGGATGCTGCCATAGCCCAGTCAGTCATCGATAAAGAGTATATCATTGATGAAAAAGAGGTTGATATAGAAGAGGAGTGTCTCAAGATGCTGGCCTTACATCAGCCAGTGGCAACTGATTTACGTTTTATTGTAGTAATACTGAAAGTTAATAATGATCTGGAAAGGATGGGAGACTTCGCAACAAATATCGCTCAGCGTGCAATTTTTTTATCCGAACATGATCCATTGCCGGACTTGCTTGAATTTATTGAAGAGTTACCTAATCTGGTTCAGGAAATGGTGCGTGACACATTGGATGCCCTGGTAAAGATGGATGTCACATTGGCACGTAAAGTCATGAAAGCTGATGACGCAGTGGATGATATAAACCGACAAATGTATCTGAAGGTTAATGAGGCCATTAAGAAAGATTCTTTGGTATCTGAGCGAGCCATCAGTCTGCTCTCTACTTCACGCTATTTAGAGCGAATCGGCGATCTGAGTACGAATATTGCTGAAGATGTGGTTTTCATGGTCGAAGGCAATGTGGTTCGCCATGATTCTGACCTGGAAGATTAATCGAGGGAAAGTGCCGGTTTTATTGACAAGTTAATGAGAATCATTATCATTAATTCTTATTAATCCGGATTTCCCATGCAAAAACTTCAACAAGCAAAAGGCTACCTGCTAGCTACAAGTTTACTCGCCCTGCTGACAGCCTGTTCTTCTCTCAGGCAGGATAGTGCTGTCTCCCCAGATGAGGTCATTTCGACCTATATTGACATTGCCCAGGCCAGTTACGAGGATTCCCTGATCTCGGCACGCATACTGGAAAATGCCATTGATGCGATGCTGGCCAATCCGAACGCCACCACCCTGAGCTATGCCAGAAACGCCTGGCTTGCAGCCAGAGTGCCCTATCAGCAGACTGAGGTGTATCGATTTGGTAATGCCGTGGTTGATGAGTGGGAAGTAAGGGTTAACTCCTGGCCCCTGGATGAAGGGCTCATCGATTACACCGCAGCTTCCTACGGACAGGAATCAGACAACAATTATTTTTATACGGCCAATATCATCGCCAATGAGCTCATTGATATCGGGGGAATTAGTGTGGATGCGGCACAGATTTCACCGCAGTTACTGGCTGAAACCCTGCATCAGATTGATGGTGTGGAGTCCAATGTGGCCACCGGCTATCACGTCATAGAGTTTTTACTGTGGGGGCAGGACCTCAACGGTACCAATCCGGGTGCCGGCAATCGTCCAGCCACGGATTATTCGCTGGAGAATTGCAGTAATGGTCATTGTGAGCGTCGCAGGGATTACCTGAAGGCAGCAATCAGTCTGCTGGTTGCCGATCTGGAAGAGATGGTATTCAACTGGCAGCCCAATGGAGCAGCCTATCAGGATTTGCTCAGGAAGGGACCGCAGGGCGGTCTGGCAACCATGTTGACTGGTATGGGCAGTCTGGCATACGGTGAACTGGCTGGTGAGAGGATCCGGCTGGGCCTCTTGCTGAATGATCCGGAAGAAGAACATGACTGTTTTTCCGATAACACCCATAATTCACATTACTATGATGCACTGGGCATCAAGAATGTGTATCTCGGAGAATATGAACGCATTGACGGCTCGCTGGTCAGCGGCCCTTCCCTGGAGGATCTGCTGGAGCAGGAGGCACCGGCTGTCGCTGCTGAAATGAGAGCAAGACTGGAGAGCACTGAACTGGCAATGAATGATTTACTGGCCGAGGCACGCCGTGGTAACACCTTTGATGTACTGATTGCCAGCAACAATGAGGCAGGGGAGGCGATCATCTCCAATATCGTGGATTCACTGATGGAAGAGACTCGAACGATTGAAAATGTAATTCGCGAGTTGAATCTACAGAACGTCAGTATTGAAGGTTCCACCAGTTTAAGTCCGCTTTAAGCCTTGCCGGGTGCAATACATTAATTAATAACTGCAGGCATACACATGAAAAGTCAGCTTGGTTTATTACTGCTTTGCAGTCTGGGGGCTCAAAGCCTGAGCGCCCAGGTTAATCCCTTGTCCATTTCTGAAGAAGGCCTGGATTATCTGGCCGGGCAGGCAATCTTCGAAAAAACCTGGGTCAGTTCACCGTCCTCTACGCGGGCGAGTGATGGGTTAGGGCCTTTGTACAATGCACGTTCCTGCGCCCAGTGCCATGTAGATGCGGGTAAAGGGACTGTGGAAGACTCGCTGGTGATTCGTATCAACCATCCGGATTTTGGTCAACAGCTGCAACCTCGTGCAGTGCCTGGACTGCCGGCTGAAACGCAGATTCTGATGGACTATAGCGAGTCATCTGTAAGGTTTGCGGACGGGACCCAGGTTCAGTTGCGCCAGCCCTCCTATCAGTTTCCGGAACTTGAAAGTGAGTTGCCTTTCTCTGCCCGCGTGGCACCTTCACTGGCTGGCATAGGTATCATTGCCAACATTCCCTATTTTGATCTCCTGGCCAGAGCCGACCCCAATGACCGCGATAATGATGGTATTTCAGGGCGTCCGGGTGCGGGACGTTTTGGCTGGAAAGGTGAACTTGATTCCCTGAGTGAACAGATAGCCCAGGCTCTGAGTCTGGATATAGGCATCAGTTCCACACTGTTCCCTGATCCCTATGCGGATTGCACCTCCACGCAACAGGACTGTCTGCGTATGCCGCATGGAGCCTCGCAGGAAGATGATGATATGGAACTTGGTATCGAAGCTTTCTACGCCCTGGTTAATTTCGTCAGACAGATCCCTGCTCCGATCAGTAGCGCTGTAGCAATGCCGGGAGAGGAGACTTTCAATCGTGTAGGATGCGCCGCCTGTCACGCCGGGGCATTCAATAATGGCAGTGTTAATCCCTATTCGGACTTGTTACTGCATGATATGGGAGAGGCGCTGGCAGATAACATGTCTAATGCGCAGTCGGCAGAATGGCGAACAGCCCCGCTGTGGGGTCTTTCTAGCCAGGCACAAGACACGGCACAACATTATCTGCATGATGGCCGGGCCAGAAATCTGGTCGAAGCAATTGTCTGGCATGGTGGTGAAGCAGAACAGGCAAAGCAGGCATTTATGGCACTGCCTGCTGCACAGCGTGACGATATCATCAGGTTTTTACAGAGTTTATAATGAGGCCATGATGAAGATACTGCGAATCTGGCTTTGCCTGGGACTGTTCAGTGCCACACAGTCGGGGCTGGCACAGAACCTGATAACCAGTGACGAAGGCTGGACCGCGATTAATCTGAAGGTTACGGATAAGCTGGTCATTCCGGCTTATGAAAATCTGCAGACAGCATCGCTGGACCTGCAGGCAGCCAGTGTCAATTTCTGCAGGGCCCCAGTAACAACTTCACTAAGGCAGTTGCAGGCTGCCTATATCGGCATGATGGATGCCTGGCAGGCTGTGCAACACATTCAGTTCGGACCCATTACCTATTTCAACTGGAATTTCCGCATGCAGTATTGGCCGGATGAGCGTGGTACCAGTGGCCGGCAACTGGATGCAGCGATTGCTGCCGCAGATGCCGGGATACTCAATGTTGACAGTTTTTCACGACAGAGTGTTGGCATACAGGGCCTGCCGGCGCTGGAGCGCTTGCTCTTTGCCGATACGGCGCTGGAGGACTACCAGAACAATGACTACCTGTGCCCGCTGAGTGAAATGATTGCGGCAAATCTCAATGAAATAAGCGCAGGAGTGCTTGAGCGCTGGCTTGATGAGTATCGGGATGTGGTGTTAGAACCTGATTCCGGTGGCGTCTTTGAAGATGCCGAGGATCTCAGTATAGAGTTTCTCAAGGCCCTGCAGGAATCCCTGAGCAAAATTCGAGACCAGAAGCTGACCCCTGTTATCGGAGAGGATTTTGCGCGAGTACGTACACGCAATGCTGAGTCCTGGCGTTCACAGCGTTCACTGGCCAATATCAAATTCAATGTTTTAGCCTTGCAAACCCTGTTCATGGCCTACTCGGAAGCATTCTATGCAGACGATGTCGAGGCTGTTCTTGCAGCCTTTGCAGCACTCAATACGACACTTGCACAAGCCCCGGATAACATGCTTTCTGCACAAGATAATCAAGCGGATTATGAGCGCCTGCAAGTTATCCATACGCAAATTGATGCCGTGCATGAAGCCTTTGAAAATGCCCTGAAGGCAACAGATTTGTATCTTGGCTTCAACAGCCTTGATGGAGACTAGCCTCATGTCAGCTGTGCAAGTGCATCGACGTTCCTTTCTGACAATGGCACTTCTGGGTGCCGCGTCCCCTGCGCTTGCTATTCCCCAGGTTTCTGAGAGGCCAGTTTTTTTAAGCGCTGCTTCAGACAGTGATACCGGGCACTGGGTGAAGGCTTTCACCATCAGGGACAATCACTTCGAAGAGCTTTATAGCCATCACCTTCCCGAGCGTGCCCATGACGTGGTTCTGCACCCTCGCAAGCAGCACTATGTGACAATTGCCAGGCGACCGGGCACATTCATGCTCTTGGGTGATGTCCAAAGTGGAGCGGTTTTACAGGAGCTGGATGCAGCCGCAGAAAGACACTTTTACGGACACGGTGTGTTTTCTGCAGACGGTGAATATTTCTATACGACTGAAAATGCCTACAATGACACGCATGGTGAGCATGGACGTATTGGTGTTTGGCGCTTTAATCATACAGCGGGCACCTTGGAGCGGATCAATGAGTTTTACAGCTATGGTATTGGGCCACATGAATTACTGTTGATGCCTGATCAGGAAACACTGGTAATTGCCAATGGCGGAATACGCACACATCCGGACTCGGAGCGTGACAAGCTCAATATCGATATCATGCAGCCCAGTCTTGTCTACATCGAGCGGCAAACGGGTAAATTACTCGAGATGCATTCTCTGCCTGCGGAATATCATCAGGCCAGTATTCGACATATTGATGTGAATGCTTCCTCCCAGGTTGCCATTGCCATTCAATTTGAAGGCGAACCTTTTATGAGTGCTCCATTGATAGCAACACACCGACGAGGTGAAGCTATCCGAACCTTGATGGCGCCGGAACAGGTGCAGTCACAACTACAGCAATATGTTGGATCGATTCGTTTTGACCACAGTGGGCGTTTTTTTGTTGCTTCCTGTCCCCGGGCCAATGTGCTGACCTTCTGGGATGCTGAAAACGGGGAATTCATCTCACAGCTCAGGGCGCGCGATGTCTGTGGCGTCTGCGCTTATGGCAACGGGTTCGTGTTCAGTACAGGAACAGGACGTCTGGCTTATTTTGATCTGGAGCAAGACAGCCTGGAAAACATCACGGATGAACAGGAGCTGAGGGGGCTATTCTGGGATAATCATTTAGCGGTGAGTTTCTGATGCTAAAAATGATTCCTTTTTCTTTAGTCAGCCTGCTGGCGGCAGCTGTGGTTTTTGCAGCCAGTGATGATGAGAGGCTGAGGCAATCCCGAATGACAGACCTGGGAGCGGCCCTGTTTTTTGATGTCAATCTTTCCCGCGACCGTACACAAAGCTGTGCGAGCTGTCATGATCCAGCCAGAGCATTTATTGACTGGCGGGATAATGGCGTGGCTGCGGCTGCTTCTCTTGGTGGTGACATGGTCTCACTGGGAGATCGTAATGCTCCGACCCTTTCCTATGCGTCCCTGATCCCGGCTTTTCATCGAAACACGGAGGGCGAATATGTCGGCGGGCTGTTTCTTGATGGTAGAGCAGCGGATCTGGCCGGGCAGGCTGGTGGCCCACCACTTAATCCGCTTGAAATGGCACAACCGGATAAATCAGCGGTAGTTGAGCGCCTGCAGGAAAGCGAAATGTATCAGGTCGCTTTCAAAGCGCTTTTTGGCGACGCCATTTTTACGGATGTGAATGCTGCCTATGAGGCAATGACGCAGAGCATTGCCGCTTTCGAACAGCAAGAGTTTTTTTCACCCTTTGATTCCAAATATGACCGCTATCTGCGTGGAGAGTATCAACTAAGCCGTGAAGAAGAACTTGGAATGACCCTGTTTTTTTCCGAACAATTTACCAACTGTAATCAGTGCCATCAGTTAAATATACTACCAGGATCAGAACGTGAGACATTTACCAATTACCGCTACCACAATATTGGCGTGCCGCGTAATCGGTCATTACGGATTGCGAATGGCTTGATGGACGGCCATACGGATCAGGGCTTGCTGGCTAATCCGCTGGTTGATGACCCTGCCCAGGCTGGTAAATTTAAAGTGCCAACCCTGCGTAATGTCGCTATCACTGCACCATACATGCATAATGGTGTTTTTCAGGAACTGGAGACGGTTATCCAGTTTTACAACAAATACAATAGCAGAAGTGAAGCGGCCCAGATAAACCCGGAAACCAATGAACACTGGGGGGAGCCGGAGCTTTCTGCTAATATTTCTCTGACGGAACTGGAATCAGGTCCATTTCTGGACGAACGAAGAGTTAATGCCCTCGTTGCATTTCTGAAATTATTAACAGATAGACGTTACGAAGTCCTCCTCGAATCCAATAATTAATTCATACGAGCAAGAACTTATTCATGAAATTTGCTGAAACAGAAATTAGCGCGCGCCTGAAAGATCAGCCGGGCGGCATACTTGGAAGATTCTGTACGCTGGTTGGCATAAATGTTGATGAGCTTTCCACCATCCGGGCTTTTTTCGATATCTATAACCGCGAGGGAAACCGCTTAAGCGGCAGTAGCAATGGCGATCATGTGCTGCAGAATATTTTCAAAGGTGAAACCGGAAAAATTTTTACCAAAGCAGTCGAGTATCGGCCTTTTCAGGATGCTGAACTGATAACCATGATTCAGGGGCTTGTCGCTGCTGATATCAAGGACATCGAATTTCGTTATACATCCCGTGGTGATCACTTTGCATTCTCAAAACCCAGTGACAGTGAAAAAGCTGCCGATAATATACGAATCGCTCACGACAAATATGCCTATTTCCTGAAAATGTTAAAGGCAGTCGAAACCTTTATTGACAATAATGAAGCACAGCTAAAACTCTGGCAGGGTTTCAGAGACGTTGAGAAGGTTGCAGAAAATATCCGTATGCTGGACCTGATTGTGCAGAATCTCGACATGGAACCCGATGGAACAGATACCATCAAGACTTCAGGTTTGACGCTGGATGATCTTGGCTTAACAGTAGAACTGGATCCGGATGTGGCCAAAGAAACCGGTATGACGACAACACAGATTAAATCTCACTGTCACCTGCCTGGCAATGCTGCTGCCGAGTTTGTTCAGGTTTGTGGACTACAGATCTATGCCCAGGAAGCCATGATGGTGGCTCAGCTCATCGAATATGCCGAATCGGTTAGAGATATTGATGCTCCCTACTATGGGGCTTTTCCGAAAGTCCTGCCACAGGATGAAGGTGGTTTGCGCTTTTCTTTTCATAATTTTCATCATGCCTATCTCTTGAGAGAGGGACAGGGTGGGACCCCTGGCATTGATATTTCAGCAGCGATGTACAAGGAGTTGGGCGGCAGCGAATCGCTGATGAAACATCTGCAGGAAAATGAACTGGTCACTGAAAATGTCATTCGAGAGAATGACTTCCGCCGCGGCCGGTCCAACAAACTGCGCTGGGCCGAGTCAAAAACCCGTCAGCAACTGGAAACTGCCCTTGATGATTTTGACGAGACGAAGGCTCAGGACAGCCCGCTGCGGGTCAAATTAATCGAACATTTTCTGGGCAGTGTCAGTGAAAATTTTGGCGATTTTTCCCTGGGTGAAATTGACCCTGATAGTGGCGAGGCGGTTACTGTGGTGGTTCTGCCGTCACCCAACATGGCAGGGAAATCAACCTCCCTCAAGGCGCTTGGCCTGATTCTGCAGGGTGCGCTGATGGGAAGAACTGTTGCCGCTGAAAGTGCTGAGTTAACAGTGCCTGACCAGATATTCCATAATTTTAATGTTGAAGATGACCTGACTCATCAGCGTAGTACCTTCAAGGCCCAGCTGGAAAATATCAAGGATTTTCTGGATACGGCAAGCATCCACTCGCTGGGCCTGTTTGATGAACTGTTTAACGGAACCAGTGCCGATTACCAGCTGGCGCTGGCCTGGGCTTTTCTGGAAAAATGCAGTCAGCGTAAACTGCGTGTCATGATTTCCACCCATAACCGGGATCTTGAATATTACAGCGATCCGGATGGCTATGATCATATCAAGGGCTCACATGGGCGCCCGATAGATGCCATCAACCCCAAAGGCGGGCGCCATGCCAAAACAGTCTCCATCGGACATGATCATAAGTTCAAGTACGGTTCGGAAAGAGACAGTGAAGCGCTGATCATTGCAAGGGAGGTATTAAGTCCCGCTCACGATGACATTTTGCAGCGGGCCGATGAGATTCTGGCGCATATCCGCGCTGAGAGGGATTAAATTCTCGCGAAAGCGTCCAGCACCAGACTGCTTGTGAGAATCTGTGGCAGGATTTCGGCAGGGGCATTGGGATCTGCCGGGAACAGCAGATACAGGGGAACGCCGCTGGTCTCATATTGCTGCAGTACCCGGGTGATTTCAGGATCATTATTGGTCCAGTCGCCCTTGAGATAGGCAACGTTATGTTGTTGTAATCCTGCCGTGAATTCCTCAGAACTCAAGGCCACCCTTTCATTAACCAGACAGGTAATGCACCAGCTTGCCGTCATATTGACGAAGACTGCCTGGCCACCGTTTCGCAGCTCGGCCAGTCGAGCAGCGCTGTATGCCTCGAAGTTGGCATCTTCACTGACAGCTGTTGAGGCAGGGTTGCTTCTGAGCAGGGGAGAGCGCAAGACACCCAGGGTGACAGCCAGACAGAGAATAATTAGCAGGACATTGGCATAGCGCCAGAAAGCCGACTGGATTTCTCTGCGTTGGGCATGCAGCCAGGCGGCAAAGGCCAGCAGCAGGCAGCAGCCTGTTACCAGTGCCATGGCACTGGGTCCTGCCTGATTACCCAGTACCCACAATAACCAGACAGCGGTTGCGTATAGTGGGAAAGCCAGTACCTGCTTGAATCTCAGCATCCATTTGCCAGGATGTGGAAGGAGACTGGACAGTGCCGGGTTAAAGGAAATCAACAGGAAGGGCAAAGCCATACCCAGTCCCAGTGCAATAAAAACCGAAAGGGCGGTTAAAGGCGGCTGGGTGAAGGCAAAACCCAGAGCCGCCCCCATGAAAGGTGCTGTGCAAGGACTGGCGACTACACTGGCCAGTACGCCGGTAAAAAATGAGCCCTTGTAACCCTCTTTGTCTTGTAATTCGCTGCCGACACCCATAATAGCTGTGCCAAACTCGACGACTCCCGACATGGAAAGGCCCATCACAAAAAACAGGAAGACCAGCAAGCTGACAAACCAGGTAGACTGCAGATGGAAGCCCCAGCCAATCAGCGAACCGCCTGCCTGTAAAGTCAGCAGTACCGAGGCCAGCACTAGAAAGGCCAGCACTACGCCAGCAGTATAGGCCAGGCCATGCAAGCGCTTTTCCTGCTGGGATGCCTTGCTGTTAGAAGAAAGGCTTAAAATTTTCAGTGAGAGCACTGGGAAAACACAGGGCATCAGGTTAAGGATCAAGCCACCCAGCATGGCAAAGCCAAATACCAGCAGGAGATTCATATCAGCACGGGATTCGCCCAAACTAGTACTGTTCGATAACAGATTCAGATCAGCCGCGCTTAGCCCATCGGGTTGCGCACTGACCTCGTAGGCAGTCTGGGCGCCGGAATCATCAGTGACAACGATTAAACCGGTGATTTCCTCAGGAGCAGCACTCAGGCGAGGATGGTGTCCCTGGGATAACTGCAGGCTGGAAAGCTGATGGGTGATTTCCTGTTCTGAATTATAATCAAAAACTCGGTGTTCGCCGGGAATGAATCGAATGCTTTGGGCATTTCCAAATACCGCTTCGGTAGCCTGCACCAGAATATTCAGCCGGGCATCAGCAATGGAAAAACTGGCGTCAAAACTGACAGCCGAGGTGGGCAGTGCAGCACGGGTCTGAGCAAAGCCTGCCCGCCAAGTTTCATTCACAGCGATCTGTTCGGGCGGCAGCACCGGTAAATTGAGGGAAACTGTTGCGCCACCGGGTATGCAGATTTCCTCACATTCCAGCCACTGTACATCTGCTGTGATTTCCAGCGTGTTTGCTGAAAAACTGGCTGGAATACTCAGTTGGGTCAGCAGGAAAATTTCATCCTCGTAGCCAAAGTCGACCAGATCAGCAGGCAGTTCTATACGCTCGGGTGTTGGCCAGACAATCTCTCCAGCTGTGACTCCTTCCGGCAGGTTCCAGTCGATCATGGTAGCTCGACCGGCATCACCCGGATTTTTCCAGTAGGTATGCCAGCCTTCCATGTGATCAAGGCGCAGCGCGACCCAGGTGTCGCTACCCGGCGAGACAGCTGTCATCTCGGAGATCAGCTGGGCATCCACGTGTTCACCGATCACAAGCTCCTGAGCCTGCAGGCTGTTAGTGATAAACAGCATGAGTGACAGAACGCTGAATTTGAGTATTTTCAACATTGCGTATTGGTTTTTTCTGCTCAAAGTATGGATATGGTACTGATATTTGACGATTTTTTCAGCTTTTCGTTACAGTTCAATTATGTAAAAAAACAGTAAGTCAGGCGGGTTTTCAGTCACGGCTGAGGGACTGGCTACCGTCAGACGGTCCAAAAGCCAGGCTTTTAATGCCGTTGTCATAGTCGACATTGACATAATTCTGCATTTCCGGCCAGCGGTTCATGAGCATACGGTGCTCTATTTGCATGGATTCGGGGATGGCCGAAAGCCCTGCTTCCTGGTAGATGTAGAAAATATCGGCCTCCAGTTCGGCACCAACCAGCTGCAATTCAATTTCATTGCCACTGCCATCCCAGAGGTGGAAATCCCGCACCAGCGTCAGACCGGCAAGTGCCTGAGCACGAATGTTTTCCAGACCGTTGGGGTATTCAGTTAAATTGATCAGGGCAAATTCCACATCATGGGCATGGGTTTGATGCACTATTTCCATCATCCGGGTGTTGGGGTTATAGGAAATGGTACTCAGGATGGTTTGCAGCCGGTGAGCAGACACACCGGCTGGCAGGCTTAATGTCAGGACGCTGATGAAAAGCGTTAGGCTAAGGCGCATCAGTCGCTGCTGGGTTCTAGTGGTACTTCATTGCCCCGGCCTGCTGCTTCACCGGTTTCGGCTTCCTGCAGTTCGACCAGCAGGTCTGCCATGAGGTTACGACTCGGGTTGTCCGAGCGATACAGTTCTAGGCGGGAGCGCTGTATCTCCTGTGGAAAGCGGTTATTGCTCATGTCAACATCCGCGATTCGCTGCTGCGGATCCAGTTCAACAGATACAATGGCTTCCTCGCTCAGCAACATCCGGGTAATGTTTTTTGGGTTGGTGCGCCAAATCTCGGCAGGAATCATCATGTCTTCCGTTTGTCCATTTGCGTATTCAATGCGCAGGGGCAGTGGCATCACCAGCCCACCAATGTTGTCAAAGTCGAGGAAATAAATACGCAGGCCTTCGGCAATGGACTGGTCGAGCAAAGCCAGTTCCCAGTCTTCCAGACTTTCACGAAAAGTTGTGTATTCGTTACGGTCGGCATTGGACACGGTGAATTCATCGTTTTCGTTGTAGAGGTCCTGCAACTCCGGAAACAGATCTACCCGCTTGGGCAAATCTTCATTGCGCAATTGCGTCAGGGAAACCGGCTCTTCGGCTTCTTCTTCACGCTCAATGGGAAATTCAACTTCCGGATTCTGGGTCGAGACCTGGTATTCCCGAATATCACTCAGGGCAATGTCAACATGGTCCGTACTGTAAAACCAGCCACGCCAGAACCAGTCAAGGTCGACAGCTGAAGCGTCTTCCATGGTCCTGAAAAAATCAGAGGGCGTGGGTCGTTTGAACATCCAGCGCTGGGCATATTGCTTGAAAGCGAAGTCGAAAAGCTCCCGACCCATGACCGTCTCACGCAGGATGGTGAGAGCAGTAGCCGGTTTGCCGTAGGCATTGTTGCCAAACTGCAAAATGGATTCCGAGTTGGTCATGATGGGGACCTGGTTCTGAGAGCGCATGTACCCGGTGATATTGGCCGGGTCACCGCGGCCTGAAGGATAATCGTCTTCCCATTCCCGTTCAGCAAGAAATTGCAGAAAGGTGTTGAGTCCCTCATCCATCCAGGTCCACTGGCGTTCATCGGAGTTGACAATCATCGGGAAATAACCGTGACCGATTTCATGGATGATCACTGAAATCAGACCATATTTGGTGCGCCTGGAATAGGTGCGCTCCTGGGTTTCCTCATCGACTTCCGGGCGATAGCCATTAAACGTGATCATGGGGTATTCCATACCACCGGCTTCCCAGGCGTTGACGGAAATGGCGTACGGGTAGGGGTAGTTGAAAGAAAAGCGGGAATACACATCCATGGTATGTGCCACCGAGTGAGTGGAAAACTGTGACCACAGAGGCTCTGCCTCCGGGGGATAGAATGACATTGCCATTACCAGCGGCATGTCTTCATCGTCCTGCTGGTGTCCAAGCGCATCCCAGATATATTTGCGCGAGCTGGCCCAGGCAAAATCCCTGACGTTTTCTGCCTCGAAAATCCAGGTCACCATCTCATCCGTGCCTTCGGCCTGATTGGCTTCGGCTTCTTCAGGGGTCACGATAAAGACAGGGGTGGCCGATTCGCGGGCAGCTTCGAGGCGATCACGTTGCTCATCACTAAGCACCTGATTGGGGTTCTGTAATTCACCCGTGGCTGCAACGATATGGTCAGCGGGAACAGTAAGGCGTACTTCGAAATCACCGAATTCCAGCGTGAACTCTCCTCGACCAACAAACTGCTTATTTTGCCAGCCGGTGTAATCCGTATAGGATGCCACCCGCGGGTACCACTGTGAGAGCGCGAACTGATAGGTGTCACTGTCCTCGAAATATTCATAGCCACCACGGCCGACGATGACATCCTGGTTGATGATGTTGTGTTGCCAGTCTATTTCAATACTGACGGAGTCTCCGGTTTCCAGGGCTTCATCCAAATCAACACGCATCATGGTGCCATTGATCTGGGTGTTGAGTATGTCGCCCCGTACTTCCTGTACTCGGCTTATCTGGAAGCCGCCCTGAAACTCTTCAAAGGCTCTTTCGCGTCGCAGGGTAAAGAAGCTCAGCCGGTCTTCGCCACCGGCAGTTTCAGTTGTACGGGCGATAGAATCGTTTCGAAAGCGGTTCTGATCGAGCTGAATCCACAGGTAATTCAGGGTGTCAGGTGAGTTGTTGGTATAGGTAATGGTTTCCGAGGCAGTAATACTCTGGTTATCTTCATTGAGAGTGGCTTCAATGTAATAGTCGGCACCTTGTTGCCAGTACTGGTTGCCTGGCGCTCCGGAGGCACTGCGGAAATTATTCGCAGTTGGCAATATTTCATCCAGCTGGCGGAATTTATCCTCGAAATCTCCCTTGGTCTGGCTGACTTGCGCACTGGCCGAGATGCTGATCAGTAAGGCCAGGCTGCTGATAATTATTTGTTTCATGCCCTTTACCTGTTAGTCAATAAGCAATAAAGTATACCGATTCTGTGAACAGACTGTAATAATTAGGGGTGATTTAGCAGGCCTGTCCTGTGCTATAATCGCAATACAAAGAATTAAGCTCTCTGTGCTTATTTCGGAATGGCAGTGCTTGATAAAGACAGACCAGTGCTGGCGCCCTGCAGAGCAGCGAATACAAGGCAAAAAGCATAAAAAAATGCTTGATAATCAAAAGGTTGGAGGAAGAGTAATGCAAGGTAAAGTTATTTCATTGCTTGCGTCGGGACTTTTTTGTGTACTGGGGAGTTCTGCCCAGGCGCAGGGAATTTTCGGGCATTGGGATCCCATTATGCATGAGGACATGGAAGAGCGAATTCCAGGTCCTTTTGTCGGGGACTATGCCGGATTGCCGGTTAATGACGCTGCACGACTGCGGGCCGATAGCTGGCAGCCCTCTTTGCTGACCCTGCCTGAACATCAGTGTAAACCGCACCCTTCCACCTACGGTTTTCGTGGTGTGGGCAATCTATATGTGTGGCAGGAACTGGATCCGGTTTCCCTGGAAGAAGTCAAAATTGGCACGCATATCCGTTGGCAGGCCCAGCGTCGCACCATCTGGATGGATGGACGTGAGCATCCGGATGAAATGGCACCTCACACCTGGCAGGGATTTTCTACCGGCGAATGGCAGGGCGACCGTCTGGTCGTCACCACCACTCACCTGAAAGCAGGTTGGATGCGCCGTAATGGCCTGGCCCTGAGTGATCAGGCCCATATGGTTGAATATTTCATTCCCCAGCCTGATACCGAAACCATGTTGCATATCTACATGGTTGAAGACCCTGTTTATCTGGATAGCGTGTTCTTTAAATCCAACGGTTTCTCCAAGCGGGAGCTCACTGATATGCAGCCTTATCCCTGCCGTCCGGCAACTGAAATTCCCCGTGTTGAGGGAGAAGTTCCCCATAACATGCCAGGTGAATCCACCTATGCTCGGGAGTTCTCCGAGATCTATGGTGTTCCTGTCGAAGCAGGGCGTGGTGCTGGTATAACCATGATGCCGGAATATTTTGATATCGTGCAGGAATGGCGCATGAACAACATGACCCGGGAAGAAAGACTTGGCGATGGCCAGTTCAACCCTGGCTCGGAATAAGCAATCCGCTAATTTACAGCATTAAAAAAGGAGGCTTCGGCCTCCTTTTTTAATGCCTGTTGCTTTGTGTATCAGGCATCCATATCCAGATACCAGGTTCTTGCTTTGACGATGGAATGAAAGCCGATTTTCTCCATAATAGGCCTGCTGCTTTCTTTGGCTTCGTTGCAAATAAATTCCAGATTGAGCGACTTTGCCACCTGCAGCCGGGTTTTTATCAGCGCTGAGTAAACTCCCTGTCCCTGGAATTCAGGAAGCACACAGCCGCCAAAAAAGAAGCCAAAGCGTGAGTGCTCTGGCACGATGAAACGGGCTGCCCCGACCGGCTGTTGCTTGATGTAAGCCAGATAGTATTTAAAGTTCGGGAATTTCATACTTTCTTCAATATAGGCATGGTCCTGCGGGCTGGGCTGACCGAAGGCAGCTTCAGTGACACAGAGAAAATCTGCCACATCCTTCGCCTTTCTGAGTTCTTTGACCTGAATGTCGGGTGACTTGTCTTGCTTTAATTCAAATTGCAGTAATGGCAGGACAGTAAGTGTGACAGTGTCCAGTTGTTCAAAGCCTTCATTGGCCAGACAGTTTTCCAGATCTTTAGGGACATCATGTTGATAAACCCGGCACATGACTTTTCCACCAAGCTGCTTTAATGACTGCATTTCATCATGCAAGGCGGGAGCGGTGTGTTGCGGTGGGATCTGCCAGTAGCTGATGAAGGTGAAATTGCCAGGGCCTACCAGTTTCACGAAATACTGATTATGCACAACAGTGACGACTGGTGGATAACGCGGTTCAGCGCGGGTTTCCCTGTCATAGATGTTGAGGATTTCTTCACGGGTATAGTTCATTAGCCTGTACCGGGTGCTTTATCCGCCCTTGACTGAGTTCCCCTTTGAAAAGTAGCGATATGCTCTTCTGGCTGAGGATACTACGCTTTCAGAGATTATAGCCATGAATGAACTTGCTATTGGCTATTCATCAGAGGGAAGGGTTTTAGGCTCAATACAGAGCCTTCGCATTCTGCTTTTGAACCAACTCATTTTAAACAGAGCTAAAAATAACGTGCAAAAAAAAGCAGCCCGAAGGCTGCTTTTTTTGATGATATCAGTGATATCTAGTTGGCTGCTACAGCCTGCTGGTCATTGATTCGCATCTGGAAAGGTACGCTTTCAACAATACCTTTAACGATGTCAGAGAATCGATAATCACCAGGTTCTGCACGTCGTACAATTTCACGTACGTAAGGCATGTCGGTGTGCTCGATTGGTCGAGCCAGTGCGAACTGCATTAATTTCTCTGTCATTGTTCTGACAAAGATATCTTCGTTCGCGCTTAACCAGCCCCTGACATCAGAAACGTCATTAACCTCAGTGCCATCAAACAGCGTAGTAACTGCGTTAATTCGAACGGGGCCACTGCCACGATCGTCGAATTCACGATAGCGTCCGATACCGTCAAAGTTTTCCATAGCGATGCCAATGGCATCCATCAGGACATGACAGGAAGAACACACGGGGTCAGCCCGGTGAGCTTCCATCATGTCACGCAGTGACTGGGGTACACCATCTGCCGGTACCAGGTTGGTGTCGACATTGGGTGGTGGTTCGGGTGGCGGCGTACCGACCAGGTTGGTCAGGAAGTATTTACCACGAGTTACCAGTGAAGTACGGATTGACAGTGAAGTCAGGGTCAGAATACTGCTGTGCCCCAGAATTCCGCGTCGCTCTTCCTGTGGGACGTCGACACGACGCATACGGCTGCCCAGAATACCCGGGATACCATAAACAGCGGCGAGGTCCTCATTAACATAGGTGTAATCAGCATCAATCAGGTCGGTCACACTCTTGTCTTCATCTACGATGCTGCTGAACAGCATTTTTGTTTCCAGAATGGATGACTGTCTAAGGTTGTCATCATAGTCCGGGAACAGGAAGGGATCCGGTACGATGGCGTTCAGATTTCGCAGCTGGAACCATTGTTCGGCAAAATTGTTTGTCAGGTTCTCCGCTTTGGGATCAGCCAGCATACGCTCAACCTGGGCATCCAGAATATCAGGGTTGCTCAGGCGGCTTTCAGCAGCCAGGTTGATCAGCTCTTCATCAGGAGTAGAACTCCAGATGAAATAAGAGAGTCTGGTAGCCAGTTCAAGATCAGAAATCTGGTAAGCCTGACCCGGTGCAACTCCGGCAGGAATATCTTCAGATCTGAACAGGAATTCAGGGCCTGAAATGATGCGACGAATACCAGTTTCAATGCCTTTTTCAAAGCCGCCGATTTCATTGCCGATTTCATAGAAGCCCAGCAGGTCTGAAATTTCATTTTCAGCGACAGGGCGACGATAGGCTTGACGCGCCAGGTTTGAAAGAATTTCATTGGCACAGGCCAGCTGCTCATCTTCCAGCGCTCCCGGCTCACAGATAAAGATCATTTCACGGCTGGCAGTCATGCCTTTGCCTGTCGGATTTAAAGGTCCGCGAACTTCAACATTGTCCAGCTGAGGCGGCCCTTTCAGAACGTCAAGGTCAAGGGAAGTACGGCCATGCTGTTTCCAGATTTCAGCATCCGGTGAAGCGGGCTTGGCGATGAAGTTAACAGTCACTTCATGCATGCCTGCATCCATGGTGGTTCTGAAGCGAAAACGTTCATCGATTTCTTCAGCCAGTGCAAAGCTGTTGGAGTCCAGTTCATGCTGTTCGGTATCCTTGAAGCCACCAAATTCAGCAGAATGCACCAGTTCTTTGTCGATACTGACAACCAGGGTATGGGCAAATTCAATACCACGAGCCTCATCCTGAATGGTACGGATCAGTTTCGGGCTGAATTCATATTCACCATCCAGAGGCGCGTAATGATTGAAAACGATACCACCAATGGTGCCAATTGGCGCACCTTCAACGCGCTTGTCACCAGAGCTGTCACGCGGCACACGGTAAACGCTGAAATCGGGAGGCATATCCATGTTACCGACGGCAAGACTGGCAACACGTCCGGATGCAGCCACAAAGGCTTCCAGGGTTGTTGCTGAAACCTGCAGGGCAGGTGCCATATTATCGAAACCTTCAGCAGAGTTATCAGCCGCCAGCAGGGTGGTTGCATCAATTTCCAGACCAAGAATGTCACGAACTGAATTCTGATACTCTCTTCTGTTCAGGCGGGGAAGAACCGGAGAACCAGGATTGGGGTTTTCCCTAGCTTCCTGGTCAAAAACTGCTTCGAGAGAGGCAACAAAAGTTTGACGCTGCTCATCACTCGGTTTCGGTTCACCCAGCGGTGGCATCTGGCCAGTGGACAGTTTCTTGATAGCCGTTTCCCAGATTTCACCTTCTTCATGGACGAAATCAGGGGCAGCGTATTCCAGTGACAAGCCGCCTGTGTAATCTGTCTCATTATGGCAGGTAACACAGTAGTCATAGATCATATCCCACTGCTCATCCAGTGGAGGCAGTTCTGCGATTGCAGCAAGCCTGGCAGCTTCCCGCTCTTCTGCCGTAAGTTCAACAGAAGCCTCCTCATTTGAATTATTACAGGCACTGAGTCCGAAACCCATGCCCGCAATGACTGCTGTAATCAGAATTTTCTTTTTCATAACTTACCTATTGCTTCGATTTATTTATTTAATTAAGGGTTATTAAGCCTCAGCGGACTCTTCACTAGAAGCCGGGGGAACATATTCCTCAATTGCAATGCCCTGCGCATTCATGGCCTCTGTTAACAGGGTGACGATCTCATCATAAACGGGCTCTTCTGCCGGCTCCTCATCTTCTTCAGAAAATTCAGGAACACCTTGAGCTATATCAAGAGCTGTTCTGTTACTGTGATCACGGATGCTCAGGTCAGCACCATTGTCGATCAAATACTGCACAACGGCTTCTCGGCCCATTGCTGCAGCATGGTGCAATACTGTGGTGCCATCTTTTGAAGTGGCATTAATGTTTGCTCCATGTTCAATCAAAAGCTCAACACCCGGGCTGAGTTCTTCAATAGTTGGGATGTACTCTTCATCATCCATGGTGCCAGGTCTGTAGATCCCGGGAACCACCACGAATGCGGCTGACAGCGGGAAGTATTTCTCATCCTTGTTGAGAGAGTTCGGGTCGGCGCCATGTTCAAGAAACAGAGCCATCAATTCCTGCTTGTCGCGGGCGGCGGCGTTATACAGGGCTGTCTGACCAGCTGTGCCATCACCAGCCCTGAAACCGGTGGCCGGGAAGGGGTAGGCTTTATGAGGATAGGCATCCACATCCACACCCATGTCGAACATGATGCCCATCAGTTCCACAGGAGTGGTTTCATTGACATAGTTCTTTTCAGCACGGATGAAAGTCAGAGTGTTGGTCTCAACGTCCAGCAGGTCAACCAGCGCACCGTCATTGATATTGGCGCCACCCTCAACCAGCATCTTTGCCAGATCCAGGTTGGCGTTGATGATAGCGAAGCGCAGGGCTGAAATATCCTGTGGATCCAGGATATCAAGATCAGCGCCATTATCGATCAGCACTCTGGCTGTTTCGATGGCGTTTTCACGAGCAGCATGGTGCAAGGCTGTCAGGCCACCATCAGGGAAGTCACCCTGTACACGGCTTTGCAGGACTCCTCGTAAATCCAGCGCAGCTGAAATGGCATTGATATCGGCGCCATTGTCGATAAGGATCTGGGCAACATCAGCCTGATTACTTGCAGCAGCCCACATCAGTGGCGTCTGGAACAGGTAGCTGTCACGTGAATTGACATTGGCACCGGCCTCAATCAGGGCCAGAACACCTTCTGCGGCACCGGTTTTGGATGCATTCAGGATAGCGTTATCACCTGCCGGAGTCATGGCGTTGGCATCAGCACCGGCATCCAGCAACATGGAGATCATGTCGCTATTGCCGTTCATGGCTGCCTGAATCAGCGGAGTCAGTCCATAACGCGTCTCCGCATTGGGGTTGGCGCCGGCATTGATAAGCAGTCTGACGATGTCTGTCTGGTCATAGTAAACCGCCCAGAACAGGGCAGTCATGCCATCGGGCTGTACTTCATTGATATCTTCCCTTGAGATGGAAGATTCCACGGCGGACCAGTCCTGATACTCCGCCATTTCAACGAGAGTAGCGAAACCGGGCTGAGCAATAAATCCAAGGATGATTAAAGCCGATATCTGCGCTTTAATGGTTTTAATTGTTTTCATTGTGTATCCCCTAATTGCGAATTATTTAGAGCTGAGCAATTGTTTATCCCAGCTGGAGATAAAACTAGCTTCTAATTTATTACATCACAGTAGATGAATACTACTATAGTTGGAAGATTTGAGCCAAAGGGAATATGTGCAAATTTCGTGTATATTTCTGCTTATTTTACGGTGGCTGGCGGCAAATACAGACCTGTCGTTGGCAAAGTAGCCCTTTATGAGATGTGTCTCTGTACAAGCAGCCTAATCAGTCAGAATGGATGAAATTGCCTGGTTATAGAAAGGGTTGTTGAGCTGAAAAAAAAATCAGGGCCCGATGGCCCTGATTTTGTATGGCTAGCTTTCCTGTAAGGAACAGGGTTAGAGGTATTTAAGCGTCTTCGGTGCCTTCTGCGGTCTCAGGCGCCATATACGCTTCAATGGTAATGCCCTGGGCATTCATAGCTTCAGTTAACATGGTGGCAATCTCTTCATAAACCGGCAATTCGTCTGGTTCATCTTCACCCTGAGTGACCGGTGCCACGCCATTTGCCAGATCCAGAGCAGTACGGTTACTGTCATCCTTGAGGCTCAAATCGGCCCCGCTATCGATCAGGTAGGTCACAACGTCTTCATTTCCCTGAGCAACGGCGTGATGCAGGACAGTACTGCCGTCATCGGCTTTAGCATTGAAATCGGCACCGTTTTCGATCAGCAGCCTTGCACTTTCTGAAATACTGAATTCCTCTTCCAATGCGTACCTTTCCTGTAGCTCAGTTCCAGTCTGTACTAATCCCAGTGCAGCTGAGAGCGGTAAAAAACTGCCACCTTGTCTACCACCGCTATTGATAGAGTTAGGATTTGCTCCATTATCGAGGAACAGGGCAACCATCTCCGGATTATCATGGCTTGCTGCGTTAAACAGGGCAGTGCGGCCTGAGGTGCCACCACCACCAACGAAGTTGGTGGAGACAACGGGGTAAGACTTCTCGGGGTAAGCATCAACATCCACGCCCATGTCAAACATGATTCTCATTAAATCCACGGGTGAGGTCTCATCAACATAGTTCTTTTCGGCGCGAACAAAAATCAGCTTGTTGGTTTCTACGTCCAACAGGTCAACCAGTGCACCGTCATTGAAATTGGCACCACTTTCTACCAGCATTTTGGCCAGATCGAGGTTGGCATTAATGATGGCCATGCGCAGCGGGGAAACATCATATTGAGGATCCAGCACGTCCAGATTGGCCCCTCTGTCAATCAGCACACGCGTTGCATCAATAGCATTCTCGCGGGCTGCGTGGTGCAGAGCAGTTAGTCCACCATCGGGGAAGTCTCCGGCAACACCGCCCTGTCGGATACCGCGTAACTCCAGTGTTGGCGAACGGGCATCCATATCGGCGCCATTATTAATCAGTACCTCGACGACAGCGGCCTGATTGGCAGCAGCAGCCCACATGATGGGGGTCTGGAACAGGTAGCCATCACGGTAGTTAACATCGGCACCGGCATCAATCAAGGCTTGCACACCTTGCACGGCCCCGGTTCGGGCTGCGTTAAGGATGGCATTGTCACCTTCCGGTGTGGAGGCATCTACATCGGCACCGGCGTCAACCAGCATGCTGATCATCTCGCTGTTGCCATTCATGGCAGCCTGAATCAGCGGAGTGATGCCATAACGGCTGGATACATTGGGTGTCGCACCGGCGTTTAGCAGCAATCTTGCCACATCCGTTTGATCGTAATAGGCTGCCCACAGAAGTGCTGTCATGCCATCAGGCTGGACGGCGTTAACATCTTCTGAAGAAATGGAAGCCTGCAAGGCATCCCAGTCCTGATATTCAGCCAGGTCTACCAAAGCAGCCTGGCCAGTTTGTACGGTCAACCCCATCATTGCCAGAGCAATGATGCGTGCTTTGAAATGTTTAACCTTCTTCATAGTAAGTCTCCAGATAAAACTTGAGTCATGCCACTCTTTGGCCTTTATTTCTGTTTCAGGATCAGGCTTCGCCTGATTCCTCCGAAGCGGGTGCCATATATGCTTCAATGCTGATTCCCTGAGCATTCATGGCATCTGTTAAAAGTGTTGCAATCTCTTCATAAACTGGCAGTTCAGCAGGCTCGCCGTCACCTTCAACCACAGGTGATACACCGTTGGCCACATCAAGTGCGGTACGATTGCTATTATCCTTCAGGCTTAAATCCGCGCCTTCAGCAATCAGGAATTCAACGATTGATTGTTTGCCTGCGGCTACAGCATGATGCAGCACCGAGGTCCCATCGGCAGCTATTGCGTTAACATTGGCGCCATTATCCAGCAAGACCTGAACACTTTCACGCAGTTCAGAAGTATCCTCATCTTCTTCGACATTACCGCCTCTGCCAGAAACCAGGGTTAGTGCAGCTGAAAGCGGCAAATAACTACCGTTTCTACCTGTGCGATTGATTGAATTTGGATCAGCGCCATTTTCAAGCAGTAGGGACATGATTTCAGGATTGTCCGTCATCGCCATATTGAACAATGCAGTCCGGCCAGCAGTACCGGCACCACCACGGAAACCCGTAGCAGGCAGTGGGTAGGCTTTCTCGGGGTAGGCATTTACATCAACATCCATCTCCAGCAATAGTTCTACCAGTTGCATTGGGCTGTTCTGGTTAACGTAGTTCTTTTCTGCGCGCAAGAAGGTCAGGTCCCTGGTTTCGACATCCAGCAGGTCAACCAGCGCACCATCATTGATGTCGGCTCCAGCTTCCACCAGTATTTTGGCCAGATCAATGTTGGCATTGATGATGGCATAGCGTAAGGGAGAAATTCCCTGGGAATCCTGGATATTCAGGTCAGCGCCAGATTCAATCAGAACCAGTGCCGCAGGGATGGAATTTTCGCGGGCAGCATGGTGCAGGGCTGTGAGGCCGCCATCTGGAAAGTCCCCGGCAGTCGTGCTGTCAACGACACCACGAAAGTCCAGCACAGCAGATACAGCATTTACGTCTGCGCCATTGTCGATGAGAATTCTGAGAATTTGCGCCTGATTGGCAGCTGCAGCCCACATAGCGGGCGTCTGAAACAGATAGGTATCACGAAGGTTAACATTGGCACCTGCATCTATCAGTGCCTGCACACCTTCAGCAGCACCGGTTCGGGTGGCATTCAGCAGGGCATTGTCACCTTCCGGCGTGGTGGCATTGACATCGGCACCGGCATCAATCAGCAAGCTGATCATTTCGCTATTGCCGTTCATGGCTGCCTGAATCAGTGGCGTTATGCCGTAACGGCTGGATACATTGGGTGTTGCACCGGCGTTAAGCAGCAGACTTACCACATTGGTTTCGTCGTAATAGGTAGCCCACAGGAGTGCAGTCATGCCATCGGGCTGCACAGCATTGACATCCTCCGAGGATATAGATGCCTGCAGGGCATCCCAGTCCTGATATTCAGCCAGGTCTACCAAAGCCGCCTGAGCGGTCTGTACTGCCAGCCCCAGCATCACAAGCGCAGAAATTTTTGTTATGGTTTGTTTAATTATTTTCATTGTTGAACCTCTAAATTTAGCCAAATCGTGTTGGCTGAAATTGATCTACCGCCAGCGATAACTCTTATATTATCAGTAAGTTATAGTCAGCTCTGCCTGCAAATGTCAAAATACTGCGTATTAATCAGTCATGCCCTTTAGAATAATATCAAGCAAAACTCTCGTATGACTGTATAGTGCCTCAGGCACAAGGCCTAGGCAATGCCTGCAGTGCTTAAAAAGTCAGGCTTCACCTGCTTCTTCAGACTCGGGTGCCATGTATGCCTCAATAACAAGACCCTGTGCATCCATTGCCTGTCTTAGTATGCCTGCTGTTGTTTCATAAACCGGTGTCTCAGTAGAACGCTGGTTCTCGCTTTTTCCGACTTTAGGGACGCCATTGGCCACATCCAGTGCCGTGCGATTGCTGCTGTCCTTGATCGAGAGGTCAGCACCACGGGCAATCAAGTATTCAACGACTTCATCCTGACCTCTGGCAGCGGCATGGTGCAGGACAGTGGTGCCGTCACTAGCTGGGGTATTGACATCGGCGCCATGCTGTAAGAGCAGCTCTGCGGCAGCCTCAAGTTCCTCAAGGGGTTTGCTGCTGTCCAGAACGTCGCGTAATGGGATTACATCCAGTGCCGAGGACAGAGGTAGATAAAGCCCGTTAGCATTCAGAGAATTGGGGTTGGCACCATTTTCCAGCAAGAGAGCCATGTATTCCAGATGCGGGGCAATTGCTGCATTGTAAAGTGCAGTTTGTCCGCTGGTTCCGCGACCGCCGATGCGTCGGGTGCCCGGATACGGAAAAGGTGTAGCCGGCGTTGAATCGATATCCAGTCCCTTGGACAGCATCAGCATCATAATATCTTCGATACTGGAGCTATTAACGTGGTTGGTTTCAGAACGCGCAATCATCGGTCGGCTGAATTCAATATCAAACAGTTCGACGACCGAACCGTCATTGACATCGGCACCGCCCTCAATTAACACCCGGGCCATGTCCAGATTGGCATTTATCATGGCAACGCGCAGTGGCGTGATTGCTTGAGGGTCTTGAATATTGGGATCTGCGCCCATGCTGACAAGCACTTCGGCAGCTTCAAGTGCGTTTTCACGTGCTGCATGGTGCAATGCGGTCAATCCACCATCGGGCATGTCTCCGTGGCCGTCATCATGCAATACACCTCGAAGTTCAAGTTCAGGGGAGATTGCATCCATATCAGCGCCATTCTCGATCAGAATTCTGACTATTTCATGCTGATTGCTGGCAGCTGCCCACATCAGCGGTGTCTGGAACAGGTACCCGTCACGCGTATTTAAGTTAGCACCTGCTGCCAGTAGAGCTTGAACACCGGTAACGGCGCCACTTTTGGCCGCATTCAAGAGGGCATCCCCCCCCTCAGGGGTCCGGGTATTGGTGTTGGCGCCGGCATCCAGCAGCATGCTGATGATTTCACTGTTGCCATTAAATGAGGCCTGTATCAGAGGAGTCATTCCGTAGCGATTGGCTAAATTGGGATCAGCGCCGGCATCCAGTAGCAGTTCAACTGTATCCGCTGCATCGTAATAGGCAGCCCATAAGAGTGCACTGGCACCATCTGCCTGAACGGCGTTTACGTCTTCAGCAGAAATCGAGGAGGCAACTGCTTCCCAGTCCTGATATTCAGCCAGGTCAACAAGAGCAGCCTGTCCGGATTGAGTAGCGATGCCCAGTAAAATAATTGCGGAAATTTGAGAAACCCGTTTTTTTATAGTTTTCATTGATGGTTTATCCATACGTAGTCAGGTTTATGTTACTAGCGCAGATGCCCATGTAACGTTTTACCCCGGTAGTTATGTAATTTCATGGGGCCAGTAGCGGAATACTACTGTTAATCAGGCAGTTTGGCAAAATAACAATGTGAAAATACTGTGTATCAGGGGTGGTGAAAAAGGATAAAAGCGGGAGCTCGAGCCGCTTCAGTGCAAAATCGATTCGGTTGAATTGTCCTGCTTCTGGAATCCCGAGTAATTACTCAAACGCAACACCAGAATCAGGGAAAGTATACCTAGCACAAGAAAGCTCAAGATCAGGGGGTTAATGGTTCCCTGATATTGTGATCCGACCAGGGCGCCAAGACCTGCTGACAGCAGGGTCTGTAAGGAGCCGATAACAGAGCTGGCAGAACCCGCAATATGGCCAACAGGATGGATTGCCATGGTGTTGAAATTACCAAACAGCAGGCCACAGCAGAAAAATGTGACAAACAAAAAAAGCATTAAAAGCAGCAGCGGAGGATGTCCGCCAAAAAAGAGGCTCACGGGTAAAAAAATGGTCGAGATACCAACCATAATGATCAGGGAGCCTTTGCAGATAAATTCCATACCATAACGGTATACCCAGCGGGTATTGGCAAAGGAAGCCAGCCCGATACCCAGGGCAAGAAAACCAAAAGCCAGGGCGAAGGCATCCCCCAGCATATATTGTTCCTGCAGGATCTGCTGGGCTAAATTCAGGTAAGCGACGAAGGCTCCGAAAATAAGTCCTGAGGCAATGGTGTAGCCCCGTGCGATGCGGTTACACAGGGTTTCCTTAACGGCCTCAAGAATGGGCTTGAAGCGAAAAGGCCTGCGTTTTTCAATAGCCAGGGTTTCTTCCTGTGCCACTGCCAGCCAGATCACCCCTGCAGCACCGATAACAAACATCACTACAAAGATGTATCGCCAGCTAGCAACAAAGAGAACCAGTTGCCCCAGCGAGGGAGCCAGAGCCGGGCTCAGGATAAAAATGATCATGATAAAGGACATTACTTTAGCCATGGTGTTGCCTTCAAACTTGTCCCGGATCATGCACATGGTTGACACCCGGCATGAGGCCGCTCCCATTCCCTGCAGGATGCGGCCGACCAGCATGAGGTTGAAGCTGTTTGCGAAGATTGAGGCAAGACAACCAACCAGGAATATTCCCATACCCAGATAAATGGCATTTTTTCGACCAAAAGAATCGGCAAAAGGCCCGAAAAAAAGAATGCCGATAGCCAGACCAATAAAAATGAACGAAATGACATACTGAACATCATTGGGATTTTGCACACCCAAATCGGTGCCAATCTGACCGAGGGCCGGCATCATGGCATCGATGGACAGAGCGATGAAAGACATCATGACTGCCATCAGGGCCACAAAGGATAATTTGATTTGATCCGGGCGATGTTGAGTATTCATGACAATATTACCCAGGTGCCTGCACAGCCCTGGATGTCGTAAGCTTGGGTAATTGGTGATAGAACAGAATGAAGAAAGTCTGAAGCTATCTCGGGCAGCTAGTATAACGTATAGGCAGCTAAATAACCGCAGTCCTTTATCGTTATTTTCTTATTTGAAGCCCCGCAAGAGCCTGGCGCCAATGGACAGCACAGGGATATATTTCAATTCCTCTAAGCTGCAACGACAAGATCGGTACCATAGGTATATCCAACTGTTTCTTAGCGTTTAACGGGGCGATTTTGCAGTTTGCGTTGCAGGCTGCGGCGGTGCATATCCAGTTCACGGGCAGCCGCGGAAATATTTCCCTGATTGGTCTCCAGAACGCGCTGAATATGTTCCCATTGCAAGCGCTCGATCGAGGGAGGATCTTCGGTAACATGCGCCTGGCTTGTTGCCTGACGTGGAGTAAATTGAAAACACAAGTCAGATAGTGCTGATGCAGCTAGGGAAGGCGATAGCCAAAGCGCTGGATGATTGCCGCAGCCTGGTTGCCTAGCAAGAACTGTTTAAATGCTTCAGCAGCCACCGAGTTTTCTGCCCGCTTTAATATGACGGAATCCTGACGAATCGGGGCATGATAATCCTCGGGGACAAGCCATGCTGAGCCCTCTGCGATTAGTCCGCTTGCTTGCAGTTGGGAAAGTGCAACAAAACCGATTTCAGCGTTGCCGGTTTCAACAAACTGAAATGCTTGCGTAATATTCTGCCCATACACGCGCTTGTTCCGGGTACTGGCAAGGACATCAAGTGCCTGCATGGTTTCCTCCGCAGCCTGGCCATAAGGGGCCAGTCTGGGATTGGCCATCGCCAACCGGTTAAAGTCACCTCGCTTTAAGATGCCGCCCTGGTCGAGATTGATGCCAGCAGACCTGGACCATAATACCAGTCTGCCGACAGCATAGGTAAAGCGGCTGTTTTCTGCTATTAGTTGACGGTTTTCAAGTTCCAGTGGTTTTTCCTGATCGGCTGAGAAAAACATGTCATAGGGTGCCCCGTTAATGATCTGGGCAAATATTTGCCCTGAAGAACCGAAACTTAGCCGTATCCTGTGTTCGCTTTGTGCTTCAAACTGGCGAATGACTTCATTGATGGTGCCGGTAAAATTGGAAGCAACAGCAATCATCAACTCTTCAGCTATCAGCTGGGACGGACTGAGTATCAGTGCTAGTGCCAAGAAAAATTTTCTGGATAAGGCTGGCATTATCAAATAAACAGTATGTTCGTGATTACCAATTGTTAAAGCAGCTTAACAGCATATATCATGCAAAAAAACTTAGCAGGGAGAACAAAAATGACAACATATGTATTGGTTCATGGTGCCTGGCATGGTGCCTGGTGCTGGGATCGCGTCAAGGGTCCAATTGAGGCAGCCGGACACAAGGTTATTGTTCCGGATTTGCCTGGCTCCGGTGAGGATGATACGCCATTGAATGAAGTGACCTTGGATGCCTATGTCGAGAAAATTTCAGACATTCTGCAAGGCCTGGATGAAAAAGCAGTTCTTGTCAGTCATTCAATGAGCGGCATTGTGGTCTCACAAACTGCCGAGCTACATCCGGACAAGATAAGCGCACTGGTTTATGTCTCTGGTTTCTTGCCAATTGACGGACAGTCATTGCTATCCCTCGAAGAGTCGAATCCAAAGCCCTCAGTACCGCCTTCCCTGATCGTTGCAGAAGATCATGTATCGGCTACGATTGCTCAGGATAAACTGATTGATCTTTTTTATCACGATTGTAGCGAAGCGGATCAGGCATACGCGCTGGCCCATCTAATCAAGCCGCAGGCCTTGCAGCCTCTGGCAACACCGGTGCATTTGAGCGAGGAAAATTTTGGTTCCGTGCCGCGTTACTATATTGAATGCCTGGTAGACCACGCTATCTGCATCGAGATGCAACGGCAAATGATAGCAGCCTCTCCCTGTGAAAAAGTATTTTCCATTGAGTCCAGCCATTCGCCCTTTTTCAGCAAGCAGCAGGAATTAATCGATGCCTTAACGCAGATTAGTTAAAGCTATTCAGGGGCATCATTTGCCAGATTCAACTGATGGGTTTACGATAACCTTCATGACTAGGTGCTGTATAAACAGATTTATCTTGCTGGCATTGTTCAGTTTAAGCTGGCAGACGCTGGCAAGCCCTTTCATGGACTGCAAGAATATGAGCAGCCCGGGGAGTGCTTTGGAACATTCCCAGTCACAGGATGACATCAATCAAATGACACATGGCTCCCAGCAAAATCACCCAGTCATGGCTCTCAGTGAGCATGCCATGGATCCTCATGACCATTCACATTGCCTCTGTGATTGCCTGTGTGATTTTTGCGGGGTAAGCGGGCTGGCTCTGCTCAGCAACACCTTGGCCGGTTTTTCCCAAACTGAAAACCGTTTTAATCTGACGATACCTTTCAAACAGACTTTCTCTCTCGAAGAATCCCTTTACCGCCCACCCATTTCAGCCTGATACAGGGTTAGTGCGTCTGCAGGATCCGCATGCTTATGACGTGCGTTTTCAAGTATTCCGTGCAGGACACTTTGCGCAGCTTAAGATGCAATCAAGATTGGGTGAGAGAAAATGAATCATAAAACAGCAAAACTATATGGTATAGGGTCGAAGTCGCTGACACGCAGGCGATTTGTGACCAGTACACTGGCCGGTGCTACTATGCTTGGGTTTCACCCGAGTATCCTGAAGGCACAACAAACAAACCTGCAAAGCTGGCAGGGTCAGACCCTCAAAGGCCAGCAGTTTGATCTTGATATTTCCTACCTGCGGGTTAATGTTACCGGCAATGAGTCTGTAGCGACGGTCATTAATAACAGCCTGCCTGCACCTTTATTACGCTGGCGTGAGGGTGATGAAGTCACGCTTCGTGTCAGAAACAATCTGGCAGTTGATTCATCGGTACACTGGCACGGAATTATTCTGCCCAGCAATATGGATGGCGTGCCAGGTTTGAGCTTTGCTGGTATTCGACCCGGCGAGAGTTTTGAATATCATTTTCAGGTCAATCAAAGCGGAACCTACTGGTATCACGGACATTCAGGCTATCAGGAACAAACTGGCCTGTATGGACCCATCATCGTTGAACCACGAGAACCTGATCCGGTCGATTATCAACGAGAATATGTAGTGATGCTGTCAGACTGGAGCGATACCGAACCGGCAGAAATCTATTCGACGCTCAGAAAACAAAGTCATTATTATAATTTTAATAAACGCACACTTGGCGATATTTTCAGTGAGTTGCGTAATAGGGGTTTGACAGACACCTGGCGGGATAGGGCCATGTGGAATCAGATGCGCATGAGTGATCGGGATATCGCTGATGTAACGGCCTATACCTATACCTATCTGATGAATGGTATCAGTCCGGACCCAGGCTGGTTGGGGCTGTTTCAGCGAGGCGAAAAAGTCAGGCTACGCTTTATCAATGCCTCTGCAATGACGATTTTTGATGTTCGCATACCCGGCTTGAGCATGCAGGTGGTCGCTGCAGACGGGCAGAACATAGAGCCGGTCAGCGTTGATGAATTTCGAATTGGCGTGGCTGAAACCTATGATGTTGTTGTCGAACCCGACGGTGATAGCGCCTATGCGGTATTTGCTCAGAGTATTGACCGTGGGGGATATGCCCTGGGCACCTTAAGTTCCGATGCATCCATGCTGGCAGATGCTCCCGCGATGGATCCGCGCCCGATACTTGGCATGGCTGATATGGGAATGGCCATGTCTTCGATGCAAATGTCAGATATGAATATGAATAATGAATCGATGCCTGCACAAGTGCAGCATTCCGTTATGGGTATGTCTGGGATGAACATGAACGTCCCAGAGATGTCCTCTCATGAACACCATGCCGGTATGGACATGTCGGCAATGAATACCAGCGACATGCCAGAGATGATTGGGCCGGCAGGGCAGGGGAGTCATCAGGCAATTCATCATCATGCCAGTGAGTTTGGTCCCACTGTGGACATGCGCAGCCAAAGCGGCACGAGCGGTCTGGATGATCCCGGCATCGGCCTGCGACAACACCAGCAGCTTTTCAATCGCAAAGTGCTCACCTATGCTGATATCCGTAATCTGTATCCCACACTAGACAGGCGAGAACCAACGCGTGAAATTCAGTTGCACCTGACTGGCAACATGCATCGTTATATATGGTCTTTTAACGGTATTCCCTATGCTGATGCTGAACCACTTCACCTGCAATATGGTGAGAGGCTCAGAATTACGCTTGTCAATGACACCATGATGACCCATCCCATACATCTGCATGGTCTATGGAGTGAACTGGAAACCGGAGATGCCGAATATATTCCGCGCAAGCATACGGTACTGGTTCAGCCCGGCAAACGCATCAGCTATCTGGTCACTGCCGACGCACCGGGAAGCTGGGCTTATCATTGCCACTTGCTTTATCACATGATGGGTATGTTCCGTGAAGTTGTTGTGAGTTGAGGTAAGGAAAATGAAACCAATACCAATAAATGTACTGATTATCCTGTGTCTCATCCCACCTCAACTTGCAGCAGCAGGAATGGACGATGAGCCCCTAATTTTTCAGTTAAAGGTGGATGAACTTGAAACCGCTGATCAGGGCAGTGCACCACTGTTATGGGACATGCACGCCTGGGTGGGCAGCAATCTGGACAGATTCTGGTTCAAGTCTGAAGGTGAAAGGCAGCAAGGTAAAACGGAAGATCTCGAAATGCAGGCCTTATACAGTAAGGCGATTTCGGCCTTCTGGGACTTGCAGACCGGGCTGAGGCATGATGCCGAGGCCCCCTGGCAAAAAAACTGGGCGGTACTTGGCTTGCAGGGCCTGGCGCCTTATTTTTTTGAGATGGAAGCTGATCTGTTTCTGGGTGAAGAGGGTGATGTTGGGCTGCGATTGAAAGCCGAATACGAGTTGCTGCTGGGGCAACGCCTGATTCTGACGCCCGAAATAGAAATGAATTTTTATCCGCAGGATATACCGCAAATGGGTTTGGGGTCGGGCTTGGCTGATATTAATGCCGGGCTGCGATTGCGCTATGAAATTCGACGGGAATTTGCCCCTTATATTGGCGTAAACTGGCAGGAGAAATTTGCTAAAACAGCAGACTTTGCCAGTCTGGTAGCTGAGGAAATCAGCCAGACCCGCTTTGTCGTTGGCGTCCGCTTCTGGTTTTAGACGGGAATTATTCGAGTATGCAGCATAGTCATCCAGACAATCAGCAAGAGCATTGCTGTCACCCGCCCAAGGGCAAGCCCGATTATCTTTTGTGGGGCTCCTTGACTCTGGTCATTCTGCTATATCTGCACTATGTCTTGGCAACTGAATCGACCCAGGTCTTTGGTTGGTATCAGGTTCTCTGTGCCAGTGTCTTTGAATTGATAAATACCATCTGGTGGGGGATTCTGCTGGGCTTCATCATGGTGGCCCTGCTGTCTAAAATTCCGCGGGAGTTTGTTCTGTCAATTCTGGGTTCAAAACGTGGATTTGGCAGTATTTTGCGGGCAACAGCTGCCGGGGTGCTGCTTGATCTTTGCAGTCACGGCATTTTGATGGTTGGCGCCAAGCTGTATGAGCGTGGTGCCAGTGCCGGACAGGTAATGGCTTTTCTGATCGCCAGTCCCTGGAACTCCTTTTCGCTGACCCTGATTCTGATTGCGCTGATCGGATTGAGCTGGACACTTGCCTTTATCGTGCTTTCAATGCTGATCGCCATTATCGTTGGCATGATTTACGACACGCTCGTGGTGAAAGAGGTTCTGCCGGATAACCCGAATCGGATCGAGCTGCCGGACGATTTTTCATTTTGGCAGGAAGCTGCCAAAGGCCTGAAAAATACCCGGTTTACACCTGCATTTATTGCCGACATGCTGAAGACGGGAGTACTTGAATCACGCATGGTCATGCGCTGGATCTTATTCGGGGTGCTGCTGGCAGCACTGGTCAGGGCCTTTTTATCGCCGGATATGTTTTCGACATATTTCGGCGCCAGTTTAACGGGCCTGGCCTTGACCTTGCTGGCAGCGACCATTATGGAAGTGTGTTCCGAGGGCTCGACCCCCATCGCAGCCGACCTGCTCACCCGTGCCGGCGCACCGGGTAACAGTTTTGCCTTTTTAATGACGGGTGTCTCGACTGACTACACTGAAATCATGGTAATCCGGGATACCACTAAAAGCTGGAAGCTGGCATTTTTTCTGCCGCTGCTGACAGTGCCTCAGGTCATCCTGATAGCCTGGCTGATGAACTCTCTGGTTTAGAAGATGCCGTAATCAATCACATCATCATAGAAGCCCGTTACTTCCAGCGTGATGCTGATAGGGCTCTCATTGATGTTCAGCCAGAACCAGCCATGTTCACCATCGAAGGGAGCCGTCAGTGAACCAGTGCTGCCCGTACCTTCCTGCAATTCCTCATAACGTACAAAAAAGTCTGGTCCAAAGGACTCATCATGGCCATGAAAGTCGACATAGACTTTTTCACCGCCATCGACAGCCCAGGAGTAGAGAATGACTTTGCCTGATGTTAAAACTGTTTTGATTTCAGTCTGTTCAAAAGGCCCCAGTTCAACCGTCATGGTGAAACTTTGTGCTTCTCCATCCTGTTTCTGGAAAACAGTTGGGTTGGGCAGAGGTGTTGGCTCACCGAACATCGGGATTTCTACTTCGCGTAAGGTTTCATTGCCCCCGATAATATCGGTGATAATGATTGTTTCAGTCGCTTCGGCACCCAGCCTGTCCAGTCCGGTGAGAGCCCCAAAACCGGTGGGATCAATATCATATTCTGCCGGCAGCACAACCAGAACCAGCAGGACAATGGCGCCAATGATTGTCGCGAGGGTGGCTTTAATCAGTTTCGATGCGGAAGGGGCATCCAGCGAATTGTTGTTTTGTTCATTCATGTTATTTTCCTGTAATTGGTTCAGGCAACAAAATAGCCGGTCATCTGATAGCCGAATAACACAAATCCGGCGCACATAATCAGCAGGTTGGTGGCAAAGGCTCCCTTGATAAAACTTTCATGCTGTCGCCAGTACTGGAAAGCCAGCAGGATGAATGCCAGTGCTGCCAGCTGACCCAGTTCAACGCCGATATTGAAGCTGATCATGTTGCCGATCAGGCCTTGCTGCGACAAAGCCAGGTCCTGTAATTTTGTGGATAGACCAAAACCATGTGCCAGGCCAAACAAAAAAACAGCTGCCCGCGTATTAATCTGGATACCGAGGCGTTTGAAGCCACCGATGTTTTCAAAGCCTTTGTAAACAACGGACAGTCCGATAATGGCATCCACAATGTAAGCGTCGGCACGCACACCGCCCAGAATGCCTATCAGCAAGGTCAGGCTGTGACCGATGGCAAAGAGGCTGACATACAGTGCAACATCTTTCATGCGATATAAAAAGAAAATCACACCTGCAAGGAAGAGCAGGTGATCATAACCGGTGAACATATGCTTCGCACCAAGATAAAGATAAGGGAAAAAATTAAAGCCCTGAACACGTTCCAGGTAGGCAGCATCCTCTCCAGAAACACCATGGGCAAAGGTTTGCCCGGCAAGCAAAAGAGCCAGTAGAGGGAGAGCGAGCAAGAAAATTCGTCTTATCGGCTTAGCTGAAAGCATGTTTGAATCTTCCGATGTTTATGGATATATAGCCGCAATTATCACGAATAAAAGGGACAATTGCGAGCAAGGTATCAGGTTCCTTGATGTTTTCTTATTCGTTGAATTATCCAATTAGGAGTCATAGGAAAGGTCGCATAGACAAGGCTATAGCTGGCAGGGCTTACAACACAGCTTCAGTTTCTCATAAAAACTAAAAGCTGATTTGCTCACCCAGCGCTGGGATTTCTGCCTGTATCTGAAAGTCTCTTGAAAGTTTATCGGCAAAGGTTTGCAGGGTGTCCTCTTCGCCGTGAATCAGGATAAGCCTGGGCTTTGTGTGGAAATGCCTGAGCCATTCAATCAATTCCCGCTGACCGGCATGGGCTGAAAAACCGCCCAGGGTTTCGATTCTGGCCGCCACATTGATGTCTTCCTTGAACAGTCGAATCGTTTTCACACCATTGACCAGAATCCGGCCAAGCGTTCCCTGCGCCTGGAAGCCTGTGAAAATCAGGGTATTTCGGGAATCCGCTAGACGGTAGCGTAAATGGTGACGGATACGACCACCGGTGCACATGCCGCTGCCGGCAATAATGATGGCACCCGAGCTCACTTCATTAATGGCCTGTGATGCTTCCACGGTGTCGGTGAATGTCAGTTGCGGCAGGAAGTTTTGCAGACCCGAATGGCCCTCAATCCTCAATTTCTTGACGTCATCCGGGTCGAGCAGTTGCATGCATTCGTCATAGACTTCAGTCACATCAATTGCCATGGGGCTATCCAGGAATATTTGCCACTGATCGAGTTTTCCCTGATGGTGCAGGCATCCCAGGTGAAAAAGCACTTCCTGGGTACGGCCAACAGCGAAAGCCGGGATCATGACATTACCTTTGGCCTGCCAGGTCTCATGCAGTATTTGCTCAAACTGCTCGAGCGTCTGCTTCATATCACGATGATTCCTGTCACCATAGGTTGCTTCCATCATCAGCAGATCGGCAGATTCGAGCAATGTCGGATTTTTCATCAGCACGGAATCGGGATTGCCCAGGTCACCGGAAAAAACCAGCGTTTTATGCTTGCCATTTTCGGTAAAGATAAGCTCGACAATGGCTGAGCCGAGAATATGGCCCGCGTCATGAAATTTCAGCCGTAGATCCTTGTGAATCGGCAATAGCTCACCATAGCGGCTGGCAACACACTGGCTCAGAATCTGTTCGACATCCTTGCTGCTGTAGGCAGCTTCCAGCTCTACATCTCCGTGTTCTTTACGCTGTTTGTTTTTACGTTTCAGGTCCGATTCATACAGGCTGACAGAGTCGTATAGCAGGATAGGCAGGAGCTTCAGCGTGCCAGTTGTACAATATACCGGGCCTCTGAAGCCAATCTTTGCTAAAAGGGGAAGCAAGCCGCTGTGATCTAGGTGGGCATGTGACAGAATCAGTGCATCAATACTGGCTGCTTCGAAGCCGAAGCGTTCTGACTGCAGCACATCAATAACATCCTCGCCCTGATGCATGCCACATTCCAGCAAAAAGCGGAAATTATCCTGTGTCTCGAGCAGGTAACAGGAACCGGTAACCTGCCTTGCGGCACCATTAAACGTGAGTGTTGGCATTGCTTGTCTTGGCCTGGATGACAAATCGCAAAGCATATAGCTTTTTATCAGGGGAAAGCCAGCTTTGTAGCAGGCACTCTTTCCGGTGCCGGTAATTGATAGTATTCTTGGCTGACAAGCCAACAACGGGGGACAGATATGTCATTACAGCAACAAAAAGAACGTAGAACGGTTCCTGCTGAAGCAGTCGAACTTTATACGCAATATATTCACGGTGAAATTAATCGCCGCTCATTTCTGGACGGCGTGAAGAAATTCTCTGTAGCCGGACTTTCGGCCAGCACCATTGCCCAGGCGCTGATGCCGAATTACGCCATGGGTCAGCAGATATCAAGAGATGATGAACGCATCAGGGCAGAGTATGTCACTGTTCCATCGCCCAACGGGCATGGCTATATCAGAGGTTATCTGGTCAGGCCATTCAGTGCGGATAGCCGCTCTGATACCTCGCAGGCATTGCCGGGGATCGTAGTGGTGCATGAAAACCGTGGTCTAAACCCACACACTGAAGACGTCGCACGTCGATTTGCCCTGGCAAATTTCATGGCCTTTGCACCCGATGTACTCACGCCGGTCGGCGGCTATCCCGGGGATGATTTCCAGGGTGGCGAGTTGTTCAGAGAGTTGGATCCGGAAAAAAGACTGCAGGATATCGAAGCGGCTGCCCGATGGCTGAAAAACCGCGCTGACTGCAGTGGTCGAATCGGCATTACCGGTTTCTGCTACGGAGGAGGTGTTTCCAACGAGCTGGCGGTTCGTATGGGGGATGACTTGGCAGCTGCAGTACCTTTTTATGGCGGAGCTCCGGACCTTGATAATGTCCGCAACATCCGTGCTGCTGTCATGGTTCAGCATGGCGAACTGGATACCCGTCTGGTTAACGCCTGGCCTGACTATGAACGGGCTTTACGGCAGGCAGGCGTTACTTATGAAGGCCATATCTATCCGGGTTCGGTGCATGGCTTCTTCAATGACGCCACTCCGGAGCGTTACAACCATGCAACAGCAACACTGGCCTGGGAGCGTACCGTCGGCTGGTTCAATCAGCACGTCAGAGGCTGAACGCAAGAAAAAAATGAGCCCATCAGCGCCAGTGCTGATGGGTTCATTGCTGTTGGAAATGATTTATCAGAAATTGTTTTGTTTGAAGCTCTTCGGTCCTGATAAATAATCGTACGGGCCGATTTGAGGAGGGAGTATGTCCAGACTACTAAAGCTTATATTTTTATTTCTCTTCAGCCTGCCAGCTTTCAAGCATGCTGCTTTTGCACATGAACATGCTGAACAGCATTCTCATCTCGCTACATCCAATCAGCCACGAATCGAGTTAACCTGGTATCAAGATATTGTCTATGACCCAAGTTATTCCGATACCATCAGGACCAGTCTGGATATCTATGTTCCGGAACCGAGCGTCGACAATGCCCCGGTGGTTTTATTTGTGCATGGCGGTGGGTTTAGAGGTTCCGATAAAGCCTACTACAAAGATCTGGGAGAAAAACCCGCATGGTTTGCCACAGAGCTGGATTATGTTTTTGTCAGCGCAAATTTCCGATTTCTTCCGGATGGAGGCTATCCTGGCAGTGTCGAGGATGTTGCCACTGCACTGGACTGGGTCAGTAATAATATAGCGGCTTATGGCGGCGATCCTGACAATATCATTTTGATGAGCCATGCCACCGGTAATCTACTTGCAGGCTTGATTGGAACCGATGAATCTTTTCTTGCAGCGAGGGGAAATGGTCTGGAGCTGCTCAAAGGCGTGATCTGTATTGATGGCGGTTTTTTTGATTTAAGGGATATGGATGGAGGGGTAGCGCAGCGTGCACTACCCCCCGGTGAAGGCTCGAAAACTGTTGCTTCAGCCATCACACATATTGATGCTGGCAAAGCTATCCCCCCTTTCCTGATAATTTACGGTGGAGACAATGAAGGTACAAAGGAGCAGTCCGACAATATGGCTCTTGCTTTGCGCCAGTCAGGCTTCAGAGCAGAGTCCGTCGAATTCCCTGCCAAAGATCACTTTACCGTCAATGAGCATATTGGTGTTCCCGGCGATGCAACAACCATTGTTGTGCGGCGGTTTTTAGATTCACTCTAGCTTACTAATTGCGCACTGAACCAGTCCTGTAAGGTCCTACAAGGCTGAGTGAAGCTAAGGATTGGTGGGCCCACCAGGACTTGAACCTGGGACCAATGGATTATGAGTCCACTGCTCTAACCAACTGAGCTATAGGCCCTTACGCTGTGCCAAATCTACGCAGTACTGATGTCTGGATGCTTCATTGAAAGACTTTGCTTTCACACTCATCCGCTAATTGTACATACCTTCGGTAGAAATGTTTTTCGTTTCGTCATCGAACATCAGGGTCTGCCTAAATTTCGACTTTTCAGAAAATTATCTCAGCTTCCAAAAAGAAGGGCGCACATTATAGTGCGCCCTTGCCATTCAAACCAGATTTAAAATAAGCCTAAAAGCGTTAACGAACTAGATAGCTTTTAGTTGTCATCCAGGAAACTGCGCAGATGATCCGATCTGGTCGGGTGTCTGAGTTTGCGCAGAGCCTTGGCCTCGATCTGACGGATACGCTCACGGGTCACGTCAAACTGCTTGCCGACTTCTTCCAAGGTATGGTCTGTGTTCATATCGATACCAAAACGCATTCGGAGGACCTTGGCTTCTCTTGCCGTCAGGCTGCCCAGCACATCCTTGGTGGCTTCTCGCAGGCCTTCATCCAGAGAAGAATCAACAGGCGAATCAATATTTGCATCCTCAATGAAATCACCCAGATGTGAATCTTCATCATCGCCAATTGGTGTTTCCATAGAGATGGGTTCCTTGGCAATTTTCAGCACCTTACGGATTTTATCCTCGGACAGGTCCATACGCTCACCGAGTTCCTCGGGGGTTGGCTCACGACCTTTTTCATGCAGCATCTGTCGCGAAATACGATTAAGTTTGTTAATGGTCTCAATCATGTGAACAGGTATACGGATGGTTCTGGCCTGATCGGCAATAGAGCGGGTGATTGCCTGTCGAATCCACCAGGTTGCATAGGTTGAAAATTTGTAGCCTCGACGGTATTCGAATTTGTCGACGGCTTTCATCAGACCAATATTGCCTTCCTGAATCAGGTCAAGGAATTGCAAACCCCGGTTGGTATATTTTTTTGCAATGGAGATAACCAGACGCAAGTTGGCTTCTACCATGTCTTTCTTGGCACGACGAGACTTGGCTTCACCGATAGACATCTGGCGGTTAATATCCTTGATCTCAGCAATGGTCAGGCCGGTTTCTTCCTCGACCAGAGCCATTTTGCGCTGTGCTCTGAGAATTTCGATTTTTACTTTTGCCAGGGATTCTGAATAGGGTTTGCCTTTCAGGTACGGTTCGATCCACTTCAGGTTAATTTCATTTCCCGGAAATTCCCTGATAAAGGTAGAACGGGGCATTTTCCCGACCCGCACGGCCAGCTTCTGGATATTTTTTTCATGGCGCCGGATACGATTAAGGATGCCGCGAATATGCTCCAGCAAAGGGTCAAACTGCCGGGGTACCAGTTTGAAATATTTAAATACTTCTCCGAGGGATGCCAGTGCTTCCTGACCCTTAGCATGCTGGCGACCATATCTTTTGAGCGCGCGTTGAGTCGATTTATGAACTTTCAGTAATTCGGCGAAGCGGATTTTTGCTTCTTCCGGGTCGGGGCCGGTGGCGGCATCATCTTCATCACTGTCGCTGCTGTCTTCAGTGTCGTCTTCAACTTCATCAATATCTGATGAACTGTCGGAGTCACTGGAGTCAGAATTTTCATCGCTCGATTCTGGAATGATGTCGTCATCGCTTGTATCCAGGTAGCCGGAAAGAATATCGCTGAGTTTGCGTTCTTCCTTGTCGACCAGTGCATACTCGTCAAGAATGTAATCGACGGTGCCGGGGAAGCAGGCCATGGCCGCCATCAATTCCCGAATGCCTTCTTCAATGCGCTTGGCGATAACAATCTCGCCTTCTCGGGTTAACAGTTCAACCGTGCCCATTTCGCGCATGTACATGCGCACGGGGTCAGTTGTCCGGCCGGCTTCATTCTCGACAGCAGCCAGCGCAGCAGCAGCTTCGGCAGCAGCCAGTTCATCGGTTGATTCATTTTCGACCATGAGCAGTTCATCGGCATCTGGTGCACTCTCGTAGACCTTGATACCCATGTCATCAATCATCTGAATGATGTCTTCAACCTGATCCGGGTCGGAAATAGATTCAGGCAAATGGTCATTTACCTGGGCATACGTAAGGTATGACTGCTCTTTTCCTTTTGCAATCAGCGCCTTAAGGCTTGACTGTTGAGATCCGATATCGCTCATATGGGTGTGTAACCTATGCAGAATTTCAGGTGAAAGAATTTAAAACTAACCGCCTATTATAACCAAGCGACCAATCTGATACCAGCTGTCCCTCTAGGGATTAGATAAGGGCTTTGGCCTAAAAGTTCAAGTAAATTGGCGATCAGGAGCTTTTTTGTGACAGTTTCTTTTTGGCTTCTTCCACCAGGGATTTGGGCAGCTGGTGGCGTTTGGTCAGAAAATTGTCAAGATAGGCGATGATGTCGTGAAATTCACGCTCAATACCGGTGGCCGGAGTGATCTGTTCCTTATCCATCAACTGAATTAGCTGCGAGCCGATGGGTTTGGCATATACTTTGGCGAGCAGTTCATGCGTGGATATTTTTGGGGCCTGTCTAGCCAGGGCGATGACCTCAAACAGCAGGTCCACATCCGGCATCGCCAGTTGTCTGAGCTGCTCATTTATGCTGATACGGGAGACGATCTCGGGTTTTTGCAGGATCAGATTGACGGCTTTCATGCAGGCCAGATGAATCGAGCGTTGTGATCGCACTTCACTTTTATTGATAACAGCAGCCGGGTTGGGCGCCACTGGCATGTCAGCTACAGGTGCGTAGGGATGTTCGACGCTTGATTGCTCTGCCCCGAGCTGGCTGAGGGTCTTGAGATCGACACCGGTTTTTTTGGCAAGCTGGTCCAGAATCAGCTGACGCAGTATTCCCTGGGGAAACTGCTTAATCATCGGCATGGCCAGGGTTCCCAGTTTTGCACGGCCTTCAAGGGATGACATATCAACCTGTGAAGTGAGGCTTTCGAAGAAAAATTCAGCCAATGGTGTTGCTTCATCCAGTTCAGCTTCGAAAGCTTTAGTGCCTATTTTTCTGACCTGTGAATCTGGGTCTTCTCCATCGGGTAAAAACAGAAAACGGGCACTGCGGCCATCTTCCATCAGGGGAATGGCTTCCTTTAGGGCCCGCCAGGCAGCCTGTCGGCCAGCTTCATCACCGTCGAAGCAGAACACGACTTCGGGGACCAGCTTAAACAGGCGTTTAAGGTGTGAAGCAGAGGTAGCCGTACCGAGAGTCGCGACAGCATAGGCAATATCATGCTGGGCCAGGGCGATGACATCCATATAACCCTCGACAATCAGGAATCGGCTTAAATGCCTGAGTTTCTGGCGCGCTTCATACAGGCCATAGAGCTCTTCGCCTTTATGGAATACTGGGGTTTCCGGCGAATTCAGATATTTTGGCTTTTCATCACCAATGACCCGGCCTCCAAAGGCGATAACCCGTCCACGCTGGTCATGTATCGGGAACATGATGCGGTTACGAAAGCGGTCATAGACCGATCGGGTCTTTTTTTCCGGGTTGTCAATCAGCATGCCGGTACTTAGCAGAAGCTGACGTTTTTGATCCGATGTCCCAACCCGATCCAGCAGGTTCTGCCAGCCTGGCGGGGCGAATCCAAGTTTAAAATCACGGGCAATTTCGCCACTGAGGCCACGCTGTTTCAGATAGGCAATGGCTTCTGCCCTGGCAGGGTGCTGCCTAAGCTGCTGCTGATAATAGGTGCAAGCTTCCTGCAAGACCTTGAAAAGGCTGGCGTTACGCTCCCGTTGCTGTTTGACGGCGACCGACTCTTCTCGTGGAATTTCAAGTCCCATACTGCTGGCCAGTGATTCTATGGCCTGCGGGTAATCGATGTTGTCAAAGTCCATGACGAAACCAATGGCATTGCCGCCCTTGCCGCAACCAAAGCAGTAATAAAACTGTTTGTCCGGTTCAACAGTAAAGGATGGGGTTTTTTCCTGGTGGAAAGGGCACAGTCCGGAATAATTTTTACCGGTTTTTTTTAAGGTAACCTTGGCGCCAATGACATCAACAATGTCGGCTCTTGCCAATAAATCATCAATAAAATTCTGTGGGATATATGCAGCCATAAATGCGACGACTTCAAAAACCAGAGTGCAATACTAGCCTGTGGGCCAGCAAGAGCGAAGAATAACGTACTTGGTCCAGGAAGTGTTGAAGTAAATCAGCCCAGACGGGACTTGACCAGAGTACTGACCTGTCCCATGTCAGCACGGCCACTGACCTGGGGACGAATAAGACCCATGACAGCTCCCATGTCCCTCATGGATTCAGCAGAACAGTCGGCAATTGCCTGATTGATGATCCCTACCAGCTCGTCCTCACTGAGAGCTGTCGGCATGAATTCCTGAATGACATCAATTTCACTCTGCTCCTGATCGGCCAGATCCTGACGCTGGGCTGCTTCATACTGTTTGATGGATTCGCGGCGCTGTTTCAACATTTTGTCGAGGATATTGATAATGCGCTCGTCATCCAGCTCAATGCGTTCGTCAACTTCAATCTGTTTCATGTCAGCTAGCATCAGACGTATCGTTGCCAGCCGGGCCTTTTCCTGGGCGCGCATGGCTGCCTTCATGGCATCGCTGATCCGAGTTTTCAGGCTTTGCTCAGTCATGGCAGGAAGAGAATTGCTTATGTAGAAGGGGGGTTAATATAAGCGTTTGGTTCTACGAGTTTCGCGTGAAACTTTTTTCATATGACGCTTAACAGCCGCCGCAGCTTTTCGTTTTCGAACGGAAGTGGGCTTTTCATAGAATTCACGACGACGTACTTCAGCCAGGACTCCGGCTTTCTCGCAGGAACGCTTAAAACGTCGCAGGGCAACGTCAAAAGGCTCATTTTCTTTTAATCTGACAACTGGCATTGATGCTCCAAGTTTGACAATTAGTTACAAGGCTCTTTCAGGGCGGCAAATTCTATAGCCTAATGCCCTGAATTGCAAAGGTTAAAGAAGGCCTTAAACGGTAAAAGTGGCCATCAGCCATTGAGCTTTTCTTCACGACTGCCTGGCGCTAAGTAAGGTGCCAATCGCTAACTCAGGCAGCCCTCAGCCAAACTCGGAATCAGCCTAGAAAAAAGCCAAAAATGGCTTCAACAGGCGCTTCAATGCCAGATTTGGAAGGCACTTAGCGCTTATCGACGACAAAGACACCGTCTTTGATCACTACATCAACATTGAGCAGATCGAAAATGTCTTCCTGCGGATTACCATCCACCAGCACAATATCGGCCAGCTTGCCGGCTTCCAGGGTCCCCAGTTCATCTTCCATGGCAATATTGACAGCGGCATTTCGTCCCATGATTTGCAGGATGTCCTCTTCGGAAAAGACCAGATACAGCGACTTTAACTCATGGTTAAGGGTCAGCTCAGGCTCATAACGGGTATCCGTTCCGAAACCATAAACGACACCGGCTTCCCAGAGCAGGCGGGCATTTACCGGCCCCTGACCAGCACTGAGAATGGTATCCCAGGGGAAGGGCAGGTAATCCCTGAAAATCGGCTCATTGTTGTCGTCAAAAAAGGGCACAAAAATCCCCAGGGTTGAGGTCATCGGAATCCCTGAATCGGCAATGAACTGCGCCTGCTCTTCAGTGAGCATTTCGATATGGGGGGTATGCACCAGTTGGTCGACTCCGGCGCGCACGGCGGCCAGCGTATCGGTGACCGTCACCGCATGGGTAATCGTACGGATGCCCAGGCGATTGGTTTCCTCGACAATCATGCCCAGGGCTTCTTCTTCCGGTCCTCCCGGCGTGACAATAATGACGTTTTTGGCTGCATCAAAACCATTGTCGTAGAGCCGCTGAATCTGGCCGCGCACGGCTTCTTCCGGCAGGGCGGCTGCCGCTTCAGTGGGGCGCATCGGTGGTCTGGCAACATCGAATCGAGCCGGATCGCCTTCAGGTCCGCCACCGCCACCACCGGCAGCCAAGCCGGTGAAAGAGGCTGCAATAATACGTGGCCCGGCGAGTTCATTTTCGGCTGTCATACGACGTAATTCGAGAATCTGCTGGGGCGCATCTCCTGCGGATAAGAGGGTGGTAAATCCGGCTTCAAGAAAAGCCTGCATGGCGGCTTCGGCATCATCGGCCAGCCAGGCAGCAGGATCTTCGCCAGTGATAATGTGCCTGTGAGCATCGATAAAACCGGGCATGACGCTACGCCCCTGCGCATCAATCACCAGCGCTCCATCAACGGAGGAGCTACCCTGGTTCACCGCGACGATGCGATTTCCCTGTACCACGATGGAGCCGTTTTCAATGACACCGCCGTTACCGTCCAGAATTCGGGCATTGTTAATCACGAATCCCGCTGCCGGTATTACCTGATTGGTCAGGTCCACCTGAACAGGAGCAGGTTCCTGTGCTGCCATGGTTTCTTCCTGCATCTGGTTTTCAGAGCAGGCAATGAGTAAGACGGGAAACAGCAGTAAAACAGAAATTCTGGTCAGCATGTGGGTAATAACCTCTTTATAATAGGGTGGCTCAGTAACTGTAGTAATAGCGATATTGTACAGAAGCCTGGGCAGTGATTTCACCACCACGAAGAATGGGGCGGAATTTACTCATCCGTAGAACCGTGTTGAGGATGCTTTCAATGCGTTCACTGTTAGCATCTTCACTGGCTCCGTTAAAGTTAATATTGCTTGCATTACCGAGTTCATCGATGCCGAAACTCACATCAATGTAACCCTTGTAGTCAATATTTTCAGATAAGCCTTGCTGGCCAGATGTTTGCAGCGTCGCCGGGAAGGCGGCAATCCTGGGAATCATGACAGGAATGGTAGGTGTCAGGGCTGCATCTACACTGGGGACATTAAAGCCGTCATCCAGCAGCAGCTGGTAGACAACCCGGTAAAATTGGCGTGCGGATTCAGTGCGTCCGTAAGCCAGATCCCAGTCAGCCAGGTCCAGCATGGTAATGGATTTTTGCTGGGCACTGACATCTTCAATGTCAGCAAGCAGGTTGGCGACATATTGCATAGCATCTTTTCCGCTGCGGTAACTTTCATCGCTACGCTCCTGTGAATTTCTAATTAGTTCTTCACGTGAGCCGGTGTAGTTGGGATCAAAGGTATTACTGACCTGCTCGAAATCCATTTCCTGTTTGGTATGGTAGGCTAAACGGGCAATTTTTCTGGCAACTTCAATCACTGTACTCAGGGTGGTGTTGTTGCTGTAACTTTCCTGGTACTCCTGGTAAAGATCATCCAGTTTTTGCAGGCGGGCATCGATCAGGTCATTGACAGTAACATCCCGTATGGAGCCGTCAGCAATGGATTGCAAGGTTCCAGGACCATCCGAGTTGATACCTACCTGTCGTTCAACCCGCTGGACAGAGGAAGAGCGAATATTCTGGCGCCGACCTTCCCCGAGATAGTTAATTTTGAAATAGGCAGAGGTATACCAGTCAGCCAGGTTGCCCATGGCTGTGTACATTTCCTGGGAATCGGCTTCAAAGTTGCTGGCATTTATGGCGTAAATAAACTCTTCTTTTTCAGTGATGGATGTGACTTCATTCAGCTGCAGATGGCTGAGAATGGACTGTTCAAGTGAGGGAATCTGTTCCAGGGTATCCTCTCCATATAATTCAACGGCCAGTGCTGTGGCATCTGCAAATATGGCGAGCGCTTCTTCATGCCGGTCCAGCGTCTGATAGGCCAGGCCCAGACGATTCAGTCGTTGTAGCTGCTCGGGGTCCTGCTCAAAGAGGTCATTGAATTCACCACGCTGGTCCTGCATGTTGGCAATGAGCTGTTCGGCCGAGTCCCGATCACGTCGCTCCTGGTCGCTCCGGGCAGTTGCAAGAATGGAGTCATCAGCCATGCCAATGGGTACCGGGCTGAAGAAAAGGTTGTTCAGTTGTGCTGTCTGCGCCAGAAGCTCAAGGGGTAGGGCAAGACAAAGCAGGGTAATCAGTTTAATCAAGGTTTTCATTTTGCCATCCACTGTTATTATGAGTAGAACTTTCACTGTTCGAGCCCTTCAAACGCTTCTAAAGAGGTGTCAGTAAGAGTAATAGTACCGGAGATCCACACGGCCCTGATTGACCAGTTCGCCATCCGCGAAATGTGGCCTGAATTTGGCCATTCTCAGGTAGTTACCCAGTATCTGTTCGATCTGCCGGGATTCTGGCCGCTCATTTCCAGTGAATTCCACTTTTTGCGGATTGCCCACATCATCAAGCTCAAAGCTCACATCGATGTAACCCCGGTATTCCAGTTCAGCATTCAAGGGGAGCCCCGAACTCCTACGCGTATAGGGATGGGTTGCCGAGCGGGGAATCTGGCGCGGTATAGCAAGATTCAGGGAGCTATCTATTTGTTGTGCCGTAAAGCCGGCAGAGGCCAGTTCATCATAAGCTTCTGCATAATAACCCTGGGCGGCCTGAACCCTGCCGTACGCCAGGTTCCAGTCGCCCATTTCAATCAGGGCGGCCCCCAGCATTCTGGATGGAGCCTCCACGGTTCGCATGATATCGATGATATAGCGCAGTGCATTGCGACCACTTTCATAGCTTTGATCCAGCCGGTTCTGCGATAGGCGGTATTCCTGAACACGTGAATTTTCATAATTGGGAATGAAGGTATTAATGTAATTTTCGTAGTCAACTTCCTGTTTGGTGATGTAGGACAGACCAGCTATGCGGCGGGCAATCTGGGCTATGGAATCAAGACTGGGAGAATCGCTGGCAATAATGTCGCGCTGTGAATCCTCATAAAGACTGGACACCCTCAACAGGCGAACATCTTCTACATCTCTGGGTGCTAAATCCCTGATGTCGCCATTGAAGATGGCCTCCATTGTTGGGTCTATATAGGTTAAAGGGCTTTGGTTACTCATGCGCATGGTGTTTTCAACCCCACCCCACTGGAGTTCCTGACCTATGGCAGGATTGGCCATACGCTCAACTTGTTGCTGCGTGCTTAGCATGATGTCCATGCCCCGATTTTCTCGCTGAAAATTTTGCATGAAAAAAGAGCTGATATACCAGTCGGCAAGTTCATTGGTGGCACGGACCATTTCCGTGGAGCCCGGCTCGTAATTCTGCTGATGCAGATAATGTTCATACTCTTGCCAGCGTGTGCTGTTCCCCAAATCTCCCATAGCGATATAACTCTGGATGATTTTTTCGGTAATGATTAACTGGTCCATGTTATGCAGGCCATCCTGGATCTTCATGATCTGCAGGGCTGAGTCATAGTGGGCAATCGCCTCTTCATGTCGTCCCAAAGACTGGTTGGCGTCACCCAGACTCAGGTATTGCTCGAGCAGTTCAAAGTTGTAGGGGTTATTGGTCTGCTGCACAATACGATCGATTTCTGATTGATAGGAAACAATGGTTGACAGGGCAGTCCGGTAGTCTTCGTTTGTTTCGTCGGCTTCAGAAAGCGGGGTTCCGGTTGTCAGAACAGCGTCAGTGACCAGGGTGACATCAAAAACCAGCCGGGTAGTGTCAATGGGCACCTGTGCCTGCATGGAAACCGGGCACAGACCCAAAAGCAAAGCGCCCAGAAAAGGTGTACTTGTTAATTGTCTTATGTGCATGGCAATAAAGTTCATGAGACCTCTGTGAAGCGTTATTCCACCGGGCGAAAAGACGCAAAAATCTCGAAAAACTCTGATTCGAGTTTTCTAGAATAAACCTGTTTTTTTTAAGCGTCCAGAAATTTGCATTGTTTCCCCCAGAAAATATAGTGTTTTTCATGCGTGGCTTTTATACTGAGCATTGCTTTGTTTAAATTCCGCTAATGAAAAAGAAGCAGTTGAATGGAGTAACTATGAAAGCAGCATCAATGATAAAAACAGCAGTGATTTCAGCATCGCTGAGTATCCCTGCAGGTGCTCTGGCTCAGAATTTTGTAGGCTGGCTGGACTATAACGGTGGTGGTGATCAGTGGCAGCGTAATAAAGCGCGTTTGCAGGAATTCGGTGAACAGTTTGATACCGCCTGGGAAATGTACCAGTATCTTGAAAGGCAGGCCGGTGGTGGTGATGAGCTGAGTTGGGCAGATATTGCACAGCCTGAATACGACTGGACAGGCGTTTATACAAGAACCCGGGGTGGCCTTTCCTTTGACCCGGATATAGGCCCTAATGAAACGACGGCACAGCTTACCGAGGCGGGTGCAGCAGCCCGCCAGGAAAAAATTGATCTGATGGCAGCCATCGGTGGGGAATATGACCCCATTTCAGATTGCCGTCCTCCGGGTCATCCGCGCTGGGCATCAGAGCCTTTCTTACATGACTTTGTGGTTACTCCTGGCCAGACCTATTTGATCAATGAAATGGTCAATGACATTCGCCGGGTATATACCGATGGTCGTGACCATACCCTGCCCGAGGATGCCTATCCCTCCTGGAATGGCGATACCATTGGATTCTGGGATGATGGTGCCTTGATCATGCATACCACTTATCTGAATGCAGGTCAGTATCAGCGAGGTACCCAACCGAATTATTCCGACCAGGTAGAGGTGGTGGAGCGCTGGCGTAAAGTAGACGGTATTAATCTAGAAGCCGATTTCTGGGTTTTCGACCCGGTTAACCTGGCCGAACCCTGGTATACCCGTCAGGCCTGGATTGAACTGGAAAATGACGACCACTTATTACGTATTCGTTACTGGTGGTGTGGTGAGAACCAGAATAACGACATCATCATCACTGATGATGGTAACAGCCAGTTTCCGGATTTTGATTTTCTTGATAACGATGCGGAAATCAGCACAGATGAAAATGTGCAGCGCTTCGGTCAAGAATAAATAACGATTTTAGAGGAGGTTTCAAATGCAGAAATTATTAACAACAGGTGCCTTATTGCTTGGCCTGACCAGTTTGCCGGTGGCAGCTCACCATTCTGCCGCCATGTTTGATGACACCAGACTGGTAGAGGTCTCGGGTGTGGTCAAGGAATTTCAGTACACCAATCCACATTCCTGGTTGATTATTGATGTCACCAATGATGATGGCTCGGTCACTACCTGGGGATTTGAGGCTGAAGGCCCCAGTTCCCTGATGCGAGCAGGTATTCGTCGCAGTGACCTGCCTGCCGGTACGCCGATCACCATTCGAGGCAACCCCATGAAAGATGGCCGACCGGCTGCCGCCTGGGTTGATGCGGTTGTTAACGGACAGACCCTGAACCCGCTGAATGGTTTTGCCATTAACCCTGCTGATGAATAAATAATCATCGATCTGAAAAAGCCCGGTTATGGTTAACCGGGTTTTTTTTGGCTAGAAATTCAGCTTCACATAGCATTTTTCTTGCACTTGCCTGTAATTGCTCATTTTTTAAAATAGGCTTAGAGTAGGCAGCATTCAGATGCTAAATAAATAGCGGGGCACAATGTCTAGGCCTATTTACTTTCATAAGAGCTGTTCATACCGTATTTGGCGCTGCCTCGGCTGCTGTTTTCTGTTTCTGGCTTGGCCGCTTGATGCTGCCGAGCTGGAATCTGCCCTGGCCGCACTAGAAGCGGGCAACGGGCAACAGGCATTCAGCGAGTTAAGTGAACTGGCTGAGGAGGGAAACCCCCAAGCCCAGGTCAACCTTGCCAAGCTCTATATAGAAGGCGAGGTCGTTGAGCAGGATGTGGGTGAGGCAAATCGCCTGTATGCCCTGGCCGCTGAAGCCGGCAACCCCGAGGCTCTGGTTTATCAGGGGGATCTCAGTTTTGCGGGTGTGGAAGGTGTTCCAGACATGGAGTCTGCCATCGCGCTTTATGAAGCAGCTGCCGATCAGGACTACCCGCCTGCCTATGTGAAACTGGCCTTTATGTATCTCAACGGTCAGGGTGTAGAAAGGGATTACGATGAGGCCGTTGATTTATTCAACGAGGCGGCTGCACAGGGTGATAATCAGGCACTGGTCAGTCTGGGCAACCTGTATCTGAATGGTGAGGGCGTTGAGCAGGATCTTGAAGAGGCTTTCGGGTTTTACCAGCAGGCCAGCGATGCCGGATTTGCCCCGGCACAAATGAACCTTGGCAATTTGTATTACCAGGGTAGTGGTGTTGCCCAGGATTTTGATCAGGCTGTCGCACTTTATCGCGCTGCTGCCGATCAGGCCTATCCCCCTGCTCAGGTTGCCCTTGCGAATCTTTATGTGGATGGCTATCTCGTTGAGCAGGATTATGAGGAAGCCGTCAGACTCTATACAGCTGCTGCTGATGAGAGCAATGCTCAGGCGATCTACTGGCTGGGCTGGATGTATGAAAATGCTTTGGGCGTGGATGAAGACTTCAATCAGGCGCTTAGGCTGTATGAAAGGGCGGCAGATTTTGGCAGCGCGCGGGCTCAATATACCCTGGGAATGAAGTACGACAGGGGAGAGGGTTATCCGCAAAATGCCACCATAGCAGCCAGCCTGTTCCAGCTGGCATCGCAACAGGAATTCACCTTGGCGCAGGTTGCCCTGGCTAACAAACATTATCTCGGACAGGGAATTCCGCAAAATTTCAGCGAGGCCTTGCGGCTTTACAATCTGGCAGCCAACAAACAAAACCCTGAAGCACAAACCAATCTGGGGGTGATGTATGCCAACGGACAGGGAGTCAATCAGGATTTTGCAGAGGCGGTCAGGCTCTACCGGCTTGCTGTCGCTCAGGATTATGCACAGGGCATGTTAAATCTGGGCTGGATGTATGCCAATGGGCTGGGTGTGGAACAGGATTTTGCCGAGGCTTTGGCTATTTATCAGCAGGCAGCAGAACAGAATAATGCACAGGCCATGCTGAATCTGGGCATGTTGTATGTGAATGCTCAGGGAACGCCGCAGGACCTGGAAGCGGCAGTGAGTAATTTCAGAGCTGCAGCCACGCTGGGTTACGCCCCGGCACAGGCAAATCTGGCGATCATGTATGCCAATGGCCTGGGGGTGCCCATGCCCTCCTTGGTGGATGCCTATATGTGGGCTCAACTGGCAGCAGAACAGAATAATCAGCAAGCACAGGCTTATCTGCAAGACCTGGAATCCCGCTTAAGTTCCGAGCAGATTGTTGAAGCCATGGAAAAAGCGCGAGTCTGCGCTGAGAGTAATTTTTCGGATTGCTAGTTCAGATTGAACAGGGGCGAGGGCTCCAGCTGCTGTCATCTGACTCGCGACGAAAATTACTGCTGGTGATATGGTCCACTATCAGGTTCATGGGGTCCCTGACGATCGTCGTAACGATGAGCCATTCTGTGCCATCGGGTTCCCTCAAGGTATTGTAGTATTCCTTCATGGTCGTTTCCCCGCTGTAAGGAACCCCGTTTTTACGCAGAAAGCCAGGCAGCAGATTGCTGGTCTCAACATACAGTTTCCCGCCCATCATTTCAGTGGCAGGTTGTCTTGCCAGTGCTCTGCCACCGCCAACACCGGGGTTCAGGATGGCGCGCATGGGATCGAATCCACCGACGTATTCCCATTGAGCAACGGAGAGGCCCTGTAGTGATGGAGCACTCGCAGCAGGTACATTGTCGAAATGCAGCAGTCGAGTCTGCTCACCGGCATCAGTATCAATACGCAGGGTGTCGGCATCTTCCCAGGTAATATGCAGGCGGCCCGGTTCACGCAGCAAGCGAGGAGCACCAAAAGCCTGACAGGCAAGACCATCACGTCTGAGCTGATCGAGATCGACTGCCAGTGCCGCATCCTGTGCACGTTGAGACAGGGGCAGGCCTTCAAAATTACCAACCGGTGGGGTGATCATGCGGATATGCCAGTCTTCGGTCACGACAGAGACCCAGTAACCGGTCAGATCAACGGGGGCGAAACGCTGGTAAATGGAGTCGTCCTGCTGGGCACTGACAGGGAGTGACAGTAGTGCCAGAAGGGTCGAAATTGAAATAACAGCCTTGAATTTTGGGTAGCCAATCATAAGTTTTCTGCCTAATTTTGCTGTGCAGCAAATTCCTCGTAAACGGCCTCCAGGAACATATCAACACTCCATTCCTCTCTGCCATAGCGTCCTTCCCAACCCAGAACGGGGTGGGCTTCTTTAACGCCATCCAAATCCCGACCTTCCTCGACGATGAGCCGCTGCAGACGATCGCGGATGATATAGGTCATATCCCGGTATTCAACCAGGTCGGCTTCATCGGAAATATAGCCGTGCCCAGGGATGATGTAGGTACCCCCTTCCATCAAGTCATCCGGGATAGTGATGTCTAGCATGCGATCCAGAGCAGCAATAAGGCCCTGGAAGGAGCCGCCACGGCTGTAGTCCACCATCGGCAGGCTGCTGGTTGTATATATATCGCCGCTGACCAGAACGTTTGAACCCCGGAAATAGACAATGCTGTCACCTTCTGTATGGGCATTGGGCATGTGGATGACATCAATGCCTTCACCATTGAAAATGAAGCCGCGCTGTCCTTCGTAATAGCCATCGGTAGGCCAGGCTTCCTGCGGATAAATCTGTTCACCACCGGGTCCGCGCGCAACGCTCATGCCAAAAAGCACAGTTTCCTGAGCCAATACATTGACCTGGGCACCTCTTTCAGCTCCGCGAGGACGCCCTCCCGGCAAGGGCCCCAGAACAGCATTGCCGCCGACATGCTGTGCCCCAATGGACGTATTGATGATATAGCGGATAGGTCTGTCAGAGAGGCTGGCGATGGCATCGACAACTTGCTGACCAAAACCTTCAGCGCCGGTATCAACCACGACAATGCCCTGCTCACCAATCTGTACGGCAATATTGCCGCCGAGGCCTGCGATAAGCCAGACCTTGCCCTGTACATGAATAAGCTCCATCTCACCGGCAACTTCAGGTTCCTGAGGTATGGGTTGAGCAAATGTCTTCACCACTGAGGATAGCAGTAGCAGGCAGAAAAGCGCCGCGCCTTTGGGTACCGGCAGGATCAATTTTGAAGGTCTCATTGGATTAGTTGTTCCCTGTATTCCGGATAGGCTGTTTCTTCCCCGCCGAGGGTGGATTCGACAGGCACACCAATTTCTTCGGCCCATTCACCAATAAAGGGATTTTCACCCGGCAGGTAATGCGGCACATAGTGCTTTTCGGGACGGGCAATTTCAGCACGCGGTAGACATTGTGCAAAAACGCCATTACCGGCATCCGCTGCTTCGATGTTTTCCATGGCTGTGGATACGCCCTGCGGCGAGATGACGAAGTCGGCTGATTTTATGTAGGTATCCGTCAGGTAATAGGGATCATCTACAAACCAGGTGATGGTCAGAACATCGCCATTACGCTGATAGTAAGTGGTTACCGTGGCCTGGTCGCTGCTGGGTGTTCCATTACGCCGAATCCAGCCCCACTTGAGGTGCGTGGTTGTGGTGATCAGGGTGCCATTTTCCCAGCGGCCAGTGGTAAAGCCAGCCCAGGTGTGCGGCGCATATTCAGAGGGGTGCTCTCTGCCATCCATCCAGATGGTGCGATCAGCCCGGCGAAAAGTGCCCCCCACGGTGTAGGAAATGATATCCAGGTTGTAATCCATCTGGGAGGCAATACGCAGATTGGCGGGTCCCCAGAAAGAATAGGTTGAGGGGTGGCGCATGCAGACATGTTCAGGGACACCCAGCAGGGCACTGTCATAACTCAGTGCCCGGGAGCGTGCCTCTTCATTTATTGGTACTCCGGCGTAGTCGACCAGCGGAGGGCCATCGGCTCTTTCAATAGCATCTTCAATAAAGCCAAAAAGCGCGGCTACTCCGCCAAGAGACAGGCCAGGTGCAGGCTGGTTCCAGAAGCCGACAATGTCGGCTTCCTGAGCCTGAGTAAAACCGGCTGGGCAAAGCGCAACCAGTAATAGAAGTCGTTTGAACATATCTGCTGTGTCCGGCTATCAGTCTGCCGCGAAGCAGTAATAGCGGCCAGCGCCACCGGTATTGATCAGTGCCTGTTGGCTGCAACCCTGTGATGGATGAGCGGCACTCCAGGGGGAAAGGCCCGGCCCCAGTGTGCGGCGATCTTCATGCCCCAGCATGGCACTGCCTTCATCGCTGGAAGTCCAGTTAGCACAGGTTCTGTCTTCTCCGGTTGGGAAGGCAGTACCGTCAGGCTGGGTACCTGTCAGTACATCATGCTCAACACCCAGTTGTAACTCTATTGGAAGCGGGTTGCCCTCATTGTCGAGACCAACATAAGGGATAGGTGCACCGTGTTCATCCAGTGCAGTCATGACAGACAGGTTATTGGATTCTTCATTGTGTAATTCATTCAGGTTTCTAGCGATCAGGTCACCGTTGGCGTTGTACCAAGGGCCGTTACCAATTCGGTCACGGGCATTAACAGCATTGGGGCCCTGTGTGCTCAAGTAGGCGCGCCAGGTACGGTTGCCTGCGCCAGCTACAGCTGCCAGAGCCTGACAGCGTGCATCGGCACCGGCCAGGCCACCCAGGTTACCACCCATGCCAGAACCTGCACTGGTGATAAAAAAGCTCATTTGCTGCTGTGCGGCAGCTCCCCTGACCTGTGCAACACCCGTTGTGCTGGCTGCCAGGGCAATCAGTGCCATTAAACTTAGGCCAATTCTAGAAAACTTCATCGTCTGCTCCTGATTTGTTGTTATAGGAGGGTTAATTTAACTTTGACTCGAAGCGCCAAAGAATACCCGCAGTGTATGGGGCTGTCCAGCCTATTAGAAGAATCAGCTTGTTTGGGTTTAAGTAAGGGAAAAACAAAGGGCAGGGTCAAGGGTGCCACTTGCTGCTGACCCAGCAAAGTTTTATTTGTTAAGCTCATTGGGTCAGTTGTTCCCTGTATTCCGGATAGGTTGTTTCTTCCCCGCCGAGGGTAGCTTCGACAGGCACCCCAATTTCTTCGGCCCATTCACCAATAAAGGGATTTTCACCCGGCAGGTAATGCGGCACATAGTGCTTTTCGGGACGGGCAATTTCAGCACGCGGTAGACATTGTGCAAAAACGCCATTACCGGCATCCGCTGCTTCGATGTTTTCCATGGCTGTGGATACGCCCTGCGGCGAGATGACGAAGTCGGCTGATTTTATGTAGGTATCCGTCAGGTAATAGGGATCATCTACAAACCAGGTGATGGTCAGAACATCGCCATTACGCTGATAGTAAGTGGTTACCGTGGCCTGGTCGCTGCTGGGTGTTCCATTACGCCGAATCCAGCCCCACTTGAGGTGCGTGGTTGTGGTGATCAGGGTGCCATTTTCCCAGCGGCCAGTGGTAAAGCCAGCCCAGGTGTGCGGCGCATATTCAGAGGGGTGCTCTCTGCCATCCATCCAGATGGTGCGATCAGCCCGGCGAAAAGTGCCCCCCACGGTGTAGGAAATGATATCCAGGTTGTAATCCATCTGGGAGGCAATACGCAGATTGGCGGGCCCCCAGTATGAGTAGACAGAGGGGTGGCGCATGCAGACATGTTCAGGGACACCCAGCAGGGCGCTGTCATAGCTCAGCGCCCGGGAGCGCGCCTCTTCATTTATCGGGATACCCAGATAATCGACCAGTTGTGGCCCATCGGCTCTTTCGACAGCATCTTCTATAAATCCGGCCACTGCTGCTATTCCACCAAGTGAAAAGCCCGGGGCAGGCTGGTTCCAGAAGCCGACAATGTCGGCTTCCTGAGCCTGGGTAAGAATGGCCGGTAAAAGTGCTGTCAGCAATAAGAGAAGTCGCTTTAACATATCTGCCTGGGCCCGTTTATCAGTCAGCTGCGGAGAAATACTGGCGGCCAGCGGTGCTGACTTATTTTTGTTATTACAGGGTTAATCCAGTGTTAACCCGAAGCAAACAAGAATACCTGCCGGATATGGGGCTGTCCAGCCTGTGTAAACGGACAGCTTGGCGGTGAGTTTCAGTAACTGAGGTGGGGTAGAGGCTTAATTGATTTGCAAATCCTGGCCCGGGAAAATCAGGTCACTGTTCAGACCATTTAGCCGCTTCAGATTGTCAACACTGATGCCAAAACGTCGGGCAATGCTGGCCAGGTTATCGCCACGCTGTACCCGGTAGCTTTGTTGACTGGGTGCAGTAGCTGCAGTGTGCAGAGTCAGTTCCTGGTTGATGAAAATGGTTGTACCACGAATATTGTTCCAGACCTGGATGTCCCGGATCGATACGTCAAAGCGTTCGGCAATCTGCCCCAGGGTATCTCCGGCACGTACATTGTAGATAGTGGGTACAACCAGTTCGTCAATCACCTCATCACTCAGACTGATGGCCATTAATGGTTCTTCTTCCGAGGAACCTGCCTGTTCTACAATCTGGAAGCCCTCATTCAGTTTGATCGGGCGATACATAGCCTGTCCGTAATGAACGGTGCGCGCTGTTTCCGAGAGGATAGCAATATCGGTAGTGATACCGGTGCCAGGAATCATCAGGTTCTGACCTGGGTAGATCAGGTGATTGCGTATGCCGTTGAAGGCCTGCAACTCGGATACGCTGGTTTGGAATTGACGGGCAATCGCTGCCAGGGTGTCGCCGCTGCGGACCTGATATTCAGAGGGTGAGCTTTTCTCTTCTTCGGGCAGCAGTTCGAATGCCCGTACAAAGCGCTCATAAGTGCCTGCCGGAATCTTCAGCGGATAGGCTTCAGTAGTATCGGGTAAGCTGGCTTTGCGTACAGAAGGATTCAGTCTGCGGATACTTGCAAGGTCAACACCGGCCAGTTCGGCAGCAGTTTCCAGACTTAACATACCCTCTACCAACACGACATCATAAGTGTATTCCTGTCCCAGATTGTCGACCTTTATACCAAAGCGTTCTGGGTCAGAGACGATAAGTGCTGCGGCGATAAATTTGGGAATAAAATTTCGGGTCTGTCTTGGCAGGTAGGGATAAATCTCCCAGAAAGATGGAGGATTTTCAATGGAGCCGCCGGCTCGTTGAACGGCACGGCTAATACAACGGTAACTGCAGTTGTAACCGGCCAGGGCAAGGTGCCAGTTGCCACTATAAGAATCATAAAGGATTTTTAAATGTTTGGCGGCGGCCCGGGTGGCGAGTTCAGGGTCCATTCTCTGGTCTAGCCAGGTATCAACGCGCAAGCCTTCGCCTCGGGCAGTCGCTGGCATAAATTGCCACATGCCGACAGCGCCGGCGGAACTTCTGGCCGTTGGATTCAGGCTGCTTTCACCCAGCGCGATATACTTGAGCTCGTCGGGGATACCTTCTTCGCCAAAAATCTGCTCGATCATCGGAAACCATATCTGGCCACGTTCAATCCAGATTCTGAGGAGGTTTCTGCGATTCTGCAGGTAGTCATTTATTTCCCTTTCCACTACCCGGTTTGCTGTCATGGCAACCGTCGGGGTGACAGGCTGGATCGGTACGGGTGCTTGTATGGCGTCTTCATCCGGTGTGGAAACGATATCCCGTTCTCCAGAATCATTGGCTGCATTAACCAGATCCTCGATCAAAGGTTCCTGAATCGCTTGCTCATTTTCGGAAATTGCTGTCTGATCCAAAGTGCTTTTGGCTGTGAGCATGTCGTCAAAAGATGCACAGGCAGATAATGACAAAAGCAGTATCAGGGGTAATGAAAAATTCCGGATACGACCGAAAGTGTCTTGCAAGCTGTGGATCGGCAAATAAAAAATCATGCGTTGTTCAATTTGTAGTGATTATCAATGCTGGCTAATTATCCATAGTTTACAGGAAATGTATAATGCAAGTTCCTGAAACTTGAGGAAGTTCACGGATAAATAGTGGCAAAAAAAGGGCAAGTTGCATGAGAGTGCTTGGAATTGAAACATCCTGTGATGAAACTGGCGTTGCCATTTATGACAGTGAAGATGGCTTACTGGCAGATGCACTTTACAGTCAGGTCGCACTTCACCAGAAATATGGCGGAGTGGTTCCCGAACTGGCCTCCCGTGATCATGTCCGTAAAACTCTGCCGCTGATACGAGAGGTTATGGACAAGGCACGCTGTACGCCAGGCGATATTGACGGCCTTGCCTATACGGCTGGACCCGGGTTGGCGGGAGCCCTTTTGGTGGGCGCTTCAATCGGACGAGCTCTGGGCATGACCTGGAATGTTCCAACACTGGGGGTGCATCATATGGAAGGTCATCTACTGGCGCCCCTGCTGGAAGAACAGGGACCAAGCTTTCCATTTGTGGCCCTGCTCGTTTCAGGTGGTCACACGCAACTGGTCGAAGTGGAGACAATTGGCGCCTATCGGTTAATGGGAGAATCGCTCGACGATGCTGCTGGTGAAGCCTTTGATAAGGTAGCCAAAATGCTGGATCTGCCTTATCCGGGCGGACCGCATGTTGCCCGCCTTGCTGAAAAGGGTGAAGCGGGACGTTTTACCTTTCCTCGCCCCATGACCAATCGCCCTGGTCTGGATTTTTCCTTTAGTGGGCTGAAAACATTTACACTCAATACCATTCATGAACTGCAGGCAGCAAAGCCATCTCAGCAACTGGACGAACAAAGCAAAGCGGATATTGCGTATGCATTTCAGGAAGCCGTTGTAGATACCATGCGTATTAAATGTCATCGTGCGCTGCAAGAGACGGGTCTGGATACGCTGGTGCTGGCCGGAGGAGTCAGTGCCAATCAACGTTTGCGGCAAGTCATGGCCAGTCTGGCTGAAAAAGAGTCTTACCGTATATATTATCCCAAGTTGCAGTACTGCACCGACAACGGTGCCATGATTGCCTATGCCGGTTGCCAGCGACTACTGGCAGGTCATTTTGATGATTTAAGTATATTGGCCAGACCGCGTTGGGCTCTGGATAGTTTGCCAACCCTGCAATAAAAGAGAGAGTTGATGGATATTGTCTACATAAGAAATCTGGAGATAGAAACTGTCATTGGTATCTATGATTGGGAACGCAAAATACGGCAGAAAGTTACTATCGACCTGGACATGGCATTTGATATTCGAAAGGCAGCCAGTTCTGATGCCATTGAGGATACGCTTGATTACAAGGCTGTTGCCAAGCGCCTGATCAGCTTTGTCGAATCCAGTGAATTCCAGTTAATTGAAACCCTGGCCGAACAAATTGCCAAGATTGTGCTGAATGAGTTCAAGGTCAGTCGACTGAAACTGACGCTGGGAAAACCGGGAGCAGTGACCGGTGCCAGAGACGTTGGTGTCATCATTGAAAGAGAACTGAGCTGATATGGTCTGGGTAGCACTTGGCATCGGCAGCAATATTCATCCTTTGCAAAATATCAGCCAGTGCCTGGATGCCTTGCTTTTACAGTTCAATGACCTGAGTTTCTCCTCTGTCTTTGAAAGTGAGGCAGTGGGATTTGATGGCGATAATTTTCTTAACATGGTGGTCAGCATGCAAACTGACATGCCCCTGCAAAAACTGATAGCAGTGCTGAAAAAAATTGAGGATGACTTTGGCCGGGACAGAACACAGGCTAAATTCAGTGGCCGTACCATGGATATCGATATTCTTGTCTACGGGGATACTACCGGAAAGCATGAAGGGATAGAGTTACCCAGGCCAGAGATTAGTGAAAATGCATATGTGCTATGGCCACTTTCCCAGCTCGCGAAGCAGCAACGTCATCCTTTACTCGGGCAGACATACGCTGAATTATGGGACAAGTATGACAAGTCTAAACAGATACTCTGGCCAATTGATTTTACCTGGCATGGTCGTATCATTTCTGCCAGAGGGGATGCAATACGAGGTTGACAAACATGGCGCAGGCATTAACCGAAACAGACATCAATGAGCGACTCGGGCACTTAAATGCCTCTCTGGAGATCCCCTGGCAGCTTAAAGATGGAAAGTTACACAAGACCTTCGTGTTTAAAAATTTTATCGATGCCTTTGCTTTCATGAGCAGGGTAGCGCTGTACGCAGAAAAGATAAATCACCATCCCGAGTGGTTTAATGTGTATAAAACAGTCGAGATTACTCTGGTGACACATGAAGCTGCCGGCATCACAGACAGGGATTTTGATCTGGCGCAGTTCATGGAAGCCAGCACCTGAAATCTGCTCAAGTGCTCTGCTGGACAAACCGGATTCCGCAGCACTAGAAAATCAGCTTTCTGCCTCCATCGACATGGAGTATCTGCCCGGTGATATAGCTGGCTTCACTTATCAAAAATAAAACCGCATGGGCGATGTCATCAGTTCTTGCTGGATAATTCAGGCATGAGTAGCTCAGGGGCTCGGCTGTGAGGTCCCCTTTTGTATTTTTAGCGCCACTCACATTGGGCGGTAGGATAAAACCCGGAGCAATGGCATTGACCCTGACCTCCGGTGCCAGTTCGCGTGCCAGTGAACGGCTAAGATTTTCCAGGGCTGCTTTTGCCATGCTATAGAGACTGTATTCAGCTCGCCCCGTGGATGCGGCAATGTCAGTGATATTGATAATACAGCCAGAGGATTTTTTTAAGGCGGAATAGCAGGCTTTACTTAAAAATGCAGGAGCACGTGCATTACTTCCCATCAGGTTTTGCCAGTCAGTCTGCTGAATATTATCCAGTGATCGTGGATAAAAACTCGAAGCATTATTGATCAGGGTATCCAGTCGCCCCCAATGGGCTATGCTTTGCCTGGCTAGCTCTTGTATGGCATCCAGGTCCAGGAGGTCGGCTTGCAGGCTGATACAGGAATTTGCTGAGTTTTGGTTCAGTTCCTCACAAAGCTGCAGGGCTTGGGTTTGTGAGTGCAGATAATGCAGGATAATGCGGTAACCACTGCAGTGCAGCAGTCGGGCAATACCGGCGCCAATTCGAGCTGCGCTACCGGTAATCAGGGCAACGGGTTTGTCGCATGCCTCATTCGTCATATTTGAGCAGGTCGGTCAGCGTTTGCAGGCGCAATTCCTTGAGTTTTTCACCAAACTCCTCACCCTGGTAACCCGCTTCGCTGAGTTTGCTGGTATCAATGTTCTGGCAGACCTTAAGGGCATGCATGACAAAGCGGTTCATTTCATCCAGATTATAATCAGTTTCGCCACGTGCCTTGCCGATGGCTTTACAGGCAGTCAGGAAAAAGGTGAAGCGCTCAGGTCGACGAAAGGCATCTGTTTCCTCAAATAAATACAGTGCACTTGAAGGATCCGTCATGTCCAGTCTGGCGTAATCGTCACAATAGGCGCAGACCACAGCAGCCAGATCCCGGTAATCATTGGGCACCTTGAGTCGGTCGCAGAGGCTGTCTACTTTTCTCAGATTTTTTCGCAAGGTGAATTCATGCACAATGCCCAGTTCATGACACAGTGCGGCAAAACGAATAGCGGTATCGGGAGTCAGTTCGGCGGCTTTAGTCAGAGCCATCAGGCTCATGCGAGCCTTTTCCTGTGAAATGCCAAACAGCCCTTCAATTTCTTCCATGATGATTCCCAGCGCATAGCAATCTCGCAGTGTCAGGAAAAAAAAGGCCGGGGTCTGTTCCGACAAGGCACGACGCACTTCCTGCCAGACCCGCTCGGGAGGCAGGGTATTCAGTTCACTGTTATTTACCAGTTGCTGCATCATTTGCAAGGTTTCCTGAGCGACTTCAAATCCGAGATGAGCAAAGCGCGCGGAAAAACGGGCGACTCGAAGTACCCGCAGGGGGTCTTCAGAAAATGCATCAGAGACATGGCGAAGAATTTTATTGTGGATATCCTCGCGCCCGCCGTAAGGGTCGATCAGGTTGCCATCTTCATCTTCAGCCATGGCATTGATAGTCAGATCGCGGCGCAGCAGGTCTTCTTCAAGGGTGACTTCGGGGGATGCATTGATACTGAAACCCGTGTGTCCCGTACCCGTTTTACGTTCGGTACGGGCAAGTGCATACTCTTCTTTGGTCTGTGGATGCAGAAATACCGGAAAATCCTTGCCGACCTGTTCATAACCCAATTCCAGCATTTCTTCAGCGCTAGCACCGACGACCACCCAGTCTCGGTCTTTAACGGGCAGGCCCAATAATTTATCGCGGACAGCGCCGCCAACCAGATAAATTTTCACGATAGATAAATCAGCTCAATTGCATTCAGTACAGAATATTTGTTTATCTTCCAGGCGTAAAGCCGTCAGGCAACGTCCCCAGACACACCCGGTATCAAGGGCATAAACATTTTCCATGTCAGTGACACCGTTCAGCGTTGCCCAGTGACCAAAGAGTATGCTTAAGTCTTTATTGAGTTTCTGGAACTGGTACCAGGGTTTGTAACCTTTGGGCGCAGTGTTTGCCCCCGTTTTTAACGCCAGATTCAGCTGTGCTTCCGGGTTACAGAAACGAATGCGCGTGAAATAATTGGTCAGTACCCGCAGCCGTTTCATACCATCCAGTTCCTCGTGCCAGATATCGGGTTGGTCTCCATACATTTTGCTTAAAAATTTCTGATAGTTATCGCCTTGTAGAGCATTTTCGATTTCGCTGGCATAGCCCAGTATCTGTTTGAGGCTCCAACCCGGGGCAAAACCGGCATGAACCATCAGAAAAGCTTCCTTGCCCCTGTCCGTTTTAAGGGTTTCGTGATGGATGATTGGCAAGTGCCTGACCCACTCACACAGTTCCTCGCAGTCTGGAGCATTCAGCAGCTTTTTCAAGGTCTTCTTTTTGCCGCCATCATGAGCTCCGGTGGACAGTGCCACAAAATGCAGATCGTGATTGCCCAGAACAGAGGTAAAGGCCGGCCCAAGCTCTTTCAGAAAACGCAAAGTACGCAAGGAGTCAGGACCGCGATTGACCAGGTCGCCGACACACCAGAGTCTGTCGACAGTCGGGTCGAAGTTGATCTTGTCGAGCAGTTTTCTCAGGGGTTTGTAACAGCCCTGAATATCGCCAACTGCGTAAACAGCCATCCTTATCTCCAGTGAGTCTTGAGTGACTAGTGCAACATGTTCGGGGTAGCCAGGACAAAGGTCGGAATGACTGCCTCGAAGGTTTCACCATTTTCAGCCAGCATAGTATAGCTGCCTTTCATGTCACCTATATTGCCTTTGAGTATGGTTCCGCTGGAGTATTGGAAATTTTCACCGGGCCTGATTTTAGGCTGCTGGCCGATAACCCCCTTGCCTTTGACTTCTTCCACCTGGTTATTCTGGTCGGTAATGATCCAATGACGATGTAACAGTTGCACAGTATCCGCCCGCATGTTGTGGATAGTGATGGTATAGGAAAAGGCATGGGCATTATTCATGAGATCAGACTGATGCTCCAGATAGCGGGTCTGTACACTTATCTTTATGCCGGAATTTTCAGTTACCTGCAGGTTCATGTGCGTGGTTCGATCCGATTATTTCTGTGCAAGCCAGCGGCAAATTCTAACATAGTCTTGCAGTGACAGGTTCTCAGGACGCAGCCCTGGATCAATATCAAGAGCCTGCAGTTGTTCAGCCGAAACCAGCCCCTGCAGATTGTTACGCAACGTCTTGCGGCGCTGGGCAAATGCCTGCCGCACTAAACTCTCCAGTTGCTTCGGATCCTCGAGCATGGTCTGTGGCTGGTTCCGTGGTCTCAGTCTGACGATCGCCGAAGTGACCTTGGGTGCGGGTGAAAATGCCAGCGGAGGGACCTCAAAGAGCTTTTCTACCTCACAGTAATACTGGCACATGATGCTAAGGCGTCCATACGCTTTGGAGCCGGGTGTGGCACGCATTCGCTCGACCACTTCTAACTGCAGCATGAACAACATATCGATAATGCCAGGCAGGTAGGCAAGTAAATGAAAAATCAGCGGCGTTGATATGTTGTAAGGGAGGTTGCCAATGATGCGTCCCGGATTTTCCGGCGACAGCAGGCTGTTGAAATCTAGCTGCAGGACATCCTGTTCCAGTAGCCTGAAATTTGCCTGCCCACCGAAGGTCTGTTCAAGCAATGCTGCCAGGTCACGATCAATTTCAATGGCGGTAAGGTTTGCACCGCTGTTTAGCAGAGCAGCGGTCAGGGCACCTTTGCCGGGGCCGATTTCAATGATCGACTGCTTGGCTTTGGGTCCCAAGGCATGAATGATCTGTTCAATAATGGATTGGTCATGCAGAAAATTCTGGCCGAAACGTTTTCTGGCTCGATGCAGGCTTTTCATCAGTTACTGGCTTGCATGCTGGCTGCCAGCTTGAAGGCCTGTAACAGACTGCTGAAGCTGGCTTTGCCGCTGCCAGCCAGATCAAGAGCTGTACCATGGTCCACAGAACTGCGGATGATCGGCAAACCCAGGGTAATATTGACAGCTTCCCCAAAACCACGCGATTTCAGAACCGGCAAACCCTGGTCATGATACATTGCCAGCACGGCATCGGCCGTTTGCAGGTATTTGGGGGTGAAAATCGTATCGGCGGGAAGGGGCCCCTGTAAGCGCATCCCCTGAGATTTCAGTTTCTCAATAATCGGCGCGATGATATCGATTTCTTCACGGCCCAGATGTCCACTTTCACCGGCATGCGGATTGAGACCGCATACCAGAATGTGTGGCCGGGCAATGCCAAATTTGTCCTGCAGGTCACTGTGCAAAATACTGATCGTCTGACTTAAGGCTGCTTGATTGATTGCAGCCGGCACCTCGGCAAGCGGCAGATGAGTGGTGGCCAGCGCCACTCGTAAATCGGATGTTGCCAGCATCATGACAACCTGCTCGCAGTGACAGCGCTCAGCCAGGTATTCCGTATGGCCACTAAACGCAATGCCAGCTTCATTGATAATGCTTTTTTGCACAGGTGCAGTCACCATGGCATGAAATTTCCCGCTGAGACAGCCCTCGATTGCCCTGTCCAGGGTAGCAAGTACATAAGGGGCATTTTGTTTATTTAATTTCCCCGGCACTACCGCTTCGGCAAGTCTGACCGATTCGACCCACAGGGCAGTTTGCTGAGGATTGAAGGCAGCGAAGGGTTTAATGTCGATACTCAATTCAAGTTGTCTGGCACGCTCAGACAGTAAATCCGGGTCGGCGATCATAACCGGCACCGTATTGGCAAAGGCGGCATCCTGCTGCTGAATATAAACTTCCGCGAGGCGGAGGCAGATATCCGGACCGATACCTGCAGGCTCACCTGTTGTGAGAGCAATAAAACGGGGCTGGCTAATCGCCGTCTCCCAATTTTATGTTGATGTAGGCTGTGTCACGTATTTCGCTGAGCCAGTTCTCCAACTCGGTGTCATATTTTCGATCACGAATAATCTGTTCAGCCTGGAAACGGCGGTTTTCATCGGTGACATCTTCCACCCGGCGATCTAGTACCTGGGCAATGTGCCAGATACCTTCTACCTGGAAAGGATCTGAAATTTCATCAATCTCGAGTGTGTTAATGACCTGCTGGTAGTCTGGAGGTAACTGCCCTTCGGTCATCCAGTCAAGATCACCGCCGGACACCATGGTTCCGGGGTCATCTGTATATACCCGGGCGAGGTCGCCAAAATCCTCGCCATTTTCGATACGCTCATGCAGTTCATTGATTAATGATTCAGCCTGTTGGGGAGTACGGATTTCATTGGGGCGAATCTGGATATGGCGCAGATGGGTCTGATTGACCTGCAGATCAGATCCTCCTCTTTTATCAACAATCTTGACGATATGGAAACCACTGTCACTGCGGAAAGGTTCGCTGACTTCACCGACAGCCAGATCCGGTACCACCGGACGGAACATGGTTGGCAGGTTTTCCAGTTTACGCCAGCCGCTCAGGTCACCGCCACTGACAGGCATGCCAAGAATTTGTCCGGACGATGCCAGCTGCAGAATATCTTCACCTTCCTGTATCTGCTGGTACAGCAAGTCAGCCAGTTCTTCCACCCGTTGATTTTGGCCGAGAGCGTCAAAGGGTATCAGAATATGATTAACCCGGTATTCCGGTGCGATATCAATCTGCGCGGCTTCAGATCGTAAATAGTTTTCAACTTCCTGGCGGGTTATGGAGATACGAGCGTTAATCGCATTGCTCTGCAGATTATTGATCATTATGTCGCGGCGTATCTGCTCGCGAAAATCCTGATAGCCCCCTTCACTGTTCAGAATGTTGCGGAACTGATCAAATGTCATATTGTTTTGTTCGGCAATTGCGGTCAACGCCTGATTCAGCTGATTGTCGTTAACCCGAATACCGTTGTTAACAGCGAGTTGTAACTGAATGCTTTCAAGAATCAACTGATCGAGCACCAGCTCCTCAAGTTCAGCCCGCGGAGGCAGATTTCGACCCTGAGCATTTTGTGTAATGTTGAGCAGGCGTTCGCTGAATTCACTTTGCAAGATCACATCGTTATCAACCACCGCTATGACTTTGTCACTGAGCTGGGCGTGGACATGGAGTGCAGAGCTGCTCAGAGCCAGGCAGAGTAGTAATCTAATTGTTTTCAACATAATTCTTAAAGCCGGAAATACTGTTACCAATTAATGAGTCAATACTATTACCTAGGATGTTTCCCAGGCCTTTTAGTTCAAATTGTATAAAAATTCCGTTATTTTCGCGCACGAAATTTCCGCTTAAATCGGTGTTGTCTGCCCAGCGGCGTGCAATTACCCGCAAATCCCAGCAACACGAGCTGTAGGCCAGCCCAATGATGGATTCCAGATCACGGCTGTTGGCATGATCGTAATTCCAGCGTGCGATGAGTCCCAGGTTGTCTGAAATTGGCCATAGCGCTGAAATATCAGTTTGCTTGATCAAACCCGGAATATTCGTGCTATCGCGGTAGCGATAACTGATATTCAGGAGCTGATTTATATCAGATTGATAACGGAATTGAAAACTTGTCGAATCAATGTCATTGCTGTCCTGACTCCATTCCCGCAAGAGGCCAAGACGCCAGTTTTCGTTAAATTGATAATTAAATTGAGTTATCAGTGCCGAGCTGGAGGACTGTCTGTTTGCCGTCAGACTTGTCAGTCCCACGCGGCGGTCTTCAAAATAGAATATCTGTCCCAGACTCAGGCTGGCCTTTTGCTGCCCCTGCGGATCAAGAAAACGGCTCGTGAATGCAAGCGTCAGTTGATTGGCGTCAGCAATACGGTCACGTCCACTAAAGCGGTTTTCACGAAACAGCTGGTTAAAACCTGAGCTTAAATCAGCGGTATCGAAGAGGGGGATATCATTCTGATTTTCATAATCACGGTAAAGATAGAAAATCCGGGGTTCCAGCGTCTGTTGATAATCAGTACCGCGAACTTGCACAGGGCGTTCGAAAATCAGTCCGCTGTCAAAACTGCCCATGGCGATACCCCGGTCAATTGTATCGGGCTTGCCGTTTGCCTGCTCATCAAGCCGGTATTGTGTATAGTCATAGCCGATAGAGGGAATGGCAAAAATCCCGGGTTTCTGCCAGCGCCAGGACAGACGAGGTGAGAGGGATAAGCGCTGACCCTTGAGTAGGGCTCCATTGTCAATCTGAGCCTGGTTCAGCAGCGCGGCGTTCAGGTTGCGGTCAAAATAGACGTATTCAGAGGGCAATTGATAGTGCCAGTTTTGGGTGATATCTCCGGCATAATTTATGTTAATGCGTGGCAACGCAGAATAAGGCTTGCTCAGATCATTGAGACCAGGGTCGATCTGCTGAAAACTTTGCAGAGCCGCTTTGAGTTGCAGATTATCCTGTCGGTAGGCCAACTCACCATGACGGTACAGGTAGCTGCGGGTAGTATCATTCAGGCCCTGTGAACCAAAGTCCTGGAAGTAATCAAAATCACTGATTGCTGAGAAATTGGCCTGCGCGGTCCAGCGCTCACTGAAGGCAGCGGATCCCTGATAATTTATCTGCCAGCGCTTGGCCTGAGGAGGGCTTTGTGTCCCGGGCAGGTTCAAGGTGCTGGGATCATATTGCGCATCATCATGCAGGTAGCTCAGGTTTATCTGGCTATTGGTATCACTGCCCAGATATCTGCTTTCCAGACCCATCATCAGCCCTCGCTCACTCATCAGACGCGGGCTGAGGGTGGCATCAAAATTCGGTGCCAGGTTGAAATAGTAGGGCTGCTCGTAATCAAAGCCACCCTCACGAGTAGAACCGATACTTGGGTAGAGTAAGCCAGAACTGCGCTCTTCATTAATGGGAAAGCTGATATAGGGTGTGTAAAAAAGCGGGATATTCTTGACTCGCAAGACAATGTTGCGACCGCTGCCGCGGCCGCTATTCTGATCCAGCTCAATCGTTTCACCGGCAAGTAACCAGGTGTCATCACCAGGTTCACAGACTGTATAGGTCCCCTCATTGATGATTAACAGGTTTTGATTTTGATTGAATATAAGTTGATCAGCGCTGCCTCTGGCGGCAAGCTCATGCAGGACATAAGAGGTGTTCTGCAATTCAGAGTAAGCGTTTGTGGTGTTGACGCTGGCAGCGGTAGCGCCAATACTGAGCCCGCTCTGGCGCAGCCGTATATTTCCTCTCAGTTCCACAATGCCCGCCAGCTTGTCGACAATGCCCTGGTCTGCCTGCAGCCAAGTATCGGTAAAACGAATGTCGATACCCCCGTCAATCAGAGCCTGCTGATTATTGCCATCAAATTCACCATGAGCGGCTGCAACCTTAACAGAACCGTCGCTGATGGCTGCAGGCTGCTGAGGATTGATGTATATACCGCAACAGGCTTCGTCGGCAGTATCGCGTAGTTGCGGTGGCAGCTCAGCAAGAGGAACCCAGTTTTCAGCGGCAACATTCGGCGGCTGTAGCGACTCCTCCGCTTGCTGTGCCAGCAGGTAAGCCGGAGCCGTTAGCCAGAGGAGTGCAGTTATGGGAATGATAGAATAGCTTGTTTTAAAAGGAAAAAAAGGCCCCTTGGCTTTGCAGGTCACTTCTCAAATCCGGGTTGTAAAGGCATAATGGATTGTAATTACTCTTCTAAGTCTAAACAAGGGAAGCACCGTCCAGCATGAGCTCGACTTACGACGACTATGGTAGTCGCACCGATGGCTTGCATGCCTGGTTTCGTCACATACTCCCACGCTTATCAGCGCAGCACAGCATTGAGGCATTCGAGATCAAACTGATCCAGGGTGATGCCAGCTTCCGGCGCTATTTCCGGGCAAGAGCGGGGACAGAAAGTTTTATTCTGGTTGATGCGCCACCACAGCAAGAGGACAGCCGACCCTTTATTCAGATCACCAGACTTTACCAGGGTGCAGGTGTCAGGGTTCCAGAAATACATGAAGCTGATATGGATCAGGGATACCTTTGCCTGAGCGATTTTGGTGATGTCCTACTTTGGGAAAAACTGAACAGTGCCCAGCAAAGGAAAAGCGCCATTGAGGACGCTGGTGCACTTTATCAGCAGGCATTTGAACAGTTACACAAGATCCAGTCGATACCGGTAAAAGGCAATTTGCCGGATTATTCGGTACAGCGCCTGAACGATGAAATGCAGCTTTTCAGTCACTGGTTCTGTGAAAAATTGCTGGGTCTGAAGCTGAGCCTGGTTTCAGAAAAAATACTGTCGCAATGTTTTGCCAGTCTGCGCGAATCAGCGCTGGCTCAGACGCAGGTAAGTGTTCATCGGGATTACCATTCGCGTAACCTGATGCTCCTGGCAGATGGCAGTTTGGGAGTTATCGATTATCAGGATGCGGTGATAGGGCCGCTGAGTTATGACCTGGTATCCTTGTTGAAGGATTGTTATATCGCCTGGCCGAGGGAACAAGTGCTGAGTTGGGCTGATATCTATTTTCAGCAGATAAAGCCAGAATTAGCAGGTGAGCTTTCGGCAAGTGAATTTATCCGAGACTTTGAGTTGATGGGAGTACAGCGGCATCTGAAAGCCATCGGCATTTTTGCGCGTCTGTATTTACGAGACCAGAAAATTAATTATCTTGGGGACATCCCCAGAACCCTGGCCTACTTGAGTGAGTTAAAGGGAAAGTATACTCAAGTCGATGATTTCCTGCACTGGCTGGACGACGAAGTGGTACAGGATATCGAAGATAAAATTCTTGCTGCCACAGCAAGGGAGTCATCACATTGAAGGCAATGATTCTGGCTGCTGGCAGAGGTGAGCGTATGCGGCCCCTGACGGATCAAACCCCCAAGCCTTTATTACAGATTGCGGGCAAAGCACTGATTGAGTATCACCTGGAGCGACTGGCTGAGGCAGGATTTAATGAAATCATCATTAACCATGCCTGGCTGGGACAGCAAATAGAAGAGACGCTCGAAGATGGTGCCAGCTATGGCCTCAGCATTCGCTATTCAGCGGAAGCAGAAGCGCTTGAAACTGCTGGAGGTATTATCAAGGCCTTGCCCATGCTGGGGACTGCCCCCTTCTTGCTGGTCAATGGAGACATATGGACCGATTACCCTTTTTCCCGTTTGCGGGAAAAATCAGCCATGCAGGAACTGGCACATCTGGTACTGGTTGATAACCCGCCTCAACATCCGCAGGGCGACTATCACTTACAGGAAGACAAACGCGTGTGTGTGAGAGAAAGCGAGGGCGGAGGCGGAGGCAAAAAGGCGCTGACCTATAGCGGAATTGCCGTCATTCATCCGCAACTTCTGGATGGTATCGAGGCGGGCAAATTAGCTCTGGCTCCCGTCTGGGAAGCCCTCATGCCGGATGGCAGGATCACCGGTGAGTACTACACCGGGCAGTGGTTTGATATTGGCACTGTTGAACGTTTACAACAACTGGAAGCACAGCTGCTTGCCAATGCGCAGCAGGCTTGAACGAGGTGAAGGTGAAAAAGAAATTTCAGGAAGTGGACCGGCAAAAGCGACGTCGACCAGGGCATCTGTTTCCCGATGCTGCAGAAGACCGTTTGTATGCGCAACATCATATCGCGCCACCCGATGCCGAGAAGCAGATTAATTCTCCGTCCTACCGGCTCGCCTTTGATGATATCGATTACCTGCTGGAGGATGCCCAGCGCCCTGTACGCATGCAATTGGAACTGGCCAAACCAGAATCTGTCATGAAAGAACATGGCATTGAGCATACGGTTGTCATTTTCGGCAGTGCCCGCATGGATGCCAGCAGCCCCTATTACCAACAGGCGAAGGAAATGGCAGCCAGGATCAGCGAGATGTCCGGTAAAGATTCCTGTCCCGATTTGTATGTGGTTACTGGTGGGGGGCCGGGAATTATGGAAGCCGCCAATCGGGGAGCCAGTGAGGCGGGCTCTCAATCGATTGGCCTGAATATTGTGCTGCCCCACGAGCAGTATCCCAACTCCTTTATAACGCCGGAACTGTGTTTCCGTTTTCACTACTTTGCCATGCGCAAGTTGCATTTTCTGTTAAGAGCGCGTGCAATTGTGGTCTTTCCAGGCGGTTTTGGAACTCTGGATGAACTTTTTGAATCCCTGACCCTGGTGCAGACAGGGAAAATTGAGGCCTTGCCCATATTGCTTTTCGGCAGGGAGTACTGGCAGCGCCTGATCAATTTTGATGTTTTGCTTGAAGAAGGCATGGTCAGCAAAGAAGATATGGAGTGCTTTGAATTCGTCGATGACATTGATGAGGCCTGGGAAATTATCAGGCTCTCACTGGTTGATGAGCAGGACAGCCCTGCCTAAACCTTGTACAATGCGCGTCTGATTTCATCCGCCAGGTAGGCAGTAATGAGCAAACGCGATTTCCTGATTGCGCCGTCAATACTTTCTGCAGACTTTGCCCGACTCGGCGAAGAGGTAGATGCCGTCCTAGCGGCCGGTGCCGACATAGTACATTTTGATGTGATGGATAATCACTATGTTCCGAATTTAACCATCGGCCCCATGGTCTGCAAGGCACTCAGGGACTATGGAATTGAAGCGCCAATTGATGTTCACCTGATGGTGAGCCCGGTCGACAGTCTGATCAATAATTTTGCCGAAGCCGGCGCCAGCTATATCACCTTTCATCCGGAAGCCAGTAATCATGTTGATCGTTCACTGAGCCTGATTAAATCACTTGGCTGTAAAGCTGGTCTGGTTCTCAATCCGGCCAGCCCCGTTCATTATCTTGAACACGTCATGGACAAGCTCGACATCATTTTGCTGATGTCAGTCAATCCGGGTTTTGGCGGCCAGCAATTTATAGATTCAACGCTCAACAAGCTGGGTCAGGTAAGGAAGCTGATTGAACAAAGTGGCAGGGATATACGTCTGGAAGTCGATGGGGGTGTCAGTGTTGATAATATCGCTGCGATTGCCAGGGCCGGTGCTGACATGTTTGTTGCAGGGTCTGCAATTTTTGGCAGCCAGGACTATGCAGGCACTATTAGCAAAATGCGGGCGGAACTTGAAAGCTCATGAATATGGAGCAGTTCAGTGACCTTGCCAGTCAGGGTTATAACCGTATTCCACTGAGCCGTGAAGTACTCGCTGATCTGGAGACACCGCTTAGTGTTTATTTAAAACTGGCCAATGGCCCTTACAGTTATTTCCTGGAGTCGGTGCAGGGAGGTGAAAAGTGGGGGCGATATTCCATCATTGGTTTGCCCTGTCTTACCCAGCTCAAGGTCAGTGGCCATGACTTCAGTATTGTTCAGGACGGAGAGCTCACTGAATCCTTCAGGAGTGATGATCCTTTTGTTGATATAGCGGCTTTCCAGGCGCACTACAAGATTCCCGAACTGGACGGTTTACCACGTTTTAATGGCGGTTTGGTTGGCTATTTTGCCTATGACACCGTTCGTTATAACGAACACAAGGTTGCAGAAACGGCACCGCAAGACACGGTTGGCACACCGGATATTGTGCTGATGGTCTCCGAAGAAGTTATTGTGTTTGATAATCTCCGCGGCACGATTTCAATTCTGGTTTATGTGAACCCGGCTCAGGAAAATGCCTTTGCGCAGGGTCAGCAACGTCTGGATGAACTCACAGCTGCACTGCATAAACCTCTCGATCCGGCGCTGTTCAAACCCAAGGCACAGTCACGAGTAGTTGACGAGGACAGTTTTGTGTCCAGTTTCGGCAGGCAGGCCTATGAGGAAGCTGTAGGAAAAATCAAGGATTACATCGTTGCCGGTGACGTCATGCAGGTGGTACTGGCACAACGGATGAGCATCCCTTATGAGGGGGAAGCCATCAACATATATCGGGCCTTGCGACAACTGAATCCTTCACCTTACATGGTCTATATGGATCTGGAGGATTTCCATATCGTCAGCGCCTCGCCGGAAATACTGGCGCGGGTCGAAGAAGGACATATCACAGTCAGACCACTGGCGGGCACCCGTCGCCGGGGCCATACCGAAGAAGAAGATCTGGCGCTGGAAAAAGAACTGCTGGCAGATGAAAAAGAAATTGCCGAGCATTTGATGCTGATAGATTTGAGTCGTAATGATGCAGGACGGGTATCACGTACAGGTTCGGTCCGGGTAACGCGAAAGATGTTCGTCGAGCGCTATTCCCATGTCATGCATATTGCATCGATTGTGGAAAGTGAGATGGCAGAGGACAGGACTGCGCTGGATGTTCTCAAGGCTACCCTGCCGGTAGGTACCCTCAGTGGTGCACCCAAAGTCAGGGCCATGGAAATCATTGATGAGTTTGAGCCGGTAAAACGCGGTGTTTACGGCGGCGCAATGGGCTATCTGTCCTGGAATGGCAACATGGACATGGCGATAGCCATTCGTACCGCTGTCATCAAGGATAAAACCCTTTACGTGGAGGCCGGTGCCGGTATCGTGGCTGATTCCGAACCGCGGCTGGAGTGGAAGGAGACCATGAACAAGGCCAGAGCATTATTTTCAGCTGTCAAGCTGGCTGAAGAGGGCCTGCAGTAATGTTGCTGATGATCGACAATTACGATTCCTTTACCTATAACCTGGTACAGTATTTTGGCGAGCTGGGCATGCAGGTAAAAGTGTATCGCAATGATGAGATAACACTGGCTGACATTGAAAAGCAGAACCCCAGTCATCTGGTGATTTCTCCGGGACCCTGTACACCCAAAGAGGCGGGCATATCGGTAGCGGCTGTACAGTACTTTGCCGGCAAGCTGCCGATTCTGGGTGTCTGCCTGGGTCATCAGAGTATTGGTGAAGCCTTTGGCGGAAACACTGTACGTGCCCTCAAGGTCATGCACGGTAAACTTTCTGACATCTATCATTCAGGGCAAGGAGTATTTTCCTCTCTGTCCTCGCCGTTTGAAGCGACCCGTTATCACTCACTGGTTATAGACCAGAAAACACTGCCGGAGTGTCTGGAAGTGACCGCCTGGACCCAGACAGCCAGTGGAGAGCCTGAAGAAATTATGGGTGTGCGTCACACAGAATTCGCCATCGAGGGTGTACAATTCCATCCGGAATCCATACTCAGTGAAAATGGCCATGCCTTGCTGAAAAATTTTCTCGAATCGGGCAGGGGTTCAGGTACTTAAGGGATTGAAAGTCCGACAGGGTAGCATGTGAATCAGGCAACCATCTTGAAAAAAATCCTGCAGCGCAAACAGGAAGAAATTCTGGAGCGCCAGGCCAAGCTATCCCTGCAGGATCTTGAACAGGTGATCGTCTCGCAAAAAAAACCACGTGGCTTTAGCCAGGCACTGGCAGACCAGATTCAGCGCAAACGTCCTGCCGTAATCGCAGAGATCAAAAAAGCTTCACCCAGTAAAGGCTTGCTGCGAGAGCATTTTGATCCTGCCGCTATCGCTGAAACTTATGCGGAAAATGGCGCCTGTTGTTTATCTGTGCTCACTGATATCGATTTTTTCCTGGGTGCCGATGAGTACCTGCAGGCAGCCAGGAATGCCTGCAAATTGCCGGTGCTTCGCAAGGATTTTGTGATTGATCCATATCAGATTGTAGAAGCCAGGGCCTTGGGCGCAGACTGTATTCTGCTGATTGTTGCCGCCCTGGAACCGGCGCTTCTGAAGGATCTGGCTGCCTGTGCCCAAGACTATCAGCTTGATTGCCTGATAGAGGTTCACTCCAGGGCAGAGATGGATCTGGCTCTGCAACTCAACCCCGATTTGCTGGGTATCAATAATCGAGATCTGCATACCTTCACGACCCGACTCGAGACCACCTATGAGCTTTTGAAAGATATTCCACAAGAGGTATCCGTGATCACTGAAAGCGGTATTCATGCCAGAGAGGATGTCGAGGAAATGATGCAGCATGGTGTTTATGGCTTTCTGGTCGGTGAAGCATTCATGCGGGCGGCTGATCCCGGAAAAAAATTAAAAGAGCTGTTTTTCCATGGTTAAGCCCGGCGAAACAGGGATTAAACGTATTGTTTCGGCCTTTGGATACTCCATGAATGGTCTCAGGTCCTGCTGGAGAATGGAGGCTGCCTTCCGTCAGGAAGTGCTGGCCAGCATCATTCTGATTCCGCTGGGCCTCTACCTGGGACAGGGAGGGGTCGAAAAGGCCCTGCTGGCGGGAGTCTGTTTATTTGTGATCACGGTTGAGGTCTTGAATTCAGGTCTTGAGGCTGTGGTAGACAGGGTAGGGCATGAACATCATGAACTATCCGGCCTGGCAAAGGATCTGGGATCGGCAGCGGTCTTGCTGAGCCTCTTGCTGTTTGGCATGATCTGGCTGCTGGTACTGTTTTTTTAGGCTTGTTAAAAAGGCTATGACTGCCTGACTTTTCATGAAAGTCGGCTTGTAGAAAACTTCAAACGAAATACTTCCTGTTGAGGACAAACAATGTCGGCACCCGAAAATTCAGCGCCCCCCTGGATTACCACGGAGATTCAGGAGAACATGAGCTGGCGAGATCAGGATATTGTGATATCCGTGCCAGCAAAAAGTGGAACCACCTGGACCATGAATATTGTGTTCCAGTTATTGAGTGGCGGAACGGAAGACTTCAAGGCAGTTTATGATGAGGTTCCCTGGATAGAATTTCTTAGCCGACCGAATCAGCCGATCCAGGAAGTACTTGATAGGCTCGATGCGATGCCTGAGGGCAAGGCTCGCGCTTTCAAAACACATTCCGCTCCACCGGCCCTGCCTTTTTTGACGGCTGCCGCCGACAAGAAGGTTCGTTATATTGTTGTCTGCCGTAATCCCGAGGAAGCCCTGGTTTCTTTCAAGCCTTTTCTGGAAAAGCATAGCGATGACTGGTTCAGGCTTTGGGAGATTCCCAAGCAGGCCATGACCCGGCCAAGCTTTTCAGCGTTTTACGAAGATATTGTGAGTGAAATGGGCATGCAGGGGATGTTTGCTGGTTTCATTGCCGGCTGGTGGCCCCTGCGACATGAAGCAAATGTACTGTTTCTACACTTTTCTGAAATGAAAAATGATCATGCGGGCTGCTTGCGCAAGATAGCGGATTTCCTCGACATATCTCCCAATCAGGATCAGTGGCCGGCAATCGAGAAGTACACCGGCTTTGACTGGATGAAGGCGCATTCGGAGAAATTTGAAACCTTCAGTTCAGTGGATGTCCCGCTACTGGAAACCGGTGCCATGATACGCAAAGGAAAACTTGGTGCTGCCCGTGAAGATGGCATGAACGATAAAATTTCAGCACATTTTCGTGCAGCATGCGCCGAGATTTGCCAGGACAAGGATGCGCTGGACTGGCTCTACCAGGGCGGGCCACTGAATTAGCCTGGCTACCCACCGCTAAGAAGTTCCCACAATAGCGTTTTGAGCAAGCTGATCTCTACGGCTAATCCTTTAAGCCTGTATTTCATTTTTAAGCAATTACGCCTGCCAGTGGTTATAATCCGCGGCTCTGATTGTACACATGCAATTCTGATTACTTTCCATGCTGCTATTTCGTTTAACTGATTTGCATTTGGCTTATGGCCCTCAGGTTTTACTTGAAAAAGTTTCACTGACTATTCACAGCGGTGAACGTATCGGTTTGCTGGGGCGCAATGGCGTGGGCAAATCCACTTTTCTGAAACTGCTCAGTGGGCAGATCAAGGCAGATGGTGGTGAGCTATGGCGGCAATCCGATCTCAAAGTAGCTTACCTTAACCAGGAATTACCACCTGCCGATAATCTCAGTGTATCCGAGTATGTCCTGCAAGGCCTGGCTGAAGCCGGGCACTTGCTGATGGAATTTAACCGGCTCTCGCAGGCAGAGGCCACTGAGAAAGCTTTACACAAGCTGGCGGATTTACAGAAAAAAATTGAAACGGCGAATGCCTGGAACCTGCAGCAAAAAGTCGACTCTGTCCTGAGCAGGCTGGACATTGACGGTGATGCTCTGATGTCCTCGCTCTCGGGCGGTTGGCTCAGACGTGTTTCACTGGCCAAAGCCTTTGTCAGCGAACCGGATGTTTTGTTGCTGGATGAGCCTACCAATCATCTGGATATTCCAACCATTGAATACCTTGAAAAACAGCTGGGACAGTTCAGTGGTGCCATTCTCCTGATTACGCATGACCGCACCTTTCTGCAGAAAATAGCCAACAAGATCATGATTCTTGACCGGGCTCAGATCAGTGCCTGGGAATGCACCTATCAACGCTTTCTCGAATTACGCGAACAGCAACTGGCCATTGAAGAAAAAGCCAACGCGGAATTCGATAAACGTCTGGCGCAGGAAGAAATCTGGATTCGCCAGGGCATCAAAGCCAGACGCACTCGTAACGAAGGTCGCGTACGTGCGCTGAAGGCAATGCGAGAAGAATATAGTCAGCGAAAGATGCTGCAGGGCAAAGCTAAAATCTCGCTGAATGAAGCGGAAAAGTCCGGCAAACTGGTGATTGAGGCTGAACATATCAAGCATAGTTTTGGTGACAAAAAGATCATCAGTGATTTTTCCACACGCATAATGCGTGGCGATAAAATCGGTTTTATTGGGCCCAATGGGGCGGGTAAAACTACCTTGCTGAAAATTCTGCTGGGCGAATTAAAACCGTGTAGTGGCAAAATCAAAATCGGCAGCAAACTTGAGTTTGCCTATTTTGATCAACTGCGCAAGCAGCTGGACCCAGCACAGGATGTGTATCATATCATTGCAGAGGGTAGTGATTATGTCGTGATCAATGGCAAATCAATACACGTGATGTCCTATCTGCAGAATTTTCTGTTTTCACCGGATAGAGCCCGGCAAAAAGTTCGTTCCCTGTCCGGAGGTGAGCAAAACCGCCTGATTCTGGCCTGTCTTTTTAGCAAGCCGGCCAATGTGCTTGTGCTGGATGAGCCCACCAATGACCTGGATATGGAAACGTTGGAGTTGCTGGAGGAAATGCTGGTCAATTTTTCTGGCACCGTGTTGCTGGTGAGTCATGATAGAAATTTTCTGGATAACGTGGTCACCAGCAGTATTGTCTTTGAAGGGCTAGAAACGGGCACTGGAAAAGTGGAGCAATTTGTCGGAGGCTATGAGGACTGGCTCAGACAGGGCGGGGGTTTTCGTAGTGAACGCACAATCAGTAAACCTAGCTCTGCGGCTCCACCAAACCACAATCAGGCCAGTAAGACCAAGCAGAAAAACAAACTCAGCTTTAAACTGAAACATGAACTGGAACAGCTACCCACGCAGATTGAAAAAGCAGAACTTGAAATGGCAGCCCTGGAAGCACAGATATCCCAACCCGATTTTTATGAGCAGGGTCATGACAAGACCAAAGAGGTTCTGGATCAGCTGGCCGATGTGCAGCAAAGGCTGGACGCCTATTTTGAACGCTGGGCTGAGATTGAGCAGCAGCAATAAATCGATACGTGAAAATGCTTCATAGCGCTTTACTGTCTTAAGCGCTACAATGCGCGCCCCTCTGAAGCGTCTGGGTAATCAGACGTTTTCTCAACTTAAGGCAGCTAAATGACACAAACCATGGCTTCGGCCTTTGCACAGTTTTCCCTCAGTCCGGCCTTATTAAAGGTGCTGGATGAAGTCGGTTATGAGCATCCATCACCGATTCAGGCGGCAACCATTCCCCTCTTGATGCAGGGTCATGATGTGCTCGGTCAGGCGCAAACAGGCACAGGTAAAACGGCGGCCTTCGCTTTGCCCCTGCTCGCCGAGCTAAAGATCCAGCAAAATGAACCACAAATACTGGTGCTGGCACCTACCCGGGAACTGGCGATTCAGGTGGCTGAAGCTTTTCAGCGTTATGCAACATATATAGACGGATTTCATGTACTGCCGGTTTATGGCGGACAGGATTATTCCGGTCAGATAAGAGCTCTCAGGCGTGGTGTACACGTAGTGGTTGGAACGCCAGGGCGGGTCATGGACCATATGCGACGTGGCACACTGCAACTGCATAAACTCAGCACACTGGTTCTGGATGAAGCAGATGAAATGCTGCGCATGGGTTTCATTGACGATGTGGAGTGGATACTCGAACAATGCCCTGAGCAACGGCAGACAGCTTTGTTTTCCGCCACCATGCCGAAACAGATTCGTCAGATTGCGGAAAAATACTTACGTAATCCTCAGCAAATAACTATTAAAGTTAAAACCAGCACGGCTGAAACCATCCGTCAGCGCTACTGGCCAGTCAGCGGCTTGCATAAACTGGATGCCCTGACGCGCATTCTTGAAGCTGAAAATTTTGACGGTGTCATTGTTTTCGTGCGCACAAAAACGGCGACGGTCGAACTGGCTGAGAAATTATCAGCGCGTGGCTATAGCGCAGTTGCCCTCAATGGTGATGTGCCACAAAACCAGCGTGAACGCACCGTACAACAATTTAAACAGGGAAAAATTGACATTCTGGTTGCGACCGATGTGGCTGCCCGTGGTCTGGACGTTGATCGTGTCAGCCATGTGATTAACTATGACATACCCTATGATACAGAAGCCTACGTCCACCGTATCGGTCGTACTGGCAGAGCCGGTCGAGAAGGGGATGCCATTTTGTTTGTCGCGCCCCGTGAAAGAAGAATGCTACAGGCCATTGAGCGCGCTACCCGCAGCAAAATTGAATTAATGGAACTGCCCTCCACTGAACTTATCAATAACAAGCGCATCGCCAAATTCAAACAGGATATCAGCGACACCCTGGCTTCGAATGAACTGCAACTTTACCGTGAGATTCTTGAACAATATCAGTTTGAACATAATACGCCAGCCTTGGAAATAGCCGCGGCCCTGGCAAAACTTTACCGGGGTGACAAAGCCTTGCTGTTAAAAAAGGAAGCCCCGGCAAAAACCTCACGCGATTTTCCTGTAGACAAAAAATCCTCCAGCAATAAGCGTGACAGCAATGAGCGTTTTCTAAAAGGGGTGGAATCCGGCATGCAGCGCTATCGTATCCAGGTAGGGCATGAACATAAGGTCAAGCCAGGTAATATCGTTGGTGCCATTGCCAATGAAGCGGGTATTGAAAGTAAGCACATTGGTCGCATCACTATTTTTGACGAGTACAGTCTTGTTGATTTGCCAGAAGGTATGCCAAAGGAGACCTTCCAACACTTGAAAAATACCTTTGTTGCCGGGCGCAAACTGCAAATTAGTTTATATAAAGAAGATTCGGCTAACAGCAAGAAGCTAAGTCAAGATAAGAAGAAAAACAGAAAAAGAAAAGCTAGTTAGCGGGTGCCGAACACCACAATAGTTTTTCCATGAACTTCAATGAGTCCCTGTTCTTCCAGGTCTTTCAGGACTCGTCCGGCCATTTCACGCGAGCAGTTGACGATGCGGCCCAGTTCCTGCCGGGTGATCTTGATTTGCATACCATCAGGATGGGTCATGGCATCAGGTTCTTTGCTCAGAGCCAGTAACTGACTGGCAATTCGTCCGGTTACATCGAGGAAAGACAGGTCGGCAACACGCTGGGTCGTGTTACGTAAACGGTGCGCCATCTGCTCACCAATGGTGTAAAGTATTTCTGGGTGTTCGCGGGTATAGGCAGAAAAATTACTGTAGGAAATTTCAGCGATCTCAGCTTCGGTACGGGTCTTGACGCAGGCGCTGCGTGACTCCCCAAACTCAAACAGACCCATCTCGCCAAAAAAGTCACCCGGATTAAGATAGGTAATGATGGCTTCCTTACCTTTCTCATCTTCCAGAATGACAGAAACCGACCCACTGACGATGTAATACAGCGTTTCGGATTTATCCCCTTCATGAATGACAGTGGTCTTGTTGGGATATTTCCGTCTGTGTGAATGACTTAAAAAGTTTTCAAGATCATTGATATGAGGTGTGATTGCCATCAATGCCATGAAAAATTCCCCTACTGCTCCTATTATTCTCGCTCCTGTATACCATAAATTCCCTAGAGGTTCTATGGTAAAAAGCACATGCTGCTTGCTCTAGAGCGAGTTATTTAGCTCAGGATTCCAGCACTTGGCTGTGCGATAATAAGCAGCTTACAGACAGGCAGGGTGGTGCTATGAAAGCAAGTGTTAAGTGGATAGAAGCAGCCAAAATGGAAGGCAGGTCCGGCAGTGGTCATAGCATGATCATTGATGGACCCGAATCAATTGGCGGGCAGAATCTGGGAATGCGTCCCATGGAGCTGATGTTGATGAGCGTAGGGGCCTGTTCCAGTGTTGATGTGATTAGCATTCTGAAAAAGGCCAGACAGGAAGTGGAAGACTGCCTGGTTGAAGTTGACGGCGAACGGGCTGATGCGGTGCCGGCAGTTTTTGAAAAGATACACCTGCATTTTAAAGTCAGCGGAAAGTCCCTGGATGAGCAGAAGGTCATTCGTGCCGTTGAACTTTCTGCCGACAAATACTGCTCGGCATCCATCATGCTAAAAAACGCCGGCGTGCAGATGAGTCACAGCGTGGAACTGATTGATACGGCGAGTAGTGCTTGAGTTGGCAAAAAGTCCTAAATCCGATAAACCACATTTTTCATGAGCTGAGCCATTAGTGTCATGGCGTCGCTGCAAAATGGCGGTAGTTGGGCGGCACCAGCCGATTCAGCGAGTGTGGCATGTTTGGCTTCATCAATGCGCATCTGGCTAAGAATTGCCTGGCTGGCAAAGTCCTGTTCAGGCAGTTTTTGTAAATGTTCATCCAGGTGATGACAGACCTGGCGTTCCGTTTCCGCGACAAAACCCAGACTCCATTGATCGCCGGCCATACCTGCCAGAGCACCCAGGCCATATGACATACCATACCAGATAGGATTAAAAAGGCTGGGCCGACTGCCCAGTTCCTGTAGTCTTTGCTCACACCAGTTCAGGTGATCAATTTCCTCGTCAGCGGCGTCCTGCATGGCCTCCCGGACTTCAGGCAAGTGCGCAGTCAGGGATTGTCCCTGATACAAGGCCTGAGCGCACACCTCACCGGTATGATTGATACGCATCAAGCCAGCGCTGTGTTTACGTTCTGGCTCACTTAATTTACCAGAATTGGCAGTATCTGCCGGATTTTCCCTGGCAGCTGTCACCGAGCCCGGAATCAGGGTTTTAAGGGCGCGGTCAAAATGGCCAATGAGGGTATCGCTTATTGCTGCACTGGGTCTAAGCATCAGTCTTTTTCTCCCGGGCCACTGCCCGATAGGCAATATCTCTGCGATAGTATAGCCCGTCCCAGGAAATACTGTCTGCCAGTTCATAAGCGGCACGCTGGGCTGCTGTCACCGTATCGCCCAATGCAGTGGCGCACAGCACTCTGCCGCCATTGGTCACTACCTTTCCATCCTGCAGGCGGGTACCGGCATGGAATATTTTTTTGTCGCGACTCTGTGCTGAATCCAGCCCACTGATTTCCCTGCCTTTGGCATAGTCATCCGGATAACCACCGGCAGCCAGCACCACGCCAACACAGGGTCTGTTATCAAAGTCAATTTCCTGAGTTGATAGCTCACCCGCTAGAGCAGACTGGCACAGTGCAAGCAGGTCGCTTTGTAAACGCATCATGATGGCTTGTGCTTCAGGATCGCCAAAGCGGCAATTGAACTCAACCACGCGGGGCTCACCCTGTGGTGAAATCATCAGGCCGGCATAGAGAAAACCGACATAGGTATTGCCCTCGGCAGCCATGCCTGCCACGGTAGGCATGATGACCTCTTGCATAATTCGCTCGTGTACCTCATCACTGACAACAGGAGCCGGAGAATAGGCTCCCATGCCGCCGGTATTTGGTCCCAGATCACCATCGTCACGGGCCTTGTGATCCTGTGAACTGGCAAAAGGCAACGCGTTCTTTCCATCAACCAGGGCAATAAAACTGGCTTCTTCTCCCTGCATGAATTCTTCAATGACCACACGATGGCCAGCGTCGCCGAAGCGATTGCCGGCCAACATGTCTTCAACACTCTCTTTTGCCTGCTTCAGGGTCTGCGCAATGATGACCCCTTTACCAGCCGCCAGACCATCAGCCTTGATCACGATCGGCATAGCCTGCTTATCGAGATAGTCCAGGGCAGCCTCCAGTTCGGTGAAGACCTGATAGTCGGCTGAGGGGATATGGTGGCGTTGCAAAAAATCTTTGGTAAAAGCTTTGGAACCTTCCAGTTGTGCTGCCCCCTGACTGGGACCAAAGCAGGCCAGTCCCTCGCGCTGGAAGTAGTCGACGATTCCGGCAACCAGAGGCGCCTCGGGGCCGACAATGCTCAATTCAACATCATTTTCTTTGCAGAACTTGCTCAGTGCCTGAAAATCCATCGGGTCGAGCTCAATATTTTCGAGACCCTTTTCTGTGGCAGTACCGGCATTGCCAGGCACCACAAATACTCTGTCAGCCAGAGCTGACTGGGCTGCTTTCCAGGCCAATGCGTGTTCGCGTCCGCCGCTTCCGATGATCATGATGTTCATGTACTTGGCTCCGGGATTTGTGCTTGCTGAAATTAATGCCTGAAATGTCGCATGCCGGTGAAAACCATGGCCATGCCGGCAGCATCGGCAGCATCAATAACCTGCTGATCATTGACCGATCCACCAGGCTGGATAACGGCAGTGATGCCTGTTGCTGCCGCTGCTTCGATTCCGTCACTGAAAGGGAAGAAGGCGTCGGAGGCCATGACCGAACCGGCGACCTGTAAGCCTTCATCGGCAGCCTTGATGCCGGCAATTTTGGCTGAGTAGACCCGGCTCATCTGACCGGCACCTATGCCGATAGTCTGCTGGTCTTTGGCATACACGATGGCATTGGACTTGACGTATTTCACCACTTTCCAGGCAAACATCAGGTCTGCAATTTCTTCCGGACTGGGCTGACGTTTGCTGACGACTTTGAGCTCAGACTCGCTGATGCTGCCAGTGTCCAGGTTCTGGACAAGCAAGCCACCTTTGACTTTTTTGTAATCCAGGGCTGGCTGTACAGATGATTTAAAATCGCCACAACTCAATAAACGCAGATTGGGTTTGCCGCTGATGACTTCTGCTGCAGCAGCCGAGACAGAAGGGGCAATAATCACCTCCGTAAACTGTCGCTCAGTGATGGCCCTGGCGCTGGCCTCATCCAGCTCACGGTTAAAGGCAATAATGCCACCAAAGGCAGATGTTGGATCAGTCTGGTAGGCTTTCTCATAGGCTTGCAGAATAGTGTCAGCGACCCCTACACCGCAGGGGTTGGCATGTTTGACGATGACACAGGCTGGCTGACTGAAGCTTTTGACACATTCCAGTGCGGCATCGGTATCAGCAATGTTGTTAAAGGACAGCTCCTTGCCCTGCAGCTGTATGGCACTGGAAATATTGGCTTCAGCATTATCCGCCTCTACGTAGAAGGCCGCGTTCTGGTGAGGATTTTCACCGTAGCGCATATCCTGTTGCTTGATGAACTGGGCATTGAAGGTGCGCGGAAATTCACTGCCGCTGTCCACCTTGCCCAGGTAGTTGGCAATGGCGCCGTCATACTGCGCGGTATGCTCGAAGGTTTTAACGGCCAGATTGAAACGGCTGGCATGACTGAGCTGATTGTTATTCTCATTTAGTTCATCCAGCACTGGCTGATAATCAGCGGGGTCGACAATCACCGCTACAAAGGCGTGATTTTTTGCTGCCGCTCTGAGCATGGTAGGTCCCCCGATATCGATATTTTCAATGGCGCTGGCCAAATCACAATCAGGCTTGGCGACTGTCGCCTGAAAAGGGTAGAGGTTTACTACCACCAGGTCGATGGGAGGAATCCCGTGTTCCTGCATCACGCTGTCATCAGTGCCACGACGGGCAAGGATGCCGCCATGCACTTTCGGATGCAGGGTTTTTACCCGGCCATCCATCATTTCCGGGAAACCTGTATAGTCGGCAATTTCGGTGACTGGAACGCCGGCCTCGGCGAGCAGTTTGTATGTGCCGCCTGTTGAAAGCAGTTCAATACCTCTCTCAGCCAGATTGGCTGCAAACTCCTTGATACTGGATTTATCAGAGACACTTATCAGGGCACGTTTCACAGGCATTGAACTGGCATCGCTCATGATGATGGTTTTCCTTGGCTATGGGTTAATCAAGTAAGTGGTACTGGCGCAGTTTTTTGCGCAGGGTTCCCCGGTTCAGTCCCAGCATGCTGGCGGCTTTGCTCTGGTTACTGCGGGCATGTTTCATGACAACGGCCAGCATCGGTGCTTCGACTTCTGCCAGCACCATGTTGTATAGATCGCTGATATGTTCCTGATCCACCTCGTTAAGATAGGCTTCCAGGGCTTCATTGACACATTGCTTGAGAGTTTGTGCTTTTACTTCTTTCATGCAGCGATTTCTCGGGGATTCACAGCTTGTGCCATCTCATGATCCATCATCTTGTGAAAATGCCTCTGCAGTGTCGAAAGCTGATCTGCTGCTGTCTGCAGACTGTTAAATTCTGTTCTGAAGGATTTTGCAGCAGGAAGCCGATGACAATACCAGGCAACATGCTTACGGGCAATCAGGGTGCCTTTGTATTCTCCATAAAACTTATACAGCTGCTGCAGATGACCGGTAATCATTTCCAGTTGGTCCTGTAGAAGGGGTTCGGGGAGCTCCACACCATGCTGAAGAAAATGCCGGATCTGACGGAACAGCCAGGGCCTGCCCTGTGCGGCACGACCAATCATGACACCATCAGCAGCGGTATCTTGCAGAACTCGCCGGGCCTTATGCGGGCTGTTGATATCCCCATTGGCAAATACCGGAATGCTCACGGCTTCCTTGATGGCTGCAATGGTGTCATATTCCACCTCGCCTTTGAACATGCACTCTCGGGTGCGTCCATGCACGGCAAGCGACTGAATACCGAGATCTTCTGCCATGCGTGCAATGCTGAGCCCGTTACGCTGAGTTGGACTCCAGCCTGTACGCATTTTAAGGCTGACCGGCACTTCCACAGCACCAAGCACTGCCTGCAAAATATCCCTGACCAGCATTTCATCTTTGAGCAGGGCGGAACCAGCGGCTTTTTTGAGAACTTTTTTGGCCGGACAACCCATGTTGATATCAATGATCTGGGCACCGTGCTTGACGTTGAGGCGGGCAGCCTGCGCCATCTGCTCGGGATCCGAACCGGCAATCTGTACAATTCTTGGACCTTGCTCTCCGGCATGGAAACGCCGCAGACGGCTTTTTTCACTGTGCCATAAGGAGGGGTCACTACTAAGCATTTCAGCAGGAGTCAGGGCGGCGCCCTGTTGGTGGCATAAAGTACGAAAAGGGTGATCAGTGATGCCGGCCATCGGGGCAAGAACGACCTGGGAGTCGAGTTTGTAGGGCCCTATTCGAATCACGTTAGCTTGTGCCTGTTGCGAGAATGCTGGAAAAGAACCGCGCATTCTACTAAAAATTACCACGCCATGTTAAGGCTAAGGTGCCCCCGGGTGCCTCAAAGCAAGACTGTAATTGATGGCTTCGGGACCCGGGTCAACTATTTCAAGCTGTATTTGTACAGAAGCACCAGCCGGCAAGAGTTCGAACTGTTGAAGTTCGGGATCCAGGTACTCATCAGGTGAAAACAGCCGGTTGGCCAGTAAGCGCCGGTTCAGATCAGTGAAGTTAAGTTCAACGAGCGGGAAGGCCTGGGGGTAGGTGGCATTATTACGAAAGATAAAATCAATCTGCAGGGCATTTTCACGTTGTGGATGGGCATTGACAAAGAGCTCTTCAGTGCTGAACTGGTTGAGATTGAACTGGGCAACAGCCGGACAGCTCAAGACCTGGCAAAGCACATTACTAAAGGGGGCAAAGCGGGCATCCAACAGAAGGCTGTCAATATTTTTCCAGACAGCCTGTCCAGCCAGGCCCAGCAGCAGGATTACATTGAGGCTTAACAGCAGGTTCTTGAGCAGCCTGGAACTGCCTGCTTGCTGATGAATGGCGATCGGTTCATCACTGAGGGAGTCAAAATTTGACTCATCAAGCCGCTCCAGAGAGCTGTCATCATAAAGAGAAGACAGGATTTGCAGCTCCGGTTTCGCCGCTGCTCTAGCTGCTACTGAGCTGGCTCTGCTATTTTCAGAGGTTTTCGAGCCTATGGAGTGTGCAGCAGAAGCGACAGCCGGATCAGCAGAAAACTCAGCCGATTCCAGAGTATATTCTTCCTCACTGTCACTTTCCGGCAGGCCAAGGTCAAACTCATTTTCAATTTCATCATTAGCATCTTCGGCAGGGCTGATAGGGTCAGGCTGTGCAATGCTTTCAGCATCTGAGCTGGCTAAGGCCATGTCTTCGGCGACTTCAGACTCCCTGCTTGCTGGCTCATTTGCCTGGAACTCGTCCCGAAGAAAAGCCCCAGCATCCTCTTCTTCGTTTGCATCCATGTCAGCTGAAGATTCATTGTCCCAGTTTTCTTCTGACTGGTGCTGGAAAGCAGCGTGATGGAAACTTTCATCGACCTCAGCTAGCATTTCGATCTTTTCCAGCGCATCGACTTCCTTTGATACTGTACTTGTCAGAGACTCTTCCTGGGCAAAAATTTCAGCGCCTTCCTCTTCGGTTTCACAGGTATCCTTATCGAGCGAGGCATCCCTGTCCATGCTTGCTTCCTCATATGTCTGGAATTTCTCCGGGTCTGCGGCCTCGACTTCCAGGTTTACTTCATCAACTTCATCCAGCGCATCATTAGCGGCTTCAAGGGTCGGGATCTGCAGGTTCTGTAGTTCAGCAGAATCCTGAAACTCTTCAGGCAGTAGGTCCTCGTATTCCTCGCTTGCCGGCAGTTCAGTATCGTCAAATGCATCATCAGAGCCTGCCCCCCCATCATCAACATCAATGATGCCGAGATCTATTTCCTCATCGAGGTATAACTGGTGTTCAAGAGCTGAGAAAGTTTGCAGGCAAAAGCCGCACCGGACTATTCCGTGCGCCTTCTGAAGCTGCGATTCGGTAATATTGAAAGATGTCTCGCAATGTGGACAGCGTGTGATAAAAGCCATAAAAATTTATTTCAGCCGTTGTCCGCTAATTCTAACCCAGCCATTTTTTACAGCGGGAGGATCTAAGTCAAAGTAATCCTGATAGGCGTCCATGACGGCTTGTGCCTGTTCTTCCAGAATACCCGATAGCAGAATGTGGCCACCTGGCATGACCAGTGCGCTCAAGTAACCAGCAAGTGTGATCAAAGGACCAGCCAGGATATTGGCAAGTAGCAGGTTTTGCTGCCCGATGTCGCCCCGTTTCACAGACTCGACACAGTCAGCAGGCAAGAGCACAGGGAAGCGTTCAGGAGCAATTTGGTTTTTTTCACAGTTGTCTCGGCTTGCCAGCAAGGCCTGCGGGTCATTATCAACGCCGATCACCGAATCAGCCCCCAGCAGCAATGCCGCAATGCCCAGAATACCGGATCCGCAACCATAGTCGATCACTGTATTGGCCTTGAGATCATGTTCATCCAGCCATTCAAGACATAGCGCCGTGGTCGGGTGGGTGCCGGTGCCGAAGGCCAGTCCCGGATCCAGTTTCATGACAATGCCGTCTTCTTCCTGGCTGTCCGACCAACTGGGATAAATACGCAGGCGCTGTTTGAAAATGATGGGTTTGAACTTGTCCATCCAGGCCCGCTCCCATGGCTGCTCGTCGAGCAGATTGAAGTCAAGCGGTGGAAAACGTTTGGGTAGATAGCTTTTCTGAATCTGCTGGATGAGTTCCCTGGGGTCCTGCCCGGCTGGAAATAAGGCCTTTAGCGTGATGTCATTCCACAAAGGCGTTTCGCCTCGGGCTGGTTCCAGCATTGGCTGGTCAGCTGCATCCAGCAGGGTAATGGCCAGCGCACCCTGTTCACAAAGCTGCTCTTCAAGTTCCTGTGCCTGTTCCGGGTTGGTTCGCACCTGTAACTGAATCCAGCCCATACTTGTCCTGCTGTTCAGGGACTTAGAGTTTGAGTTTTTCTTCGAGGTAGTGAATATTGACACCGCCTTCCCTGAAGGCTGCGTCATGAATAATATCCTGGTGCAGGGATATATTGGTTTTTATCCCGTCTACGTGCATTTCATCCAGTGCATTGCTCATTCTGGCCAGAGCCTCATCGCGCGTAGCACCAAAAGCAATCAGCTTGGCGATCAGTGAATCATAATGGGGAGGAACGCTGTAACCGCTGTACAAATGAGAATCAACTCGTATGCCATTACCACCGGGGGCATGGAATATGTTGACCTTGCCAGGACTGGGTAAAAAATTGCTGGGGTCTTCGGCATTGATTCGACATTCGATGGCGTGTCCATACAAGCGGATATCTTCCTGTTTTACAGAAAGGGGCAGACCGGATGCGACACGCAATTGCTCCTTGACGATATCAATGCCGGTAATCAGTTCCGTTACGGGGTGCTCAACCTGGACCCTCGTGTTCATTTCAATAAAATAAAAGTTGCCGTCTTCATACAGAAATTCCAGCGTGCCAGCGCCTCGGTATTTCATGGTTTTGCAGGCCTGGATACAGGTTTCCATGATTTGCTGGCGGGCACTGTCACTGATGCCTGGAGCGGGGGCCTCTTCAACCACTTTCTGATGACGACGCTGCATGGAGCAGTCGCGGTCACCAAGACTGATGGCATCGCCCTTACCATCACCGATAACCTGAATCTCGACATGTCGGGGATTGCCGAGAAATTTTTCCAGATAAACGGTCGGGTCGCCGAAAAAAGAACCGGCTTCATTCTGAGTAATAGTGACGGACTTTAACAGAGAGGCTTCATTGTGGACGACGCGCATCCCCCTGCCACCACCACCGGCAGCTGCCTTGATCATCACGGGATAACCGATATCCCGGGCAATCTGCAGTGTGCGTGCGGTGTCCTCAGTTAGCGGGCCGTTGGAACCCGGGACTGTCGGTACGCCCGTTTTGTTCATCACCTCAATGGCTGATACCTTGTCGCCCATGGCCCGGATCGTTTCAGGACTCGGTCCTATAAATATGAAACCGCATTTTTCAACCTGTTCAGCAAAGTCTGCATTCTCCGACAGAAATCCGTAACCCGGGTGCACAGCATCGGCATCCGTCAGTTCCATGGCACTGATCAGTGCCGGTACATTGAGGTAACTGTCAGTGGATTTCGGTGGCCCGATACAAACGGACTCGTCAGCCAGTCTGACATGCATGAGATCTTTGTCTGCCGTGGAATGGGCTGCAACGGTTTTGATGCCCATTTCCTTGCAGGCACGCAAAATGCGTAATGCGATTTCACCCCGGTTTGCGATTAATACTTTTTCCAGCATGTAATGTGCCTGAACCTGAATTATTGAGCCAATGGCTTAAGGGTTAAACGATGGTGACCAGGGCTTGGTCGTATTCGACCGGATCGCCGTCTTCCAGCAGAATGGCCTCTATAACCCCGGCTTTTCCGGCCTCAATCTGGTTCATCATTTTCATGGCCTCGACGATACAGATGACATCACCCGCCTTGACCTGCTGCCCGACTTCAACAAATGGCGGAGAGCTTGGAGACGGTGAGCGATAAAAGGTTCCGACCATGGGTGATTTGACAGCATGCCCTTTGGTGCTGGGAGCACTTTCCGTGCTGGTTTCACTGGAGGGCGCAGTGCTGGGAGCTGGTGCCGATGCAGCAGCAACAGGCGCAGCTTGCGGAGGCGGAGCAGCATAAGTCTGCATACTGCCACCGCGACTGATTCTGACAGCTTCTTCACCTTCCTTGATCTCAATTTCATTGATGCCTGAGGCTTCAAGCAGTTCGATTAGTTTTTTGACTTTTCGTATATCCATGTGTCTCTCTTGAGATTGGCAGTTAATTGCTTAGTTGTAGATGACGGATCGCAGCCTGCAGTGCGAGTTCATAGCATTGCGTCCCCAGGCCGATAATGCATCCAGAAGAAATATCCGACAGGAATGAATGGTGACGGAACTCTTCACGGGCAAATACATTGGAAATATGCACTTCGATAAAGGGCACATTGACCCCGAGCAGGGCATCGCGCAGTGCGATACTGGTGTGAGTGAGTGAGGCAGCGTTGATGATTATCATGCCGACATTGTCTTTTCCGGCCCGATGAATCCGCTCGAGCAGTTCATGTTCAGCGTTGCTTTGCAGAAAGTCGATGTCAAGCTTGGCTGCGGTTGCCTGTTCTTGCAGGGCAGCATTGATTTGCTCAAGTGTCTGCGAGCCATAAATAGAAGTCTCACGCTGGCCTAGCAGGTTGAGATTGGGTCCGTTGATGACGAGAATACTGCTCATGTGTCACTGTTTGTGAAGTTACTCTTAGAGTTAGCTGCTCATTTTACGATCTTAGACGCAAATGTCAGCAAATTTTACGATATTTTGTTAAGAATCTGGCAGTTTTTCAGCCATTAGGGGGCAAATCAGGCCAGTAACTCGTGTTTTCCTATCATTCAGCAGCAGTTTCGAGCACTTCCAGTGTGACTTGTTGTGTCTGCATCGGGTAGCAATAGCGCTCCTCGGCACAGCCCTGGTAATTCAGGCTGAGGGTAATACTGCTATCCAGCGAGTCAGGATCAAAAGGAATACGCACCAGCACTTGCTGGTAATAGACTTCGACGTCGCCGAAGAATTCATCATGGTGGGAGACACCGGCGGGTATCTGCGGATTTGCCAGATCGCCATCACCCAGCGGGGTGAACCGCAGGCTGTCACGATAGAGGTAGTAACCGTCTTCAATTTGCCAGTTGAGCACGATGGTATTGGGTGTTTCTATGTAGGCATTGAGATTGAAGGCGGATTCTGCCGGTCGCAATGACTGCAGGGCATTGGTATTCAGTGGGGCGTTATTGAATATATTGCTCGAAGTGGCTGCGCTGCCCAGTTGAGCCTGCGCAAGTCCCGCAGCGCTCATGCCGTAAAGTATCAGAATTGTAAAAATTACCCTGGGCATCATTATGGTGACTGGTTGGCTGGGTGATTATTCCTGATAACGCTCAAAGATTAGCGTGGCATTGGTGCCACCAAAACCAAATGAATTGGACATCACGGCATTGAGTTTGACATCTTCAAGGAGCTCTCTGGCGATGGGGGCATCAGCGATTTCCGGATCCAGATTATCGATATTAGCCGAAGCAGCAATAAAGTTATTTTCCATCATCAATAGCGAATAAATGGCTTCCTGTACGCCTGCAGCTCCAAGCGAGTGTCCGGAGAGTGATTTGGTGGAATTTATTACCGGTATATTGTCGCCAAAGACTTCCCTGACGGCCTGAATTTCCCTGACATCGCCAACCGGAGTGCTGGTGCCATGGGCATTGATGTAATCAATGTCCTGTTTGCTGCTGGCGAGAGCCATTTTCATGCAGCGCACCGCGCCCTCACCGGAAGGGGCGACCATGTC
>CAZSHI010000002.1:0-76824 GCA_964606735.1 uncultured Enterobacteriaceae bacterium
ATCGTTTTGCCAGCCCGGGTCCATATCACGCCACAGTTCTGCATCCACTGGCTGAGGTTTTTTGCAGTGGGGGCAGAGCACGCGCACCAGGCGCTGGGCCATTACGCCAATCAGAGTGGCCTTGATCAGGTAGGCGGGCACATCAAGTTCGAGCAGACGCGTGATGGCCGAAGGGGCATCATTGGTATGCAGGGTTGAAAACACCAGGTGACCGGTCAGGGCTGCCTGGATCGCCATTTCTGCAGTATCCAGATCACGGATCTCCCCTATCATGATGATGTCCGGATCCTGCCGCAGCAGGGCACGGACCCCGTTGGCAAAAGTCATATCTATATTTTCCTGTACCTGCATCTGGTTGAAACTGGACTCGACCATTTCAATCGGATCCTCAACGGTGCAGACATTGACTTCCTTGCTGGCCAGCGATTTCAGGGTTGAATACAGGGTCGTGGTTTTACCGCTGCCTGTCGGACCAGTAATCAGAACGATACCGTGCTTGTGTCGAACCATGTCTTTCCAGCGCGCCAGGTCATTGGCTCCCAGTCCGAGCTGCTGAAACGACCTGAGCAGTACATTGGGGTCGAAAATACGCAGCACCATTTTTTCACCGAAAGCAGTTGGCAGGGTGGAGACGCGCAGTTCCACTTCCTTGCCCTTGGGGCTGACAGTTTTGATTCGGCCATCCTGTGGGCGGCGTTTTTCAGCGACGTTCAATCGCCCCATTGCTTTTAAGCGGCTGGTCACTGCACTGAGCACCTGCATGGGAATCTGGTACACCGTATAAAGCAGACCATCAATTCTAAAACGCACGTTGCCGATATCCCGGCGTGGTTCGATATGGATATCACTGGCACGCTGTTCAAACGCGTATTGCAGTAACCAGTCGACAATGCTCACCACATGCTTGTCGTTTGCCTCGGGCTCCTTCATGCTGCCCAGTTCCATCATTTGTTCCAGGTTGCCTATGCCCGGACGGTTTTTATCCCCCTGTCCGCCGGAAATGGCCAGTCCGATCGATGAAGCCAGCTGGTAGAGTTCAGTGGTCAGCCGTTCCAGTTCTTGTGGGTTGGCGACCACACGTTTGATTGGTTTGCGAATGACCTGCTGTAAATCAGCTTCCCAATCCTTCACATAGGGTTCTGCACTGGCGATGGTGACTTCGTCATCGGATACCTTGACGGCCATTATTTTATGGCGCTTGGTAAAGGCATGAGACATGAGCTCGGTTACCCTGGCAGCATCAATGCTCAGCGGGTCTATATGGTAATAATCCTGCCCCGCCTGCTCTGCCAAAATTTGGGTGAGTGTTTCCAGGTCCAGCTGTCGGCCAGGATTAAGCTGGTCTTCAATTCCCAGCCTGGCCAGAAAAACCAGTACATGTTCTTTGGCTGGTTTGCGGGTTTTGATCACTTGCTGAATCTGCTGCTTGCTGATTCTTCCCGCGTCATACATGCCCTGCAAAAATGGCATCAATTCGATGGGCCGATCTTTTTGTTTTGGACTGGCTACGCTCATGGTTTCCCCGGGAAGGTCATATGATACGGGAGTGTAACCGCCCAACCCGGAATTACAAGCTTGGCAGTGGTTGAGAAAGGATCAGGCGCGCAGGCGCTTTTTCAGTCTTTCCACTGCCTTACCGAGCTGCTCATCCAGATCGAGTTCCTGTTTGAGCTTGCCGACCGTAGTGGAAACCGTGCCATAGCGTTTCAGGCCGAAACGTCTGGCAATATCCTGCAATGTGACACCTGAAAGCTCCTGACACAGGTGCATGGCTACCCAGCGTGGAACATTTTTCGAACGGGGGCCACGAGAGGCCTGGTAGATGCTCTTATCATACACCTTGAAATGTCCGGCAACCACTGTCACCACCTGCTTGATGGAGGGTCGCTGACGGGCAGACTGGCCGCGGCCAAGACCGCGCGGTTTATCCGGATCCACTTTTGCCCTGGCGGCTTTTCTGAAACGCTCATCACCCAGCATGGACAGTAAATTTTTGCGTTGGTAAAAACTGGCAATTTCCTGCGATGGCCCTTCATTCACGAAGTTGACGTAGCCAGCATAAGGCTTGGTACCTTTGCCCAGCATACCCAGCACTTCTGTGTGGTCCAGCCAGGCGGGAGCCTTCTGCTTATTGGCGAAACAGGCCATGCTGGACCAAGGGTGATCCAGTGCCAGCTTTTTGCCTCGAGCCGGCAGGTTATGAATATAGCGCGAAACTTCCAGTAAATAGGGTTTGGCCTGTAGCAGCACGGACTTGTAGCGGGAATGAAAAACCGGGCCTAAACTCTTGCGGCTGCTCTGATAAAACTGGGTATAAAGGCCATCCACCTGACGCATGAAACGACTCAGGTTAGCTTCCGGAGTTTTTACCAGCAGATGGTATTCATTTCTGATCAGGCAAAAAGCATGTACGCTGACATTAAAGCGTTCACAGGCTGCTTCCAGCCCGTTCAGAAATGCCTGAAAATATTTTTCACTAGGAAAAAGAGTAAGCCCAGCTCCGCCTTTGTTGCTCACATGGTAGTAAGCATTCGGGTACTCTATGCGTAAAGGTCGTGCCATGATCTGAATCCTGCGCCGGATTCAAGCGAAATGCGCTCAAACTTAAATCCATTAATTAAACTTTTATCCCTAAAATACAGGAATCATCCGCTACGCAATTAGCATAAACAATTTCCTGGCAAGATTGAACCGGTATTTTTGCATCGTTGCCACACTATTTTTCCGCCAGAAAAATAGCCCGTTTCGGGGCTGGATAGCCTTCGATGGTAAGCGCAGGATTATCACTATCCAGGGCCTGTGCGAGGGATTCAAAGCTCATCCATTCGGTACTGCGCTGTTCATCAGTGCCAGTACTTGTCACATCCACCAGGCGTACATTATTGAAGCCACTTTTTGTCAGCCAGTTTTCCAGCGTGGCACAACTGGGCAAGAACCATACATTCGGCATGCGGGCATAACGTCCCTGCGGCACCAGGCTCATACCCTCTTCCCCCTCTATGACCAGTGTTTCCAATACCAGTTCACCTCCCGGGCGCAAACAGTCCTTGAGAGCATACAGGTGATCAAAGGGAGAGCGATTGTGATAAAGCACGCCCATGGAAAAGACACTGTCAAACACATTTAGATTGGCAGGCAGCTGCTCCAGTGCCAGGGGTAACACATAAACCGGCGGCTCGGGAAGGAAATGCCTGAGTGCCCAGTACTGCATGTTGAACAGCAGGTGCGAGTCAACACCAAAAACCAGCCGTGCTCCTGCTCCGGCCATGCGCCAGCAGTGATAACCATTACCGCAACCCACATCCAGAACCGTGCGCCCCTGCAAGGGTGTGATGTGATCCTTGAGCCTGTCCCATTTCCAGTCAGAACGCCACTCGGTATCAATATGCAGACCAAACAGGTCGACCGGCCCTTTACGCCAGGGGTGAAGTCCCATTAACAGGGTTTTCAGCTGCTCAAGTTGCTGATTGCTGCATTGTCCGGCTGCACCGATACGCAGCGTTTCGTTCAGCTCGTAATTTTCAGCCACAAGTGTGGGCAGATTATCCAGCATCTGTTTCCAGCGTGGGAAATCCCCATGATTGATGCGGGCAAGGAAATCAACCGGGACAGCAGCGGGCAGGGCGGCCAGCGTGCTGCCGGCGAGCTCCTGCTGCAGGGCTGAGTAATCAAACAGTGCCGGGAAACTCATGGCACTATTTCACGGCAAATAGCGAGGCAAAGTTGAAACACTGAAACCAGATTTCTACTTGGGAGAAACCAGCACTCCTGAAGCGCTGTTCATGAACCTCCAATGTTTCTGGAATCAGCACATTCTCAATGGCCGAGCGCTTCCGGCTGATTTCCATCTCAGAATAACCATTGGCCTGCTTGAAGCGATGATGCAGGTCGATAAACAGCTCGTTCTTATCCAGCTCATCGAACACTACTTTCTCCGAAACGATCAAAACACCTCCGGGGTTCAGCGCCTGATAAATCTTCTGCACGAGAGCATCACGCTGTTCCGGCGGAATAAACTGCAGAGTAAAATTCAGCACCACCACAGAAGCATTTTCCAGACTGCTCTGCTGCACATCTTGGCAACGCAGCTCATAGGGCAGACCGGAGCCATCACGCATGTATTGTTCACAACGCTGCAGCATGGCCTCGGAGTTATCGACGCCAATTATCCGGCAGTCATCAAGTTCCAGCTGGCGCAGGAGAAAGCTCACCGCGCCCAGTGAACAGCCGAGATCATAGAGATTGCTGCCGGCTTTGGCATAGCGAGCAGCAATGATGGCAATCATGCGTACCGCAAGAGCATAGCCTGGTACTGAACGATTGATCATGTCACTAAAGACTGCCGCGACCTTGTCATCGAAGACAAAGTCGGCCAGTGCTTCGTCATAAAGATAGATATTGTCTTTCACGATACCCATGAGGGGAAACTAGATATCCGCTTCAGTAAAGCCCCGGGCCTGTAGCGCCTTTGTGATCATCTTCGCAGTGGCGGCCAGTTTTTTGTCAGATACCGGGCCGGCCTGCGAAAAATCCATGTCGCCCATGTTATCAATCGGGATCAGGTGTATATGGGTGTGTGGCACCTCCAAGCCTATAACCGAAACTCCGATACGCTTGCAGGGAATCACCGCTTTCATGGCCTTGGCAATTTTCTGCGCCACTTGCATGAGGTGAGCAGCCGTCTCTGCCGGCACATCATCCCAGTGATTGACTTCCAGCTTGGGAATAACCATCAGGTGTCCTTCACGAATCGGCTGGATGGTCATAATGGAAAAACACTGCGAATCTTCCCAGACAAAATGACCGGGAATTTCACGACTCAGAATTTTGCTAAAAATGCTCGCCATGACTGTGCCTCGTTCTTGATTGGCGGGAGAGGCACTATAACACAAGGATTCAGGCGGATTCCCCGTTCCCCATGAAAAAATACGGCCGGTAATAACCCTCCCCTTTTGTGTGCTGAACACGTTTTGCAATGCGGTCCTGCTGCCCAGCCCCAGGCAATTGACCATCGTGCATACGAGCCCAGTGACCAGTATGGATACTGGCGGGTCCCTTGGTTATTACCGGCCGACTTCTCCCCTGTAGATCAGTTGATGGTATCCAATGGCAGTTTTGTCGTGCTGATCACTTCACGTAATACAAAACTCGAATGAACATCAGATACTCCGGGGATCTTGGTAATCCTGTTCAATAAAAAATCCTGATAAAGCTCCATGTCCTGCACCGCCACCTTGAGCAGATAGTCTGCTGACTGTCCCGTGATCAGCAAACACTCCAACACTTCCGGGTAGGCCGCCAGCACGGTTTCAAAATGCTCGAAACGCTCGGGTGTGTGCTTGTCCATGCTGATCTGAATCAGCGCTATCAGTTTCAGGCCCAGCTTCGAGGCATTCAGCAGGGCGGTATAGCCCTCAATGATGCCGCTGTCTTCCAGCTGCCGGACCCTGCGCAGGCAGGGCGAAGGCGACAGGCCTATCGCGTCTGCCAGTTCCTGATTGCTGATACGGCCGTTGTTTTGCAGCTCGGCCAGTATGCGTTTGTCAGTGCGATCCAGTTCCATTGGCCGCTCCCGGTTTGCCAGTTGATGCAATATAATACATATATTTGATATTTTATTCTATTTAAACTACTTATTTTAGCATTTTATGCCATTTAGATGGCATATGTGCACAATATTCGCAATAAAAATTCTGCCCGAGTCCTGTACAATGCGTTTCTCGAAACTGATAAGTGATACAGGGAGTTGCTCGTGAAACGTTACGATCACACCAAATACAAAGCCTTTCAGCCAGTCCAATTGCCAGACAGATCCTGGCCGGACAAGGTTATCAACAATGCGCCGACCTGGTGCAGCGTTGATCTGAGAGACGGTAATCAGGCCTTGATTGAGCCCATGTCAGTAGCGCAGAAGAAAAAGATGTTCGCCCTGCTGGTGGACGTCGGCTTCAAGGAAATCGAAGTCGGTTTTCCGGCCGCCTCGCAGCCGGATTTCGACTTCGTGCGCTGGCTGATCGAGGAAGACCAGATTCCCGATGATGTCACCATTCAGGTGCTGACCCAGGCACGCAGCGAACTGATCGAGCGCACCTATGCCTCACTCAAAGGCGTGAAGAAAGCCATCGTGCACCTGTATAACTCCACCTCGGTGGTGCAGCGCGAGAAAGTCTTCAAACTAGACAAAAACGGTATCCGCGACATCGCCATAAAAGGCGCACAGGATGTCTTGCACTTTGCCAAAGCTGCGCCTGAGAGCGATTTTTATTTCCAGTATTCACCGGAAAGCTTTACCGGCACCGAGCTCGACTTTGCCGTCGAGGTTTGCGACGCTGTCACAGAAGTCTGGCAACCCACCCCGGCACGCAAGGTGATTCTGAACCTGCCAGCTACCGTGGAAATGGCCAGCCCAAATGTGTATGCCGACCAGATTGAATGGTTCTGCCGTCATGTGGCGCGACGCGATGCGGTGATCGTCAGTCTGCACACCCATAACGACCGCGGCTGCGGTGTGGCCGCTTCCGAGCTGGGACTGATGGCTGGTGCCGAGCGCGTCGAAGGCACGCTGCTGGGCAATGGTGAGCGTACCGGCAACCTGGATGTCGTCACCATGGGCATGAACATGTACAGCCAGGGCATTGACCCACTGCTTGATTTCAGCGACATGGACCGCATCTGCTCGGTTGTGCGCGAATGCACCCAGATTGATGTACACCCACGCCAGCCCTATGCCGGTTCTCTGGTGTTTACCGCCTTCTCCGGTTCGCATCAGGACGCCATCAAGAAATGCCTGAACCTCTACCAGGAGGGTGAGGCCTGGGAAATCGCCTATCTTCCCATCGACCCGCGCGACGTCGGCCGCACCTATCAAGACGTAATTCGCGTCAACAGCCAATCCGGCAAGGGCGGCGTGGCCTATGTCATGGACAGTAAGTACGGCTTCCAGTTACCGCGCTGGCTGCAGATCGAATTCAGCCGCGTAGTGCAGAAAGCTGCCGAGGACAGCGGCCAGGAAATTGCGCCGGAAGAAATCTACACCCTGTTTGAAAATACCTATCTCAAACTGCCCTCGCCACTGACCCTGAACACCTTCGCCATCGAGAAAAGCGGCGGCCAGGAAACGGTTTCCGGAACTGTAGAACTGGAGGGCCAGGAGTTTCGGGTACAGGGCAAAGGTTCAGGCATGCTGGGCGCCTTCAGCGCTGCCCTGCAAAACACCCTGGATATCGATTTCAAAGTGCTGGAATACGGCGAACATACCCTTGGTCAGGACTCCAGTGCCGAAGCGGTTACTTACATACAATTGAAATATGAAAATGATCGCTACACCGGGATTGCCATCAACGAGGATATCGTGACATCATCCGTCAATGCCCTGCTCAACGGCGTTGGCCAGATCATGCAGGCCAGAAAACAGATGGCAGCCTGAGCGCTATCATCATGACTTAACCCGATAAAATGGTATATATTTCCCACTTTTAACGAATGAAGCAAGCTAATCTGGAAAGTATTCCCACTTTTCCCTTTAAATTCGATATAACACGATCAAATCGAAAAACTCTCTCCATAATTATAAAAAGTGGGAAAGTTGAAGCAAAAGCTCCCAGATATATGCACAAAGTGGAGATATTTGACTTCATTCGGCAGAAGCAGCGCTGGATAGAAAAACACATTGCCGAACAGGAAGTGAAGCTTACCCAGCGCCTGATTATTGCCCACTCTTACCAGGTCTGTTTTTTCGGCAAGCCCCGCCGCATCAAGGTTGTGCTATCTGCCAGCAAAAGGCCCGGCGTTCTGATCAGCGAACGACTGCTGACCATCACCACTCGCAGCGACGAACCAGCGGTGCTGGAGAAGCTCTTCAATAAATGGCTCAAGGGACAAGCCAGTGAATACATGACAAGCCAGACCATCAAGTATGCACGCCGGCTTGGTGTAGAACGCAAATTAAAGAAAGTGATTTTCCGTAAAACAAAATCCAAGTGGGGGCACTGCCAGCACGATGGTACCATTCAGTACAACTGGCTCACCATGATGGCGCCAAAACCTGTCATTGATTACCTGATTGCCCATGAAACCAGCCACCTGGTTCACATGAATCACTCTGACGCATTCTGGAAAGTTGTCAAACGCCTGTGCCCGGCCTACGCTGATCTTAAAGACTGGCTGTCGATTTACGGGCACCGCCTGTGGACGGAATGATCAGACGCTTAAGGGGCTCCTAACCTGCCAGAAACAGGCAGAATTTAAGCAGCCGCTACCGCTTACGAGCACACTTCCGCCATACATCCAGAATTTGTTTTTGATCAAAGCCCGGATTCTCCGCAATGGTACTTTCGGGCGGAGTATCGAACTAAAGCATGACAATGGAGCAAGCTCATGAAAGATTTTCCCGGCCTCTATAAAGAGTTAAATGTGTGGATGGAAAAACTGGGCGTCGTGATGCCCGAGGTGATGAAGGAATTTGCTGATCTGCATGAAGTCACCCTCAAACAGGGAGTGCTGGACAACAAGACCAAGGAACTGATGGCGCTGGCCATTGCAATCTGTGTTCGTTGCGATGGCTGCATTACCTATCATGTGCATGATGCACTGAAGGCTGGTGCCAGCAAAGAGGAAATCGTGGAGACCATATCGGTATCCATCCTGATGGGCGGAGGCCCCTCAGTTGTCTATGGCATAGAAGCCTTGCAGGCTATGACAGAACACCTTGGCGAAGGCCTTTAAGCAAATGTTTTGTGCTATTGATTAGCTGGGCTGCGGTTTTTATCGACTCTTTCGCCGCAACTGCCCGGCTGTAGTATGCCTGCGCATTGACTAATTCCCCCTTTGTCACATTTGTTCTCTATAATGGTGCGCCCTCGATAACCCGGCACAGGCAGCCTCATGAACACAAGCCCAGCCCAGTCTACGCAAGCCGAAGCAGCAGCATGGGCCCGTCAATCTATCTGGCAGCAGCTCAAGGAAGCCATTCGCGGCAGCGATGCCGATTACACGCGTATTCCTGTTAACCGGGCCATCTTCCTGCTAGCGGTGCCGATGATTCTTGAGCTGGTGATGGAATCCACCTTTGCGGTGGTGGATATTTATTTTGTCGGCAAGCTGGGCCCATCAGCCGTGGCCACTGTGGGCTTGACGGAAACTTTTCTGTTTTTGATTTATGCCATAGCGATCGGCCTCACCATGGGGGTCACGGCCATCGTGGCTCGGCGCATTGGCGAGCATGATTCACAGGCGGCTTCGGGGGCTGCCGTGCAGTCGATTCTGCTGGCAATTTTGTGCAGCATTCCCTTTGCTATCACCGGCATCATTTTCGCGCAGCAGCTCCTCTTCCTGATGGGGGCCGAGCCCCAGGTGGCGGAACAGGGTTATCGCTATACTCAATGGATACTGGGAGGTAACTTGGTGATTCTGCTGCTGTTTGTCGGTAACGCAGTTTTTCGGGGTGCCGGCGATGCGGCCATTGCCATGCGGGTGTTATGGATTGCCAATGGCATCAATATTGTACTCGACCCTCTACTGATTTTTGGCTGGGGACCGATACCGGCGCTTGGCATAGAAGGGGCTGCCATTGCTACCAATATCGGCCGCGGGGTCGGTGTGGCCTTTGTGCTCGCCAAGCTGTTCGGGGGCGGCAGGCATATCCGTATCCGGCTGACACAGTGCCAGGTAGAACTCAAACTGATGGGGCACATTCTGTGGACCTCACTGGGTGGGATTGGCCAGATGATTGTTGCCATGACTTCCTGGATTTTCCTGATGCGAATTTTGGCCGGAGTCGGCAATGAAGCAGTAGCTGGTGCCACCATTACCATCCGTGTCATGCTGTTCAGTCTGATGCCGGCCTGGGGCCTCTCGAATGCTGCTGCTACTCTGGTTGGGCAAAACCTCGGCGCAGGGTCTCCGGGACGGGCCGAAGCTACCATCTGGCGTATCGGTTTTTACAACATGTGTTTTTTACTTTTGGTATCGGTTTTTTACTACAGGTTCAGCGAGGCCATCATTGGCATCTTTACTGATGACCGGGCCGTGATTGCTATCGGAGCCGAGTGGTTACGTATCCTTGCCTACTGCTATTTCATTTACGGCTGGTGGATGGTCAGTTCGCAGGCATTCAATGGCGCCGGGGATACCCGCACCCCCACCTGGATCAACATGGTTTTTTTCTGGCTAATCCAGATTCCCCTGAGCTGGTATCTGGCGATAGCGCTCGGCTGGCAACAGTCTGGCGTATTCTGGGGCGTGTTCTTTTCCGAAACTGCGGCAGGGGTCTTCTCCCTTTGGCTGTTCACACGGGGCAGTTGGAAACGCTATCAGGTCTAAAGGCATGGACTTTGTATTACCAGTAATCATCTTTGGCTTTTCTGCGGGCATCACCCCAGGGCCCAACAACATCATGATCATGAGCTCGGGGCTGAACTTTGGCATCAGGCGTAGCCTGCAACATTTTCTGGGGATATGCATCGGCTTTCCGTTAATGTTTATCCTGCTGGGTCTGGGTCTGGGAGCTCTTTTTGTCCAGAACAGCCTTTTTCACGCAACGATACAGGCACTAGGCGTCTGCTATTTGCTCTATCTGGCCTGGAAAATTGCCACGGCAGCACCGATGACTCTCAAGGCCAGTGAAGCCAGACCGCTGAGTTTTCTGCAGGCTGTGCTTTTCCAGTGGGTCAACCCCAAGGCCTGGGCCATTGCTACCGGCACCATCTCCGCTTTTACCTCGGTGGAGGCCAATGTTTTTTTACAGATTGTGGTGATGACTGGACTCTTCTTCATCATTTCCATGATCAACACCAGTGCTTGGCTGTTCTTTGGTAAATCGCTGCGACGGGTACTGAAAACAGCGCAGCATCAGAAAGTTTTTAATATCAGCATGGCAAGCCTGCTTGTGCTGTCTTTTTCACCGATAGCTTATGACCTGATCACGGCTTATCTGTTTTAATGCAGCCATGGACAAAGCTTGCCGCGATAAGTTTGAAAAACTCCTGCGTGAAAACCTCTCGCAGCTGGAAGCACTGTCCTCAACGCTTAAAGCAGCCACCGCCACCGTCACGCTCGATCAGACCAGCGTTGGCAGGCTCTCACGCATGGATGCCATACAGGGGCAACAAATGGCACTGGAGTCAGAAAGACGCCGACAACTGGAAATACGTAACATCAAGGCCGCCCTCAAGCGGATAGCATCCGATGATTTCGGATATTGCCTGAACTGTGGCGAGGAAATCCCTGAGGGCCGCCTGACTATAAATCCGGCAGTCAGGCATTGTGTCGAGTGTGTTGACTAGGTATTCTCATTGAGGAGCTTACACTTATGATCAAGCGTACCCCGTTAACAACAATTTTATTCGTGATGTTCTTGTCCCCGACAGTGGTTCTGGCAGAAGGCGCCCACCGTTATTTTGATTGCACGACGACCCTGCTTTGCAATGAGACCGGTGCCTGTGAAGCTGCCTCAGATTCACTGACCTTCCACCTGGCACCACTTGATGCTGGTGAGGATGGCTCCGGCAACTTCATGCTGTCTTACCAGGACCAGGAAGTTGTCATGCAAGCGCTGTCGGACGCCGGGCCCTATATATGGCGCCTCGGCAATGATCGCCACACTCTGCTGGCCAGTTCGGAAACAGCCTTTCTCTGGCATCAACTGATCCTCGACGGCAGGCCCGAATCAAGGATTCGCTACCTGCACTGCGAACTGCGTTATTAGTCCCCAGCTTAACTGATATCAACCGGACTCTTGCTGCCTGGCCTATAATCAAGGAATGACTGACACAAAAGGCCCTTCATTGATACAGCGCTGGCTATATCATCCGCAGCGCCAGGCTTTACGTAAAGCCCTGTTCCAGATTCACCTGTGGTGTGGCATCTGCCTGGGCCTGTATATTTTTTTCATCAGCATCACCGGCTCGGTGCTGGTCTATCGCAATGAATTGTACGTCGCTGCCACCCCGAATCCGCTGATTGCCGAGACCCCCGCAGCGGTACTGGATGACGCAGTACTGCAAGCGCGGGCTTCACAGAATAACCCTGGCTACGAACTCGGCCGTTTTGTACGCGCCAGTAATGATGAAGGGGCCACAGAAATCTGGCTGATACGGGGAGAAAACACTATCAAACGTTTCTATGACCCGCGCACGGGCGAAGATGTGGGTAGTGCCGAGCGCCTAGGTCAGAATGCCGTCATCACCCTGATCAGTCTGCATGAAAGTTTCATGGCCGGAGAGACCGGACGCAAGCTCAACGGCATCGCCGCACTCTTTGTGGTCTTACTGGTACTGACAGGGCTGGTCATCTGGTGGCCGGGCATGAAGCGCTGGCGCCGCAGCCTGTATATGCATCGTGCTCCTGGCATCAAGTGGAAACGCAGCATCTGGGATTTGCACAGCATGATCGGTATCTGGACAGCGCTATTCATTCTGATCTTTGCCGTGAGCGGCGTTTATCTGTGCTTCCCGGATATTTTTCATGAATTGGGTGATCGCCTGCAACCCATCACCGATGACAATGCCGGCCAGCGTTTTGTCGACCGGGCTCTCTACTGGCTGGCCTTTCTGCACTTCGGGCGTATCAATGGTATTGGCTTGATTTGTGATGGCCCCGGGCTTTGCGACCAATCGGTGAAGGCCCTGTGGGCGGTGGTCGGTCTGGCGCCAGCGATGATGTTTGTTACCGGTTCAACCATGTGGTGGAACCGGGTACTAAGCCGTTGGCTGCATCGTCACTAGATTCAAGTAGCAAGGCTCAGCTATTTTTTTCAAACAGCAGATCCCAGACCCCGTGCCCGAGCCGTTCACCGCGTTTTTCAAACTTGGTAACCGGACGTTCATGTTGCGTGGAAAAATTGCCGTCGCCAGCGCAGTTTTTCAGTTCAGTGACGGCACTCAATACTTCCATCATCTGCTCGGCATAATTCTGCCAGTCGGTAGCCAGGTGGATGACACCCCCCAGCTTTAATTTAGGTAACAGTTGTCCCATAAAATCAGGCTGAATCAAACGGCGTTTGTGATGACGTTTTTTATGCCAGGGATCGGGGAAATAAATCTGAACTTTATCGAGGCTTGCATCTTCAATGCAGTCGGCGAGCACCTGTTTGGCATCTTCCTGGTAAATCCGGACATTACTCAAGCCCTGTTCAGCAATTTTACGCAGAATCATCCCGATACCAGGCGGATGAACATCCACGCCGATAAAGTTTTGCCCGGGATGCTCTGCAGCCATCTGCACCAGCGAATCCCCCATACCAAAACCGATTTCAAACACCAGAGGCTGCTCGTTGCCAAACACGGCACGCCAGTCTAGTTGTCCTGATTGAAGGTCCAGCCCATAGAGCGGCCAGTACTGATCCAGCGCTTTTTGTTGCGAAGGCGTTAATCGCCCACCACGAACTACGTATGATTTTATTTCACGATAGTGCTGCATTTGCGTCATGAAGACTTGAGCCATTTCCTGTAAAGGCCGTAAATCAACAGTCCCCAGCCCGTCAGAAAGCAAACGCCCCCGATTGGCGTGATAAAGCCAAGGACAGAAACATCTGTTAATGCCAGGGCATAAAGACTGCCGCTGAAAAGCAGTATCCCAAGCTGAAAGGCATAGGCTGCCCGGTTTATACTCTTTGATGCCGGCAAGAGGTAAGCCAGAAACCCTGCTGCCAACAGAGCCACTACATGAAACATGTGATAAAGCACCGCCGTCTGCCAGGTCGCCAGGCGCGCTTCGCTGAGCACACCTTCCAGACCATGGGCACCGAAGGCGCCAAAAACCACCACCAGGAAGCCATTGATGGCGGCATACAAATAAATACGCTCTATGCTGTTCAATGGCTTGACCTCAGATGCAAAAAAGCCGCCAGAGTGGGCGGCTTTTAATTACAGTTTGTTTTGCCAGTACTGTTTCTTTTTAAGCTTCTTAAGCTTCCAGAACTGCCTTGACCTTATTCATGGCATTTTTTTCCAGCTGGCGGATGCGCTCTGCCGAGACCTGGTATTTATCAGCCAACTCGTGCAGTGTGGCCTTGTCATCATTCAGCCAGCGCTGAGACAGAATATCACGGCTACGCTCATCAAGACCTTCCAGAGCCATGTACAGATTATCAGTACTGCTCTGCTCATAATCTTCATGCTCAACATTGCGCGCCGGATCGTAGCGGTTATCTTCCAGATACTGAGCCGGTGCCAGCATCACGTCATCGTCGTCCGCATCAGGAGAGCCGTCGAATGAGGCATCATAAACACCCAGACGTCCTTCCATCTGCATCACTGTCGCCGAATCCACTCCCAGGTCAGCGGCAATTTTGTCGGCTTCATCCTGACTCAGCCAGCCCAGCCGTTTTTTGGAACCACGCAGGTTGAAAAACAGTTTGCGCTGCGCCTTGGTGGTCGCCACTTTGACGATACGCCAGTTACGCAGGATAAATTCGTGCATTTCTGCCTTGATCCAGTGCACCGCAAAGGACACCAGGCGAACACCTTTTTCCGGGTTGAAGCGCTTGACGGCCTTCATCAGGCCAACGTTACCTTCCTGAATCAGGTCAGCCTCGGACAGGCCATAACCGGAGTAGGTTTTAGCCATGTAAACCACGAAACGCATATGAGCCAGCACCAGCTTACGTGCTGCATCTAGGTTGTCGCGATAGTAATAATCTTCAGCCAGCGCTTTTTCTTCTTCAGCGCTAAGCACCGGAATCGCATTAACTGCCGTGATGTAAGCATTCAGATCACGACCCGGCACCATGGTGTCAATGACACTCAGGCTCCTGTTTGCCGCTACACTACTTACTTTGTCAGTCATTTCTGTCCTTTCCTGCACTGGTTTAGGGGTTAAGTACTAAGACCTGCACCCCGAAGGGCTGCAAATTCTACCACTTATCTATTTAGACTGCCATTCTCTGAAAAAGTTCCCGAAGCCCCGTAAACCGGGGCTTCAGGTAAAGCTCATCTATTAATGTAACGCCGAATTCGGGAATTTCAAGTCTAGTAATAATATTCCGTATAACCGGGCAGGAGGCGATAACGTGAATTCAGGAAAGCAACGATGTCTATCAGCTCGGTAACTTTCATGTCTTCATTCACGTACATTGGAGAGGAATTGGTTCGGGAGCGGGCTTGCCGGGGCAACTGATCCAGGTACTGGTCTGAAATCACGTGGTCCGGGTTGATAATGGAAGTGACCAGATCACCATAGGTCTTGGCAAACATCAGTTCGCCTCCAAGCACAACGGTAAAGGCGCGGGTGCCTGCAAAATCCAGCTCAACACCATCGACCATGTGACATTGCACGCAGCCAAGCGATTGGAAAGCCTGCTGTCCCCGATCTATATCACCACGCAAAATGGGAAAGCGGAAGTCTCCGGTGTAATCCGGGTAGGTGCGGCAGGCACTCAACAACATCACAAGGCCGAGCAGTAAAAATTTTTTCATAGCGAGTATTCTCCTTCAGTTAGACGCGCTTGTTCCATTATCAGAAACAAATGCGGCGGCCAGTTTGATTTAGGTCAGGAATTCTCTTGTGTTCTCGGCCGGGCCGGTCTGCGATAATGCGCCGATGGAATATGACCTGAGCCTCGGCTTCATTGTACTACTGATCGGCACCGGCGTCGTTGCCGGATTTATCAATACCATTGCAGGCGGCGGTTCAATGCTGACCCTGCCTGCACTGATGATTCTCGGCCTGCCTGCAGATATCGCTAACGGAACAAACCGGGTCGGCATTCTTCTGCAGTCCATTGCCGGTGCCCGCCGCTTCCATCAGAAGGGTAAACTGGAGCCGCACACCATTGTCCCTACGCTGATACCCGCCCTGAGTGGTTCACTGTTTGGTGCTTTGCTGGCTTCCTACCTGCCGGTCATCTGGCTAAAACCGGCACTGCTGTTCACCATGCTGCTGATGGCTGCCATCATGCTGGTGAAACCATCAGTGGTAGCGCCACCGGCTGGAACACCGACCTATACCCTGCAGGAGAGGCCCATGGCCTGGGTCGGACTGTTCCTGGGCGGTGTATATGGTGGCTTTGTACAGGCGGGTATTGGCTTTATTTTGATTGTGGTATTGGCAGGCACCTTACGCTATGACCTGGTGCGTACCAACGCTCTGAAAATGGCCATCACTGCTGCCCTGACGGTAGTGGCACTCGGCGTTTTCGTCGTACGCCAGCAAGTGCTAATTATTCCCGGCCTGGTGCTGGCAGTTGGCATGGTGCTAGGAGCGCTTGCCAGTGTGCAATTCGCCATTAACGTGAAACAGGATGTGCTGAAGTGGATCATGTTCTTCATGATTATCCTGGTCTGTCTCCAGGCCTATTTCAGTTAAAACATTTTCTGCCGACATAAAAAAAGAGAGCCATGGCTCTCTTTTTTTAATTCCTGGTATATGCTTATTCCACAAAGGGCATATAACGACCCAGAATAATCACGACAACCCAGATAATCAGTGACAGGCCGCCGATGACCTTGGCTCTGAAATCTGCGTCCTCACCATCGGCAAGTTTCACCAGATCCTTGTGTTCACCAAACCAGAACCACAAGGCATTGATGCCAGCAATGATGACCAGACCCATCTTCCACTGGAAGGCAATGTTCGGTCCATAGCGTGCCGGGTTGGAAGCAATGAATACGATACCTGACATCAGATTGATGGCAAAGCCCAGAATGGCCAGCGGTATAAATTTCATGGCGGCCTGCATGTTGATGAAGCGGGCAAAGCCGACAACACGCAAATCAATCACCAGCAGGGAGCCGAACAGCAGGGACAGGCCAAAAAAGTGGGCCGTCTCTGCTGTGACGAATATCCAGGCCGCTTCTCGAGAGGCGACGCCCAGTGCTGAAGCACCTAACCAGTCAAATGTTGGTTGCATAAATTCCATCTGTCACCCCCTTACTGTAAATAAGCCATCAGGCGACCGGTGATAATGGCACCGACCCAGGAGGCTAAACATACTGCTGAAATTAGCATCGTGACTTTTTCATCCCGGCCACTACGGATACCACTCATGACCACTTTCAGAAGAATTCCGCCCAAGACAATCAGTGCAATCTTGATCAGGAAGGCACCTTGATAAATAAAGGTAGAAAATGCGCCTGAGAGAAGCAGCAATCCGGAAACCAGATTAAGAGAAAAGCCTGCCCAACCGACCATGAAGAGGCGGTCATAGGCGTTAATAGAAATGCTTTTGGCGAAACCCAGAACACGTAAATTAAAGGCAATGACAACACCCATAACCGTCATCATGCCAAGACCGTGCGCTGACAGGATGGTGGGATAAACCCAAAAATCACCATACATGCCATAAACCCATTGACCGACAGTACTCAGCTCAATGGAACACACTAAGCCGACTGGCTCAAAACATCCAAAATCCATAGGCAAACCTTTTTTTACAGTAAACCGCTGTAACGGTTTTATATTATTAGCATGAATTCGCGGGAAACCGGTTTTGATAAGTTGACTGCTCTCATCAATGCCGTGACGGAATTATGCTCCCCCCAAACAGAAAGCGCCAGCGCTTTCAAAAGCAGGCGCTAAAGTAAACTACATCCCTTTAATAATCAAGTTTGTGCACCCCTGCACAAAGCATAAAAGCTGCCCCGGCTTGTTTGTGGGACAGCTTTTTTTAGTCATTCATCGCCTGAACTAGGAAATCACTGGCAGGACTTATCGCGCTTATAAAAAAGCCATCCAGCGTGCCACGCTGATGACGCAAAGCCAGAGAATCAGCGACAAGATACCAATCACTTTGGCTGTCATTGGCGCCTCTTCACCATCTGCCAATACGACCAGTTTGCTGTGCTCTCCAAACCAGAACCACAGCGCATTGAGCCCGGCTATAAAGATGAGCCCCAGTTTCCACTGAAAGCCAACATTGGCGGCAAAGGTATCAGGACTCCAGGCAAACAGAGTAATGCCGGAAAGCAGGTTCAGGGTAAAACCGCCAATTGCCCAAGGGATAAATTTCATCGCATCACGCATATTGATGAAGCGGGCAAAGCCGGCAACCCGTAAATCAATCACCAGCAGTGAGCCGAAAAGTATCGACAGCCCGGTAAAGTGAATGATCTCCATGGTGGGGTAAACCCACTGCGTTAGATTGATCCAGTCATGCAGGGCAGAAGTACCAACCCACTCTATAAAAGCATCCATCGTCGTTGCCCCTTATAAATAAGCCATCAAACGGCCGGCCATAATCGCACCAAACCAGGACGCCAGGCACAATGCCGAATACAGCTTGATCGTCCCTTCATCTTTTTGTGCCCTGATGCTGTTCATGACCACCTTCATCAGAACACCGCCGACGACGATCAGAGACATCTTTACAATAAAGGAACCCTGCGTAATAAATTTGCCAAAATCCCCAGTCAACAGTACTAGCCCTGACAGGAGGTTAAGCACGAAGCCGCCCCAGGCCACCTGAAACAACTTATCGTAGGAGGAAATAGAAATATTGCTGGCAAAGCCAAGCACTCGGACATTAAACGCAAAGACAACGCCAAGCACTGTCATCAAGCCAATGCCATGAATTAACAACACCAGCGGGTAAGCCCATAATTGTCCACTGGCACCGGTCACCCACATGCCCAGCGGACTCAATTGAACAGAGCACACCAACCCTACTGGCTCAAAACAAAGATCATCCATCGTTATCCCCTAATGAAAACGCATTTGGTAGCGTCAATTTGACCACATAACAAGAGCTGACTAAATCAGCCTTTGCCACAGATAAGAGGCAGCTTGATTAACATCAAACCGTCGAAACTCTTCATATTTCTTAAAGTATTCCCCCTAGCCAGTCAGAAATATCGGCTATTTCCTCCGCGCAAACGGAATGTGGCATGGGGTAGGCATGGAAGTCCGGCGCATATCCCAGTTTCTTCAGCGCCAGCAAACTTTTTTCTGCCAGCGAAATGTCCAGCACAGTATCCTGTGTCCCATGACAGACAAGAATGGGTAAATGCTGGTTAGCCGGATGCGGGCTGAGTGCTTCAGCCGTCGGGAAAAAAGATGACAGGGCCATCATGCCTGCCAGCGGTTTGTCATAACTGAGGCCCGCCTGATAGTTAACCGCCCCGCCCTGGGAAAAACCGGCCAGCACAATACGCTGACTATCGATACCTTGTTCTATTTCCCGGTCAATCAGTTTATGAATGGCCATCACGGATGCCAGTAATTGCGTGGCGTTAAAATTGCGACTGCCATCTTCCAGTGCACTGACATCAAACCAGGCTGGCATCACGTAGCCCTGATTCAGGGTTACCGGAATAGACGGCGCATGAGGAAAGATAAAGCGTACTGCGCTGCCTTCAGGTAAACGTAACTGCGGTACGATTGGCTCAAAATCATGTCCATCGGCACCAAGCCCGTGCAGCCAGATAATTACTGCATTGGCTGTCTGTTCAGGCTCTACGATGACCGCTGGCAAATAGTCACTCATGGCAAGCTGTCTCTTGAGGGTTCATTCGACTGTAGCGGGAAAGACCTGGTCACGCAAGCTCCCGCCCGGGAGTGGCCGTCAGGCGCTTTTCAGGGACTGAATGCCTTCAGGTTTGTTATCAAAACGTTCATGCAGAAAATGCACAATGGCATCAGGCTCATCGAGCCAGCGTACTTCACCCTTTTCCTCGATGCGCAAACAGGGTGACTTCAGTTTTCCGTATTCAGCCAGCAGCTTGTCCTGATGAATACTGCATTTACTGAAGTCCCGGCATTCAATTTCAACATTGAGACGACGAATCTCCCGCCTGGCCAGACGGCTGGCTGAGCAACCCTTGTAGTTGTAAAGGGCAATACAGCTGGTTTCCTTGGCCAAGCGTCTGACTTCCTGTTCGGATCGCTCTATCGGCTGAGGCTTGAACAGACAGTCAAGCAAATTAAAAAAGGTGGTTCTGACAGTGCGCCGGATATGTTTTAACATCGATTACTTACGGTGAAAAATATGTGCTGCTGGAAAAAAGGCGGCATTATCCATAATGCTCCACGACCTGTCGAGTCTTTTTAAAAACTCTAAGAGCTGCCTCAGGGAAGCACTTTGCCGTCCAGGTAATACCAGTTACCCTTCTCCCGCTGGAACAATGAAATTTCATGGTGGGTTTTTGCCGGCGCATCTCCTTCCTTGAAAGATGCCTTGAATTCAACCTGACCCCGATCCCCCTTTTGCAGGTAGCGGACTATCTCCAGACTTTGCCACGCATAATCAGAGCCATTAAGGTCCGCGATACCGATATTCCGTCTGGTCGCCGGATGCCAGGTTTCCTTTAAAAAATCACCATAGCCACCGAGCGCATAGGCAGCATAGCGGGCACGTACCAACTGGCGCACTGTCTTTGCCTTTTCTTTCCCACGCAGCAAAGGTTCGCAACACTGCCCAGCGTCTTTTTTGCTACCACAAATACATAAAGCCATATTCGTCCCTCAGACGGCGATGATCTGAGCGTGTAAACAGGGACACGCACTGACCCGGGTTTATTTCTAGTAAGTTGTCCAGATTTCAGACCGAAATAATCATTGTTTTTGCACTTTGTGGCCGCAACATAAACCACTACTTTTATAGAATCAATCATTAAAAAGCGAGTGCTCTGAGAAGATTAGCAATTTTTCCATAAACGTGTTTATATCTCCTTTCGCCCCATTATTTGGGGCTTTAGCGAGATTATTCATGAACTAGAAAGTACTGCTCAGAAGCCTGCCGGACAGACACCAACAAATCATGTATGAATTTTTTTTCAACTATCCCCGAGCCGTCTTTGAAGAGAGTGAATTCATATTAGCCAGCGGCTGGCCGATCTGGTTACTAGGCACCCTGTTTATCCTGGCAACGGCAGCCTGCATTTTTATGCTGGCCTGGAAACGCAAAGTACTCAGCTGGCTCCAACTATCCAGTATTGGCTTGATTCAGGGCTTGATGGTTGCTCTGGTTTTATTCGTGCTCTGGCAACCGGCCCTGATGACCGAGCGACTGGTCGGCGGTGAAAATGCTGTCGCTGTTTTGTTGGATACTTCAGCCAGCATGGCCATACAGGAAGACGGGCAGACCCGCATGAGCCTCGCACAGTCCCTGCTGGATGAAGAGGGCCTGGGGGAAATTGCCGAGACTTATGAAATCCTCTCCTATGGCTTCACTGATAGCTCTTTCGAGCTGGACAACTTCATGACTCTACCCGACCCAGGCGAAGCGTCAAGGATCGGGGAGTCGGTCTTACAGACCTTGCGTGCGGCAAACAATACCTCACTCGGCGCACTGATCATTGTCAGTGACGGAGCAGATAACAGTGGCAATATTGATGCGGCCACGCTCAATGAAATACAGTCTTATGGCGTTCCCATTCATGCAGTGGGTATCGGCCGTGAAAGCATTCCCCAGGACCTGGAACTGGCCCAGATTCAGCTGCCACAAAAAGCCCTGCCTGGCACCACCCTTGCTGCCGGCATCAGTATCATTCACGATCAGGGCGGGCTGGCCAGGGTCAAGGTATATAATGGCGAGCAGCTGCTAAGCACAGAGGAAATTCAGCTTGCGGCCAATCAAAACCTGACAACCGCCTTTATAGATGTCGAGGTGAGTGAGCCGGGCGAACTGGATTTGCGCTTTTCCATTGACCCCATCAACGGTGAACGAAACCTGGCAAACAATACCCGCGCACAAGTCGTCGATGTCCCTGAAGGCTCTTACCGCATTCTTTATGTTGAAGGCGAGCCACGATGGGAATATAAATTCATGCAACGTGCGCTGGGTGAAGATCCCAGTGTGCAACTGACCACGCTACTGAGAGTCACTCCCAACAAATATTACCGACAGGGTATCGATGATCCGGCCCAGCTGGAAAGCGGCTTTCCAACAGAGCGTGCTGAACTGTTCTCCTACGATGCATTGATAATCGGCAGTGTCGAATTAGCGGAATTCAGCGAAGAACAACAGCAATTGATTCACGATTTTGTCAGTGAGCGTGGCGGCAGTCTGATGATGCTGGCCGGCCTCAATGGCCTGGGCCTGGGCGGCTGGCATGAGTCTGTTGTGAACGAAGTTTTACCCTCCCGACTGTCCGATACCGATACAGCTTTTGTCCGACAGCAGGCTAAGGTCATTCCGACGCCGGCAGGCCTGACTTCTCCCATTTTACAACTCAGTAATAGTCCGGCTGAAAATGCCGAACGCTGGAATGCGCTGCCAAACATTGCCGACTATCAAACACTGGGGCCCTTGCGTCCGGCAGCAACTACTCTCCTGCAGATAGACGTGGATGGAGAGTTGCTGCCTCTGCTGGTCACGCAGCCTTTTGGTCGCGGCCAGAGTTATATTCTGGCAACGGGTGGCACCTGGCGCTGGCAGATGAGCATGCCGCTGGAAGACTTGTCCCATGAAACTTTCTGGCGACAAATGGCACGCTCACTTGTGGCCAACTCTCCGCTGCCCTTTGAGCTGAGCACGACACTGGAAGATGAAGAAATTCGAATTCGGGCAGAGATTCGCGACCCGGAGGCCGAAGAAAATCAGGGACTCGCTGTTTCAGCTGTGGTATCCCCGCAGTCTGGCCCGGCCATGACGCTGGAGCTGCAGGCCTCAGCTACCCAGCCCGGAGTCTTTGAAGCACGCTTCACACCTCAGGAAACAGGCCTGTTCTCCGTGGAAGCCATCTCACGAGTAAACGATTCGCCCATCGAATCCGTGCGCTCGGCTATTCGCTATGAAGAGAACCAGGAATTTTTCAATATTCGCCAGAATCGGGCCCTACTGAGCAGTCTGGCTGCTGCAACTGGTGGCCAGTACTGGGATCCAACAGATTGGGATGAGCTCCCGGAAGCCATTTCCTATTCAAGCGCCGGCATTACCGAACAGGATATACGCTATTTGTGGGATGCCCCGATTATTTTCCTACTCCTGGTCCTCCTCAAGACCGCTGAGTGGTTGCTGCGAAGGCACTGGAGAACTATCTGATGAAAAGCTTATGCCAACTAGGCGCCCTTGCCCTGTGTGTGTTTTGCCTGCCGGCACGGGCTGATCTTTATGTGACCATTGTGCAGGGCATGGGTGGAGAACCCCGCTTTGAAGAACAGTTTCATGAACAGAGCCGTCTTCTCGCTGAAGCTTCTACGGCACTGACCGATACCAGCAAAATCAGCCTGTTCCAGGGTGAACAGGCCTCGCGTGATAATCTGCTCAGGCATTTTGCCGCCATCAGCAGCCAGATGAATGAAGATGACCGGGCAGCCATCTATCTGATCGGCCATGGCTCTTATGATGGCGAAGCCTACAAGTTCAATATTCCCGGCCTGGACATCAACACAGACGATATTCTCGAGATCATGTCAGCCCTGCCCGGGGAGAACCATTTTCTGCTGAACACATCCAGTACCAGCGGTGCTCTGCTAGAGCCCGTGGCAAATGAGGGTCGAATTCTCATCACGGCAACCCGCAGCGGTAACGAAAGAAATGCCACCTTCTTCGGGCAGTATTTTGTCGACGCATTGAGCAATGAAGAAGCTGATCTGAACAAGAACAATAACATCAGTATTCAGGAAGCTTTTGACTTCGCCCAGCGTCAGGTCGCTGACTACTTTGAAAGCCAGGGACAGCTGGCAACCGAGCATGCCGAAATCAGGGGTGAAGGTGCCGCACAATTTACACTGGCTCGACTGGATCCAAGCACTATTGATAGCAGTGGCAACCCCGAACTGGCCGATTTGCAGCAAGAGCGTGAAGACATCAATCGCCAGATCGAAGATTTGCAGCTGCGCAGAAATGAATTCAGTAATGCTGACTATATCCAGCAACTTCAGGCCCTGATTCTTGAATCGGCCCGAATCAATGAAGAAATTGACCAACTATCCAGAGACTAGATGAACGGCTTAGCGACCAACAGGCTTCCCTTGCTCAAGCGATCCGCTGTGACGCTGGTCTGTTGTGCAGGGCTCTTTTGTTTTCCGCTGCAGGCACGTGAGCATTTACTGGGCGCACTGGATAACGAGAACCTGCTGGCCTGTGAGGAGGTGCACTGGTCAGGCCAGTCAGCTGAAGCCGAAGCCTGCTATCTGGGCATTATCAGAACGCCAAATCCACCTGAAATACAGGCAGAAGCCATGTGGGCACTTGGCGACCTTTACACAGCTGATGAATTGTTTGAGCAGGCTGCCGAGCTGAGTCCTGAGAATGCCATGATTCTGGTACGTACCGGGGAGCTCTACATGCGTACATATCAGTACCAGGATGCCTACAACTTCTTCGCCCAGGCTCTGGAGATTGAGCCTAACAATGCCTGGGCACATATCGGCGCTGCCGAAGCACTGGCAACCGGGGGCAACCCGGAAGAAGTCAATATGCACCTGGAAGCCGTACAGACATATTTTGCCACACCTCCAGGGGCCCGTCTTAGAGTCATGCTGATGTCGATCAATTCGGTAATGGAGCGCGACCATTATGAAACGGCTGCCGAGCAGCTGGAAGATGCCTGGGAACTGGCAGAAGACGAAGACCTGCCACGTATGCACCTGAATGCCCTGGAAGCAGCATTGGCCTTTGTCACCCGCCGCAATGACGAGGTCCAAGCCTATATTGATGCTGCGCTGGATGAGGCGCCAAACTTCGGCGATGCCTACGCCATCCCCGGCTACTTTGCTTCCATCACCCGCCGCTATCAGGAATCCGGCGAATTTTACCAGCAGGCGGTGGCGGTGGAGCCTGAAAACTGGAATGCCCACCTCGAACTGGGTCAGAATTCCCTGCGCCTGAACCGTATCGAAGAGGGCATCGAGCACATTCGCATTTCCTATGAAGGTGACGGCTTCAATCCTAAAACCCTGAACATGATGCGTCTGCTGGATACCTTCAGTGAGGATTTCATAGACCTGAGTTTTCCCGAGCCGGGACAGGGAAGCGGCATTCCGGAGCTGGTTCTGCGCCTTGACCGCGATGAAGCCGATGTGCTGACACCCTATGCCCGCGAGCTGGCGGAAGCCAGCATGCGGACTTTCGAGGAGCGCTATGACTTTGTTGCCCGACAACCGGTGACCATTGAAATATTTCCCAATCATGAAGACTTTGTCGTGCGTTCCATCGGCATGCCCGGTGTGGGTATTCTCGGCGTAACCTTCGGCTACCTGTTTGCCATGGATTCACCCACCGGACACCCGGATGAAACCTATCACTGGGGAACCACCCTGTGGCATGAAATGGCTCACGTCTATACCCTGGAAGCTTCCGAACATGGTGTACCACGTTGGTTCAGCGAGGGGATATCTGTTTATGAGGAATGGAATACCGGGCCGATTCCCGGCATCAAGATCCCGGCCGGCGTACTGGATGCCATGGCGCAGGATCTGTTTTTGCCGGTGGGGCAACTGGATGATGGCTTTATGCGTCCGTCCTATGAAAACCAGGTCATGGTTTCCTATATGCAGGCAGGGCTGATTTTTCAGTTCATCGCTGAGGAATACGGGCACGACAGAATTGTCGATATGCTTTACCAGTTTGTTGACGGTACCGAGCCGGTAAGGGCTATCGAAAGCGCAATGGGCATCAGTGAAGATGATTTTGATAGGCACTTTAAGCAGTATATCGATATCCAGTTTGGACCTTTGCTGAATAACATCGGCGTCTGGCGTGAAGATGTCGGCGCCACCCTGCAGGCTTATCAGGCGGGGGACTGGGAGCAAACCATTGCCGCGGCAGACCGTGCTATTTTTACCTATCCGGATTACGTGGAACAGGACAGCCCTTATATCGCCAAGGCCCGTGCCTATGCCCAGCTTGAACAAGACGAGCAGAAATTTGAAACCCTGCAAACGTTCTGGCAATTGGGGGGCTACTCGGCCTCATCCTTGAAAGAGCTGGCTGATTCCTATGTAGACAAAGCGCGCACTGATGAGGCCATCGAGGTATTCAGGGACATTCATTATGTCGACCCTTTTGATGAAAGCACCCATGGCAAGCTGGGCGACCTGTATATGGACAAGTCACAGTACCATGATGCGCTACAGGAATATCTGGTCGCGCTGGCGCTTGAGCCTCTGGACCTGGCAACAGCAAACTATCGTGTGGCTGCCGCCTATCAGGCACTGGAAGAAACTGAGCAAAGCATGAACTATTTAATGATGGCGCTGGATATTGCACCCCAGTTCCGTCCCGCCCAGCAACTCCTGCTGGAAATGAGCAGAACTGCAAACTAAAAACAATCAGGAAATATCAGTATGAGTGAAGAAGTAGCAGAAAATATCGGTTCAGAAGAAACCCGCGAGCTGGTGACTAATTTTCAATCTGCCATCGGTGAAATCCGCCAGCAGATTCGGGGCACAATAGTCGGCCAGGATGAGGTGGTCGACAGTCTGCTGATCACCTTATTTGTCGGCGGCCACTGCTTGATAACCGGTATGCCCGGTACTGCCAAAACCCTGCTGGTGCATACCCTCGCCAGCGCCTTGGGCCTGAGTTTCAAGCGTATCCAGTTTACGCCAGACCTGATGCCGACCGATATCACCGGTACTGACATGGTGGAAGAAGACCAGAAAACCGGTCATCGTGAATGGCGTTTTATTCAGGGGCCTGTCTTCACCAATGTGCTGCTGGCTGACGAAATTAACCGTACCCCGCCGAAAACCCAGGCGGCTCTGCTGGAAGCCATGCAGGAAAAAACCGTCACGGTCAGGGGCCAGAACCATAAACTCGACAAACCTTTCATCGTACTGGCAACCCAGAACCCGATCGAACTGGAAGGCACCTATCCTTTGCCGGAAGCACAGCTGGACCGCTTTTTGTTCAACGTCATTCTTGATTACCTGGATGCAGATCAGGAAGTGGCAGTTATTAATCGTTTTACTAAAAGTGTGGAAATGCCTGCGGTCAATGCCTGTACCACAGCCGAAGACATCATCAAGTACCAAAGCCTGGTGCGAGAAGTACCAATTTCCGATGCCTTGAGCCGCTATGCCGTTGATATTGTCCGTGCTACCCGTCCTTCAGATGCATTGGCCACTGACATGATTAAAAGGTACGCCAATTTTGGCTCCAGTATCCGGGCCACTATGAACCTGGTGCTGGCCGCCAAAACTCGCGCACTGATGGAAGGCCGCTATCACGTAATTGATGAAGACCTCAAGGCGCTTGCAGTGCCCATTCTGCGTCATCGCGTTTTGCCGAATTACTATGCCGAATCCGATGGCATAACTATCGACGACATTCTCAACGACTTACTGAAGCACGTTAAAGTAACTGACGCATGATAGAACTGGGAAAAACCGACAACAAAAGCAAACCAACCCGTCTACTGGATCCGGGTGTCCTGTCCAGCCTGTCGAATCTGGAACTGGTTGCCAAATCCGTTGTGGAAGGCTTCGTGCTTGGCTTGCATCGCTCTCCCAAATACGGCTTTTCCCAGGAATTTGTCGAATACCGCCCTTATACTGAAGGCGATGACCCACGACACATTGACTGGAATGTGTATTCGCGTACGGACAAGACATTCATCAAACTGTTCAAGGGTGAGACCAATTCACACCTGATGCTCCTGCTGGACACGTCTGCCTCCATGGGGTTTGGCAGTGGCAATACCAGCAAACTGCAGTATGGCAAGTATCTGGCAGCCTCGCTGGCCTATCTGTCTTCACGCCAGCATGATGCAATCGGCACCATGGTTTTCAATAATGAAATCGTGGAGTTCCGCCCGCCCACATCGCGAAGCGGCACCTTGCACAGCGTGATTCACGCACTCGATAAAGCCGAAGCAGTGCAGGGCACTTCCCTGGAAAAACCCTTTACCCGTTTTCGCGAGCACGTCAAAAAACGCGGGCTGGTGGCTGTCATTTCAGATTTTTATTGCCGCCCTGAAGATTTGCAGGAAAGTGTGCAGCCCCTTAGTTCTCATGGCCAGGATGTTATTCTGTTTCACCTGCTGGACCCGGGTGAAATGTCGCCGCAGATCAAGGAGTCCACCTTATATGAGGACATGGAAACCGGAGAAGCCATCGAGGTATCGCCGGTGTTTATGAAACAGGATTATCCGGACAGGGTTAAGGCGCATATTGCCGCTATCCAGAAAGCCGCCCAGGGCATGAATGCCGATTATGTCTTGCTGGATACCAGCCAGCCACTGGACCGTGCCCTGCATGCCTATCTGACTTTTAGGGAGAAACGCTCCTGATGTCCCTGCTCAGCCCTCTCTTCCTCCTCGGTTTGTTGGGCATTGCCCTGCCCATCTGGTTGCACCGCCTGCAAACCCATGCAACCGAGCGTGAAAAATTTTCTTCCATCATGTTTATGGAGCAGAGTCAGCAGCGTATACATATACGCCGCAAGCTCAAATACCTGCTGCTGATGGCCTTACGAATTCTGTTTTTGCTGATGCTGGTGCTGGCCTTTACCCGCCCGGTATTTTTTGTAGCACCTCAAGGCTTGGTGTCGGAAAACACCACGCATCACGTCATCGTGATGGATACTTCATTTTCCATGCGCGAAGGCAACAGCTTTGAACAGGCGCAAACAGAAGCCGAGGCAATTCTCGCAGCCATGGCCCCGGATGATATTGCCAGTCTTTATATTGCCAGCGGCTCGGTGGAAACCATCAATCCGGCGACTGCCGATCCAGCTGTGATCCGGGCCAGCCTCGGCAACCTGGAACCGGATGTCGGGCGCCTGGATTTTGGTGCCATGATCGCCTCACTGGATACCCTGATTGAAAGTTCACAGGCAAATTTTGTCATTCACTTTATCAGTGACTACCAGCAAAGCGCTCAGGCTGTCCGCTTTGCCGACATGATTCCGGATGTGATAAATGGTCGACCGGTTAATCTGGAAATCCATCAGGTCAAAATTGATGATGTCCCCAACTGGAGCCTGGCATCCATTGATGTCACCGGTTTGCGGGAAATCCGTGTCGGCGTGGTGAATAACAGTGAGGATGCGCAAAGCGCCGAAAAAAGTTTCACACTGTCGGTGAATGAGCTTGAGCAGCAGACAGTAACACAGACGGTTTCGGCCCCGGCTGGCGGCATCGCTTACATAACAATTGATAACGTACAGTTCGAAGATGGTGATAATCGTCTGGATATAAGCATGAGCCCAAATGACTCTCTGGCAGACGACGACAGACGTCACGGCGTGTTTGATAACTCCCCGCCCGCACCGGTCATTCTCTTGAGTGCTGATCCGGACTCACTGGCAATTACCTATATCAGCACGGCACTGGAAACCGCCCCGCGCGGTTATGAGGTTGAGCTGCAGAACATCAGCGATTTTGATCCGCGTATCCTGCAGCGTTATCCCTGGATCATCATTGATGATATAGGTGCTGTGAATGATATCTTGGCACAGGAGCTGCGGGCCTATGTTGATGGTGGTGGCGCCATTCTGGCACTGACTGGTGAGCGAAGTGCAAACCAGCAGACAGTGCCAGTAGGAGGACAGAACATTAGCGGCGGGCTGGGCTTTAGCCGCAATACTACCTATAGCGTACAGCGGGTAAATAGCTCACATCCGGCGCTTGATCGCAGTGTCGGCTGGAATAACCTGAATATAAGCAGGGTGGTCCCCGTCGAAGCAGGTGAAAACGACAACGTCCTGATCTCCCTGACGAATGATGTCCCTTTCCTGCTCGAACAGACAATCGGCCTGGGGCGTTTCCTGTTGCTTAACACACAGCTGGATAACATCTGGAGTGAGCTGCCGGTGAAGCCGCTTTTTGTAGGATTCATGGCAGAAGCGGCACGACACCTGTCAAATGAGGAGCAGTTGGTCAGGGAGCAGGTCGTAAACAGCTTTTTGCAGCTTGGCCAGAATGGTGGAGCCTCCGGCCAGGTCTATGATCCGGAGGGCAACCGCCTTTTATCCCTGGCTGACACCACTCAGGCACAGAATATCCTGCTAAATGAAACCGGCTTCTACCGCATCAGCACCCTGGGTGGCGATGTGCTGGTTGCCGTCAATCCTGACCCGCGTGAATCCAACCTTACCCTGATGGAAGCTCAGGCACTGCAAAACTGGCAAAACATGGTTGCCACCAGCGCCGGCGCCGTAACGGTGGTGGATGGCGAGGCCGTAAGTGTCGTCGATGAGGAGCCTGTTGCTTTAGAGGTCTGGCGTGTATTATTGGTATTACTTGCTGTTATAGTCCTGTCAGAGTCCTTATTAGGCAACCGTTACTTGCGGTTTAACACTGGAAGCAGCTAATGATGAAAGCCTCAGAAAAGCTCGAACTCTACCTGGCCGAATTTCGCCAGCGCCTGAAAAAACTGATTATCCTGCAGGGCCTGGCAGCGCTGGCCCTGGTGCTACTCGCCGTGTCTTTGCTGGCAGCCTGGTTCTCTCTGGAAAGCGGCTATAGCAGCGGCACGGTGAATGGCTTTCGCATACTGCTCATTCTGGCACTGGCAGCGGTTGCTCTGAAAGCTTTTATTGAGCCCCTCCAAAAAATAAAGGAAAACATAGGTCGCCAAATTGAACGTCTTAGCCTGAAAAGTGATGGCAAGGGTTTTCAGGGCAGAATCGATACCTATACCCAAATGGCGGCTAATAACCCCTTCCGGGAATTGCTGGCCGAAGACGCTTTTAGCATCAGTGAATCCTACCCGGCACAGGAACAAATCAAGAGCAAGGATATGCAGATCGCCGGTCTCGCCACCGCAGCCATGCTGGCCGTGCTCATTTACATGGCCTTTGGTGCCGGCTTGTTTTCCTATTCCGTACAAAACTTCCTGGCAGGCTGGGCCAATGACGACCTTGTCCCACCACAGTCCATCAGCGTACTACCGGGCGACCAAAGTGTGCGTCGTGGGGCTAACCTGCGCATCTCTGCTCGCATAGAAGGAATGGACCCGGATGAAGCCATTTTGCATGTTCGCTCAGCCAGCGAAGATTGGCAGGAAGTTCCACTGGTCAGGACCATGAACGGTTTTGAATTTACCCTGTTCTCACTGCAGGAAGAAATGGATTACTACGTGTCCACTACCGGGCTGCGTAGCCAGGAGTTTTCTGTGCAGGTGGTGGATCTGCCTTCTATTGAAAACCTGGAGCTGACCTATTTTTATCCGGACTGGACTGAACGCGAACCTGAAACCTCGAACCGTGGTGATATTGAAGCGCTGCCGGAAACCCGAATCGGGCTGAGCATCACTACCTCTGCTCCGCTCCCGGAAGGCGGTGAGCTGATTCTGAATGACACAGCTCAAAGCCTGTTGGTCAATGGCATAGAAGCAACAACCCAATTCGATATCCTTGATGAAGGCCAGTACTACATTGCAGCACTGGTTGGTGGTGAACAGGTACGGCTCAGCGATGACTATTTTATCCGGCTGGCTGAAGACGGCTCACCCATCATTGAGTTTATACGTCCTGGAGATGACTGGAACGCTACCAATATTGAAGAAGTGACAGCACGGGTCAATGCCTCCGATGACTATGGTCTGCAATCCTTGCTGATCAAATACTCCATCAATGGCGGAGACTGGCAGGAGGTTGATCTTTACGAACCTGCCGATGAAATTTCGGCTGAGCACCTGTTTATGCTAGAAGACATGCGCACCCGGCGGGCACTGACAACACCTGACTCCATCGAGCTGGGCGCCTTTAATATTGAAACCGGACCGGTGCCTGCAGCTGATTCCGAAACCGGGGAAGAAGTTGCACAGACAGAACTGTTTGAGGACATTCCTCTCAAGCCCGGCGACCTGATTTCCTATTACGCGGAAACCTCTGACCGCAACCAGACGGTGCAGACAGATATGTATTTCATTGAAATCCAGGGCTATAACCGTCGCTATTCCCAGTCTCAGCTTTCTGGCGGTGGTGGCGGCGGTGGCGGTGGCAGTCCAGCCGACGAGATTTCCCAGCGCCAGCGCCAGATCGTGGTATCCACCTGGAACCTGATTCGTGAACAGGCTGACGGCAACGATGCACAGGTTGAAATCAACGCTTCATTACTCTCCGATTTACAGACCACCCTGGCAGAACAGGCACAGACTTTGACAGAACGTACCCGTGCACGCCAGCTGACCCGACAGGATGATGACATTGCCCGTTTTGTGGAAAGCATGGAGCGCGCAATTCAGTCCATGCAACCAACCTCTGAATACCTAGCCAGTGTTGAGTTGCAGGAAGCCATTCAGCCTGCCCAGGAAGCCCTGCAGTATTTATTGCAGGCAGAGTCCGTATTTAACGATATCCAGATCAGCCAGCAGCAAGGTGGCGGCGGTGGCGGTGGCGGCCGTGCGGGCGAGGACCTGGCAGAAATGTTTGAGCTGGAAATGGATATGGAACAGAACCAGTATGAGACCGGTGAGCGGGCCACGCCCCAGTCCCAGCAACAGCAGATGGATGACATCATGGACCAGTTGGAAGAACTGGCCCGTCGTCAGGAACAGCTGGCCAACAATATGCGTAATCAGCAACAGCTGACAGAAGCTCAGCGCTACCAGCAGGAAATGTTGCGCCGCGAGGCGGAGCAATTGCAGGAACAGCTTGAACAATTACAGCAACAGCAATTGGGAGGTCGCCAGGGGCAGCAGGGTCAGCAGCAGGCGGGCAATCAGCAGGGTCAACCGGGCCAGGGTGGCCAGCAGCAGGGACAGCAGGACGGGCAGGAAGGCCAGCAAGGCAATCAGGAAATTGCCCAGAGCCAACTGCAGCAGAGACTCGAAAGTGCCGTCCGTGCCATGGATGAAGCACAGGATGCCATGCAAAATAATCCCGGCTCAGATCAACTGCAGCGTGCAGCCGAAGAAGCCCAGCGCCAACTCGAAGCAGCGCGTGACCAGATTGCCCAGGATCAGCTGGCCAGCATGCAGGAATCCTTCTCCAGTATGGCTTCACAGTCACAGGAAATGCTGGAGCAGCAAATTCAGGCACAACAGCAGTTACAGCAGGCCATGGAACGTGCACTGGAAGAACGTCAAAGTGGCGAAGATCCCAACAGCCGAGGTATGAGCCTGGTAGAGGAAATGGATCTGGCCGATCTGAAAGAAGAGCTGGCTGCAGGGATTCAGCGCTTGCAGCAGCAAATGATGAATACCATCCAGCAATTTGGTGACGAGGTCCCACAGGCTGCCCGTGCCCTGGCAGATGCCAATGACACAATTACCGAACGTGAACTGGAGATGTCCCTGTCAGATGCCGCACTATATATCGATGCCGGTTATGCGCTGTACATCGCCAATAATGAGCGCAACGTCAGCGAAGCCATGCGGGCACTAACTGAAGATCTGGAAAGAGCGAGGAATCTGGCTCAGGGTGCCGCAGACGGTCAGAGCGATCTTGAAAGGGCCCGCGAACAGGCACGCGAACTGCGAGATCAGCTGGCACAATTGGGTCAGGGGCAACAGCAGGGTGGAGAGCAGCAAGGTGGAGAGCAGCAGGGTCAAGGCCAGCAACAGGGACAAGGACAACAAGGGGGCAATAACCCGCAGGGCGCACAGCAAAACGGTGGTGCTTCTCCCAATGGCTTCCAGAATGCCTTTGGCATAGCCGGCTGGTCAGGTAATGGTGCCGACAACCGACTCGATGGCCCCATCACTGTTCCCGATAATTTTTATCAGAATCTTGACCAGATGACGCAGCTGGCTCGCGATGGTATCCGCGACTCCAGAATGACCCAGGAACAGATCGACGATCTACTTGAGCTCATTCGTGAGCTCGAATTCAGCCGGGTAAACCGAAATGACGACATCGTTCTGGAGGAATATACCAGCATGCTGTCACTGATCGAGCAGGTGGAACTGGCGCTTAGAGCCGAGGAAGGCCTGAGTGGCTCCACGGAAAACGTTCGTACCGCTGTACTGGATTTGATCCCTGAGGAATATCAGGAATCCGTTGCTGAATACTACCGGCGCCTTTCCCGAGAAGGCGAAGAAACCCCCTAGTTGTGAGTGCTCAGCCAAGCCGGCTGAGCCAGCACGGACAGTTTACTCCACTTGCCAAGCCCTGACGACGCGCCATGAGCCACCATGAATCACACAAGACTCATCGCAGTTCCTGGCTGCGTGCCAGCGTTATGGGGGCCAACGACGGTATTGTCTCCACGGCCAGTCTCATCATTGGAGTCGCGGCAGCTGAGGTCACCAAGGACTATGTACTGATTTCCGGACTGGCCGGATTGGTGGCGGGAGCCATGTCAATGGCCGCTGGTGAATACGTTTCCGTCAGCTCCCAATCTGATATTGAAAAAGCCGACCTCGAACAGGAAAGACTCTCACTCGAAGAGAACCTGGAATTTGAAAAACAGGAACTGGCAGAAATCTATGAAGACAGGGGATTGAGCACTGAACTTGCCAAAGAAGTGGCAGAACAGCTCATGGAGCATGATGCCCTGGGGGCACATGCCCGCGATGAAATCGGGATTGTCGAGGAAACCAGCCCCAGGCCGATCATGGCCGGAGCCTCCTCGGCACTGACCTTTACCATTGGCGCTTTGCTCCCGCTGCTCACCGCCTGGATATTTCCCTTGCAGCAGCTCATCACTATGGTGGCACTTTTGTCGCTGGTTTTCCTGGCTGCGCTGGGAGCAATCTCGGCAAAGGCTGGTGGCGCTCCTGTACTGAAGGCTGCCATGCGGGTTACTTTCTGGGGCGCAATGGCGATGCTGGCCACGGCTATAGTGGGTTTTGCCTTTGGTATTTCAGTCTAGGCTGATATTGCCGTCGGGATCCAGAATCCGGCTGACGTTGTCATTCACAAGTTCCAGCGCCTGTATCTGTCCACCGTAGGCGCGTGACATGCCGGTATCGATGACCCAGACTTTTTCATTGCAGTAAGACGTTATCTGGGGGTGGCGCGAATGGGCAACGACCATTCGTCGTGCTCCGAGAATTTCCAGAGAGGTGTCCAGCATCTGACAGTCGAAACTGTCGACCCGGGCTGAAAAATGTCGCGCCCACATCACCCGATCACTGTCATCCACCCGCTGTGATGAGTCCGGCTCAAACTGGCTATCGCCTCGTAACCAGGCGCTGACATCCTCATTTATCCGCTCGATACCGTAGTCTGCCCAGCGCGGGACCACGCCACCATGCACATACACGGTATCGCCCAGCTGCAGTACCGTTGGCCAGGCTGAGAGGCGCTGCGCATAAGGCCCTCCGGCCATCAGGGCAGCACCCCGGTGTCGTTCGTTCAAAAGTAAATTTTCTAGACGGGAATCGCGCAGATCAAGCCCTTCGACATTCTGCCAGGCAGCAAATGGATTGGGCCCCACTGCCTGATTATCAACCCGGGCACCCATGATTTCATGATTCCCGATCAGCGCATAAAGCCTGCCACCAGCCTGCTCAGCCTGCTCCTGCAGATCAAAGATCAAATCCAGTACCTGTCGTTCATCATCACTGCGGCCAATCATGTCGCCCAGCTGAACCACGGTCAGCTCACCTCCAATCCACTGGTCCTGCTCATCGATAGCGCCGGCCAGACGGAACACGCCACGCATGGCGTTGATATCCGCATGAATATCACCGATGGCTACGATGCGCCCGGCATTGTCAGGTGCTTGCTGTACCGGCGCTTCACTGGCTTCAGTACAGGCCGTTAGCCAGATCAGGGCAACAAGGAATAGACTGGTTTTACAAGGCATGCGCATATTGTCGCGCACTTTTCCTGTGTTTTCAGCCCTACTCGTACGCTGACATGGGCAGGCAGGCACAGACCAGATTACGGTCTCCGAAAACATTGTCGACGCGGCCTACCGGGGTCCAGTACTTGTTCTCCCGCAAACTTGCAAGCGGGTAAGCTGCCAGTTCCCGCGAATAGGGATGTGACCAGTCATCGGCACAGACCATATCCGCTGTGTGTGGTGCATTGTGCAGGGGGTTGTCATCTTGAGGGAAAGCTCCGGTACTAACCTGATCAATTTCGGCACGAATCTGTTTCATTGCCGCACAAAAACGATCCAACTCTGCCAGGGCTTCACTTTCAGTCGGCTCAATCATGAGCGTACCTGGGACCGGAAAGGACATGGTTGGCGCATGAAACCCGTAATCAATAAGACGCTTGGCAATATCATCAACGCTAATACCGGCTGTTTCCTGCAAGGGACGAATATCGATAATGCATTCATGTGCTACACGATCATTTTCACCGGTATACAGTACCGGAAAGTCATCCTTCAACTGGTCTGCAATATAGTTGGCGTTGAGCATGGCAACTTCGCTGGCACGCTTCAGGCCTTCAGCGCCCATCATTTTGATATACATCCAGGAGATTGGCAGAATGCCCGCGCTGCCCCAGGCTGATGAGGCAACTGCGCCAACTGCCGACTGCCCCAGTGCCTGGTGTCCAGGTAAAAAAGGTGCCAGATGTTCCGCAACAGCAACTGGGCCAACACCCGGGCCTCCGCCACCATGCGGAATACAGAAAGTTTTATGCAGATTCAGGTGAGAAACATCTCCGCCAAACTTGCCTGGCTGACACAGGCCAACCATGGCATTGAGATTGGCGCCATCCATATAGACCTGTCCGCCATGTTCATGCACGATTTCACACAACTCTTTTATGCCTTCCTCGAAGACACCGTGGGTGGATGGGTAGGTCACCATGATGGCGGCAAGTTCTTCGGCATGCTGGGAAGATTTTTCACGCAGATCATTCAGATCCACATTCCCCATCTCATCGCATTTTACGACCACCACTCGCATACCACAAAGCTGTGCTGAGGCGGGATTGGTTCCGTGGGCTGAACTGGGAATCAGGCAAATATTACGCTGGGTATCTCCACGGCTTAGGTGCCAGGCTCTGATAGCCAGCAAGCCGGCATACTCACCCTGTGACCCGGCATTGGGTTGCAGGGAAACAGCTGCATAGCCTGTAATTTTGCACAGCATATTTTCCAGCTCTTCAATCATCTGTCGGTATCCACTCACCTGATCGGCCGGCGCGAAAGGATGAATGTTGGAGAATTCAGGCCAGGTAACGGGGATCATTTCAGAACTCGCATTCAGCTTCATCGTGCAGGAACCCAGCGGAATCATTGCCCGGTCCAGCGCAATATCCTTGTCTGCCAGCTTGCGCATATAGCGCAGCAGTTCGGTTTCAGAATGGTAGGTATTGAATACCGGGTGAGACAGCACGGCATCTTCACGCTGCAGGCTTGCAGGAATACCAGTCTGCGCTTCGGCTTCTGCTTCACCGATATCCACTTCTGCGTCACTGAAGAGACGCCATAGTTGTTTGACATCTTCGATGCTGCTGCATTCATCCAGGGAGATTCCAAGATGCTTCTCATCGATGATGCGCAGATTGATACCTTGTGACAGGGCCGCATTATGGATCGCCTGCGTCTCATGTCCGGTCTTCAGAGTCAGCGTATCGAAGAAATGTTTATTGCAAATTTTTACATCCGAATAATGAAGGCCTGCCGCTAGGACTGCGGTCAGCGCATGTACCCGCTCTGCAATTTTTTTCAGTCCCTGCGGTCCGTGATAGACCGCATACATGCCGGCCATGACTGCCAGGAGAACCTGTGCCGTACAGATATTGGAGGTGGCCTTTTCGCGGCGGATATGCTGCTCCCGGGTCTGCAGCGCAAGCCGCAGAGCCGGTTTGCCACGAGTGTCCTGGGATACACCAATCAAACGACCAGGCAATGATCGTTTGAAACTTTCCCGGGTAGCAATGTAGGCAGCATGCGGACCGCCAAAGCCCAGCGGTACTCCGAAACGCTGGGAAGAACCGATCACCACATCGGCCCCCATGCTACCCGGTGCTTTGAGTAGCAAGAGGCTTAACAGATCAGCCGCCATGCATACCAGGGTCCCGGACTCATGGGCGCGAGCAATCAGCTCACTGTAATCCTCAATGTCACCATCGGCGCCCGGATACTGAATCAGCATGCCAAAACAGTCCTGTGCCGGCGCTTCCTCGGGCTTGCCGCTGATGATCTCAATCTCCAGCGGTTCCGCTCGGGTCTGCATCACTGCCAGGGTCTGCGGTAAGCAGTTTTTATCGACAAAAAAGCGCGTGGATTTAGACTTGCTCATACGCAGGCACAGCAGCATGGCTTCGGCTGCAGCGCTGCCCTCATCGAGTAATGATGCATTGGCAATATCCATGGCGCATAGATCACTCACCATGGTCTGGAAATTCAATAAGGCCTCCAGCCGGCCCTGCGAAATTTCTGCCTGATAAGGTGTGTAGGCCGTATACCAGGCTGGATTTTCCAGAATATTGCGCTGAATGACTGTCGGGGTATAGGTGTTGTAATAACCCTGACCAATGTAGGATTTGAACACCCGGTTGTTGGCTGCAATCTCCTGCAGTTCCTGCAGGGCCTGTACTTCACTGAGGGAAGCGGGCAAATCCAGAGCATCCGGCATCCGAATATTGGCCGGCACCACCGCCTCAATGAATTGCTCTATGTTGTCATAACCCAGGGCGGACAACATTTTTTGCTGCTCGGTTTCATCGGGGCCAAGGTGACGTGCTATAAAATCCTGCTGACTGTCCAGTTCAGTTAATGGCTTCATAATGATCTTGATTCTCTTCTACTGCTTAAATTCGATAGTAACGCTGTGGCACAAAAGGCATCTTGCAGACTCTGGCAGGAATACTTTTATTACGGATTTGAGCCTGCAGCAACAGACCGGGTTCGATGTAGTCAGCATTCACATAGGCCATGGAAATCGGGCATTCCAGTGAAGGAGAAAAACCTCCGCTACAGACTTCACCAACTTTTTCACCGGCTTGGTTATGCAGGCTGACACCTTCTCTGGCTGCCATTCGCCCTTCCAGCTGCAAGCCGATGCGCTTGCGCTGCACACCGTTTTGCATTTGATCCAGTATGATTGAAGCCCCAGGAAAGCCGCCTTCTTTGGTGCCACCCGTTCTTCTGCTGCGAGAAATACTCCAGTTTAACGCTGCCTCAATAGGGCTGATCTCATCATTCAATTCATGACCATAAAGACAAAGTCCAGCCTCCAGACGCAGTGAATCCCTTGCCCCAAGTCCGATCGCTTTGACTCTTTCATCCTCTAACAGTAGACGGCCAATGGCCTGAGCATCTTCAGCCGCTACAGAAATTTCAAACCCATCCTCACCCGTATAACCACAACGATTAATGTAACACCTGACCCCTTCTATTTCGGCTTCGCAACCCTGCATGAAATTCATTTCATCCAGCTTGCTCATATAAGCCGCCAAGACATCCTTGGCTGTCGGCCCCTGCAAGGCAAGGAGGCCACGCCCTTCCAGATGCTGTATTTCCACCCCGGACAGGGAGTTCTGCAAATGCTGTAAATCCTTGTCTTTGCATGCCGCATTCACAACCAGAAAAAATTCATCTTGCGCCAACCGGGTTATCATCAGGTCATCGATGATGCCGCCGGCTTCATTGGTAAACAGGGCATAGCTTTGCTGCCCGATGCCCAAGGCATCCACATCGACCGGCACAATACCTTCAAGCTCTTGTGCCGCCTTAGCGCCTCTGATCAGCACCTGCCCCATGTGTGAAACATCAAACAAGCCAGCCTGGGAACGCGTATGCAAATGCTCCTGCATGATGCCTTGCGGGTAGGAAACCGGCATGGCATAGCTAGCAAAAGGAACCAGCTTGGCCCCTAGCTCCTGGTGTAATGGGTAAAGTGGGGTGTGTTTCAGATTCAATGTCTTTATGCCCTGAGAGATTCACATTTAAAAACGAGCCCGCTTTCAGGCTCACGAAGATGCTTTATCAAAATCAGTCCTATCGCTCCCAAGAAAAATACACTTTGACCTTGGCCGCAGCAGGGGCGCTGCTATCAGGTTCTGCCAGCTGAAAACTCAAACCGCTAGCCGGAATGTTTGCACTACCGAAAGGCAGGTGAGGGTTCATATACGCTTCGCTGTCGCTAAACTGGCCAATGCCCTCATAGGCTTGCGCCTCATCAAGTACCAGCGTGCCAGCTTCAATGCGGTAACGTTCCAAACCACTGGCAAAATCATCCAGTGAAAAAGGCGCATCGCCGGAATGGGCATTGCGCAACAGACGGTCATATAAACGATAACTCAATCCTTCACGGTTCAACAGAATGTCATACATAGTACCCATGGACTTATAGGCTTCACGGTCTTCACCGGGCAGTATTTCATTAGCCAGCGTAAAACCATAGATCAATTGACGTCCCTGCCATTCCAGATTCTCCCCTGCCGGTATCTGGTTGTCGCCACAATAGGCTCGGTCCTGTTCACTCAGATCCACCGGAATGTAAACGGGGCGTCGCTGAAAACACATGACATCCAAAAATGCCTCTCGCAACATGGGTTGTGCATCTTCGTTGAAATCATAAAAACGCCAACCCGCATCATTCATGTAGTATTCACTGGGAACCAGCGGGAATTCAAACTCCTGCGGGTTGGAGTCAACCAGCAGTAAAAAGCCATTACCTGGCCCGAACTGTGCCGGCTCATTCTGGCTCCAGAGATAGGAGCCATTGTAGTACCACATCAAAACCCCGGGGCGATAGCTAAAATTCACGGCTTCCAACTCACCGTTGTCTGCATTACGGTAAAAACTGAAACCGGGTTCACTTAATGCCGCATCGTAGTTATAGGCCGATGCAAAACTTTCATAGGGATCGCGATACTCGAGCAAATAAAAATGCGGAACAGCCAGGTCATGGGAACCGCTGCTCAGGGAAAAGCCTTCCACACGCCAACCCTGAAAGCTGTCCGCCTCGAAGTCATCGCTAAAACCGAGGGCATCGATGCGGACATTGTCAATCAGCGCGCCATCTTCAACGGCGGCCATATCGGCAAAATAGTGAAAGCGTATTTCCAGTTCTTCCTCGCCGGCAAAATCACTTAAATCAAAACGGCCGTGTACCCACTGCGCTATGGAGCAGGGGTCGACCTGTTCTTCGCCGACCAGCGCTTCAGCCGAAGCAAACTCCTGATCCGGGTTGCAGCCTTCTGTACTTTCAACCCGGCCGTCACCATCGAGGTCACCACTGCGCCCGGTAAAGCCGGGAATCGTGCCGAAACCGTCATGGCCCCGCTGCGATGCCATCACGCTAAGGCGGTCCCCAGGCTCATCTTTATCCAGCGGCATTAAGCGCTGATAGTTTTCTCCATCAGTTGAAGCCTCAATATATAGATAATCCCAATCAGCCTCGATGGTGAACCAGGTGTCAAACTCAAGTATGAGCTCTTCCCGGCTGCTGATCTCACTCAAATCGAAGCGTCTGGATAGATAATTGTTCAAATCGTTGCCCTGGCCGGTATAGGCCGCCTGCTCACCATTGGCTGCCAACAGTGGACCCATACGCAGTTCGCGTATTTTAGGGGGCAGAATCACCATGGCGGCATCACAAAGCCCGGCCGGGTTAGCCTCATTGTGATCGCCGCTCCAATCATTCATGGTTTTCAGGTAAACCGACTGTACACGACTGCCACCTGCCATTGTTGGTTCAATGACACAGGGTTTGGCCCAACCCAGTACCATGCGCGACCAGATACTCAGCTCCTGTGGCAAGGGGCCGGCTGTTGAACTCATTGCTTCCCAGGAAGCTGTAGAATTATTGGTCTGACGGGCATAAATATCCGGCAGACCGATGGAATGGCCAAATTCATGGATGAAAGTGGATATTTCCGTGTATTCAGACTGCATGTTGTAGTCATAAACCCACAGCCCTTCTTTCAGCTCAACGCCGCCCCGGCGGTTTACATAGCCTTCCACTTCCGGGCCCAGACCATTGTTTTTGGTCAGGGAGAAGCGGTGAGGCCAGATACGTTGGGCGCACTCCTGTTCATCTTCCGTGAGAGCATCGTACAGATCGCCCGGCGCATTGCGGGTAAATTTCTGATTGAGATTATACAAGCGCTGACAGGAAGACTGGGCCTTGCCGGCAAACACGATGACAAAGTGGTCAATATAACCGTCACGCTCGTTATAGACCCCATCCCCGTCATAATCCATGGGGTCCCAGACATCGAAGTCATCCCAGGGAAAATCGGGCTCCTGCTCATAGGCTTTTTGCAGAACATCTTCCACCAGAATCTCGGCGCGCGAATCATTGCGCCACTGGCCATCGGAGTTTTGCACGGGCCTGCCGTAATAATCTGACGGCTCATCCACGGTGACCATCGGGAAAATCTCACCACTGACAATGAACTGGCCCTTGGACTGATGGTAATAGTAATGGGTCAGGGTGCCTTCGCGGGGCTGCTGCAGGTTTTCAGAAAACAGCAGCTCATCGAAGTAGGCCTGATTGAGTGCATCGGCATTCGCCTCGCCCACAAAGCGGTCAAAGCCCTTATTGGCGTAGGACACCGGAATGATCAAGAGCCGGTGGGGATAATCCGCCGAACTGAACACCGGTGGAATGGCATCGGATTTGATTTGCGGGTTACCCAGCTGATCCAGTTCAAAGTTAGCCAGGTGCTCTATCATCTGCAGGCTAGCCTGATCCTGTGCCACAAGCACGCCAGGCAACAGTAACGCGGCACTGGTGATAATGCGGGAAACTCCTGAAATAAAGGCTTTTGGCGATTTAATAGGCATTTGAAAATTCAGGTTTGAACTCGGTTGCGACAAGCCAACAATCTTACTAAAAGCCCCTGCCAGTAACAAACAAAGCTTTCACTTCTCCATGAAAAGTTAATGGATTTATTCCGCTCTTAATGCCGCCGTCTCAACATTGTGCCTAACGCAGATCCTGCTCCTGCATCCATTGCAGAAATCTGTCCTGCCACAGGCCATTCCAGATTCTGGGCACATCGAAAACCAGTAACTCGGCCGCTTCTCCGGCCTCAATCCAGATTTGTAGCAAAGCAATCAATCCCGCTGTTACCGGCCCATGTCCGGTTTCTGTGACCATGAAAAGGGGTGGCGTTTCTTCCGGCAAGACCACATCCATCAGGGAGGGGCCAAACAGAGAAGCTACAAAGTCAGGTGTGAGGCCCGGTTTGTTTTCTATCAGCGCTCCAAGTGCCAGGCCTCCACCGGCGGATGTGCCCAGAAAGCCCACACGGTTTGGATCAATATTCCATTCCTGCGCATGAGCGCGAATCACTCTCAGTGCTTCCTGCGCATCATCAATCCCCAGTTCCAGCACCCGGCTCAATCCTTCATGATCCGGCATGGGATTGGCGTTGCCGTTAACGATTTCCAGTTGTGGCAGCCTGCCGGGGCCAATACTGGGCGGACGTGGCGCATTCGGATCTTCTTGCAATACCCGGTATTTAAGGAGAAATACGGCAATACCCCGGGCATTGAGAAAGTCGATGATTTCACGGGTTTCCTGCCCAATCGTAAGGAAACGTAAGGCCCCGCCAGGCAGGATGATAAGGGCCGTAGCGCTGGATGACTCTGGGTCGGGCAGATAAGCGCTCAACACCGGATTTCGTACATTGTAATAGACCGAAGTGCCAGCATCTGCGTTACGGACAAGTTCTTCGAAGACCCAGTCTTCCGAACCCGGCGCCACACCCGGGTAAAGCCGTTGGGTAAACTGCTGCGCCAAAGCTAGCGGACTGCATAGCCCGACACAGAATCCCGCACCCAGCAAAAGCTGCAGTAGTGTCTGTAAGAAATTTTTAATAGCCATTACAGATTCCAATTTTTTATTTTCCCTATGCAAAAAAGATTTAATCACAATCGCTTTAATGAATACATTTGCCAAGGTTAAGCTCCCAAAAGCGCCCAGTCTGTTAGCCTGACAGCCTAGAGTCATGGATTTTACGAAAAATAGGGTTTATCTTTTATCGGGTAATTGAGGTTTAAACTGAACACCATGCGTATTGCCTTGACTTCACCTGCCTGCTGCCTGTGCTTGCTGTACAGCCTTTGCCTGTGGCCGCTGACGGGCCTGGCCCAGCAGAACCTGCTCTTGCAGCTATACCCTCAGGATGCTGATCTCAGCCTGGCGTCCGCTGATGGCAACACGGCTGCACTGGATCAATCTGATAACTCGAATCTATCCTCTGTTTCTTTGTATGAGCAATCCATTGAGCTAACCCAACTGCAGCAGGGGCCCTACTCCTTTGAACTTGCCGAAGAATTACAGGCCCTTGGTGAGCTTTATCAGGAGCTGGGTCAGCACGCTGAGGCCATCACCCAGTTCGAAGCAGCCCAATCGATTCTGCGTATCAATAATGGCCTGTTTTCTCTGGATCAGGAAAGCCTGCTGAACAACATGGTGCAAAGCCACATAGCCTTGGGCAACACCGAGCAGGCAGCAAATCTGCAGGAATACCACTATTTCCTGTATCAGAAAAACTATGCCCGGGAAGACCCACAATTTATTGATGCCAGCCTGAATATGGTCGACTGGTATTTACAGAATTACCAGCGCGACCCTGAAGACCTTTCAGCATTTACCAGTGACGGCTCTAGGACTCCGCCCTCACTGAACAATAATATTGCCTTATTTGACAGAACCCTGAGGCGTTTCTATTTTGTGCCGCGTGCAAGTATCAACGGCTTCGACATTGCCATCTCCTGCCTGTATGACTCCTTCTCCTACATGAACTCTAATCCGACCATGAACATGGAAATCAACCCCAGTTTTATCCGGGCGCATGAAATCTTAGCGTTTATCGGGCCGGAAAATAACTCCCGGCTCAGCCCGCAAATACGTCAGCGGCTTTTAATGGCTCAGGCAGATCTTGCCTACCAGGCTAAATCACAACTTGAATTTCTCACCCGCCAGGTCTCCCGCAATCCCTTTTCTCCCTTCAATTGCAGTACCGGTTATTACCAGTCTTTGCGGGGGCAGGAATATGGCAGAGGCCGGGCTGCACTTGAGGCCAATATCGCCATGCTCAATGAGGATCCAGCCAGCACACCTGAAGACCTGGCCATAGCCGAATTACAGCTAGCAGATTTTCACCTCGCCTTCGGCTATGCCGATCGTGCCCAAATGCTCTATCTGGAAGTCTATGAACGACTACAGACTGAGGGGCTCGACGAGTCAAGCATTGATCGCATCATGAATCCGGCCAGCCCCCTGTTCATCCCGGATTTTGCCGATCAGCCCTATTCTGCCGGGGCCTGGGGTTATTCGCTGTCCCAGGATATTCCTTATGATGGCTATATCGATGCCCAGGTCACACGCAATGGCCGCGGTGAAATCACCACAATTACCCTGCAGAGCAGCTCAGGAACCCCGGCGGAGGACACCGTCAACAAGCTGGTCAGACTCTTAAGCTACAGTAGCAGCAGGCCTAGCCTTGAAGAAGGAGCCCCTCTAGAATTTGAAACGCTGGATTTGCGTTATTACTATACCGAACAAGTCAAACAAGATTGACCATGAATACACGCAAAGTCAGCAGCAGCTTCATCTCTCTCCGGCAATTTGCCTTCCTGTGCCTTGGCAGTTTCCTTGTTTTTCCCCTGAACGCTCAGGCCCAACCAGAAAGTTCGCTGATTTTTGACGCAGTACGCATCGAGTATATCGACGCCGACCCTGAGACGACTGCCGATTTTCGGGTTCGTGAACTCTCAGCTCTTCCCAGTCGGGTCAATAACGTGCAGCCCTTTATTGAAGATTTCCTGACTGACTCAGAAGCTCTGACAGAAAGCCCTGTGCTTTACCAGGAAAGTATCCTGCAATTTGAAATGGATGGCGGTCCCTATGACCCGCGCTTGAGCGAAGCGTATTTGAGCCTTGGTCAGGTCTACCAGCAACTGGATGACCAGGAACTGGCCATTGAGGCCTTGAGCAATGCATTGCATGTAAACCGTATCAACAATGGGCTATTCAATGCCACCCAGCTCAATATCGTGAGCGAGCTGGTCGAAAGTTACCTCCGGCATGGCGACTTTGCAGCAGCCAACCAGCAGCAGGAATACCTGTTTTTCATTCAGCAAAAAATATATGGCCCGAACAACCCTGTCATACTATCCAGCCTGCTGGAATATGCCGACTGGAACCTGCATGCTTCCTCGCTTTCACTGGGCTATATTCCCGATACTGAGGCCCTCGGATTAAGACTGCTGCCACAGGTGACAGACAGCTTTATCCGCAATCTGCGAAACTTCGACAACCAGCCCCTTATACAACTCAACCTGGCCTCAAATGCATACAAACAGGCATTACGTTTGCAAAGACGGCATGAGGCAATTGCACCGAATCTTGATCCAGACAGATTACGCCGGATTGAAACAGATCTTCAGTTGTCTGAAAGCAATCTCAACATCCTGGAAACGGAAAAGAAGCTGGCATTTACCCATCTCCTGCTGGGAAATATGCTGGAAAACTACCCGACGACTGCCTCCAATGCTCAGGCGGATTTCTACTTCCGAACTTTACGCGAGGGTCAGGATGCCCTGCAGCGCCGTCTGGATTATTTACGGAATGCCAATTCTACTGAGCTGGATATTGGTATGGCGCTGGTGGACATGGCTGACTGGTTTCTGCTGACTGAGCGCTGGAGCTCAGCTGAACAAATGTACATACAGGCTTATCAGTTCATGGATGCCAATCAACTGGAACATATCCCTGGGCTGAGTTATCCGGATCTGCCGGTTCCGATTCCCAGCTACGTCAGTCCTTTTTACAGCCGGGCAAGCAATAATATTTCAGCAGATGCCGTACTGGACTATGAGGGCTATATTGATGTCAGCTTCGAGTTGTCACGTCTGGGTAATGCCAGTGATATTGAAATCCTGAGTTACACAGAAAATACACAGGACGATACCCTCAGAGCGCTGCGTCGGATGTTGCGTCGAACCCAGTTCCGCTTGCAACTTCAGGATAATGAGCAGTATGCCGAGAACAGTTATCTTGTGCGCTATTACTACACACCCCAGCCCGCTTTGGAAACCCAAAGCGAAGATGAGTAAAGCATCAAGCTGGCAAATAAAAGGGCAGTCTTGACTGCCCTTTTATTAATCACTGCGTTCGAATTAATTACACCAGGGTATAACCGGCTTCTGACAAGGGCAGCTTCCTGACTCGCTCCCCGGTCGCCGTAAAAATGGCATTGGCGATAGCCGGCAGTACCGGCGGCAAAGCCGGCTCTCCAGCGCCCGTTGGGGGAACATCAGCTGGCTCCAGAAAATGTACATCAAGTGCCGGGGCACGGGAAATTCTCAACAAGGGATACTGATGGAAATTGCTCTGTTCGATAACACCTTTTTCAAATGAAATCTTGGCATACATCAGCTGACTGAGACCATCCATGATACTGCCCTGAACCTGGTTCTCAGCGCTGCTGCGATTATGTATCAGCCCAAAGTCGGCCACGGACCAGATCTTGTGCACGGTAACTTCCTTGGCCGGACTGACGCTGACATCTGCTACCTGAGCCACATAACCGCTGTGCGAATAATAAAAGGCCAATCCCAGAGCTCTTCCCTGCGGCATGGGCCGTCCCCACTCGGCACGGTCTGCCACGGTAAAGATAACATTACGCGCCCGGGTATTACTGAATGGGACGGGTGGTGGGAAGCCGGGGGGCAAATTAGATGGCGGCTGTGGCATGTCTTCATCAGGAATATTCATGAGATCCAGCAGAAAATCCCGATAATCACGATTACCGGCAACGGCAACTTCATGCAGGAAACTCTGGAAGACAAAACCAAAGGCATTCGATCCCGGCGCTCGCATCGGCCCGGTCTGTATTGCTGCTGCCTGCATGGTCTGCGTGATTTTTACATTCTGCAGGTGCTCCATCGGCAAAACGTCAGGTGTCAGGTTCGCTGTTTCAATCGGCTGTTCGGCTGCATTATTTTTTGCCTGTGTCAGGAAATGATCACTGAATGCGGTCATGCGACCCTCTGCATCCAGTGCCGCTTTGAAGGCATGGAAACCTCCAGGACGGAAAAAGTCAAAAGCCATGTCGTCTTCACGGGTCCATTGCAGCTTCACCGGACGGCCTTCCATGCGGCGTGCAATTGCAGCCACTTCAGAGACGTAGTCATTGTTTAAGCGACGCCCGAAACCGCCACCGATGCGGGTCTGATTGAGCGTGACCACTGCAGGATCCAGACCAGTCACGACTGCAGCTGCAGCCTCCCCGGCCTGCGGTGTCTGACTGGGAGCCCAGACCTGCAGTTCACCATTCTCATAGAGTGCGGAACAGTTCTGTGGCTCCATATTCGCGTGAGAAACGTAAGGATACTCATAGTACGCTTCGACCACCTGTTCGGCACTGTCAAAGGCGGCATCAACATTTCCCTTGTTAAGTATTTCCATGGCACCATCCTGCTGAGCCAGTCTGGCTGCATTGGCCGAAATTTCTGACCAGGTCGCTGCGGTATCTGCGGTGCTCTCATCCCAGTCGACTTCCAGTTCCTGCTTGGCCCTGATAGCAGCCCAGGTCGATGTCGCCACAATAGCCACGCCCCCGAGTCGAACCGGATCAAAAATCGTTGAGCCGATCAATTCACCAAAGGGTTCAAGAATGAATGCATCGATGACACCCGGCAATGATTTGATTTGAGACTCATTAAAGGATCGGGCTGTGCCGCCCAGTGCCGGACTTTTGGTATAGCTGGCATAAACCATACCCGGTCGATGCACGTCTATGCCAAACAAGGGGCTGCCTTGTACAATCGCGTGGTTGTCAACACCGCCAAAACGCCTTCCCAACAGGCTGAACGCTGAGGGGTCTTTCAATCGCAGCGTTTGCTGCTCGGGAACCGGCATGCTGGCCGCCAGTTCTGCAAATTCACTGTAAGGATAAGATTCCCCACTAGCCTGATGAATAACCCTGGAATCTCTGGTGCTTAATTCTGCCAGGGGCACATAGAGTTGTTCAGCAGCCGCTGCCAGAATCATCATGCGTGCCGTTGCTCCGGCCTCACGCATGGCTGTCCAGTTCATCGGTGTCGAGAGGGAGCCGCCCGCCAATTGCAGGCCATAGCGGGTGGCATCAATATCAGCCTGTACTACATCAACATCTTCCCAGTTCGCATCAAGCTCTTCAGCAATAATCAGCGGTAGTCCCGTTTTGATACCCTGGCCACATTCGGGGTTTTTCGAAAAAATATTAATGCGCCCGTTTGCCTGAATCTGTACATAAGGGCTGATGCTTGCCAATTCAGAACCGGCAAGCTGCGCAGCGACCTGACCACTGCCCACTGTCATACCCAGTGTCAATCCACCTCCGGCAATACCGGAAATTTTGATAAAACGACGACGACTGATGTCCACAGTAATGGGGCTATCATCACGAGCAAAGGCCGACTTCTCGAAGAAAGCCGGCATGACAGAATTCGAAGGGGAGCTCACTGTATCTCCTTGGCCTGATTCAAGACCAGTGTTGATTTTTACGCGACTTCAGAGCCTGCGTCGGCATTATAAAAAGCCGTGCCGGACATGGTCTGGGCGGCTGTTTTAATGGCGGCCCTGATACGGACATACGTACCACAACGACAGATATTGCCTGACATGGCAGCATCAATATCAGCGTCTGAAGGGTTTGGATTATTCCGTAAAAGCGCCGTAGCACTCATGATCTGGCCAGCCTGACAATAGCCACATTGCGGCACATCATGTTCAATCCAGGCCTGCTGAACCGGTGAAAGTGTGCCGTCAGCAGCTGCCAAACCTTCTATGGTGGTGATTTGTTCATTGCTCAGATTTCCAACCGGAATCTGGCAAGATCGTACTGGCGCTCCATTCATATGGACGGTACAGGCACCACACTGTGCGATGCCACAACCATATTTGGTGCCAACCAGGCCGAGCTCATCTCTGAGAACCCAAAGCAGGGGAGTGGAAGGATCCACATCCCCGATATCCAAGGTCTGACCATTAATATTTAAAGTTGCCATGACAAAAATCTCTTGTTCTTGTTAAGTACAGGAAAATTACAATACGGTAAGCGCCTCAAACTAAACCACCTCCGGCAAAGAATCAAGCGAAAACCCCCCGCCTGGGGCTTCAGCAGAACCAATGCTTATGCTCACTCTCTCATTCTTATCGCGACGGGAGCCATGCTCACGCAAAAAAGCGGGCCTGCGGCCCGCTTTTCTGATCCGAAATTGAGGTGCCAGGCTTAATTCAGGTTTGCCTCAACAAAGTCCCAGTTCACCAGCGCCCAGAATGCTTCCATGTATTTAGGACGTAAATTGCGGTAGTCAATGTAATAGGCATGCTCCCAGACATCGACGGTCAACAGAGGGTTCACGCCGGCCTCTGTCAGTGGTGTTGCAGCATTTGACGTATTGACGATGGCCAGACCACCATCAGCATTTTGTACCAGCCAGGTCCAGCCTGAGCCAAAATTATTGACCGCGCTGTCGGTGAACTTGGTTTTGAACTCTTCCACCGAACCGAAGTTCGCTTCTATGGCTGAAGCCAGGGCGCCAGAAGGCTCGCCACCACCATTCGGGCTCAGGCAGTTCCAGTAAAAACTGTGGTTCCAGACCTGCGCAGCATTGTTGAATACCCCGCCGGAGGAGCTTTTCACAATCTCTTCAAGGGACTTACCGTCATCTTCGCTACCTTCGATCAGGCCGTTAAGTTTCACCACGTAGGTGTTGTGATGCTTGCCATAATGGAATTCGAGTGTTTCCTTTGATATATGCGGTTCAAGTGCATCCTGTTCATAAGGTAATGGGGGCAGTTCTATCGCCATGATTTACTCCATCAAAAAATTAAAAGTGTAGGCTGGGGCGCTATAGTGTACATAACAAGCCTGCCTTCATCTAGGTTCAATTGTCCGCAAGTGCCTCAAGACGGATAACCAGGCGCCCAGCCAACCAAGCAATCCACTGATCAGTAGGACCCAGAAAAAACTGTCTATTCCCAGGCCTATGAATTCAAAGCCCCCTTCATACAGGCCAGAGAGTCTGGCCAGCGGGCCACGCAGTAAGAGCTGGGCAATCAGAACCAGCATACAGGCGATCAGGCCTCCGCCAATCCCATACCAGAGACCGGTATACAAAAAGGGTCTGGCCACATAAGCATCGGTCCCGCCTACCAGCTTGACCACCACAATTTCATCACGCCGGTTTTCGATCGCCAGGCGCACCGTATTACCAACGACCAAGGCGACACCCACACCCAACAGGACTCCAAGCATATACGTCAGGCGCTGTGCCAGATTCAAAATTTCATAAAGGCGCTGCAGCCATTCCAGATCAAATTGCACCGAATCCACACCTTCATAGTCTTGCAGGCTACTGATCAAGGTCCTGATTTCAGACACTTGCTGGGAAAGGGGTGTGACAATCAGCACCGCTGGCAGGGGGTTTTCATCCAGACCATCCAAAATGTCGCCAAACCCAGAACTCTCACGAAACTCCAGCAAGGCATTATCGGCTGTTATCAGTTGGGTGCTGAGTATTTCTGTGCGCTGATCGAGTTCGCGCTGTATCGTAGCGATACGCTCGGGGCTGATGGTGATATCCAGAAATACTGAAATCTGACCGGCTTCATCCAGGTCAGAACCAAATTGCTGCAGGTTTTGCAAAAACAATAAAAGACTCAAGGGCAGGGCAAGGGCAATGGCAATCATCGCCCAGGTCATGAGGCTGCTGGTCAGCGTGCCCAGGAGCCGGTCCAGGCTGTCAACCGCTACCTGCTGATGGTTTCGAAACAGGCTCGATACCCTGTTTGTCAGCACTGCTTTATCAGCTTTGTTACGTGGACTGTTCGACGCCGCCTTTTGTTGCCTGCTCTCTGCCATCAGCTGCTACTCCAGCACTTCTTTATGCGCAGACTTCATTCCACCGCGAATCATGCGACCCTGTTCAAGAGTCAGAATACGATGCTCAAGGCTGGCAATCAGGCTCAGGTCATGACTGGCAATCAGCATGCTGACGCCAACGCGGTTGAATTCTTCAAACAGCCGCATAATCTCTGCCGACAGCTGGGGGTCGAGGTTTCCTGTTGGCTCATCTGCCAGTAAAAGGGCCGGCTTGTTGACGACGGCTCTGGCAATACCAACACGCTGCTGTTCGCCGCCAGACAGGGCAATCGGGTTCTGGTTTTCCTTGTTCAAGAGGCCGACCTTATCCAGAGCGGCTCGAACCCTGCGCGCGGCGTCACGGGAGTCATACCCGGCAATCTGCAATGGCAGGGCAACATTTTCAAACACGCTGCGGTCAAACAGCAGCTGATGATCCTGAAATACCAGGCCAATTTGCCGCCGAAAATAGGGAAGCTGTCGGCGGGAAAGACGATTCAGGTTTTGCCCGTTAACAAAAACCTGTCCTGCGCTTGCACGCTCCATCAACATGATCAGTTTAAGCAGGGTACTTTTCCCCGCACCGGAGTGTCCGGTCAGAAAGGCGATTTCACCCTGTTCAAGCTGAAAGCTGACCTGACTAAGTGCTTCCTGTCCGCCAGGGTAACGTTTACTGACCGCATCAAACTTAATCATCGCCACTGAATAACGCTTCAACAAAGTCCTTGGCATTGAAGGGCCGCAGGTCATCGACCTTTTCACCAATACCAATGAAACGTAAGGGCAAGCCCAGCTGTCTGGCCAGCGCGAATATCATGCCCCCTTTGGCGGTGCCATCAAGCTTACTCAGAACGAGGCCGCTGACCTGTACAGCCGTAAAGAAATGCTGAGCCTGGCTCAGGGCATTCTGTCCAGTGGTGGCATCCAGCACCAGCATGATTTCATGCGGGATATCATCATCAAGCTTCTTGAGAACACGAACCACTTTGGCCAGCTCATCCATGAGATTGCTTTTGTTGTGTAAGCGGCCTGCCGTGTCAGCTATCAGCACATCGGCTTTTTTGGCCAGCGCCGACTGATAGGCATCAAAAATTACCGAGGCACTATCAGCCCCGGTATGTTGTGCAACTACCGGGACATTATTACGTTCTCCCCAGACACTGAGCTGCTCCACTGCTGCTGCCCGAAACGTATCCCCTGCTGCCAGCATGACGGAACGCCCTTCGCTCTGAAAACGCTTGGCAAGTTTGCCAATAGTGGTTGTTTTGCCAACGCCGTTAACACCAACCATGAGAATCACAAAGGGCTTGCCGAGCTCTGGCGGTATTTCAAGCGGCTTGTCGCAAACGGCCAACTGCTCAAGCAAAATATCCTTGAGGGTATTAAACAACAGCTGCGGGTCTTTGAGCTCCTTACGTTTCAGACGGCTGGTCAGCTCATCAATGATGGCGCCCGTTGCGTCCATGCCAACATCGGCACTCAAGAGGCGGGTTTCAATTTCATCCAGTAATTCATCATCAATTTCTTTTTTTCCGAGCATCAGGGCGCCAAGGCCATCAGTCAGGCCGGCGCGGGTCCGACCAAGGCCATTCTTCAGGCGGGAAAAAAATGAGCTGCCCCGAGCTTCATTAAGATCGCTCTGACCGTCTTTATCGGCGTCAGCGGCGGGACGTTTACCAAAACCAAACATAAGATTTCTGTCACTTCTGCGGGAAGGCTTATGCTACCAGCAGCAGCAATGCTTCGCTAGCAGTTAGGCCTGAATGCAGTGTCTGTATAGAGAGGCAAACCGGATTTATTTATCGCTGCTCTTGGATTTGCTGACGCACCTGTTTTTCGGCCTGCAAGGCCAGCCTGGATTCAGTATAAAAGAGTGCAGACGGGTCAATGTCACGACTTTCGATAATGGCCGCCTGCTGCTGCAGTTGGGGCAGATGCTCAACACTGAAACGAAGCAGGGTTTGCAAAGCGAGGATGCCTGCAAAAAACAGCAGAGTCATAAAAACTTGATCTCGGCGTTTCATCGGCTTAACTCAAAGGGCGCTGGTGATGTCTGGAAAAACCTTGTAAAACATCAACCAGGCCATCAACAGGGTTAGGCTCAGATTGAGGGTCTGCCCACACACATACAGTATCAGGGGTTTGCCACCGGAAAACTGGCTTTTCAGTTCCCTGAAATTGGTGGAAAGACCAATACTGGCAAAGGCAAGGCAAAATAACCAGCCACGCATATCCGCACTGAAATCCAGAACGCCATTTTCCAGCAGTGCAACTGCCAGCACCTCATCCATCATGGCAAAGAGCAGCGAGAAGAAAAGGCTGGCGCCGATAAATCCCAGCACAAACTTGGGAAAGCGTATCCAGATTTCTGAGACGCCTACATCTTCTCCTGCCTGCCGGTCGACTTTGCTGGTCCAGTAAATGGCCACGGCAAAGGCCAGAATGCCAATCAGAATATTTTGAATCATCTTGATCGTGGCAGCGACGTTTAGTGCGGTATCACCCAGAAAGGCTCCAGCGGCCACAACGGCACCAGTAGCATCGATGGTTCCCCCAATCCAGGCGCCACCGAGCACTTCCGGCATCTCCAGATAATTGATCAATGCCGGTAAGGCCACCATCATCACGGAAGTAAATATCATTGACAGTCCAACGGCCGTGGTCAGCTCTTCCTTTTTTGCCTTACAGGCAGCAGCCGTTGCTATCGCTGCCGAAACTCCGCAAACTGACATATCGGCACTGATGGTAATATTCAGCGTTTTCGATCCCATTTTGAGAACCTTCTGGCCAAACCAGAAAGTACTGATCAGCACCACAGGTGTGACAATCCAGGCAACAAAAATCCCGGGGAGGCCAATGGCGAGCACCTTGCTGAACAGGACTTCAGCGCCCAGCAGCACCAGCCCCGTTTTGATATAGAGCTCATGTTTCAGTGCTGGCCTGATGAAGTCAGGTAATCCGAAAACATTATTGACAAAAAGACCCAGCAAAATAGCCCACAGGGCATAGCCAATTCCCATGTTCTGAAAATCCGTTTGCGCGGCGAGCAGGTAAGCCAGAACGGCCACGACAAAAACTGCCACAAAGCCCCGTAGAAAAACGACGGCATCTTCAAACATCAGGTGACATAAAATTGTGAACAGCAATCCCAGAATGACAAGAAAGGGCAGAGCCGAGAAAAAGAAGCTGAGTGAAAAAGCCTGCAGGGGATTGAGATTCCAGCCCTCAGGCCTGGAATCATTAACCAACGCTGACAAGGTCGCTCCCAATTCGCTGCGCGTGTTAGCCTCCTCAAGCCAGAGCTGAGGATCAAAGCCGCTGAGACTGCTGGCCATCGAATAGGCCTCGCTCACCTCTGCATAGGGGGCGACCAGATATACCAGCAAGCCTGCCAAGAGGATAAAACTTCCCAGTATAATGGCGCCCAGATCTTCACTCATTCTTTGCATGCGGGGGAAGCTACTTTAAGCCGGCAGGCAAGTCAATCTGGCTTTATTGTGCTTTATCGGCCAGGATGCAAAGGCGATTTGAATTGAGCTAATAACCTTGAACCAGTTACGTATCATCGCCGGCCTTTGGCGCGGCAGAAAAATTCGATTCCCGGATCATGAAGGGCTGCGCCCTACTGCAGACAGAATACGTGAAACACTGTTCAACTGGCTACAAGCGGATATTGCTGGCGCTCATTGCCTGGACCTGTTTGCTGGCAGTGGCGCCCTGTCTTTTGAAGCGGCTTCCCGGGGAGCGCATTGTGTAGTTTGTGTGGAAAGCGATGCTGCCGTTAGCGCCTGTATCCGTGAAAACCTGCAGAACTTATCCCAGGCTCAGATTGAACTCATACAGCAGGATGCTTTGGAATTTTTGTGCAGCGTCAAACTCGCACATAAAATGGACATCGTTTTTCTTGATCCGCCTTTTGCGGCCGATCTGCTGGCACAAAGCTGCCAGCTACTGGAAAAACATGCCTGGCTAAACCGGCGGGCACTGATTTATCTTGAATCGGCCGAGCCGCTTGAAGAACTAAAGCTGCCGGAAAACTGGCGGCTGATCAGAAGCAAAAAAGCCGGGCAGGTTTACTACGGGCTGTGTCAGCGCCAGGAAAGTTAGTGCCCGCCTACTCCCGGTAAAAGGAGACTTCGATTTCAACCTTGGCATTCAGTGGCAAGGCAGTGACGCCAAACGCAGACCTGGCCGGCGGCACCTTGTCTGCTATGAAGAACTCCTCCCAGACTTCATTGATCTTGGCAAACTCATCAAAGTGGGTGGTGAAAATTCTCACACTGACCAGGTCGCTGTGAATCAGGTCAAACTCCTTCATCAGAATGTTCAGGTTCTGAAAAATTTTACGTGTCTGTTCGGCCGCATCACCCTCAAGCAGTTCACCGGTATCATTATCCAGGGCAATCATGCCGCTACAGACATAATTGGGACCGGCTTTGATGAGCTGGCTGTAACGGAATTTGGGGGCGGTGAGAATTTTTGAACGGAGCGCTTCACGCATGAATACAAAACCTGTGCGACTGTTTAATTCGGCAGGCTCACTGGAGATGCCAGACGCTTCCTGCACAGGCAGCAAGGTTAAAAGATTCCCCTGTGAATGGAAAGCTGTTTGCAAGAATACTTCAGCTTCAGCAGGGACTTTCAGGTATAATTCATCTCCCCCTAAGGCGGTGAAATCACATGAAAACAGTTGTTTACCCAGGAACCTTTAACCCGATCACCAACGGTCACACCGATCTGGTAGAGCGGGCTGCCTGTCTGTTTGACCATGTCATTGTTGCCATTGGCTCCAATCTGCAGAAGCAGACGGACATCCCGCTCGAACTGAGGGTGGAGCTGGCCTCGAAAGTGCTGGCGGAAATTCCCAATGTCGAGGTCTGTGGATTTTCCGGTCTGCTTACCGACTTCGTCAAATCCCGCGATGCCCGGCTAATTTTACGAGGCCTGCGCACCGTTGCCGACTTTGAATATGAGTTTCAGCTGGTTGCCATGAACCGCGCGCTGGAACCGGAAATAGAAACCGTGTTTATGGCGCCCTCTGAACACCTGAGCTATATCTCGTCCACTTTGGTGCGAGAAATTGCCTCCTTTGGTGGAGACATCAGCAAATTTGTTGACCCCCTGGTGGCCAGCGTCATCCTCGACAAATACCAGAATAGTGGTGCCTGATCATGGCCTTGATGATCACTGATGAATGCATAAACTGCGATGTCTGCGAGCCCGAATGTCCCAACCAGGCAATCTCGCTCGGCCCCGAGATTTACCAGATCGACCCGGCTCTGTGCACAGAGTGTGTTGGGCACTTTGAAACATCCCAATGTGTCGAGGTTTGTCCGGTCGACTGTATCCCGCTCGACCCCAGCCACCAGGAGTCCCGTGAAGAGCTGATGCAAAAATATTACCGCCTGAGCAATAAGGCCGGTCAGGACTGACACTGTGTACAGTACACCGTACTGCGCTGCCCCAGTCGAATTTCCTTCAGCGGTTTAGCACAGACTGAGCAGGGCTGCCCACCGCGACCGTAAACTGACAGTGACTGCTTGAAATAACCCGGTTTGCCATCTCCACCAACAAAATCCCGCAGCGTGGTGCCTCCCTGGTTGATGGCCTCTTGCAGAATATCCTTGATGGCGCCAGCCAGCCTCTCGCAGGCCGCACGACTTAATGAGCCCGCCCTGCGACGCGGGCTTATCCGAGCAGCAAACAGCGCTTCATTCGCATAGATATTTCCGACACCAACCACCAGCTGACTGTCCATGATGAAGTTTTTAACCGGGCTCTGACGAGCCCGTGAATGCCTGTAAAGGTATTCGGCACTGAAGTCCACATCCAGCGGTTCCGGACCCAGGTGAGCCAGTAGCACGTGCTTGAAGGGCTGCTGCCCTGCCCAGAGTATGCAGCCGAAACGCCTCGGGTCGTGATATCGCAATATATCGCCATTTTTAAAGATAATGTCTACATGATCGTGCTTTTTTAACTCGCTTTTCTTGCTGCTTATGCGCAAGCTGCCGGACATGCCGAGATGTACCAGTATCACCCCGGCTGGTGTTTCCAGCAAAAGATATTTGCCCCGGCGGCCGACGCGCGTGATGCGCTGCCCCGGCAGCTGGGTGCGCAACTCGGCTGACACCGGCCAACGCAAATTGCCCTGACGCACAATGACCTCACTGACCTGCTGCTTGAGAATGTGCGGTTCTATACCGCGGCGGGTTGTTTCTACTTCAGGTAATTCGGGCATAGCGTATAATCGGCCTTCCTCAACAATCTGCTGAATTTCATGGCTCAGGAAAGTCCATCAATCCTAGGCGTCGACACCGGCGGCACTTTCACTGATTTTGTGCTGAACAAAGCCGGGCAGCTGAGCACACTTAAGGTGCTGTCAACGCCCGATGCCCCGGAACGCGCCATTCTAAAGGGCATTCAGGTCCTCGGTCTAGAAGACGCTGTCGCTGCCGGCGAGCTTTGCATCATACATGGCAGCACCGTTGCCACCAATGCTGCGCTGGAATCCAAGGGTGTGGCAACTGCCTTTATCACCAACCGCGGATTCAAAGACCTCCTGAGCATTGCGCGCCAGACCCGCCCGGCTCTGTATCATCTGCAGTTTCCAGCCAGAAAACCGCCAGTACCGGAAGCGCTCTGTCTGGAAATCGGTGGCCGTATCGACGCCAAAGGCAATGAAATTGAAGGGATTGATGAGGACGATCAGCAAACGCTGCTGGCAGAGCTGGAGCGCCTGCAACCGGCAGCCATCGCCATTAACCTGCTTTTCAGTTTCTTGAATGACTCGCATGAACAGCAACTTGAAAAATTTTTACGTGAGCGGCTGAGCTGGCAGCCCTTTATATGTCGCTCCTCCTCGGTTTTACCGGAATACAGGGAATACGAACGGGGCATCGCCACCTGGCTGAATGCCTCTTTGGGACCACTTGTGCGTGATTACCTGTTGCGCCTTAAAACAGCCACCTCACCCTGTCCGCTGTCCATCATGCAATCCACTGGTGGCACTATCTCGGCTGAACAGGCAGCCGATAAAGCCGTGAACCTGCTCTTGTCTGGCCCCGCCGGCGGCTTGGCAGCTGCAGCCTATTTGTCCAGGCAGCTCCGGATCCCCGGACTGATGACCTTCGACATGGGTGGCACCTCCACCGATGCAGCGCTACTCGAGGAAGGAGCCATCCAGCTTGGCAGTGAAGGTCGTATTGGTGACTTTCCGGTTGCAGTTCCCATGGTCGACATGCACACCATCGGTGCTGGTGGCGGTTCCATTGCCTACCTCGATGATGGCGGTCTCTTGCGCGTCGGCCCTCAGTCTGCCGGCGCCAACCCGGGACCTGCCTGTTATGGCCTTGGCGGCACACAAGCCACTGTCACGGACGCCAACCTCCTTTTGGGGCGTCTGCAGGTATCTGCATTCATGGACGGCGAGATGCACCTGGATCTGCAGGCTGCTGAATCTGCCATCGCAAAATTGGCAGAAAAGTTAGCGCTCACTAATCTTGAAACTGCTGAAGGTATTGTGCAAATAGCCAATGAGCACATGGCGCAGGCACTGCGGGTCATTTCCATCGAGAAGGGCCATGACCCGAAAAATTTTAGACTGTGCTGCTTCGGTGGCGCCGGCGGCCTGCATATCTGCGCGCTGGCTAATGCCCTGGGCATGCGCCAGGCCCTGGTGCCTGTTCATGCCGGCGTGCTCTCGGCACTGGGTATGTTGCTGGCACCGGTGGAACGAAGTCTCTCACACAGTTTCCAGACCCTGCTGGAAGACTGTGATGAAGAACGGCTGCAGGCAGTCTATGCCTCGCTGAAACAACAGGCCTTCGCCCAGCTTGAGGCTGAGCAGGCCAATACCAGCCAGGTACTGACTGAATACCGTGCCGACCTGCGCTACTACGGACAATCTTCCTGTCTGTGTCTGCCCTGGCAAGGCAAAGTCGAAACGGCCGATGCCTTTCATGCTCTGCACGCCAGTCGTTACGGCCATCGCCTGTATGGCAAAGTGGAACTGGTCAATTTGCGCGTGCAAGTCAGCAGCCAGACCCTGCAGGAGGAGCTGTCGGAAAAACCCCAGCAAGTTCAGGCACAGGCTCTCGATGAACTTGTCCTGTATGGTTTTGCTTCACCCTTGAAAAGCTATCAGCGTGAACAGCTTGCTCCCGGGCAAATTGTGCAGGGACCGGCATTGATTTTGGAAAAAAATGCCACAACATTAATTGAAACTGAATGGTGCGCGAGATGCGATAGCTTTGGGAACTTGTACCTTGACAAGTCTATGCCACAGGCGGAGGATAAGGCCTGAATAATAAGGGTTTTTCTTTACCGGATGCAGGAAACTGAGATGATGCTAAAGCGGTTTTTGACATTGCTCACAATGACAGGAGTTTTGTTGCTGAGCGCCTGTCAGACTTCGACGACGACTTCGTCCCAATCGGAGTCTTCCAGTAGCAGCTCATCGAGCAGTTCCTCATCATCATCGTCCTCCAGTTCTAGCTCATCATCCAGCAGCTCAGCACCGTCTTCCAGCTCTTCGCCCAGCCAAAGCACTGCTGAATCATCAAGCAGCACTTCTGGAGAGACTTCTTCTCGGCAAACCAGTTCTTCAGGGCAGAGCGGCTCTACTTCAAACAGGCCAACACCGCAAACTACTTCCAACACTGGCAGTCGCTCGCCTTCACCCGAGCCATCCATGCCGCCGGCTGGCGGGCAGATGCCTTCCAGTGGCGAAAACGGCGAGTTCGATCAAAGCACTGACAGTGACCAGTCCGGCGATATCAACGGCAGCTCCATCCCAAGCACAGCTGGAAGCTCGCAGACGCAGGGCAGCTCACAGGGCAGCGCGGCCAATGCCGATGGCGAAATGGCCAACACCACTGCAGGCACTGAAGCTCAGGGAGGCATGCCCGGACAGCAATCAGGAACACAGGCTGGCAGCGAGCTTCCAGGCGGAACCTCCAACACTGCCGGTAACAGCAACAACGATGGCGGTTTAAGCACCACGGTCGGTGTCAATAGCGGTCTGCCAGGCCTGGAACCTTTCCCAACGGCAGGCCTGCCAGGCGCCAGCTCCGGCACACTGGGCGATATCCTGGGAGATGGCGGCAGCAATAGCGGCACTCAAAGCGATGGCAGCGGTAATTCCGGTGCCGGTGGCAGAGTGATCGGCGCTGGCAGTGGCAGTGATCCTTTTGAAACAGCCACCAGCGGAGGTGGTTCAGGGAATCAGGGAGATGAGCCCTTTGGCAGCGAAGATGCTACTGGAACCATAGCTGGCAGCACGCGCGGAGAGGGAGAATTTCCCGGCGAGGAAAGCGGTGCGGGTAACGGGGATAACCCCTTTGGTGACCTGGCCTCTGGTCGCGAGCAGCCAATGACCCAGTCAGAGAGGCAGGCAGCACTTGACGCTCGGCTCGAAGAAAGTATCGCTGTTTTTGATGGCATGATTCTCAGTGAGCGTGAAGCGGCACAGGGCATCGAAAATGAAAATGCCGGTGGTGGCGCTGGAGGCGCTGCCGGTGGCACCATGGGCAACAGTGGCCAGCAAAATGGCACGGGCTCACAGGGTAATGGAACCGGCGGCGATGCCCCGGTGGTCATTGCCTCAGCACCCAACCGCTCTTCAGGCGGCGGCGTGATGCCAGATCTGGGTCGTAACCGGGAGGGCGACTTTGATAACAGCAGCATGCCACAGGCGCCGATTCCAGATGACATTCCCAACGGTAATGATGATGATGTGGTTGCACGCCAATTACGCGAAGCAGCCATGAACGAACCCGACCCCGAATTGCGCGAAAGGCTGTGGAATGAATACCGCAACTATACCGGTCTACCCATTCCTGAAGAGTCAGAATCCGGGGTATGACAGAACGAAACTGAAGGTGTGACATGAACAGGCATTTTATTTATTTGTTTATTTCAATGGCGCTCCTGGGCTTGAGCGCCTGTAGTACCCAGAATATCAAATCGACCACAATCACTCAGGCGCTGATTGAACAGGAGCCGATACCCGAGGATGAGTTGCTGGATGTCGGTATCGCTGTATTTAATCCCGGCTTTGATGACATGGATGAAAATGACGCTGAGCTGACCTTTGCCGATGTGCGCATTGCCGAAACCTATTACTCTGCCAATCTGCTCGCCGACACCTTGCAACGTACAGGCAACTGGGGTGTGGTCAGGGTCATTCCCGAAGAATCCAAAACCATAGACGTCATCGTAAACGGCACGATTCTGCAATCCGATGGTGAGACGATGGTAGTCAATGTCGATGTCAGGGATTCCAGTGGCAGACTCTGGTTTGAGCGGGAGTATGAAGAAGTTGTCAGCCGTTATAACTATGACAGCCGCATCCAGAGCACACAGGATTCTTTCCAGGGGCTGTATAACCGCATCGCCAATGACATGCTGCGCTACCGCCAGCAAAACCTGGATAGGGAGGATGCCCTGAATGTGCGTACCATTTCGCAAATACAGTTTGCCCGCGAGTTTGCTCCCCAGGCTTTTTCCGAGTACCTCAGCACGGATCGTAATGGAATCTTGCAGGTAGACCGCCTGCCGGCACAAAACGATCCCCTGATGACACGTATCCAGACCATTCGCGAACGTGATTACCTGTATGTGGATACCCTACAGGATTACTACACCGGCTTTGCCCGCCAGATGGAGGTGCCTTACACAGAATTTCGCCGGCTAAGCTATGATGAAGTCATGAAGCTTGACCGCCTGCAGCGCCAGTCACGACGCAACATGATTATCGGCATCGCTGCCATCGTCGGAGGTCTGGCAGCCACCCAAAGTAATAGCAGTATCAGTAATGCTGCTATGTATGGTGGCCTGCTGGGTGGAGGCTGGTTGATCAAGGAAGCCTTCAGTGCAGGCGATGAAGCCCAGATGCATGTGGAGGCTCTGGCTGAGCTTGGCCAGTCACTGGAGAATGAAATTGCTCCTCAGACCATCGATCTGGAAGAACGCCAGGTTACCCTGTCTGGTAATGTCGAGACTCAGTACGAGCAATGGCGCGAAATTCTCGCCGAGATGTACGCCAATGAAATTGGCGAAGCGCCCGCTTCTGAAGATATTTAGCCTGGACCTATAGTAGTATTCAGCATGGCTGAAAAAAACACACATGCTCCGGCGCCTGAAGATTCCGCCCATGACAGTGGCCCACCCATCTTTGGTATGGGTGACCAGCAGCACCATTTCAACAAACAGCAGCAGCATACAAAAATTCTCTGGGGTATTTTCTCTTTGCTGCTGGTTCTGGTGTTGGGCGTAATTTTCATCCTGCCCCGCTACATACGCACACCGGATCCCGCTACCGTGGCGCCCATCGTCATTCCGGTTGAGCGGGGAACGCCGCAAAGCACCCTGTCTCCCTTTCAGGAAGCTCAGCTCCTGCGTGAGCGGGAAAACGCACAGAATATTCTTGAGCAGATTCTGAACCTGCAGAGCACACTCGAAGGGATCAATGTCGAAAGCTGGGCAGCAGAGGCCTATGAAGCCGCACTGGCCATCGCCACAGAAGGCGATACGGCCTACCAAGAACAGGATTTTACTGGTGCACAGGAAACCTATCAGCGCTCACTGCTGGCCCTGCAGGCTCTGGAAACAGAAAGCCTGGAGGTGCTTAGCAACTCCATTGATGAGGGTTATGCAGCGATAGAGTCCGGACTGCCGGCACGGGCCGATGAATCCTTTGCAAGGGCATTGCTTATCGACCCCGAGTCCGTGCTGGCACAAACCGGCTTGAGCAGGGCTCAGACACTGGGCGAAGTACTGGCTCTGATAGAAACTGGCGACCAGGAACGCGCCCGTGGCAATCTTGAAACAGCACTGCAGCGTTATCAGGATGCCCTGGCCATTGACCCCGAACATTCTCAGGCCGCTGCGGCTATTACACAAACCAATCAGGACATCCTTGACCGGGATTTCCGCAATCATATGTCAGCCGGCTTCAGCGCCATCCAGCAGAATGATCCTGAAGCAGCTCTGCAGTCTTTCAATCAGGCGCTGGCCATGCGTCCGGATTCCGGCGATGTTGAAGCGGCCATCATCCAGGCTGAAACCATGATTCTGGATCGCGATCTGAATCTACAACTTACAGCTGCCAGAGCGTATGAAGCCACTGAAGAGTGGCAGGATGCACTGAGCGCCTACAACACAGCTCTGGCCATAGATGCCAATGTGGTAGCCGCGCAGCAGGGCAGGGACCGCTCTCAACAGCGGCTTAACTTGGATAATTACCTGAAGAACATCCTGAATAATCCCCTGCGCCTGTCCGATGATCAGGTCTATCAGCAAAGTATTGCAGTTTACAACGAGTCCCTGTCACTGGTAACGGACGGATCGCGTCTGTACAACCAACTGAGCAGTCTGCGCTCCTATCTGGACCGCGCGCGCGTACCGATTACGGTAAGGCTCAATTCAGACGGAGTCACTGATGTGACCATTTTTCGGGTCAGCGAACTGGGCACCTTCAACTCACAGACCATGCAATTGATTCCAGGCGCCTATACTGCAGTTGGTGTACGCGCTGGTTACCGCGATGTACGACAGGAGTTTGTCGTCCCCTTCAGCGGCGAAGAGCCAGTTGTCACAGTTATCTGCAATGAGCCAGTCTAGGTAGACTGCCGTGAGCAAAGATAACAACAAGCCAGCCTCAAAGCATGACGAGATCATCACGCCGATTGATTTCACGCCACATGACAGCAGTGCCGAAACGTTTTCCATCACCCTCAGCCCGGTCAAAATCGGCATAGGTATTTTACTGCTGTGCTTTATTCTTGCCGGCTGGTTCGTGCTTTCCGCCAGATCCGTTTTCATTGATGCCCAGCCCTTTGAGAGCCTGGTGGAAGTACACTCGCCACTGGCCATCAAAATCGGTCCGCGTTATTTGGCCTTGCGAGGCAATTACGACATCAGCGTCACCGCTCCAGGTTACTATGATGTGGATACCACTATCACTGTGCAGGATGAGCAGGCGCAGACCTTCCAAATTCAATTACTGCCACTGCCGGGCTATCTGAATATTGACAGCAATGCTGAAGCCGCCAATGTCTATATTGATGGCGAGGAAATCGGACAGACACCCCTGAGTCGAGTAGAGCTCGCCGCCGGCGATCATGAGATTCTCATTCGCAAGGAGCGTTATGAAAGTCAGCAGCAGCTTGTCAGCATCACCGGACGCGAGCAGGAACAGAGTCTCTCGGTCGAACTTCTGCCTGCCTGGGCCACGGTCAGCTTTGTCACCACGCCCCCCGGCGCCACCGTAACCATTGACGGCTTTGATGTTGGCGTGACGCCGCTCGATACCGAGGTGCTTGCCGGTGAACACGAACTGCTGGTCAAACTCAATGCACACAAAGCCTTTACCGATACGCTGAATGTGAGAGCCCGCATTGACCAGTCACTTCCACTGATTGAACTGGAACAGGCCGATGGCCTAGTCTTGCTGCAATCATCCCCCAGTAATGCCGGGGTCACCCTGAATGGCATATACCAGGGACAAACTCCGCTGGAACTTACCATTCCGCCAGGCCAATCCTATGAGTTGACCTTTTTCAGCACCGGCTACGAAGAACTGCGCCGCAGCATCCAGACCCAGCCGGAACAGGAGCTCTCACTGAATGTAAGCCTGGATCCTATCCTGAGCTCAGTTGCCATCAATGCCCAGCCTGCCAATGCCGAGCTCTATATCAATGGCGAACTGCGTGGTAATGCCAACCAGGTGGTGGAACTGCTGGCAGCATCACAGACCATCGAAATCCGCGCTGAAGGTTTTGTGCCTTTCACACAGGAATTCATTTCTCGACCCGGTCTGGAGCAGCAACTTAATGTTTCACTGATCACACTCGAACAGCAACGCCTGAATAACATCCGTCCCATGATCACTGCGGCTAATGGGCAGGAACTCAAATTACTCTATCCTGGCAATTTCGTGATGGGCGCCTCGCGCCGTGAAGCAGGACGACAGGCCAATGAGGCTCTTCGTTCCATCAGCCTGACCAAGCCGTATTACCTGTCACTGACCGAAGTCACCAATGCCCAGTTCAAGCAATACGATACAGAACATTCTTCCGGCGTGATCGATCGCATCACCCTTAGCAACAACAACCAGCCCGTGGTGAATGTCAGCTGGCAGGAAGCTGCACTTTACTGCAACTGGCTCAGTGAACAGGAAGACCTGCCGCTGTTTTATATTGTCGAAGACGGTAATGTAGTCGGTTTCAACCAGGACAGTACTGGTTACCGGCTGCCCACCGAAGCGGAATGGGCCTGGGCTGCCCGTGTCGAAAATGACGACCCGACCAGTCTGTTGAAATTCCCCTGGGGCCCGGAACTGCCGCCACCCGAGCGTCACGGCAACTATGCCGACATTTCATCAGCGTCCATCCTGGGACGTGTCATCATCAACTATAACGACAGCTTCGTCGCTTCCGCACCTGTCGCATCTTTCGCGCCGAATGCCCAGGGCTTCTATGACATGGGGGGCAATGTTGCCGAATGGGTACATGACTATTATGGCACTTCTGTCTCCATTGGCGGCAATATCGAAGTAGATCCCTACGGACCAAACTCAGGCACCTATCATGTGGTTCGCGGCTCCAGCTGGGCGCATGGATCCATTACCGAACTGCGTCTTTCCTATCGGGACTACAGCAACGAAAGCCGCGATGATGTCGGCTTTAGAGTTGCCCGAACCCTGGACGTTTATTGATTGCCAGGCCAAACAAAAATGCTGATATAAGTGGCTGTCTCAATCACGCCAGCCTTCCAGCATGTTGAATTTTAAATTGTCGCTAATCTGTCGGGTTAAATTCGTTCCTGACAGTTTATAGTGTGGCAAATACTCTTAAACCAGGAGTGCAGGAGCTTAAAAATGATTTTAAAAGAATTGCGATTAAGCCGACATCTTTCACAGGAACAGTTGGCACAAATGTCCGGGCTCAATGTTCGCACCATTCAGCGAATTGAAAGCGGACAAAAAGCCAGTCTCGAATCTCTCAAATGCCTTGCTGCAACACTTGAAGTTGATATTGAAACTTTACGTAAGGAGAGCTTTACGCTTGATAAAAACTCTGACAACTGGAAAAGTTTATCACCACTTTTGAAGTTGTGGTTTGCCTTTAATTTTCTCCAGCTTCGCCCTGTCCGAAGCTCGGCTACCCGGGTAGAGACTCTCTCACATTGTTTTGGCTTTTTGTTCTGCTGTATGGGTTTTATCAGTGAAGCAGCTTTAGCTGGTGGTGTGTTACTCCTTGCTACGGCTTACCTGCTCCGCTTCTTGCTATGGCAGGGTGACCGTTATGGACTTTGGTATGAAGCTGTTTAGCATCACTATCGATTCATCCCATAACTCAAGGCAGCAATAAAATGGAACATGCTTTATAGTTAGAGCCATGAATGCCGAACCCGAACAAACAGAAGACCTCGCGATTATCACCAAAGATAATCGAAAGTATCTTGTGGAATGGCTCAATGACAGAAGTTCCTTTCACACCTGGTTTTCCTCTCTGATTATCGGCAGCTTTGTGGTGATAAGCGTGTTTGGTGAAAACCCTGACTTTGCTACTCCGGCCGGCATCATGCTGTCCGTTTCCGTGATCCTGTTTCTGTTTGCCCTGCTTTGCAACCTGGTCTGTGTCTGGTCCATCCCCAGCTGGAAGTACCGTGTCAGCACAAAAATTATCCAGCGCAGTGACGGTATGCGCAAAGAACTGGCCATCACTGCCTGGCTCAGCGTGATTGCCTTCGTTTGTGGTCTGACTCTCAGTGTCATCGGAAACGCCGGACTCTGAAACCGCATAGCAATACTTCCCCAAGCTGCAGCCGGTCGTTACACTGGCCTCTGCATCAAAACAGGATAGTCACATGAAAATGCAAATCAAACGTGCCGGGTCACGTCAGGTACAGCAAGATGCTGCCGACAATTTCGCCGGCGAGCTTAGTATTGAAATGCTGTTTGGCCCCGATGATCTTGACAGAAGGCAGCGGCTGGACCCAGTGCTGGGACGGACCCAAAAAAGAAATCCGTGCCGGTGATGTAGTGCACTGCAACTGCGGACAAAAGCACTGGCATGGCGCTAGCGACAGTATCAGCATGAGCCATATTGCCATTCAGGAATGGCCGAATGGCTCTCTGATTAATTGGCTAGAAAAAGTCAGCGACGAACAGTATCTGAGCGAACTGGGGCCTGATTAAGGTGCAACTGCCAATATGCTAATCAGGCCCTTCACACGTGCTGAAGAAACCGATGTCATCTTGCTTTGGGAACATTGCGGCCTGACCCGCCCATGGAACAATCCTGACAGAGACATTCAGCGCAAACTGTCCACTCAGTCTGAGCTTTTTTTAGTCGGCGAGCTCGATGGTCGAATCATTGCATCTGCCATGGCGGGGTACGACGGACACCGTGGTTCTGTCTTTTATCTCTGTGTTCACCCTGATTTTCAGCATAAAGGTTATGGCAAACAGCTGATGAAGGAGATTGAAAGGAAACTGATAGGCCTCGGTTGCCCCAAACTTAATATTCTGGTTCGGACGGACAATGATGCGGTGATGCGTTTTTATGAAAAGCTGGGGTATCAACTGGATGCAGTTTCCAGTTATGGTAAACGCCTGATTACCGATGAGGAGGCATAAGTGTGGAAATAAAGCTAGCCAGCACTGAAGAAGAGCTGCATAAAATTGCGCCAGTCATGCGCCAACTCAGGCCAGAGTTTAAGGAAGCGGAGCTGATAGCGCAGATCAAGCTGCAAACAGAAAAGGGCTTTCAGATTGCCTATATTGAATCCGATGCGCGTGTGCTTTGTGTGGCCGGTTTTGTTTTTGGTGAGAAACTGGCCTGGGGAAAATGTATTTATATTGATGACCTGGTAACAGCTGAAGATCATCGTTCACAAGGCGCCGGTGCCGCCATGATTGACTGGTTCAAACACTATGCCCGTGAGCAGGGCTGTTCGCAGATTCATCTGGACTCCGGCATTCACCGTGTTGATGCACATCGCTTTTACCTGCGCGAAGGCTTTAAGCAGGGCAGCCTTCATTTTGCCCTGAGCGATTTCTGAATACCCTAAGCAATCCTCCGGAGCGAAAATAATGTTGCTGCCTCTTGATGCCGTCTTTGCTTTTATCATTGCCTCGGCGCTGCTGAGCCTGGCCCCCGGGCCGGATAATATTTTTGTACTGACCCAGTCTGCCTTGTACGGCAGGAAGTCAGGCATCCTGATAACCCTGGGTTTGTGTACCGGTTTACTGGTTCATACCACGGCTGTTGCGCTGGGGGTTGCCGTGATTTTTCAGCAGTCGCTGCTGGCATTTACCCTGCTGAAACTTCTCGGTGTTTTATACCTGCTGTATCTTGCCTGGCAGGCTTTCAGTTCGTCTTCACAGCAGATACAAAGTTCTCACAGTAATCTCAAGAGTGCCGCCGCTCTCTACCGGCGCGGCATCATCATGAATATTACCAACCCCAAGGTATCCATTTTTTTTCTGGCCTTTCTGCCACAATTTGCCTCGCTCGAGTACGGCCCTCTGGCGCCCCAAATTATTTTGCTGGGGGCTCTTTTTCTGCTCGTTGCCCTGTGTATATTTTCACTGATTGCCATCATGGCCGGCTCACTGGGCAAGCTGCTGCAGCAATCTCCCCGAGTTCAGCTTTACCTCAATCGCCTGGCTGCTACGGTCTTTGCTGCACTGGCACTTCGACTGGCGTTTGTTACAGCCGAATAGCCTTGAATCTAGAGGATTACAACAGCTTTTGTGCCCGTCTTCCGGCCACCACGCATGTGGTCCAATGGCGCGGCGCCGAAGTCTGGAAGGTAGGGGGCAAGGTCTTTGCCATCGGCTGGTTCCAGCAAGAGCAGCCTGCCATCACCTTTAAGGTTGCTCCGCTGTCCTATGCCATACTGTCTGAATTGCCGGGATTGCGGCCGGCTCCCTATCTGGCCTCGCGTGGTATGCTGTGGATTCAGCATTATGATAAGCCGGGCCTCAGCGATGAGGACCTAAAAGATTACCTTAAAGAATCACACAGAATTGTTTCACTGGGTTTAAGCAAGAAGCGGCAAAAAGAACTGGGGCTGAATTAAGCATGCAAATCCGATTAAGCAAAGTTGCCGATGCTGAGATGCTGGCAGCGTACTACCGATTGAATGCCTCACACTTCGGCCCCTGGGAACCAGAACGTGAAACCAATTACTATGCCGAGCGACAACTCCGCAGGCGTCTGCGTTTGCTGGAAAGGGAAAACCGCCAGGGCAGCGCTGCTTCTTTTCTCGCGCTGACTGATCTTGGTGATGAAGTCATTGCACATTGCACGCTAAGCAATATCCTGTATGGCCCCATGCGGGCCTGTTACATGGGTTATGGCATTTCGAAGGAGTATGAAGGCAAGGGCATCATGTTACAGCTCTGTCAGCATGTGATTACGTATGCATTTGATGAGCTCTTGCTTAATCGCATAATGGCCAACTACATGCCGGAAAACCAGCGCTCAGGCGCTTTGCTGGAACGCCTTGGATTCACCATAGAGGGAACAGCAAAGCGTTATCTGAAAATCAGCGGGGTCTGGGAAGACCACGTACTGACCTCATTGTTAAACCCGGCAACACTTTAATTATTGTATGAAAATCCGTCAGGTTCAGACTAAAGATTTTCCTCAGATTCTGCGAATCTATAACCAGGCTGTCCGCATCGGCGGTCTTACCGGCGACGAAGATGAGCTCTCTCTGGCTCAGCGTCAACCCTGGCTGGTACAGCATACGGGGGAACACTATACGATTTTTGTCGCCGAGCATGATGATACCGTTCTGGGCTATCTGGCCTTAAGCCCATACCGCTATGGGCGCTCGGCTTTTTATCATACGGCGGAAGTCTCCTACTACATTGATGAAGCATACCAACGCCAGGGAATTGCCACTGCCTTGATGGAGCATACTCTGGCGGTCTGTGAAGGTTTGCAAATCTACACGCTGATCGCCATTTTGCTGTCGAGAAATCATGCCAGTATTGCCCTGCTGGAAAAATTTGGCTTTAACCGATGGGCTTGTATGCCCCAGATTGCCCGTTTTAAAAACGGTATTGCCGATCATTTATATTTCGGAAAACAGCTGTATGAAAATTAACTGATGGTAAAGCCCGGGAAGATTGCTGCCGAGCTGCAAAGCCCTCAAGCCTTGTCCTCACTGACCGATGAACTGGCCCGATTGCAGAATATCTGTACGATTGACTGGCTATACCAGTATTATTCACCGCAAGGTATCTGGTCCGAACCGGCCTGGCTGGACCCCGACCTGAGGGAGCTGGATTTTTAATGAGCAGCTATTGCGAAATATCGAAAGGCCATCCATTACATGGCCCTTACCACGACCAGGAATATGGTTTTCCCCTGCATGACGACCAGCTTCTGTTTGAGCGCCTGGTGCTGGAAATTAACCAGGCTGGGCTTTCCTGGCTGACCATCCTGAAAAAAAAGACGGCTTATCATCGGGCCTTTCATGGTTTTGATATTGAAAAAGTCGCTGCTTACCAGGAAAAGGACCGGCAGCGTTTACTCAATGATGCCTCCATCATTCGCAACCGTCTGAAAATAGATGCGGCGATTGCCAATGCCAATACCATCCTCTCACTGCAAAAGGAGTTTGGCTCATTTCAGTCCTGGCTCGATGCACATCACCCGCTTCCCAAGGATGAATGGGTAAAGCTGTTTAAAAAGACTTTCCGTTTTACCGGCGGTGAGATTACCAATGAGTTTTTGATGAGTACTGGGTATCTGCCAGGTGCTCACCATGACAGGTGTCCCATTTACCAGAAAATAGCAAAACTGAAACCTGCGTGGATGCAGCCTTAGGCATCCAAACGAAACAGCATCTCCTCCAGAGACGGCTGCCACTGAAAGTTTTTCATGCTCACCCGGTTTTTTAATACCACCACGCCTTCATCTATGAGCAAATCTGCCTGCCTGCGCGCGAAGTCTGAGCCTGGTTTGCCCGCCAGCTGACCATTGGATTTCAGAACCCGGTACCAGGGCACATTTTTTCTATCGGGTATCAGGCCCATGCTGCGGCCGACCAGGCGAGCTCTGCCGGGCAAACCTGCCAGGTCTGCTATCTGTCCATAACTGGCTACTTTACCGGCAGGAATAGCCTTTACGACCGACCAGATAGCTTCGTTATTTTTATTGCTGCCTGCCATAGGTGCTGCCTGTTTATATCCCGTGCCGCATCTTCGCAGATAGGCAGAAACCAAAAATACGGACACCTTGATAAAACTGCTCGCGCAGGTTGGCGACTAGATTTCTTCGTCATGATCGGCCCAGATAAAGCCAATTGGGTTGGGTGCCGCTTCTTCTGAATTTTCATCTTCAGTGTCCAGTTCAACCGCATAGCACACCAGCTGGACGGTGTCCTGGTGGGCCAGCATGGAGCAGGGGATATCAGCCCCCATCGTGCCCTCTATACGGATGCCGTCGAAGCTCACCTGTGCCAGAGAGCGTACCTGAACCTGCACACCGCCATGCAGGATGGCGACGATGGCAGGTCGATAGTTAGGCGGCAATTGCTTACTCCATTCTCGTGCTTCGGCAGCCATCGCCTGCAGTAAAACCCCTGCACTGCGGTATTCATTTTGATCTTCATTTGAACAGGCCTGTGGTTGTGGCTGACGAAAAGCACCGGGCAATTGCGGTGGCCTGAAGCCCGGCACTGAACTCATGCGCTTTGGCAAAATCAGCTGCGATTGAAAATCAGAGAAGTGCTGTTGATTGTTTCCAGACATCGTTGAAGATCAACTGTCTTTGTTGAGCTCTGCTGCAAGCCCTTCGCGTAAATCGTCCCGGACCTTGCCGATAAATACTGGAATGGATTGCTCACTCGACATCAGCCGCACATCAAATCGTTGCACAATATTGTGCATGTCCGGCTGGGTACGAAAATCAGGCTGCTCTACAACATTTTGTATATTCTGTATGGCCAGGGCAGCCCAGACCACGCCAATACCAACAAAGGCCGCGCGTTTGACTGAAATCATGCTGGCCGCTCGTAATTGCCAGGCCAGTAGCCAGGCAAAAAAGATACCACTGAAAGCAACTGTCAGCACGTTGGCCACCTGGTCGCTGGTGAAAAAATAACTGATATTGCTGCGATATTCGGCAAGGGTGATGAATACAAGAAAGCCGATACTGGCAATACTTAGCTGCAGCGGGAAACGCCAGCTGTGGTGAAAAATTCTGGATACGATGCTCATGATGCCGGCCAGCAAGACCGGATAGCCGAAAAAATCCACCTGCTGGTAATTTCGCAGCTGATTGATCAGAATTTCATTCCAGTCCTGTACGATGGAGGCCTGGTTATAGGCAAAATAATAATTCACCAGCAAGTAGACAAGGATCAGCCCCAGCGCAATAGTCAGCCTGGAGCACCATTCAGAAATCTGGTGTGATCTGGCAATGATCAAGGTCGGCTCAACCGGTGAATGAGCAGCATGAGTCTCAAGATGCGTCCTGCCGATATTAATGGTGGCTGGCACCTTCAGTTCATGTTCATGATCCTGCAGTTTTTCCTTGCCGATCCAGGTGCCGTTTTCTTCCGAGAGGGTTTTTATCCAGTAGCGCTCATCATCCGCATGAATTTCAAGGTGATGAGGCGATACGGTTTCATCGGCAATAATCAGGTCATTGTCATAGGCGCGCCCGATACGGTAGGGGAAGCTGTCTGCCCGTTGAAAAACTGGCTGCGAGCGGCCACCGCGGGATACCCGGATTATGAGGGGTTCCATTGCAGCGCTCCTAAAAATTTCTCAAGCAGTGCGAGCCCGTTATCCAGGGTCACCGTGGAAAAGTCCATAGTAAAAATAAGCCCCTCCGTTTCATGGCCTACCAGCGTTAACAGAACCATAAAGTCTGTTAACTCCGGATAGTCCTTGTAAGGGCGTGCACAAATATTGACTTTGAAATCCTGCTCCGTCAGTTCGATGAACCGAGTGGAACAGGAGAAGTTACCGACATCTTCCTCCTCCGGTCGGGAAGGAAAACGGGTGCGATTGCTTCTGGCATAAATCTGGTAGAACTCTGTACTGGTCAACTGTTCTGAATCCAGCCAATAAAACTCGTAAGAAAAAGCGCCGGCCCGTAATTGCTCCGACAGAAAGATATTGTCCTGCCCCCGACAAACGGCTGCATTAACGGTGTAGCGATTGCTGCCTTCTTCAAACTGATTATCACTCCAGCAGTCGAGGCGATTAAAAATGCGCCCTGGCACCGATAATTTACCCAGCATAATATTCGACCACTCACTGCCAATAATCTGATCAACCAGCCACTGCTGATTTTCAAGCAACTGATTATTGATGCTGTTTTCAAGGTCCCGTTCGGGCTGAAAGTTGACCATACTCGCTTCAGAGAGCAGGGCATCAAGATAGCTTGCCGGTACCAGATAGGATACAGCTTCGCCGCTGGTGGCCACATTAACGCCCACGACATTGCCCTCACGGTCCAGCGTCGGGCCCCCGCTCATGCCGGGATTGATATTGCCGGTAAAATGTATCTTGTCATACAGAGAGGTCTCCAGCAGGCCATTCGCCGTACCGGCTACAATGGCGAGCTCGAGTGCCAACGGGTGACCCAGTGAAAACAGGGAGGTTCCATTATCCGGCAGGCTGGTAGTCTGCATGGGGATGCCCATGGGCTCTTCGGCTTTCAGCAGTGCCAGATCATGCACCACATTGACCGCCAGTACCGTCAATGGTCCTCGTCGTCCGTCAACACTTTCCCATTCCAGGCGGTAGCGATCCGGCTCATTTACCACGCCGGAGATTACGTGGTAGTTCGAGGCCAGGATGTCATTCCGGCCAATAACGAACCCGGTGCCGACCGAGGCCTTGTTTTCAATGCCCGGGGTGACCACTTCGACCCGGTAAACAGAGGATTCAAAGCGGGAATAAAGCTGCTGGGCAATATCCTGGGCAGAGGCGAGTTCTGATAAGCCCGGCAGCATAAACAGCAGTATGAACAGGTAAAGTGTTTTACTCGGCATATAAGGATCTCCCGGCAACAAGAATCAGAGAATAAACATCCCCCTGCTATTAGTCCAGCGCCCATACATGCTTCCCTCGTTGCTGCAATTTTGAGATAGTTGCACATCCACTACTGATGAAAGGGTCTGATCATGTCTCTCACCTTGCCGCTTCGCTGCCTTTTTTTGATCTTCCTGGGCTCACTGAGCAGCTGTCTAGCTGCTGCTGATAGTGCACCAGACCCCTTTGCCAATCCGCCCCGACCAGCTTTTGCTGGGCAGACGGATGCTCCCAGAGCCAGCACCAGCAACATTCAGATGGACGTCATTCTGGCAGACCTGGGACCGGGTCGACCACGCGCAATTGATGCCCTGCCGGATGGCAGTCTGTTGGTCGCTGAAAGCTCCGGTCGGGTCCGGATTCTGCAGGCAGACGGTTCCGTTTCCGCGCCTTTGACCGGCCTGCCGCCATTTCGCTCTGGCGGCGGCCGTATTCTCATGGATATCGAGCTTGATGCTGATTTTGGCGCCACCCGCCGGGTATTTTTTGGTTATGAAGCTGAGGGTGAAGACGGCCCATTGGAACAGGTGGCCAGCGCCAGACTCTCGGCCGACATGAGCCGCTTTGAAAACCTGCAAATTCTGGGTAACCTGCCCAGCCGACGACTGACATCAACACCGGACGGCAAGCTTTTCATCACCACCATCGGTTATATGGAGATGCGCCCCGAAGTTCAGGACCTGACCAGCTTGCGCGGCAAGGTCCTGCGCATCAATGCTGATGGATCCATTCCTGCGAATAACCCCTATGTCGGCCTCACCAATGTGCGTCCTGAAATTTATGCTATCGGGCATCGCGATGCTGATGGTGCCATGTTACACCCGCAGACAGGTGAACTATGGACGGTTGAACATGGCCCCATGGGTGGCGATGAACTGAATGTGGTCAGAGCGGGCCAGAACAGTGGCTGGCCCTACATCAGCTATGGCAAGGAATATGATGGCTCGGAGATCGGCCCCACACAGTGGCCTGGGGTGGCACAGCCCCTGTATTACTGGTTTCCCTCGCTGGCCCCATCCGGCCTGATCATGGTTGAGAATGAGCGTTTTCCTGGCTGGCAGGGCAGCGTTCTGATTGGCTCACTGAGTCCGCCACAGGGTCGCTTCCTGATACGCCTGCTTATGGATGGAGAACGCGTGATCGGTGAGGAACACTTGCTGGTGGATTATGATCGCCGCATTCGAGATATTACTGAAGCTCCTGACGGCACGATCTATCTGCTGACTGACTCTGAAAATGATGCTGAGGGTGGCCGGGTCTTCCCCGGAGAAGTCATCCGCCTAATGCCGCGTTAAAAACGCTCAACACTGAGCGGCAGGGATTCAAGCCAGCGGTGTGCCCGGCGTCGACGCCAGTGCAATTGTTTCTGACGCAGGCTGATTTCCGAGAAATGAGCCAAGAGCACACGCAAGGCAGCCTGCATTTCCAGACGCACCAGATGGGCACCGACACAGCTGTGTGAACTCCTGCCAAAGCTCAATGACTCATTCAAGTTATCACGCTGCAGGTCAAAGACCTCTGGCTCGGCAAAGACGGCTTCATCGTGATTCGCTGAACCCAACAGCAGGAATATCGCCTGATACTGCTTGATCTGCTGCCCCTGCCACTGCATGTCTTCAGTGGCAATCCGGCTGATAAACTGTCCGGGAGACTCCAGTCGCAGCCCTTCATCAACGGCTTGCGGGATCAGCTCTGGCTTATGATAAAGCTGCGCCAGCTGCTGTGGGTTTTGCAGCAGCACTGCCAGCAAGTTGGCAAGACCGCTATCTACATTGCCAATACCGTCTGCAAATAGAAGCATGCAATTATCAACCAGTTCACTGTCACTAAAAACAGCGCCTTCCTCTCGTTTATCCAGCAGGCGGCTGATCAAATCATTTCGCCTTTGCCTCTTTCTGTGTTCCAGGACGTTTGCAACATATAGGCGGAAGGCCTGCAATGCCTGGTCCGTCTGCTGGCGAACTTCGGCAGAGGGCATGGGTGCAAAAAGATAGAGGTTGCCAGCATGACCGCTTCGTCATCTGACCTGACAGGAATCGCCCGCTGAGCCTGCCTGGCCTCAGCGATATTCGTAAAACACAGGCCTTCATGGCTCCAGCCTTCTATCTGAATATGGGCAATACCCTGAGCCTTTGCCGCATTGGCCGCAGCACCGGGCAGGCCGGCATGTGTCAGCAGCATCGTGACTCCGGTCGCTTTTAAAAAGTAGGCAAATTCATGTTCGGTGAAATCAGGATTCAGCGGCACAAAACTGGCA
>CAZSHI010000002.1:76924-141748 GCA_964606735.1 uncultured Enterobacteriaceae bacterium
AAAGTAGGCAAATTCATGTTCGGTGAAATCAGGATTCAGCGGCACAAAACTGGCAAAACGGCTGATCGCCAGAAAACTCAGTAATATTTCCAGCCCCTGAGGCAGCACGACTGCCACCCGCTGAGCAGGTTTTACCCCTCTGTCCTGAAGGGCTTCTGCCGTGCATTGTGTGATGTGATCGAGTTGTGAATAGCTGAGGCTTCTACCCGAGGTATCGGCAATAGCGCATTTGTCGCCCAGAACTTCAGCCTGGCACTGTAAGAGCTCCACCAGTGTATTCGGCTGCTTCGATACCGCATCAGCATATTGTGTTTTTGGCATGATTCCTGACATTTTTCAGCTGTGCTCCAAAGAATATCAAAAAGCCAACATCAGGCCATAATATTAAGGCCCTGAAACCCCCAGCATGGCCTGAATACGGCCTTAATACGGAGTGCTCAGGGACTTGAAAGAGAGGCAGTTTGCGTATAAATACGATACTATCGAGGCTGGTCAAAAAATGGTTTAACCCAAATTCCGGCGACTATCATGAAGACATTGACAGCTTTTTTTCTGACTCTGTCACTGCTAAGCCTGCTCTGGGCCTCAGGGCTTGTTGCGCAGGAGGAAAGTGCTGCAGCCAGCTCCTCGACTGAACAGGAGGAAGAAACCACTGCTGTGGCCCCACCGCCGGAAAGCGCCACTACAACGGCCGAGGAAGACAGCGCCCCGCCTGTTGCCAGTAATGAAGATTTCAATCCCAGTGTGCAGATATCTGAAGACCTGTCTGTCTCTTTTCCTGTCGATATCTAAGGAAGCCCTATGAAACAACAAGGCATCATTTCCGATTTTGTCTATCAGGTCTTTGCCCTGATTATTTCGGTCATTATTGTCCACGCTGTTTATGTCGCTGTGATCCGCCCCAGTGCCGAGGCCATCATGGCCCAGCAAAGCGCCATGCAGGAAGCGGACCCCGATTATGTGCAGGAACGTTCTTTGTATGTGGTCATGCGCGACTACGAACAGGAGACCTGTATCATCCTGATGTTCTGGGCGCTGTCGATCATCGGTCTGAAAGTCTGGCGCAATCGCAAGGAAAACACCCTGCTGCAGCGGCCCTTGCTGAATGTGTCAGAAGGCATGAGCATTTTACCGGAGGATGCGCGTAACTTCGCCCGCCCGGTGCAGGCACTGCCCCCTGAGGAACGCGAATACCTCTTGCCCAGGGCGCTCCTGTCTGCCTTGCAACGCTTCAATACCACGCGCAGTATTCAGGATGTCTCGAGCGTGGTTAAGGATGTCTGCAACACCGAAGCCGAACGTCTCGAAAGTGAGCTGACCATCGTGCGTTATATTGCCTGGGCCATTCCCTCCATCGGCTTTTTGGGCACTGTTCGCGGTATCGGCGAGGCACTGGGCCAGGCACAAAGTGCTGTCAGTGGCGATATCCTTGGGGTCACTACCTCCTTGGGAGTGGCCTTCAATTCAACCTTCATTGCTCTGGTTGTCAGTATCATCATCATGTTTGTCCTGTATCAGTTACAGCTCCTGCAGGATCGCCTGGTGCTTGATACCCAGGACTATTGCGACAACTACCTTATCCGGCATATGCAGGTTCCCGATCACGATGATGATTAAAGCAGATGACCTCGCTGATTGAGCTACATGACCACAATATCCGCATCAGTTCGCCGCAGGGCTTATTGCTGCAGAGCCCGGGCTTTGCCAACACTGCCAGCAAAGTGCCGGTTTACGGTGAGGAAGCCCGGCAGATAACAAGGCTGCACCCGCAGGAAAACTTCAATCAATTCTGGTTTCAGCTCAGCCTCGACCCCCTGCTTAACAAGAACCGGCATTTCCGTCATCAGGCGGATCTGGCATACGGCCATTTAAACAGCCTGTTCACCGAACTGGGGCTTGAAGGGGAGGCGATCTTCGCCGTCCCCAGTCATTACAGCCCTAATCAACTGGCAACCCTGTTGGGCCTGGTCAAACATTGCCCGGTTGATGCCGCCGGGCTGGTGGACCTGTCCCTGCTGGCCCTGGCCGAATTGCAGGAACATCAGCATGCCGTATTTATGGATGTCCAGTTACACCAGACCGTACTCACCCGCGCTGTCCGGCACGCGGGGGAAATTGTGCGCGAAAAAGTGGTTTCTGTGCCCGGCGCCGGTCTACTGGCCTTACAGGATGCCTGGGCCAATACCATCACGGATGCCTTTATCAAACAAAGCCGCTTTGATCCTCTGCACAATGCTGATACCGAACAGTATCTGTATAACGAACTGCATAACTGGCTGAGCCGCCTCACTCGTGAGCAGGAAATTCTGCTGGAGATCAACAACAAAGGTACCGTGTATCAGGCTAACCTGAGCCTCAAAAACTTTGAGCAGCGTGCCCAGAATATCTACAAGCGGGTTACCCAGGAGCTCGACGCCATGACTGTGGACGCCAGCGCTGTCTTTGCCCTGGCGCACTTCGCTGAGCTGCCTGGCATCACACAGGCATTGCCCGGGATACATGTGGTGTCGGAAGAGCGCCTGGCGGAGAATGCCTATCGCCATCTGAACCTCATCAAAGGCGAGGCTGAAGCCATCAAGCTGGTAGCCCGGCTACCTTTATCTGAGGGGGAGGACAATGGCCGTTTTCAGAGCACGGCCCATTCCCGGCCTTCGCATTTTTTATTCCGCCACAAAGCTTATGCCTTGCCCGAGCTGAACCTGCCGGAATTAAAGCTCAAGGCCCCTATCCGGGTGAGTTTGCAGAAGCAGGGTTATTGGCTCCATAATAATCCGGAGCTGGACTTGCAGTTAAACGGCGCCCCCGTGAGTGAGCCTGCCCTGCTGAAACTGGGAGACTGTCTCACGGTAAACAATGACTCTACCATTGAGTTTATTCAGGTGCAGTAATGGCAAAGGATAAACACAGCAAACGTAATTTTAATCCGATGAGTCTGGCTTTTCTGGACGTCATGTCCTGTGGCTTTGGTGCTGTCGTGCTGATCTTTCTCATCCTGGATCACAACACCCAAAATGCAAGCAATGTGCTGGATCCGAGCTTGGCAGCAGAAATCAACCTGCTGGAAGAACAGATACTCGATGGCGAGGCGGGCCTAGTCAGGGTTCGCAATACCTTGTCAGATGTGGACCTGCAGGTCGTGGAGGCACAGGGTCTGGCACGCTCCATTGAAGAGGAAATTGACACTTTTATGGATCGACTGCGGGAACTGGAGGAAAACAACAGTTCCGGTGAAGACGACATCATGCGTCTGGAGCGGGAAATTGCAGCACTGGAAGCCGAGCTGGAAGACCTGCGTGAAGCCGATGACCAGTTCACCGGCAACAATATCCGTCAGTTTGTCGGCGACGGCAACCGGCAATACCTGACCGGTCTGATACTGGGTGGCAATCGCATACTTCTACTGGTGGATATGTCGACCAGCATGCTGGATGATACCATTGTCAACATCATTCGCCGTCGCAATATGTCTGATGACGCCAAGTTGAATTCCGACAAATGGCAAAGCGTCCAGAACACGGTTGACTGGCTGACCACCCAATTGCCGCCGCCCAGCCAGTATCAAATATATGCCTTCAGCGAAGGGGTCAACCCGCTGATTCCAGGGACGATGGGGCAGTGGCTGGAAGTTGCGGATGAGGTTCAGCTAAGTGAGGCAGTGGAAAATCTGCATGACATGATTCCTGAGGGCGGCACCAATCTGGCTGGCCTGTTCCAGGCGGTACAGGGTCTCTCTCCGCTGCCTGACAATATTTTTCTGATCACGGATGGTCTGCCAACCCGGGACAATCGCGAACCGCGTAACAATACCATTTCCGGCCGTGACCGGGAGCGGCTGTTTGAGCAGTCCATGGAGTTTCTCCCGGCCGGGATTCCGGTGAATGTAATCCTGATGCCGCTGGAAGGCGATCCCATGGCCGCCTCTTATTACTGGCAGTTGGCCATTGCTACTGGCGGTTCTTTCATGAGCCCTTCGGAAGACTGGCCCTAGGAGCAGGCATGGCAAAACGACGTGACAATGACTCCTTTAATATCGCCTTCCTGGATGTGATGTCCTGCGGTTTCGGTGCCATGATTCTGCTGTTGATGATTACCCGGGTGACCTCGCCGGTTCCACTGGAAGTCACTGAGGACAACAGCAGCGGTTCCGTGATGGAGCTGCAAGAGCAGTTGTTTGAAATTCGCGGCGAAACCAACATCCTGAACCGAGAACTCAATGCCAAACATGAACAACTGTCCATTCATGAAGAGCGTATTGCTCGCCTGCGCCGGGAGCTCAGTTCGCTGGAGGACCAGCTTAGTAATTCCTCCGACCAGTCATCCGTCAATGCCATTCTGGAAGGACAACTGGCTCTGGCCAGACAGCAGCTGACCGAAGAAATGCAACGCCTGCAGGCCAATCAGGATAACCTGCGCCTGACGGAATCGGTTGGCGGCGTACCAGTCGACAGTGAATACATCATTTTTATTATTGATACCTCCGGCAGTATGTATAACTACAGCTGGTCGCGCATGTTGGAAGTGTTTATCGACACCCTTGACATTTATCCTGAAGTCAAAGGCATCCAGGTGCTTAATGATATGGGTGAATATATGTTCAATTCCTTCCGTGGAGACTGGATTCCCGATACGCCGGCCCGGCGCTCTGCCATCATTCAGCGCCTGAGAACCTGGAACCCTTTCAGTAACAGTAGCCCGGTCGAAGGCATCACTTATGCCATTAATACCTTCTATGAGCAGGATAAAAAAATCAGTATTTATGTACTGGGTGACGAGTTTTCCGGCAATTCCATTGCTGAAGTCGTGGATACTGTGGACAGAATCAACCGGGTAGATGCCGAAGGCAACCGTCTGGTCCGCATTCATGGCATCGGCTTTCCGGTACAATTCTCCCAACCACGCATGTTTCAGACCACCGGTATTCGCTTTGCTGCGCTCATGCGAGAGCTGGCCAAACGCAATGGTGGCACCTTTGTTGGCCTCAGTGATTTTTACTGAGTCCAGCCCCAACAAGTATTGATGTCTTGGCAAACAGGAGTAATATTAGGGGCAGCGACTATCTTTGGCCGTGCTTGCCCCCCCTTTCGGGACCCGGCAATTTGCGGAGAATGATGATGATTATGACGATGGGCAGCCTTAAACGCATGTTTACCGGGTTCAGGTTTCTGGCCCCTGTAAGTTTGTGCACTCTGCTGCTAGGCTGTTCTGCCAGTGTTATCGAAATACGCGGCAATTACCCCTCTCCTTTGGTCTCGCCGCTGCCGCTGACGCTTGGTGTGATTTACGACGACAATTTCAGTAGCTACAGCTTTACTGAAATCGATGAATATTCTGGCGAGGACCAGTACATCATTAATAGTGGCAGCACCCAGGTTCAGCTTTTCAATACCATATTGCCCGCCGTATTTGCCGAGGTAGTCTTTCTCGACAGCGCTGAGGATGTGGCCTCTCACCCAGGATTGGACATGGTTTTTCAGCCTGCCATCGAAGAGTTTCAAGTCGGCCTGCCCCAAAAAACCCGACTGGACGTGTATGAAATCTGGGTGAAATACAACATGCGTCTGTCAGATCCCAACGGGGCTTCCATCGCCGACTGGGTTATGACAGCCTATGGCAAGTCGCCACAGGAAACATTTGGCTCGGTAGATGCCGGGGTTAATGAAGCCGCCGTGGAAGCTTTCCGGGATCTGGCGGCCACTTTTTCGCTGGGCTTCACCAGTATCCCGGAAGTAAATGATTGGTTACGCAGCAATAACGTCTTTTAATAGGCAGCAGGGATTTTGTGATCCATCACGAAATCCTCAGCGTAACAAATTAAGCAGGTTATTACTGGATTTTCCAGGAGTATGAGCATGAAAACAGACTGTCTCTTGTTGAAAGCCTTACTGGCAAGCGGTTTCCTGCTAGTGCTTGGAGCCTGTACTACCACAGAAATCGATGAATTCCGCCAATCAACAACTCAAATCGAGGAAGATGAAAGCATTGTCATTCTCGGGCGCAGACAGAGCAACGCCTATGAAACTGAAGGAGACTTTGTCCAGTGTGTTGGCAACGTGGTTGCCTCCGGCTCTGACGGCATCAATGTCATACCCGAGCCGCTGTTTCTTGATGAGATGTTTCCTTTCTTCGAGCCGCGAACTGCACCGATGCGAACCGATCACCTGGCCCAGTTAATGCAGTTGGAAGAAGCAGCCAAGAAATTTGAAGATTTTGGTATCGAATACATTGTCTGGCTGGATGGCCTGACGCAGCGTTCAGGGGAATCAGGCTCTATTTCCTGTGCTGTTGGTCCTGGCGGTGGCGGCTGCTTTGGCTTTGGTACCTGGGTGGATGATTCCAATTTTGAAGCAGAAATATGGGATTTGGATAATCTCAGCACGGCCGGCGCTATCAGTGCAGATGCCAATGGGCAGTCCTATTTGCCTGCTATCGTATTGCCAATCCCCCTGCTGGCAAGAGTGGAATCCAATGCCTGTAGCGGTCTGGGACAGCAGCTGAAATCCTTTTTGCGCGGCAATGTCTGAGCCTCAAGGCAGCGTAGTGAAATAAACGTGTTTTAAGCCAGTATTCAGCTTCATACGATACAATAGAATCATGAAATGCTTGTCCCGGCCTTATCTTGAAAGCAAAACTCCTTCCCTGCGTAATTTAATCGGGGCCTTAAGTAGTGCCGCCGTGCTGAGTGCCTGTGCTGTTAACCCGACAGGCGGGGTCGATTTCGTCACCATGAGCGAGAGTCGCGAAATTGAGCTGGGCACCGAACTGCACGAACAAATGCAGCAGGAGACACCTCTATATCGCGATCAGGACCTGCAGGAATACGTCAATGAAGTCGGTCAGAAACTGGCTGCAGTGTCCCACCGCCCTGATATTGAATATACCTTTACCGTTGTCGACAGCCCCGATATCAACGCCTTTGCCTTGCCCGGTGGTTTTATCTATATCAATCGGGGGCTTATTGCCTACCTGAATTCTGAAGACCAGCTGGCTGCCGTGCTGGGCCATGAAATTGGTCATGTGACTGCTCGTCATGCCGTCCGGCAACAGGCCGCTCGCCAGACCAACAGCGTGATTGCAGGCGTTGCCGTGATTGCAACTGGCGTCAGCTCGCTGGGGGAAACTACCTCACTGCTCGGCGGCGCCCTGCTCAGCGGTTATGGCAGAGACATGGAGCTCGAATCGGACGGCCTGGGAGCAGAATACCTGGCAAATGCTGGCTACGACCCACTTGCCATGGTGGAAGTCATTGGCGTACTGAAGAATCATGAAGATTTTACCAAGCGAACCTCATCAGGTGCTGTCAGTTATCATGGCGTATTTGCCACGCACCCGCGCAATGATACCCGCTTGCAGGAAGTGGTTGGTCGCGCCAGCGAGTTGTCCGAACAGCAGTCCAGTAACGTTGATCCTGCCATCTTCAGGGAGAAGGTAAACGGTCTGGCACTGGGGCCAAGCCTGCAGATTGGTGGCAGTGAAGCCCGCAACCGTTACTATCAAAGCCTGCTGAACTATACGATGGTTTTTCCAGATGGCTGGCGCTGGGATGAAACCACAACCCAGTTAAATGCCCGTGCTGCTGATGAATCTCTGACGCTCAATGTCAGCGTACAGCGCCTGCAACAGATGAAGGAGCCACGGCTTTTTATTCAGGATGAACTGGATGTTAACGGGTTGCAGGAAACGGAAGCCCTCAACCAGTTTGGCCTGCAAGGCTATACCGGGATAAACCCGGCCGATCAAACCCGTCTGGCTGTCATCTATTACGGACCGCGGGCGTTTATTTTGCAAGGCTCCCAAAGTGGCGGCGAAATTTCTGAGGAAAATGATGAAATTCTTATGCAGGCAATTCGCAGCTTCCGCCCCATCGCCGCCAATGAACGCAGTTTCGCTAACCCGGTAAGCATTGAATATGTTCGCTCAGACGGTCGTACTTACGAGCAGCTGGCAGAAGACAATATGTTCGATGAGAATGCAGCTGATTTGCTTCGCCTTTATAACGGCGACTACCCTCGTGGTCAGCCGGTAGCCGGAGAGTGGATCAAGATCGTTCGCTAGTTCCTGTTGGTGGCAGGCAACCCTGCCACCAAATCGTTTTGCTAAATTTCCCCTTCGCGTCGGAACAGATGGTATAGCTGATCATAGAAGGGGTCATGTATCACACCCTCGCTTGGCAGCTCGGGTTTGAAATCAACATGGCATCCCAGGCAGGAATCCAGCAGTTCATTACCGGCTGTTTCAAGCAGAGCCTTATCCTGAATTTGTGCAGCATTGAGTGCTTTCAGTGCAGCATTGCTCATGTCAGTCGCATAAGCACGCCATGCCGGTGACGAGGCCCAGCCATTATCAAACTCCCCTGTGCCTCCCAGAGAAATCAGGGGGCCTGAAGCCGCCAGCTGGATTGCATAATATTCAACAGAGAGCCATTCCTCTTCCATCATTCTTTCTTCCAGTGCAGCATAGTCCCAGATGTAATGTGCCGAATGATCAATCATGGTGACCATGAGTGAATTCACACTAACCGGCACAGGGGGTATGGCCATGTCCTCAGCCGCTTGCGCTCTTGAGGCCAGGGTCATACTCAAGACAATGAAAATAAGTGCCATCAGAATCAGAGCACTTAACAATAAGGTAAAGTTTCGCTTCATCGCATCCATAAGTTGCCTCCAACAATGTTGATCAATACTAAAAAGTATGTCACTTCTGCTCCCGTGACTGTTGATGCAGGTCAAACAAGGGCTGGCACCCCGGCGTCGTGAAATTTCACAAAACCATGCATGGCTGCTTATAATTAAGCTGACGATAGGGGAAATAGCATGCATGAATGCCCACACTGTAATCAGGAAAGCATCAGCTCAATGCAAAAAGTTCTTGCCGTCTCGCCGATACTTGCTACCTGCAAGGTCTGCCACCGCAAGTCCTATATTCATATCCTTTACGGTTTAATCGCCCTGACGGTATGGATCGTCATGACCTGGGCACTAATCGGGCTGGCTTATTTTTTCCAGATGTCTTTTTTATTATTCGGCTCTGTTCCCTCTCTGGTCATTGCTATCGACCGTTATGTGATTCAGGCGCCTTTATATAAGGCCCAGTACTAAACATGTCACAATCCACACAACAACGGCTTATTGTCGGCATCAGCGGTGCCTCAGGCATCGTCTACGGCATTGAAACCCTGAAGCAGCTCAGACAAGCCGGTATTGAATCGCATCTGGTTGTCAGCAAAGCCGCCATACAGACCCTCAAATACGAAAGCGATATGAGCTTTGGCGACTTACAGGCGCTGGCCGATGTGGTTTATTCCAATCAGGATATTGGTGCAGCCATTGCAAGCGGCAGTTTTAAAACCGGAGGCATGATAGTCGCTCCCTGCTCAATCCGCAGCCTTGCAGAAATTGCATCCGGCCTGAGCGCTTCGCTGCTCAGTCGTGCCGCAGATGTCATTCTCAAAGAGCGCCGGCGTCTGGTCTTACTGGTGAGGGAAACGCCTCTGCATGCTGGCCATCTACAAAGCATGCTGGATGTAACAAATATGGGGGGCATTATCATGCCGCCGGTACCTGCTTTTTATACAAAGCCACAAAACATTGAAGCAATGGTAAGCCAGACAATTGCCCGGGCACTGGATCTTTTTGAGATTGAAACCTCAGCGCTCAAGCGCTGGGATGGACAGGAAACTTAGAAGCTAAGCCGGAAACAAAACACCCGCCTGCTGGCGGGTGTTTTTTAAGACAATCTGTTGCGATTACTTGATTTTGGCTTCCGTATAAATCACGTGCTTGCGCACAACAGGATCATATTTTTTGATCTCCATCTTGTCCGGCATATTGCGTTTGTTTTTATCGGTAGTGTAGAAATGTCCGGTTTTGGCACTTGATACCAATCTGATTTTATCTCGCATGACTTTATTCCTGTTTTGTTGACCAATACCTGTTTAAACTTTAACGCCTCTGCCACGAATATCGGCTAACACGACATCAATCCCACGCTTGTCGATAACGCGCATGCCCTTGCTGGACAAGCGTAACTTCACAAAGCGCTTTTCAGATTCAACCCAAAACCGGTGGGTATGCAGGTTCGGATTGAAACGGCGACGCGTGCGGTTTTTCGCATGAGAAACATTATTCCCGGTCACAGGTCTTTTGCCGGTTACCATGCATACTCTGGACATTGTTCTGGCCTCGTTTTAACTAATTTCACTTCGTCCGGCGAAGTGCGTTGAATTCTGTGGAAAAAAGAGCTGCGTTTTATACCAGAACGGCCCTGCAATGGCAAGGATTACGCGCATTTAAAGCATGCCGCGCTCAGCCAGCGAGGTCACTTCAGCATCGCCAACTATCAAGTGATCAAGTGTGCGAATGTCCACCAGTTGCAGGGCAGATTTAAGCCGCCGGGTAATACTGATATCAGCATCACTGGGCTCAGCCACACCAGAGGGGTGGTTATGTGCAAAGATAACGGCTGCAGCGCGATAATGCAGCGCCCTGTCCAGCACCTCCCGTGGATGTACCATGGCGCCATCTATCGTACCTTCAAACAGCTCTTCCTGAGCCAACACCCGGTGCTGTGAGTCCAGAAACAGGCATAAAAATACCTCTCGCTTGCGGCTTCGCAGACAGCTGCTTACATAGCGGCGGCTCAGAGAAGCGCTGGTAAGTGCATTTTCTCGACAAAGCGTTTCCAGCAAGTGCCGTCGTGACAGCTCCAGTGCGCCCTGCAACTGGGCATACTTGGCCGAACCCAGGCCCGCTTGCTGGCAAAAAACTCGTTCATCCAGCTCAAGAATACCGCGCAGGGAACCAAATTTGGCCAAGAGCTGGCGCCCCAGTGCTATTGCGGAAGTGCCTGCGATGCCGGTGCGCAGGAATATGGCCAGCAATTCAGCATCCGAAAGGCTTTGAGCCCCTTTGACCAGAAGCTTTTCTCGCGGTTTTTCCTGCTGCGGCCACTCCCTGATGGACATCGGCCCTCCCTGAGTGAATCCTGCTCTGCCGAAGGGCAGGCATTCAGTCACTATAGTACAGCGCCAGCGCAGTGCCAGGCAGACACTTATCTACTGAAACTCGGGACGATACCAGTATTGCTGATGGCAGGCTGTACAGGCCTCATCAACCGCACCACCCGCTTCAACATAGGCATCCAGATCCCTCGCGTCAATGGCATCCAGTACACGCAAATTGGCCTGCTGAAAAGCCTGCGCGAAACCGACCCAGGACTGCCGGTCCTCACGGAGCCTTGCCTCAACCTCTTCCGGAACAAATTCAAACTCGGGGAAATCTGTGGTCGAACCGGGAGGCGCTACATTTCTGCCGGGAATCATCAGCGAATTGGCCCCCTCGACCATGGCAATCACGTTACGTCGCAGCATTTCCCAGTCTGCATCACTTTGGGGGCTGCTATCCACAATAATGGTCTCGCCATCGACAAACGTGGCCTCATAGCCCACGGCCTCCCAGACTATGTCGGCATTGGGGTCAATCAGCGTATTCATGACATCCCGAATCGTCAGTCTGGTGTTAAACTCTTCATAGTTCAGTGCTGAAGGGGCCTCTGCAAGGCTCGTCGCTGGCCCGATGGGCTCATTACGGTCACAAGAAGCCAGCACTGACAAGGCCATCACGGGAACCAACAAGTATCGGTAATTTTGCATGCTACTCACCCACATAAACGATTATTATACCTCCATTCTATGCCTGTTTATGGTCAGGGCAAAATTGAATCTTGGACATCATGCTGCTAGGCTTCATCAACTTTTTACTGCGCTCCCCTCACCTTTTTAAGCATGCTTAGCCTAATTAACAAACACATCATTCTAGGCATTACCGGCGGCATCGCAGCCTACAAAAGCGCCGAACTTTGTCGCCTTCTCATCAAGGCCGGCGCTCAGGTGAGAGTCGTGATGACAGATGCAGCCTGTGAATTCATTACCCCTCTCACTCTGCAGGCCCTATCGGGACATAAAGTCCATCGTGAACTGCTGGATGAAGAAGCAGAAGCCGCCATGGGCCATATTGAGCTGGCGCGCTGGGCTGAGCTCATCCTGATTGCTCCGACCAGTGCTGACTTTATGGCGCGACTGGTACACGGCGAAGCCAGTGATCTGTTGAGTGCCCTTTGCCTGGCCAGGCGTTGCCCACTGGCTCTTGCCCCCGCCATGAATCAGGCAATGTGGTCAAAACAAAATACTCAGGAAAACCTTCTGGCCTTGCAGCAGAAGCAGGTGCACATTCTGGGTCCGGCCGAGGGAGACCAGGCCTGTGGTGATGTTGGCCCGGGACGCATGCTGGAAGCAGAAGAGCTGTGCCGACTGGCTGCTGGCTTTTTCCAAACAGGCAGCCTGGCTGGCTTAAGTGTCTGTATCAGCGCCGGCCCTACCCGGGAAGCGATTGATCCAGTGCGTTACATCAGTAATCACAGCTCTGGCAAAATGGGCTACGCGATTGCCCAAGCTGCCCTTGAAGCAGGGGCCGCTGTCACACTGGTCAGTGGCCCCGTATCCCTGTCGGCGCCAGAGTCTGCCGCTGTGAAGTTGGTTGAAAGCGCTGCTCAAATGCATGCCGCCTGCCTCGACAGCCCCTGCGATATTTTTATCGGAGTGGCTGCGGTTGCCGACTACCGCCCAGTAAAGGCAGGCCAGAACAAGATCAAGAAGTCTGCCGACAGCATGACGCTGAAGCTCGAAAAAACACCAGATATCCTGGCTGACATTGCCCGCCAGAAAAAACGCCCTTTCTGTGTTGGCTTTGCCGCTGAAACCGAAAATCTGGAAGCCTATGCCCTGGCAAAACTGCAGGATAAAAAGCTGGATATGATTGTTGCCAACCAGGCCACAGACACCTTCAACCAGGATGAGGCCAGCATCACCGTCTACTGGCCCGGGCATGACAAGCCACTGGCCGGCCTGCGCAAAAGCCAGCTGGCGCGGGAGCTCATCGAGCTCATCGCCCAATGTTATCGATCACAAAACAGCGCATGACCCAGCCCGTTCTGCAGGATGAGATTTTTCGGGCTTATGACATCCGGGGCCTTGTCGGCGAGGGGTTGAACCCCGAGGTCATGTACTGGCTTGGCAAGGCCATCGGCAGTGAAGCTCTTTACAAGGGTGAAAAGACACTGCTGCTTGCCTGTGATGCCCGTCTCTCTAGCCCTGAATTTGCTGAGCAGATACAGGCCGGCATTCTCGAAACCGGCTGCAATGTCATTAACCTTGGTGCAGTTCCAACCCCTTTGCTTTATTTTGCCTGCCATACGCTGGAGCCGGGTTCTGGTGTGATGATTACGGGCAGTCACAATCCCAAGGAATACAATGGCGTCAAAGTAGTCTTCAAGCAGCAAAGCCTGAGTGATGCGCAAATCACTATTTTCAAAGACCGGATTCATTCCCAAGCCTTTTATTCAGGTAAGGGCAAGCTCTCAGAGCATGACGTTAAAGCCGCCTATATCCGCCGAGTATCTGAAGACATAAAACTCAAACAGCCTTGGAAGCTTGTCATAGACTGTGGCAATGCCATTTGCTCAAACGTCGCACCGCAGCTGTTTCAGCAGCTGGGCTGCGAGGTAAGCGGACTTTATTGTGATATTGACGGCTCCTTTCCCAACCATCACCCTGACCCAAGCCAAGCTGAAAATCTACGTGACTTGATAAAGCGGGTTGTTGATAGCGACGCTGATCTGGGCATCGCCTTTGATGGAGATGGCGACCGCGTAGCACTGATTACTGGCAAGGGAGAAATCATTGATGCCGACCATCTGTTAATGACTTTTGCCCGTGATATCCTGCCCGAGAACCCAGGTGCAATCATTGTTTACGACGTCAAAAGTTCGAATCACCTCTGCCAGATCATCACCGAACTTAAGGGGAAGCCGCTGATGTGCAGGAGCGGGCACTCCTATGTAAAGAAAGCCCTGCATCAATCTGGCGCCCTGCTCGGAGGTGAATATTCGTCACACCTGTTCTTCAAACACCGCTGGTACGGTTTCGATGACGGCCTATACGCAGCTGCACGCTTCCTGGAAATTATGGATAAAACCCGGGCTTCAGCCGATAAGATCCTGGACTCCCTGCCCCGTAGCTCACATACCCCCGAACTCTTTGTGCCAGTGGCTGAAAGTGAAAAATTTGCCATGATGAAAACCATCAGTTCAGCCTTTTCACTGCCGAATGCGGAAATCAACACCCTGGATGGCCTGCGAGTTAGTCTGGAAAACGCCTGGGGCTTAATCCGCGCCTCCAATACCACCCCGAATCTGATGTTGCGTTTTGAAGCGGAATCCGCTGAAGCCCTCGAAGACATCATGCATAAGTTTCAGCAGGAGCTATTACGAATCCTGCCGGACCTGAAGCTTAACTTTTAAGCCCCAATCCAAGCTTGCAGTGTGCAAGTACCGCAATATTCCTTATAATTCTGGAAATTGGTAGTAAGTAAGTATTCGCTTATATTAAGAGTTTAGGCATGACACAGGATTTAAAAACGGCCAGCAATATTGCTGCTGTACTGACAGAAGCTCTGCCCTATATTCAGCGCTTTACCGGCAAGACCATCGTTGTCAAATATGGCGGCAATGCCATGACCGATGAAACTCTGAAAAACAGCTTCGCCCGCGATATTGTGCTGATGAAGCTGGTTGGCATGCGCCCCATTGTCGTGCATGGCGGAGGGCCTCAGATCGGCTCCTTACTGGAAAAGCTGAATATCAAGTCTGATTTTGTTGAGGGCATGCGCGTGACGGATAGCGCCACCATGGATGTCGTTGAAATGGTGCTTGGTGGCCTGGTCAACAAGGAAATTGTTTCCCTGCTCAATAAAAACGGCGGCAAGGCCATTGGTCTGACCGGGAAGGACGGCAGTTTCATCCGCGCGCGAAAAATGAAAATGTCCCGCCAGACGCCGGAAATGCAGGCCCCTGAAATTATCGACATCGGTCATGTCGGTGAAGTTGAAAGTATTGATCCCGAGATTATCAGCTTGATCACACAAAGTGATTTCATTCCGGTGATTGCGCCCATTGGCACCGGCGATGACGGTCTTTCCTACAACATCAATGCTGACCTTGTCGCTGGCAAGCTGGCTCAGCTGGTGATGGCGGAAAAACTGATTCTATTAACCAATATTGCCGGCGTACAGGATAAAGCAGGCAATATCCTCACCGGGCTCAGTACCGCTCAGGTGCAGACGCTGATTGATGATGGCACCATCCATGGCGGAATGTTGCCAAAAATCCGCTGTGCACTGGATGCCGTGAGTTCCGGCGTTAAAAGTGCACAGATCATTGATGGCCGTGTTCCTCACGCTGTCTTGTTGGAAATTTTCACTGACAAAGGCATCGGCACGCAGATCAGCAACCGGCTTGAGCATTAAACAAAAGGCTGAGGGGAAGCTCGTATGGCAAAACCCGATAAAAACTCCCGCCGCGATCAGATACTTCACGTTCTGGCGCAGATGCTTGAAGAGCATCCCGGGGGCCGGATCACTACCGCCACGCTGGCCAGACAGGTAGGCGTTTCCGAAGCCGCGCTGTATCGTCATTTTCCCAGCAAGGCACGCATGTTTGAGGGCCTGATCGCCTTCATCGAAAATACTCTGTTCTCCCGCATCAGCCGAATTATTGCCGATAATGGTTCAGTGCTGGGCCAGTGTGAGCGTATTGTGTTTTTAACCCTGACCTTTGCTGAAAAGAATCCCGGCATCACCCGGGTCTTGAACGGCGACGCTTTGGCCGGAGAGCCGGAACGGCTGCGTCAGCAGGTATCACAGATTTTCGAGAGACTGGAAACCCAACTCAAACAGATCATTCGTGAAGCCGAATTGAAAGAAGGTCTGCGGACCCGGGAATCGGTGACAGCAACTGCCAATCTGCTGATTGCCTATACCGAAGGTAAAATTTCCCAATATGTACGCAGTGATTTTAAGCGTCTGCCGACCGAAGGCTGGGCAGAGCAGTGGCTTCTGCTGCAGAGTCCTCTGTTCTATACGCCGTAGGATTCCTGATAGGCCTGCAAATCAGGCAGGTACTGACGCAATCGATCGTCTCCGCTGTCAAGATAATCCAAAATCTGCCCCAGATTAATGATACTCAGAACCGGAATATCGTAATCTGCTTCAATTTCCTGAATAGCTGAAATTTCACCCTGGCCTTTTTCCTGACGATCAAGAGCCACCACCACACCAACAGCTTCAGCGCCAGCTTCAGTAATCAACTCCATGACTTCACGAATTGCGGTGCCCGCCGTAATCACATCATCAACAATCAGTACCCGTCCTTTGAGTTCAGCGCCAACGATACTGCCGCCTTCGCCATGATCCTTCGCCTCCTTGCGGTTAAAGCAATAAGGCTTGCTGATGCCGAACTCCTGATTGAGGGCAATGGAGCTGGCAGCCACCAGCGGGATACCTTTGTATGCCGGCCCAAACAGCACATCGAAATCAAGCTTGGCATCGGCAATTGCTGCGGCATAGGAACTGCCAACCTGGGCCAGCGATGCGCCGGTGTTGAATAAGCCCGCATTAAAGAAATAAGGGCTCTTGCGGCCGGACTTCAGGGTAAAGCTGCCAAAGCGTAGGATATTCTCGGCGGTAACAAAGTCCAGAAACTGTAACTGATAATTTTTCATGCTGCTGTCTCAAGCGCTGTTTTCTGCGCATCCAGCAAACGTTGTATACCAGCCTGAGCGAGGCTTATCATCTTGTTCAGCTCCTCTGCGCTGAACTCTCCGTCTTCCCCTGTACCCTGGATTTCTATAAAACCACCACTGTCCGTCATTACCACATTCATATCAGTCTCGGCGCTGGAATCCTCCTGGTAATCAAGATCCAGTACCGGCACACCCTTGACGATACCGACAGAGATCGAAGCTATCATCTGTTTGAGCGGACTCTGTTTGAGCAGGCCTCGTTCCTGCATCACGGCAAGCGCATCGACCAGCGCGACACATGCCCCGGTAATGGAAGCGGTGCGCGTGCCACCATCAGCCTGAATCACATCACAATCCAACTTGATGGTGTTCTCTCCCAGCAACTTCATATCCACCGCAGCCCGCAATGCCCGCCCAATCAGTCGCTGAATCTCCTGGGTACGGCCGCTTTGTTTGCCGCGGGCCGCTTCCCGGTCCATACGGCTGCCGGTTGAGCGCGGCAGCATTCCGTATTCAGCTGTGACCCAGCCCTTGCCCTTGCCTTTCAGAAAGCGCGGGACCGACTCCTCCACGCTGGCAGTGCACAGAACCTTGGTGTCCCCAAACTCGACCAGAACGGAGCCTTCAGCATGTTTGGTGTAATGGCGCGTGATCTGTATTTCTCTTAACTGGTCCGCTGCTCTGCCGCTGGGACGAATTGATTCAGACATTAACTTCTCCGTCTTTGATGAACTTCACAGGCAAGTCTTCCCTCCTGCTAGAGCCATTGTAAAGGCTGAACATGTATCAGCAAATGAATTTTATAAAATACGGTAAATCCGCTATAGTGCTGCCTTATTTCAGACAGGTAGTACAGGCCCATGACGCAAAGCATGACCGCTTTTGCCCGGCAACAGGCAGACTATGACTGGGGAACGCTGGTCTGGGAAATCCGCTCTGTCAATCACCGTTATCTTGAGGCCAGTGTCCGCCTGCCGGAATCTTTTCGTGAAGTGGAAATGCAGTGCCGGGAGCAGATTCGCTCTTGCCTTAAACGTGGCAAGGTGGATGCCCAGCTAAAGTTCACTCCCAATCTCGGCATTAGCAAAATTAAGCTCAATGAAGAACTCCTTCTGCAGCTCAAGACGGCTCAGCGAGACATCTCAACACAGATTCCCGATCTGGCCCAGCCGAGCAGCCTGGATATCCTGCGCTGGCCGGGAATGATTGAGGATACAGGCCAGGACGCTGAGGACATCAAGCCTGCTCTGATGACGCTGTTCAAGCTATGTCTGGATGCCCTGCAGCAACAGCGCGCCAAGGAAGGTCAGCAATTGCAGGCATTTGTCAGCCAGCGCTTGGATGCCATCGCCACAATTATTGCCGACATCAAACAGGCCATGCCGCAGATTCTCAAGGCCCAGCAGGAGCGGCTCAAAGAAACGCTCAGTGAAATGCTGGAACAGCTCGATGAAACCCGTCTTGAACAGGAAATTGTCATGCTGGCTCAAAAAGCGGACATCTCCGAGGAAACTGACCGCCTGGAAGCGCATCTGGAGGAAGTCCGCAAGGCGCTCAAGCAAAAAGACGCCGTTGGCCGCAAGCTGGATTTCCTGATGCAGGAACTCAACCGGGAAGCCAATACCATTTGCTCCAAGGCGGTGGTGATCGATACCACGCTGAATGCGGTAGAACTCAAAGTGCTGATTGAACAGATGCGTGAACAGATTCAGAACATCGAATAGCAACATGCAAAGTGGATCCCTGTTTCTGATTTCTGCTCCCTCCGGTGCCGGCAAAACCTCTTTGGTAAAAGCTGCCCTGGATGCTGCTGCTCAGGATCCCGACAATAAACTCTGCGTCTCCGTTTCTTACACAACTCGCCCAAAAAGAGAGCTTGAAGTCGAGGGTGTCAATTATCACTTCGTCAGTCAGGAGAGCTTCAAGGCCATGCAGGCTAAGGGTGATTTTCTGGAAAGCGCTCTGGTATTTGGTAATTATTACGGAACTTCCCGTGCCTGGGTGGAAGAACGTTTGCGTAATGGCTGGCATGTCATTCTGGAAATAGACTGGCAGGGCGCTGAACAAATCAAAAAACTCATTCCTGAGGCGCTGGGCATTTTTATTCTACCGCCCTCACTGGATACTCTGCGTAAACGACTACAAAGCCGGGCCCAGGATGAACCCGAGATCATTGAACAACGTATGGCCGAGGCCATAAGTGAAATATCCCACTATCAGCTGGCTGATTACCTGCTGATTAACGATGATTTCGAGCAAGCCGTCGCGCAGTTGCTGCTTATTTTCAAGGGCCAGTATCAGCCTTCCGCCGGGGATCTCAGCCGTCAACAGCAGCTGATTGAAAACCTGCTACCATAATCCTGGCAAAACTCTTATAATTGCCGACCCTGTAAAAACAGGCAACCCATTGCATAACAGGCCTCTTTATTAGCTTAATTAGCTTAGCGGCCGCAACAGGACAGGAACCATGGCACGTATTACTGTAGAAGATTGTTTACATAATGTTGAGAACCGCTTTGAGCTGGTCATGGTTGCCAGCAAGCGCGCCCGTCAAATCCAGACCGGTGGCAAAGAGCCAATGGTGTCAGAGGATAATGACAAGCCGACGGTTCTGGCTCTGCGTGAAATTGCTGCAGGCCTTGTAGCCCGTGATATTTTGATTGATACTCGTGAAGAAGAGATGGGACACGGTGTTGCACTGGCTGAGGAAGCAGAACAATTCGCTGCCCAGTCCAGACACGATATTTCCATTGAGGATGCCATGGGTGCCGAGCTGCTTGCTGAAGAAAATCAAGACGACGCGCCTGCTGCAGATCCCGAGGTCGACAGCGAAGAGCAGTAAGCACTCGCATAAGCCTCTGTTCCTTTCTCCACGGAGGCTTTTATCAGTAACGAAACCATAGACATGCTGGCACAGAGCCTGGCCGAGTATCTAGAACCGGCCCAGGTAAATCTCGTGCGTCGCGCTTATTTTTTCGCCGAGCAGGCCCATGATGGCCAGCAACGCATGTCAGGTGCTCCATATGTTACTCATCCTCTGGCTGTGGCCTGCATTTTGCGTGAAATGCACATGGATCATCAGAGCATGGCTGCTGCCATGTTGCACGATGTTATAGAAGATACCGGCATTCCACGGCAGGCAATTGCAAACCAGTTTGGCCAGGCAGTGGCCGAGCTGGTGGATGGTGTCAGTAAACTGAACCGCATTGAATTCAGTACTCGCGCCGAAGCACAGGCGGAAAATTTCCAGAAAATGGCGCTTGCCATGGCCAAGGACATCCGTGTCGTACTGGTCAAACTCGCCGACCGTCTGCACAACATGCGCACCCTGACCGCGCTGAAACCGGAAAAACAACGTCGAATTGCCCGGGAAACGCTTGAAATTTATGCGCCAATCGCCAACCGCCTTGGCATGAACAATACCCGAGTAGAGCTGGAACAACTGGGCTTCGAGGCCCTGTATCCGATGCGGGCACGGCGTCTGGAAGCCGCTGTTAAAAGCATTACCGGCCATCGCAAGGAAATCGTTGCGCAGATTGAGTCTGCCTTAAGCGCCTGCCTGCAGCGTGAGAATTTGCCAGGACGGGTAATCGGTCGGGAAAAGCATATCTATAGCATTTACAAAAAAATGCGTGAAAAGCGCATCTCCTTTCGGGAAATGACCGATGTTTTTGCTTTCCGCATCGTAACTGACGAAGTGGATACCTGTTACCGCATTCTGGGTGCCGTCCATAATCTGTACAAGCCGGTACCCGGCCGTTTCAAGGATTACATTGCCATTCCCAAGGTTAATGGCTATCAGTCCCTGCATACCACCTTGTTCAGTATCCATGGCATCTCCATTGAAATCCAGATTCGCACGGAAGATATGGAAGCCATGGCCAATAACGGTATTGCCGCTCACTGGCTCTACAAATCCAGCAGTGAAATGCCCAATCAAAGCCATATCCGTGCCCGCCAGTGGGTACAGGACCTGCTGGAAATGCAGGAGCAGGCCGGAAATTCACAAGAATTTATCGAACACGTTAAAACCGATCTTTTCCCGGATGAAATTTATGTCTTTACCCCCAAGGGGGCTATTCTCGAACTACCCTCGGGCTCTACTGCTGTCGATTTTGCCTATGCGGTGCATACGGACGTTGGCAATGCCTGTGTTGCCTGCCGCATCAATCGGCAGCTGGCCCCTCTGAGCCAGCCGCTGCAAAGTGGTCAGACCGTGGAGATTATCGCTTCGGGAGCGCATCCAAATCCGGCCTGGCTTAATTTTGTTGTTTCCGGCAAGGCTCGCAGTAATATTCGACACTATCTGAAAAATCAGCGTCGCTCTGAAGCCATTACGCTGGGACGTCGACTGCTCAACAAAACGCTCGCTGGATTTGGTTATAACCTGTCAAATCTTCCCAAAGACAAAGTCGGCGGCCTGTTGGAAGAAACTGATTTTGATGTGCTGGATGACTTGCTGGAAGATATCGGTCTCGGCAACCGCATGGCCTACATAGTAGCCCGCCGTTTATTGCCTGAAGAAGACAGTTCTCGCCCCTCACCCGGTGAAAAAGATATTGCCCTGGCAATTCATGGCAACGAAGGCATGGTAATGTCATTCGCCAAATGTTGCCATCCGATTCCCGGCGACCCGATTGTCGGTTACGTTTCTTCCGGACGCGGCATGATCGTGCATGTTGAAAGTTGCAACAATGTGGCGGAAATTCTCAATGACCCGAAAAAACACCTGGCGCTTCGCTGGGATCCGGGCGTGGAAGGAGAGTTCCCGGTTGAGCTACGTATCGAGCTTGAGCATCAGCGCGGCATGATTGCCACACTGGCAAATACCGTGACTGCCTGTGAAGCAAACATTGAAAAAATCAGTACGGCTGATCGTGATGCACAGTTCAGTATCGTTAATCTTACGGTCAACGTTCGTAACCGCATTCATCTGGCCCGGGTTATGAAACGCGTGCGTGTTATCCGGACCGTCAGCAAGGTTAGCCGCATCAAGAACTGAGCTTATGCTGCTCTAAGAGCTGCCTGGTAGACTGAATAAACTTCCTGACTTCATCTGCCGGCACTCCCTGACTGAACACATAACCCTGTACTACCGGGCATTTCAACTGCTGCAAATAACGCAGCTGATATTCCTGCTCAACGCCTTCAGCAACCATTTCCAGACCCAGCCCCCGAGACATATGTGCAATCGCCTCGATGATAGACCGGTCTGTTTCTTCTTCCATATCCTGAATAAAACTGCGATCAATTTTGAGACGGTTTATTGGCAGTTTTTGCAAAAGACTCAGTGAAGAGTATCCTGTGCCAAAATCATCAATGGCAATATGAATGCCGGCTTCGTGCAACTGTTTCATTTTATTGATGGTGTTATCCATATCATGTATCAGGACACTTTCGGTGACCTCTATTTCGAAAGCCTGCAGGGGCAGCTCATGTTTTTTCAGGGCATGGATGATGTTATCGACAAAATCCTTTTGTTCTATTTCCTTGGCAGAATAATTTATCGCAACCCGCGGCAAATGAATGCCCGCCTGTTGCCAATCACGCATATGCATTAACACTTCACCAAGTACCCAGTCTCCCAGTTCACAAATCAGAGAAGATTCCTCGGCAATTTTCAGAAAGTGAGAAGGTGACAGTAAGCCCTGTCTGGGATGATTCCAGCGTAACAGGGCTTCGAGTCCGACAACATCGCCGGTATCAATATTTATTTGCGGCTGAAAAAAAACTTCAAACTGCTTTTGCTTCAGGCCATTTCGAATTTCATTTTCCGTACTCAGCAAAAGATTGTTTTTAACGCTCATGTTATATCGGTAGCGGTGAAAATTATCCTTCCCCTGATCCTTGGTGTAATACATTGCTACATCCGAATGCTTGATCAAGGTTTCAGCGTTGTCTCCATCCTCCGGATAAACAGAAATGCCAATACTTGCTATAATATGTAACTCATAGTCATCAATATAAAAAGGCGCCTTGACGGCACCAACAATTTTACCTGCAACAGTGCGTGCATCTTCCGCACTTTCTATATTGTGAAGCAAGACGATAAACTCATCTCCTCCCAATCGCGCCAGTGTATCGCTTTCCCGCAGGCAGGTGCCCAGGCGCTCTCCCACCAGCTTGAGCAGTCTGTCGCCAACTGAGTGGCCCAGACTGTCATTAACAATCTTGAAGCGATCCAAATCAAGAAACATGATGGCCAGCTCATGTTTTTCACGATGAGCCACCTTGATAGCATTTTTCAGTCGGTCCATGAATAAGGCTCTGTTTGGCAGACCTGTCAGGAGATCATGGTACGCTTGATAGTGAATAAGCTTTTCCGAGGCGAGTCGCTCGGTGATATCTCTTGCAACAACATAGGCCCCTGAGAAATTTCTTTCGCCAGCTTTTTTGTCGTCATGTTCATAGACCCCGGTCGAGTTCAGCTCTATGGCAATTTTGTTTTTTCTGTTGTCCTCCTGATCATCGCTCTGTTTGCAGCGTAACCAGATTTCTTCTTCACGGGTCGCTCGGGCTCCCTCTCTACGCTCCTGAAAACAGTAAGTCGCCTGTTCAAGGCAGGATGGCTCGACAATTCTGGAATAGTGCTCACCTATTAATTCATTCTTACTGTAACCCAGTACTTCCTCGGCTCTCTTATTGGCAAACACAAAGTGCCCCTGTCTATCCACGATAAAAATTATGTCGGGTGAGCTTTCCACCATAAAGCGGTGCAGGCGTTCTGAACGTTCAAGTTTTTTTCTCAGCGATAAAAAACCCTTTTCAATTTCATACTTGCTGAGAGCTTTTTCAATCGTGTTTAAGAGATCATTAAAGACAAATGGTTTTTGTAAATAATCGAAGGCGCCAAAACGAAAAGCTTTGCTGACAACTTCAAACTCTGTGGATGAGCTGACCACGATGACTGCACTTGGTATGGCATGTTTGTTGATGAAGGCGAGTATTTCAAGTCCGCTACTATCCGCCAGGTTGATGTCCAGCACCAGCAGGTCAAATTCCAGCTCCTGTAACATGGCCAGCCCCCGTTGGCTAGTGCTGGCTACATACACCTGGAAACCATGTTGCTCTAAAGACTGCTTCCCTGTGTCTATCAGGTTGGGGTCGCTGTCAATTAATAGCAGTTTTGCGGAAGCAGACATGAGGGGCTAATGAGGTGTTAGCCGAAGGTCTAAATAAAGCCTGAAGCACAGAGGCCTTTGACTGTAAACATTTGCTACAGTTTTCTGCAGTTGTAATCGACGATGAAAATGCATGTAAGAGTCAGACCTGTTCCTTAGCGCGACTAAGCTGCATAAATTTCTGGCCTCCGCAGATTCTACCGCATGTCATGTGCCGGGTCACGGCTCGAAAGCTTATGATGATTATTAGCACCATTCCGTAAAAGTCCATAAAATAAAAGCATGGCATCTCAGCATTCAGGCACTTTTTCTAAAAACTTACAGCATCTGCCTTTAACAGCGCTAAAGGGGGTTGGCCCCGCCCTAGAAAATAAATTACACAAGCTGAATCTTTTTAACGTTCTCGACCTGGTATTTCATTTGCCTTTTCGGTATCAGGACCGCACCCGTATATGCCCCATAGCCGCGCTACAGCCTGGCCGCGATCTAGTCATTGAAGGCCACATTCTGGGTAGCGCCATTGTTTTCGGACGCCGTAGAAGCTTACTGGTAAAAATCCAGGACAACAGCGGCATTGCTAGCCTACGGTTTTTTCACTTCAGTGCTGCACAGCAAAAAACCCTGACTGAAGGGAAACGCCTGCGATGTTTTGGCGAAGCGCGTTGGGGGCGCAGCGGCGTAGAACTTTATCATCCGGAATACAAAATTTTACAGGCCGGGGACACTCTGCCGAACGCTGCTTATCTGACCCCAATCTATCCTGCTACTGAAGGCATGCAACAAAGCCGCTTGCGAAACATAATTGATCAGGCGCTGGCTTTATTAAAAAATAATCCGGGCTCACTGGAAGAATTGTTACCTAATGAATTATTAAGCGAGTTAAAGGCAGTGCCACTCGCGGAGGCATTAATCTTTATTCATCGGCCGCCACATGATACAGACATCGAATTGCTGGAAAGCGGCATGCACCCTTACCAGCAACGTCTGGCTTTCGAAGAGTTGCTTGCCCATTATCTTTGCCTAAGACGACTTCGGGATCAGGCCAGAAAGGAGCGGGCGCCTAATTTGGCTTCCAGTATCAGCCTGGTCCCTGAGTTAATCAGCAGGCTTCCTTTTACGCTAACTCGTGGCCAACAACAGGCTTTCGCCGATGTCAGTCAAGATCTTTCAAGCGATGTTCCCATGCTAAGATTGATCCAGGGTGATGTCGGTTCTGGCAAAACCATGGTTGCCCTGATGGCCGCCTTGCAAAGTGCTGAAAATAATTTCCAGGTCGCTATCATGGCGCCGACAGAAATTCTTGCCGAGCAGCATTACATCAATTTTTCAACACTGCTTGAAGGCAGCGGGCTGGAAATTTGCTTTTTAAGCGGCAAGATCAAAGGCAAGAAACGTCAGGCCGCCCTAGCTGCCATTGCCTCCGCTCAGGCACAACTAGTTGTCGGTACGCACGCCCTGTTTCAGGAAGACGTGCAATTCAAGCAATTGGGCTTGATGATCGTGGATGAGCAACACCGTTTTGGTGTCCATCAACGGCTGGCACTGCTGGAAAAAGGGCAGGGTGGCGGACAGACACCTCATCAGCTAATCATGACCGCCACGCCCATCCCGCGCACCTTGATGATGAGCGCCTATGCTGACCTGGACTACTCCATCATTGATGAACTGCCCCCCGGGCGCACCCCGGTTAATACGGTTCTGATTGCAGACAGTCGTCGTGAGCAGGTCATAGAAAGAATTCGCCAGGCCTGTGCTGACGGGCGTCAGGCCTACTGGGTATGTACTTTGATCGAAGAATCTGATGTTCTACAGTGCCAGGCGGCTGAAGCAACTCATGCTCTGCTAGAAGAAAAGTTAAGCTCGCTCAAGGTTGGCCTGATACACGGCCGCATGAAGGCTGCCGACAAAAGTCTCATCATGAATGCCTTCAAGCGAGGAGAGTTGAATTTACTGGTTGCAACAACGGTGATAGAAGTGGGTGTTGATGTTTCCAATGCTTCCCTGATGGTGATAGAAAACCCTGAGCGTCTGGGGCTGGCACAGTTACATCAGCTCCGCGGTCGTGTCGGTCGCGGCAGTGCAGAAAGCCATTGCCTTCTGCTCTATCACCAGCCGCTTTCCGAGTTAAGCCAGCAACGTCTGAGCATCATGCGTCAAAGTCATGACGGCTTTTTTATCGCTCAGAAAGATCTGGAAATAAGAGGGCCCGGAGAAGTACTGGGTACGCGACAAACCGGTCTAATGAACTACAAGCTGGCAGACTTGCGTCGCGATGCTCATCTACAGGAGCAGATAAAAAACTGGGCTGGACACATTAGGCAGCACTCACCAGCTCGCATCACCCCGCTGATAGACCGCTGGCTTTCAGTTAAGCAGCAATACGGGAACGTTTAGTCAGTATTCAGGATCCCAGTATGCCAAGCTCACCCTGGCGCTTGGCGATAATGACAGCACCACAGGAATCACTGAATATGTTAACAGCCGTGCGATACATATCCAGTACTCTATCTGTCACCATTAGCAAACCTATTGCTTCCACGGGCAAACCGATAGCTGGCAAAATAACGGCTATGGCCACCAGGCTGGCTGCTGGAATACCGGCTACACCTATCGACGTTAGCAAGGCTATCAGCACCACGGTAAATTGCGTGGCAAAGCTGAGTTCCAGACCGTAGGCCTGCGCCAGAAAAATAGCAGCAACACATTCATACAGGGCTGTGCCATCCATGTTCACGGTTGCGCCCAGAGGTAATACAAAGCTGGTGGTTTTCTCAGATACCCCGGCTTTTTTCTCCACACATTCCATGGTCAACGGTAAGGTGGCTGATGATGATGATGTTGAAAAAGCCGTCAGAACAGCTGGTGCCATGGCCCGCAAATGTGCCAGCGGGCTGACGCCGCCAAGATATTTCAGCAACAGGGGCAGCACTATCAGCATGTGCGCTGTCAGAGCCAGCACCACCGTCAGGAAAAAAACCAGCATCGGCCGAAATGCAGCAAAACCTGTCTCGGCAGCCGTCGCCGCAATCAGGCCGAACACCCCGAATGGAGCAAAGCGCATGATCCACATGGTGATTCGCATCATGGTTTCTGATACCCCCTGCCAGAAATCCAGCAGCACTTCTCCCTGCCGATGTGGAATCTGCATCATGAAATAGCCAAACACCAGGGAAAAGAAAATCAGTCCCAGCATTTGTCCTTCAGCGGCGGCGGCCACCACATTGGTTGGAATCATGCGTAAAAAAATTGCTGCTATATCGCTGCCACCGCGTCCCTCGACGCTTGCCAGTGCCGATGCAGCGGCATTATTGTCAATGCTCAGGTTAAGCTGCGCCCCGGCAGGAGCCCCATCTATAATGCCAGGCGATATCAGGTTAATGAACAAAAGCCCGACCAGAATGGCCAGGGTGCTGGTCATAGCATAGTAAGCCAGCGTCATACCGCCCAGCCGCCCCAAGTCACTGCGACCGCCAATATTGGCAATTCCACAAATGATAGAGGCCATGATCAGCGGCACGATAATCATGCGCAGGGCATTGAGAAAGAGGCTACCGATAAAATCATAGATGGCATAAAAACTGACCCCGGCTATGTTCATTTCTGTGCCAGTGAGTCGTCCGCAAATAAAGGCCAGCACAATTGCTATCAGAATCTGCCAGTGCAATTTTATTTTCATCATTTTCAGGCTCAATGTAGAAGGCTCTCAGGCAAACTATTTAAACAGCGCGCATTCTTATATTCAATGCTCTGTTAAGTCTGTCTATAATCGCAAGTCAGTATCAATAAGGTTTACTCTTGCTTTCATCTCAACTCAACAAATACCGTGAACGCCTGTTGCTATGGCAATCCAGGCTCTGGCAACAGGCACAAGTGCGCTTTCCCGTTTTTGCGGCAAAACTGCCCCCCTACTGGCGGCTGACACGCATGCACAAACCCATTGGCACTTTTCTTGTGCTGTGGCCTACTCTCTGGTGCCTGTGGGTTGCCGGAGAAGGCAGGCCGGAAATTAAGCTGGTCATCATTTTCACCCTTGGCTGTCTGCTGATGCGCTCTGCTGGCTGCTGTATTAATGACTATGCTGACCGCAATTTTGACGGCAAGGTTGCCAGGACCCGCGAGCGACCTCTGGCCACTGGCGAAATCAGACCCGCAGAAGCGCTGTGGCTATGTGCTGGCCTGTGTTTGCTGGCCTTCCTGCTGGTGCTGCTGACCAACCTGTTCACCATTTTGATGGCTTTTGCCGCGCTGGCCATTGCCCTGGCTTATCCCTTTATGAAGCGCTATACCCACATGCCCCAGCTTGTATTGGGGGCGGCATTTTCCTGGGGAGGGCTGATGGCCTTTACGGCTCAAACTAATGCACTGCCAGTACAGGCCTGGCTACTGTATATCGCCAACCTGTTGTGGACCGTCGCCTACGATACGCAATATGCCATGGTTGACCGCGAGGATGATCTGAAGTTAGGCATAAAATCCACGGCCATTTTATTTGCCGAAGCGGATGTCTTCGTCATTGCTTTTTTACAGATATTTTTCCTGATTACGCTCGCCCTGAGCGCCAATCATTTTGGTCTGGGTTCGGTTTTTGAACTGGGTCTTGTACTGGCTGGCCTGATGTTTCTTTATCAGCACACTCTGACCTGGAACCGGCAGGCTGATAACTGTTTCAAAGCTTTTTTGAATAATAACTATGTCGGCCTGATAATTTTCCTGGCCACTGTCATTGATTATCTTGTTTGAAGTTCAGGAGCTTGAGTAATCCATCAGTGCCGGCTTTTTCCAAGCGAGCGAGGCTCCAAGGTTTTGCAACACACTCAGGCCCTGATCGTAATTTCTGCCCACCGAAGCAAGCCCGTGAGAATCATCACCCGGCACAATGGCGATGTTTTTATCCAGGGCTCGTTTTAATATCGTCAATGACGGGTATTGCTCAAGCGCCTTGTCAAATCCGCGCAAGTTAAAATCCAGGATCAGCTTATTGTCTGCAACAAAGTCCAGGTTGCGCTCCACCCGCGCCATCACTTCTGCATCCTTGAGGGTGCGTAAATAATCCTTGTCATAAATGCGAATCAGATCAAAATGCGCAACTACCGCCGGACAAAAAGTTTCCATCATGGCGAACTGTGCATCGAAATATTCGCAATAAAGCTGGTTTTTGCTACCAGCATTCTGCAGGGCCTGCTCATAAAGTTCTGCACTGTAATCAATGCCTATGCTCCCTACGTGATGTAAAGAGCCAACCAGATAATCTGGCTGATGGGTGGCGATCAGACCCTGCACATGTTCTACGGCTCCCGGATAAAACTCTATTTCAAATGCCAGCAGCAATTCAATTTCCTTTGCATATTTTGCCTGCAGACTTCTCCCCAGCTGAAAATACTCGCTGAATCGATTCTGCAAAAAATCCGCTGACAGGCCTGCCTCAACTTCATCAGGGTATCGCATAAGATCGGAAGCTGGTGGCACATGTTCTGTAATTCCTACCCAGCTAAAACCCTGCTTAATATAAGCCTTTACAATGTCTTCAAGACTATCGTGGGCATGCTGACAAAATTGGCCACTGTGACCGCCATGTACGGATACTTTTTCAGCGTTGTTCAGGATTTTTTCCCTTGCTTTGCTCATGCTTAGGTTTCTTGTAGTACACTCGGGGTCAAGGAATGAATTCTCATCGCACCATAACTCAAATTACTGTTTCAATAAATACTTGTTCATCATGAGCGATCCCTATGTAAGCAGCTTTCTAGACAGCATTGCGGATATTTCCGCCACCGAATGGAATGCTCTGGTAAACAGCTCTTACCCTTTTTTGCAGCACGAATTTTTGCTGAGCCTGGAGCTTAGTGGCTGCGCAAACTACCGCAACGGCTGGCAAAGCAAACACCTTGTGGTCAGTGATGTAGACCATAAGCTGGTAGCTCTTGCGCCACTGTATGTAAAAAGCCACTCCATGGGGGAGTATGTTTTCGACTGGTCCTGGGCAGATGCCTATCATCGACATGGCCTGAATTATTATCCCAAGCTCTTGAGTGCCGTGCCCTTTACCCCGGCAGTTGGCCCCAGAATCTGCCTGGCCCAGGGTCAGGATGAGCATGCCCTGCTGGCTTTCATCGTCAATTCAGTAAAAGAACTGGGCCAGCAGATACAGGCCTCAAGCTGGCATATCCTGTTTCCAGAAAAAACCTGTTCGGATCTGCTGGAACAAGAAGGCCTGCAGCAACGAACCGGCTGCCAATATCAATGGTTTAATAAAGGCTATAAGGATTTTGCCGGTTTCCTTGAGAGCTTCAATTCCAGAAAGCGCAAAAACATCAAAAAAGAACGTCGCTCGGTCGCACAAAATGACATAAGTTTTGAGTGGCTTGAGGGTGCGGATATCAGCGCAGAGCACTGGCAGCATTTTTACCGTTTTTATCAAAACACTTATCTGGTACGTGGTCGAAGCGCTTATCTTAACCTGCCTTTTTTTCTCGAGCTTGGCCGTCTGATGCCGCAACAACTGCTGCTTGTTATGGCAAAAAAATCTACACGCTATCTGGCTGGCGCACTGTTTTTCAAAGATGCATCCACACTTTATGGGCGCTATTGGGGCTGCGATGAAGAATGGCAATTTTTACATTTTGAAACCTGTTATTACCAGGGTCTGGATTATTGCATCGCCCATGGGTTTGGGCGCTTTGATTCCGGCGCCCAGGGAGAGCATAAGATCCAGCGCGGTTTCGAGCCCGTGTTTACCTATTCTAACCACTGGGTTTCACACCCTGAGTTCAGCGCTGCTATTCATCATTTTCTACAAGAAGAGAAGCAACACATGGATCAGTATCAGCAGTATGCTGAAGAACTCCTGCCTTTCAAGAAAGCCAATTAACCCTATTTTGACCAGACGCAAGTTCCGATATTGCCTTAGGGGCTTGCAACAGACTATGCTGAGAACAGCTTAACTTGAGGAGTATACGAATGCCGAGAGAAAAAATTGAAGGCTTGATTTCAGATTTGCATGAGCGGCTTGCAGGCGATGACACCAGTCCACAACAGGACTTGTTGCTGGCCCAGTTACAGTCTCAACTCGACAGTTGGGAAGGGCCCCAACCAGCGAACGGCAATATCCGGGATGTTACAGAGGAACTGCTTGAAGAACTGGAGGAAAAACACCCCAAAGCTGCAAGAATAACACTGGAAATTCTAGAGACTCTTGGACACCTTGGTCTTTAGTGCGCCTTGCGCAAAAAAACCATTGTGTTTTCATCCGAGTCTTTGGCACTGTAACGATAAGCGTCCACATTAAACTTCTGTAATTCTGCTGGCGTCTTGATTTTGTTACGAATTATATATGCGGCCATTCGGCCGCGTGCTTTTTTAGCGAAGAAGCTGATCATCTTGTACTGGCCATTCTTGTAATCTTTAAAAACCGGGGTGAGGATTTTTGCCTGAATCCTGCTCTGGTCTAAAACTTTAAAGTATTCATTGGATGCCAGGTTTACCAGCCATTTGTCGCGCTGGGCTTCCAGCGCCTGCTGAATCAGCTCACTGACCTGTGCAGACCAGTAATCATACAAATTGTCCCCGCGATTGTTCTTTAAAGGAGTCCCCATTTCCAGCCGGTAGGCTTGCATCAGGTCAAGCGGCCTCAATACGCCATAAAGACCGGATAGTATACGCAGATGCTTCTGGGCAAAATTCAAATCAGCTGCTGAAAACTGCTCTGCTTCGAGCCCTGTGTAGACATCTCCCTTGAATGCATAGATTGCCTGCCTGGCATTATCTGGCGTGAACCGCTTGTCCCAGTTCAGGTAACGGGCAAAATTCAATTCGGCAATTTTACTGCTGACATGCATCAGCTCCGCTATATCGTCAGCATTGAGTTCACGTAATTTTTTAATCAGCTTTTCCGAATCCCTGAGCAAATCGGGTTGCGTGAACTTGCTGCTGGGCACCTGACTCTGATAGTCCAGCGTTTTGGCTGGCGATATGACTATAAGCATCTTGCTCTCTTATTAAACCTGATTGATAAAACTGTCCCACCAGTTAAGCGGGGTAAGCCCGTCTCGCGGGTCATACACGTTGCCATAATACCAGACTGTGCCCGTAAACGAGGCCATCACGTTATCAAAAAGTGCTTCGATAACCGCGAAACCAAGGTTAACGTGCAGCGAATAACTCAGGGCTCTTGGTGTTTGAAGGTCGAGACTGCCATCAAGTTTTTCCACTTCCGGCGTCAGTACAAGCTCCAGTTCGTCCAGCTTGTTTTTACTGAAGACACGAATCGCCAGATTGCCGCTGCGCTGAATCAGCGTATATGTATCCTGCGCCTGAGAGCCAATAGCGATCACATCACCCTTGGCAAGATTTCTGACAAAAAGAGGCGAATTTTGTATTTCGTAATAGCCCTCTTTATCGAGCGTGCAGGCCTCGAGCTGTTCCAGCACCTGCTGACCTTCGCCGTCTTTGCCGGCCGGTAACTGTAAAAACACAGATTTTGGTTTTGTCGTCAATGGAATCCTCCCTGCCGCCATGGTATCAAATTTGTGCTGTTGATCTGTATCAAGTTGCTGCTTGTAGTCCTCAAGTCTAATTAATACACTAGGGCATCAGCCGATGCCTCAGCTAGCCAAGGGAGCAAGCAATGAGCCTTTATAAAAATATTCTCGTCGCCGTGGATCTCTCACAGGATTCAGCCATTATCCTTGACAAAGCACGTCACCTTGCCAAGGCCAACGATGCCCAGTTAAGCATGGTCCATGTAATTGAGCCGATTGCCGTCGGATATGCCATCGAAGTTTCCAGCATTGATGTTGATGGTTTGCATCAGGAAGCCGCCGAGCAGGCGCGCAAATCGCTGCTGGAAATGGGGGCTAATATCGGTATTCCCGAAAATCGCCTGCATACAACGCTGGGTCAACCTGCCCGGGAGATCAAGGAGCTGGCCAGTGAGATCAAGGCTGATCTGATTATCATGGGCAACCATGGCCGTCATGGTTGGGAGCTGATTTTTGGCTCGACCTCAACCGGGGTTGCACACGGTATTGAATGTGACTTGTTGACGGTTCACATCTAACCACTCCCGCGGAAACCCTTTTGCAGAAACTGCTGCTTTTTTTGTACCGTAGTTCACACCTCTTAAGGCCGCTTAAGCTTCCGCTGATTGTTCTTACGCTGTTTGCCCTGCTGCTGACAAGCTACTGCCTGATCGCTTCTTCCGGATTGGCATTGGATCTGCTGGAGCCAGCGATTGTTGTTTCGCTCTGGGGCATGCTACTGCTGGCGGCAACGGAGTTGTTCCAGAACCGGCCGCTTGCGCTTGCTCCGGGGGAGCGCTTCTGGCAGCGGCTTCTCACTCGCGGCAAAATATTGCTGGCTTCATTCATGGCTTTGTTGACAGTCCTGGTATTTGCTGCCCTGATCTGGCTTAGCCTGCGCCTGCTGCTTATTTAGCGGCGATTCCATCTGCTTTTATGCTATTCTTCGCTTTTCTTTGAGTGCGGGGTTTGTGCTTAATTTCACCTGCTGCCGGGTTAGATAAAGCGAGCTGTTTTCATGAATAAACTGGCACATACAATACGTGTTCTTGATCATGTTTCAGAACTGCTGGGCAAGACTTTCGCCTATTTTGCCGTGCTGCTCGTTCTGATTACCTGTTATGTGGTCATTACCCGCTATGTCTTTAACACCGGCTCCATTGCTATTCAGGAATCCGTGCTTTATGTCAATGCGCTGCTGGTGTTTTTCACCGCCGGTTTCACGCTCAAGCACAATGCCCATGTTCGAGTTGATATCATTTATGGCCCGGCCTCGGCGAAATACAAGGCCTGGGTCAATCTGCTTGGTGCTGCTTTTCTGCTGCTGCCGGTTTCTGTTTTTATATTCCTGAGTTGCTGGGACTATGTCATGTCTTCCTGGGCCATTCGTGAAGACTCCCCGGAAGCCAATGGCCTGCCTTTTGTTTATTTGCTCAAAACCAGTATTCTCGCGATGTGTGTCATCCTCATCGTTCAGGGGCTGACCGAGCTTTTAAGGAATCTGCATTTCTTGCTTGACCCTGCCAGTACTGCTGTGGAAATGGAAGACGAGGACCTCGGCACACTATGATGGAAGTGATGCCTTTTGTGCTGTTCATATGTATCTGCCTGGTTCTATTGGCGGGATACCCGGTAGCTTTTTCTCTGGCCGGGACATCTTTGGCTTTTGCCGGGATCGGCATTCTAAGCGGCACCTTTGATGCGTCATTCTTAACGGCCGTCCCCAATCGTATCTATGCCGGCGTGATCACCAATACCACGCTGCTGGCCGTGCCCATGTTTGTTTTTATGGGCATCATGCTGGAGAAATCACGAATTGCTGAAGACCTTTTACGAGGAATGTCGCTGCTCTTTGGACGCATGCGCGGCGGACTTGGCCTGTCCGTCATTATCGTCGGGATGCTGTTGGCTGCCAGCACCGGAATCGTTGGCGCCACGGTGGTGACCATGAGCGTATTATCCCTCCCCACCATGTTGAAAGCCGGCTACAAGGCCTCACTGGCAACGGGAACCATTTGTGCCACTGGCACCCTCGGCCAGATCATTCCGCCTTCCATCGCCCTGGTCTTGCTGGGTGATGTCATGTCCACGGCCTATCAACAGGCCCAGATTGATATGGGCATTTTCTCCACACAAACAGTCTCTGTAGGAGATTTATTTACCGGCGCCATCGTACCGGGCTTGATTCTGGTTTTGCTTTATTCCCTTTACATGCTGGGCATCGCATTTCTCAAACCCGATCATGCCCCGCCGGCAAAACAAGAAGATATTGATGCCATTATCCAAAACAGCAGCCTATCGAAACAGCTCTTAAAAGGACTACTGCCTCCTCTCTTGCTGATTGTTGCCGTTCTCGGTTCCATCCTGTTCGGGCTGGCCACGCCTACTGAAGCAGCAGGCGTGGGTGGTTTTGGTGCAATTTTGCTTGCTCTGGCGAAAAAGCAGTTCAGCCTAAGCATATTCAAAGAAGTCTCTGTTTCAACCGCAAAGGTCAGCTCCATGGTTTACATGATTCTGATTGGCGCGGGTATTTTCTCTCTGGTTTTTCGTGGATTCTCTGGCGATATTCTGGTCGAGGAACTGTTCCAGAGCTTGCCTGGCGGGGCTACCATGGCGGTGCTGCTGGTTATGCTGGTTGTTTTTCTTCTGGGATTCATTCTGGACTTCATCGAAATTACTTACATGGTAGTGCCCATTGTTGGACCTATCCTGCTGGCTATGGGTTTTGACCCTATATGGCTGGGTATTATGTTGGCAGTAAACTTGCAGACTTCCTTCCTGACTCCGCCTTTTGGGTTTGCCCTGTTTTATTTGCGTGGAGCTGCGCCCGATGAGATCCTGACTAAAGATATCTATAAGGGCGCCGTGCCATTTATTTTGATTCAGGTTTTCATGCTGATTCTACTGGCCATCTGGCCAGGACTGACAACCTGGCTACCATCCATTCTTTAAGGTTTCAACATGAGCACAGATAACGACAGCCTGGACCTGGACCCCAACCCGCATCCAGAGGGAGAACTTGCGATCCAGACCATTGCCCTTCCTTCAGACACCAATCAGGATGGCGACATCCATGGTGGCTGGCTGGCCAGCCAGATGGACATGGCTGCTCACCTGGCCTGCTCGAAGGTCGCTAAAGGAAAGGTGGCAACCGTGGCTATTGAAAGTATTTCGTTCCTCTCGCCAATCTGTATCGGCTCCCTTGTTAGCTGCTATACCAAGATCATTGGCGTTGGCCGCAGTTCAATCCGGGTTTTCGTTGAAGCCTGGGTGAGCCATGTCGTCAAAGGTGAGGAATGGACCAAGGTGGCAGAAGGCACCTTTATTTTTGTAGCCATTGACGGCAATGGCCGCACCAGAGCCATCCCCAAGGAAAACCGCTAACAATAACCCACGCTCTAGAGGGACAGCTCGGGAAGCCCTTATTGTCGTTGCTGGGCCCTGATTCTGTTATAGGCTTCGATGGAGATATCCTGATAAACCGTGACTCTGGATTCAAAGTCACGATACGAGGCCAGAATACGCCGCCCAATGTCGCTGCTTTGCCCCAGCTCATTGATAATGTCCTGAGAAACTCGATACAGCTCGGCTGTTAGGTCATCGGGAAATTGGCGAAGTGTGACATTATGCTCTTCAACCAGAGTCTCCAGGGCTGTGGTATTTGTTGCGATTGCTTCAATGCTCATGCGCGAGCTCGCCGCTTCTACTGCTGTGCGGATAATTAGTTGCAAATCTGCCGGCAAGGCCTCAAAAATTTCCTTATTGAACATAAATTCCAGTATGGTGCCCGGCTCGTGCCAGCCAGGATAGTAGTAGTAATCGGCAATATCATAAAAGCCCAGTGCGAGATCGTTTAAAGGCGCAACAAACTCGGTTGCATCAATCACGCCGGTTTGCAGTGAAGTATAAATTTCACCAGCTGCAAGATTGACCGGGACGCCACCAACACGCTGCAGAACCTCACCTCCCAGGCCAGGCATACGCATTTTCAGGCCCCTGAAATCTTCCAGGCTGTTGATTTCCTTATTGAACCATCCGCCCATCTGCACACCGGTATTGCCTCCCTGCATTGGAATCAGGTTAAAGGGTTCATACAATTCTTCCCAGAGCGCCATGCCCCCACCATAGGTAAGCCAGCTCTCCATTTCTTCACCATTCATGCCGAAAGGCAGCGCAGAAAAAAACTGGGTTTCAGGCGCTTTGCCTTTCCAGTAATACGCCGTGCCATGACCTACTTCCGCCGTCCCCGCACTAACTGCATCAAACACTTCCAAAGCCGGCACCAGTTCGCCTGCTCCGTAGACCCGGATCCTCATGCGTCCTTCCGAGAGCTCCTCGACCATGTCGGCAAAAGTCTCGGAAACCATGCCAATACCCGGAAAGTTTTTAGGCCAGGTGGTTACCAGTTTCCACTCATAAGTTTGTTGCGGTTCAGCAGCGCTCTGCGCCGTGCTGCCCGAATTCATATCGTCTCCACCACAAGCCAGCAATGCCGCGGACATCAAGCCCAGCATCAGCGTGTTTTTAATGGTTCTTGTTTTCATTTTCTCTCGCTCCAAGCGGCCTTTGTTTTAGCTTGTTAGATAGCTTCCAGCCTGGCATATGACATGACCAGCCATTTGCCACCAACATCATCAAAATTTATCTGTACCCTGGCATTTTTCCCTTTGCCTTCGCAATTCAGCACAACACCTTCGCCAAACTTCGGGTGCCTGACGCGCTGTCCCAGATTCAGGAAGACGCCATCCTGCTGAGCCGAAGAACCCGCGATAGTAGCATGCTCTTCACTTTTATGCGCTCTTTTGCCGTAGTCCTGGAAATAGGTGCTACGGCTTATTCTGCCCTGTAAGCGCACTTCTTCCAACAGCTCCTGTGGCAGCTCAGTGAGAAAGCGGGAGGGCCGGGTGAGGCTTTCCTCCCCGTGCAGGCGCCTGGATTCAGCATGGCTTAAATACAGCTTTTGCATGGCCCGCGTAATACCGACGTAACAAAGCCGGCGTTCTTCTTCCAGGCCCGACTGGGAGTCCATCGACATCTGATGCGGAAACAGGCCTTCTTCCAGGCCAGCAATAAACACCAGGGGAAACTCCAGGCCTTTTGCCGAATGCAGGGTCATCAACTGTACAGCATCTTCACCGGTACCAGCCTGGGTATCTCCGGCATCCAGCGCTGCTTTATCAATAAAGCCCGCCAGCACCTCTCTGATGGATCCTTCATCGGCATCATCCAGCTCTTCCAGGGTAAATGCTTTAGCCGCATTGATCAGTTCATCCAGGTTTTCCTGCCGGATTTTGGCTTTTTCACCGCCTTCTTTTTCATAATGTTTGGGCAAACCGCTGCGCTGGATCATCTGCTCACAGAGCTCATGAAGATCCCTGCCCTGGGCAAAATCATCCAGTTCATTAATGAGATTCATGAACCCGTCAAGACTCATCAGGGCACGAGGCGGCAACAGGCTATCACTAAGTGCTTTCACGGCAGCCTGCCAAAGCGAAAAATTTTCTTTTCGGGCGATACTGCGCAGCCCATCTATTGTCTTGTTGCCAATGCCTCGCACAGGCGTATTGATAACGCGCTCCATGGCGGCATCATCATCGCGACTGGCGACCAGCCTAAGATAGGCCATGGCATTGCGAATTTCCTGTCTCTCATAGAAACGAAAGCCCCCGTAGATACGATAGGGCATGCCAAGCCGTAACAGGGCTTCTTCCAGTTCGCGTGACTGGGCATTTGAGCGGTACAAAATGGCTGCTTCACTGATCTTGTTGCCCTTCTGGGACCACTGCTCAAGCTGGGCACAGATGAAACGGGCCTCGTCCTGTTCGTTATAGGCCGAATAGACAGATATTGCCTCTCCTTCCTTGTCTTCAGTCCATAGCTCCTTGCCCAGCCGGCCCTGATTATTGGCAATCAGCGTGTTGGCTGCTTTCAGAATATTGCCACTAGAGCGGTAATTTTGTTCAAGACGCACAATGTCTGTGCCACTGAAATCTTGGGAAAAGTGCTGGATATTTTCAATCCGGGCTCCACGCCAGCCATAGATAGACTGATCATCATCGCCCACAGCCGTCACCTCAGCGCGCGAGCCAGCCAGCATTCTTAGCCAGGCATATTGAATGGCATTGGTATCCTGAAATTCGTCTACCAGGATATGTTTAAACCGCGCCTGGTAATGAGCCAGCAGTTTGGGGTTCTTTAACCACAGTTCATGTGAACGCAGCAGTAGCTCGCCGAAATCCACCATGCCGCCACGTTCACAGGCTTCTTCGTAGGCACTGTAAACCTTCAGCATCTTGCTGATAAATTCATCTCCGTAACTTTCTATGCTGGCCGCACGCAGGCCCTCATCTTTCTGTTCATTAATAAACCACTGGCATTGCCTGGCCGGCCATCGGCTTTCATCAATGTCCAGCAGTTTGTGAACTCGCTTGATCAGGCGCAGCTGATCATCTGCATCCAGAATCTGGAACTTTTCCGGTAAGCCGGCTTCCTGCCAGTGAGCTCGTAATAGGCGATGGGCAAGCCCGTGAAAAGTGCCAACCCACATGCCGCCGACAGGCCCCTGCAGAAGCTCTTCGATACGCAGTCGCATCTCATTAGCAGCCTTGTTGGTAAAGGTGACCGCAAGCAAACTGTGAGGCGAGATTCCCTCAGTGGCTATTAGCCAAGCAATGCGATGAACCAACACGCGGGTTTTTCCACTGCCAGCGCCAGCCAGTACCAGCAGGTTGGCGGCATCTGCGGTAACTGCCTGACGTTGTGCATCATTGAGGGGTTCAAGTATGTGTGTAATATCCATCGCGCGTATTTTAGCAAAATCTCCCGTTTTAAAATATTTTCAATCGGCATCCTGTTCTCGTATGCAATTGTAAAAAAACTTGCTACTATCAATCGCAATCCAAGCTGTTCAGCATGCTTTTGCTGACCGGGTTGGCCAGAAGTTTCCATGGATCAGGCAGTTCTAATGACACTGTGAGACTTTGATTTAGGCTAGTGCCTTTAGGTGTTAGCAACAAGAAATATACCAAGCAATTGGTAATGTTAAGAGAGAAAAGAGAAATATGTCTGAGCAAGTTGAAGGTACCGTTAAGTGGTTCAATGATGAAAAGGGCTTTGGTTTTATTGAACAAGCTGGTGGCAAAGATGTTTTTGTTCACTACAGCGCCATTAGCGGGGAAGGTAGACGTACCTTATATGAAGGACAAAAGGTCACCATGAATGTGACCCAGGGTCAGAAAGGCCCTCAAGCAGAAAACGTACAGCCGGCTGCTGCTGACTAAACCGCTTCACGCTTGTAGTGCTTGCCCGTAAGGGCATGGAATGCTCTTAACCTTGCTTTCTTCTTTTGAAAAGGAGTAAGGGCAGCAGTTTCATTGTGACTAAAAAAAGCCGCTCCCACGTAGAAAAATTCCTACTTTAATTGCCTAAGCATCTAATCTGTATTACTTTTTCGATCTGAGCTCCGGAAGCAATGCTTGACTATGGAAAAAGGCAACCTGATCAGAAAATTGACGCTGAACCTGGATAAGTTGCGCAAGTCGGAACGAAAGGTCGCCGAATTTGTGTTATCTGATCCGGGTCAGGTTATCAGCATGCGGATTATTGATCTGGCAAATCATGCCGAGGTGAGTGAACCTACCGTTATTCGCTTTTGCCGTGCAATGGGCTTCGACGGTTTTCAGGCCTTCAAGCTGCAATTGGCCCAGCACATTGGAAGTAGCGGCAGTTTCTCCCAATTCCGAGTCAGCCCTAAGGACTCGATCGCCGACGTCAATAAAAAAGTCTTTGATACCACCATTGGCTCGCTGATTAGTGTCCGTGATGAAATCGATACCCGTGCATTGGAAAAGGCCATCAAGGCTTTGATCTCCGCTGGTCGTGTGGAATTTTATGGCTTTGGCGCCTCCGGCTCAGTAGCTATAGATGCCCAGCATAAATTTTTTCGATTGCAGGTTTCCGCAGCCGCTTATACCGATCCACATATCCAGCACATGTCGGCCATTTCCCTGAATGATTCCGATGTGGTGGTTGCCATTTCGCAAACCGGGCGAACCAAGGCGCTGATTCAAAGCGTTAAACTGGCCCGGGAGGCCGGAGCGACCGTTATCGGGCTGGTGCCTGAAAATACCCCCCTGGATGATCTTTGCGATTTGCCTATCCACATCAATATGGAAGAAAACCACTTGGAGTTTGCCCCGGTTTCCTCACGCATAGCTCATCTGGTGGTTATTGACGTACTGGCGATGGGCGTCGCGCAACATCGCAATGCGGAACTTAAAGAACATCTCAGGCTACTCAGTAAAAGCCTGCGCTCATTACGAACCGGCAAAAACAAAAAACCCTGATTCAGTTGAATCCCAACAAATAGCGATCAAAAAACTCAAGTACCCGGCTTTCAAAATCAAGGCTGCGCTGGGTATCAAAGCTGGCATGATCTACCCCATCAGTCAGCCATATTTCTTTGGGCTGTCTCGCCGAAGCATATAATAAATCGCCGCTTTGTTCTGAAATCACAATATCACTGGTACTGTGCAGAATCAGCACCGGTCGTGAGTCCAACTGCCCAATCCAGCGCGTCGCATCAATGTCATCGATACTGCCCTTGACCTCTCGCTCGGCCCAAAAGCGGATCAGGCTGGCAAAAGGAAAGGCCGGTAAACCGGTGTAATACCGAATACTGGTGTCGATCGTATCGCGCATGGATGAAAAAGCGCTGTGTAGAACCAAAGCCCGAACCTGCTCATGCCCGGCGGCATACTGGACAGCTATCGTACCCCCCAGTGAATTTCCCAGCAGCCCAATGCGCTGCGGATTTATATCATCCTGCTGGGCAAGAAAGTTGAACCAGGCATCTAGATCCGGCATTTCATGCAGCCCGAAGCTGATAAGCTCGCCACTGTTCAGGTCATGCGCCCTGACTGAGCTCAATAAAACACCATATCCATGGCGAGCCAGCATCTCGGCTTCTTCCAGTAGCTCGCTGCGGTCTGATTTATAGCCGTGCTGCAGGACCACTGCGGCACCGTTTCTTGAAGGGATATACCAGCCATAAAGGCTGTTGCCATCTGCCGATTGCACTAGAACATCAGCATAATCCAGGCCAAAATCAGCTGGCGTACGGTCCAGCGCTGACCTGGCCTCTCTCGGATGATAAACCAGCTCCAGAGCCTGATTTCTTGAAACCAGCAGCAGGGAAATGAACAGCAGAAGTAACAGTCCGCCAACAATGCTGACAGCCTTGCGCAGAGACCGTTTGAGCATTATTCCACGGTGACAGATTTGGCCAGGTTTCTAGGCTGGTCCACATCCGTGCCCTTGATAACCGCAACATAATAGGACAACAGCTGCAGTGGTATGGTGTAGATAATAGGGTCCAGAAACTCACTGCTATGGGGCATGTTAATGACTTTAATGGCGTCATCATCTTCAAAGCCGGCCTCCCTGTCAGCGAAAACATACAACTTCCCGCCGCGTGCGCTCACTTCCTGCAGATTGGATTTTAGTTTTTCCAGCAACTCATCGTTGGGCGCTATGGCAATCACCGGCATTTCATCATCCACCAGTGCAAGAGGGCCATGTTTTAATTCACCGGCCGGATAGGCCTCGGCATGAATATAGGAAATTTCCTTGAGCTTGAGTGCGCCTTCCTTGGCTACCGGGTACTGCACGCCGCGCCCTAGAAACAGCGCATGATGCTTTTCCGCGAAGTCATGGGAAATCCTGTCAATCAATTGGTCCAGTTTTAAGACTTCGGCAATGATCTCGGGCAAGTGGTGCAGCTCCTCAACCAGATGTTTTTCATCGTATTCCGTCAAGCCTTGATGGCGTGCCAGTATGATAGGCAGTAGGGCAAGAATACACAGCTGGGTAGTGAAGGCTTTGGTAGAAGCAACGCCGATTTCCCTGCCAGCCTGCGTCATGATCGCCAGGTCTGACTCCCGCACCAGTGAGCTGTTGGGAACATTGCAGATGGTAAGTGTCGCCAAATAATCTGATTCATTGGCATAACGCAGTGCAGCCAGCGTATCTGCTGTTTCACCGGACTGTGAAATTGTCACGAACAAGCAATTTTCCGGCACAATAATATTGCGGTAGCGATATTCACTGGCGATATCAACAGAACAGGACATGCGGGCAACATTCTCGAACCAGAATTTGGCTATCATGCCGGCATGATAGCTTGTTCCGCAGGCAACTATCTGAACCCGTTGTGTTTTTTTAAAAATTTCCTGTGCTTCAACACCAAAGGCCTCTTCCAGCACATGCGTATGACTTAATTTTCCGGCTAGCGTATTTCCAATCACTTTCGGCTGCTCAAAAATTTCCTTGAGCATGAAGTGGCGAAAAGCCCCTTTGGAGCTGTCAGACATCTCGTCGCTTAAGCGAACAATATCCCGCTTGATTTCTTCACCCTGGCTCCAGATGCGAATTTTTTTGCTGGTAATTTCTGCAATATCGCCTTCTTCCAGATAAATAAAACGGTCTGTCACCTGACCAAGTGCCGCAGGATCTGAAGCGATAAAGTTTTCCCCGATGCCCACGCCAATAACCAGTGGACTACCGCTACGCGCAACGACTATTCGATCAGGAGCGTCTTTATTGATAACAGCAAGACCATAGGCGCCTTCTAGCCGCTTGACAACATTTTTAACCGCCTGGGTAAAATCATCCTGCTTTTTAGCAAGCTCTGCATGAATCAGGTGCACGATGACTTCGGTGTCTGTCTGGGTTAAAAATTCATAGCCCTGCTCAATGAGCTCCTGCTTGAGCTCTTGATAGTTTTCGATAATACCGTTATGCACCAGCGCCAGACTGTCACTGGAGCAGTGAGGGTGCGCATTGGTTTCTGTTGGTTTCCCGTGGGTAGCCCAGCGAGTATGTGCAATACCCAGCGTGCCTCTAATATCGCTGTTTTGAACTTTTTCCTGCAGCGCGGCAACCTTGCCAACCGTTTTTATACAGTCAATAGTGCCTGATTTTTTATTGATCAGGGCAAGCCCTGCTGAATCATACCCTCGATATTCCAGGCGCCGGAGTCCTTCCAGCAATATATCAGTCACCTTTCTCTGGCCGATAGCGCCAACAATGCCACACATGCTTTTTACTTCCCGTTGTTTTTTTGCGGCCTCTGCCAGCCGTCAATATTTGTTTGCTTGCTGCGACCTATAGCCAATTGCTCAGCTTCAACATTTTTGGTGACAACCGAGCCAGCGCCGACAGTTGCGCCATCTGCAAGCCTTACTGGCGCAACCAGCGCTGTATTTGAACCGATAAAGACATTGTTGCCAATAATTGTTTGAAATTTATTAACGCCATCATAATTGCAGGTTATTGTTCCTGCCCCAACATTAACGCTACTACCCATCTCCGTGTCACCGACATAGCTGAGATGATTAACCTTGCTGCCTTTGCCTATATGGGCTTTTTTGGTTTCTACAAAATTACCAATTTTTGCCTCATCATCCAGCCGGGTTCCCGGGCGAATACGGGCGAATGGACCAATGCTGCATTTGCTTCCTATACTGGCATCTTCTATAACGCTGTTTGCGTCAATGCGTGTTCCGGCCTCGATGGAGCAGTTTTTTAGAACACAGTTTGGTCCTATGTAAACGCCTTTACCAAGCCTCACTCTACCTTCTACAATCACATTGATATCTATCTGCACTTCTGTATCGGCTTCCAGCTCGCCACGACAATCAAAGCGTGCTGGATCGAAGAGTTTTACCCCCTGAAGCATAAGCTTTAGTGCTTGCTCTTTCTGGTAAGCCCTTTCAAGAGTGGCCAGTTGTAACATATTATTGACGCCGCTAGCTTCCTGCTCATTCATGCAACTGACTGAATTTACCTTATTGCCGTCCTTTATACACAGCTCGACAATATCCGTTAAATAATATTCCTGCTGTGCATTGTTATTTTGAATTCTAGGTAGCCATTGTTTTAATTTTTCCGCCGGAAAAGCCATGATCCCCGTGTTTATTTCTGTAATTTTGCGCTGCTCATCATCCGCATCTTTTTCTTCTATGATAGCGCTGATTTCGCCCTTGGTGTTACGAATAATTCGGCCAAGGCCTTCTGGCTGTGAAACTTCGCAGGTTAAAACCGCCATTGACTGTTCATCGATTTTTTCCAGCAGCTTTTCCAGGCTTGATGCTTTAATCAACGGCACATCTCCGTAAAGCACCAGTACTTTGGCCCGCTCATCCAGCATCGGGATAGCCTGTTCAACAGCATGAGCAGTGCCCTTTTGTTCAGTTTGTAATGCAAAGTTCAAGGGCAGGTGCGCCAGCTTAGTCTGAATCTGTTCTGCCTGGTAGCCAATCACCAGCGTTGTATTTTGAGAGTTCAGGCTTGCTGCAGTAGCAATGACATGTTCGACCAGAGAGCGGCCGGCAAGTTCATGTAAAACTTTTGGCGTCTGTGAATACATCCGCGTCCCTTTTCCGGCCGCCAGAATGACAACATTCAAATTGCTGCTCATGCTTGTCTTCCATCCTCTTAGCAATGGCCATAAGAATAGCAAAAAAAAAGGCAGCCAACGCTACCTTTTCATTAATTCCTTTGTACTGTTGCCTTATGCCGCTTCAGGTGCCGGTTTTTCTGCGCAGCTGTTGCAGGGTGCGAATCTGGGCTGCAGCTTCAGCAAGTTGAGCAGCCGCTCTTGAGTATTCAAATTCTGCATCCTGGTTGGCAATAGCAGCCTCGGCCTCCTGTCGGGCTTTTTCTGCTGTTGCTTCATCGACATCATGTGCTCTGATTGCGGTATCGGCAAGAATATGTACTGTGCCTGGCTGCACTTCCAGAAAACCACCGGAAACATAAAAAATTTCTTCTTCTCCGCCTTCTTTTACAACTCTTACCGGCCCTGGAATAAGTGCCGTAAGCAGGGGAGCATGTCCCGGATAGATACCCAGATCTCCCAAGGAACCGGCTGCTGTCAGAGATTCGATATTGCCGGTATAAATACGGTCTTCCGCACTGGCTATATCACAATGAAAAGTATTGGCCATTTTGCTTACCTGCTCAACTCTACGCCTTTACAGTTTTTTGGCTTTTTCAACGGCTTCTTCAATGCTGCCAACCATATAAAAAGCCTGTTCAGGCAGATCATCATACTGCCCGTCAAGAATGGCTTTAAAGCCTGCTATCGTGTCTTTCAGACTAACATATTTGCCGGGTGATCCGGTAAATACTTCTGCCACCGTAAAGGGTTGTGAGAAGAAACGCTCAATTTTACGGGCACGGCTTACAGCCAGCTTGTCTTCTTCGGACAGCTCGTCCATACCCAGAATCGCGATAATGTCTTTCAGTTCTTTATAACGCTGCAGGATCGACTGCACGCCGCGTGCTACATCATAATGCTCCTGCCCAATCACCAGCGGGTCCAGCTGACGTGACGTGGAATCAAGCGGATCCACCGCCGGATAAATACCCAGCGAAGCAATGTCACGCGATAGCACTACGGTTGCATCAAGGTGGGCGAAGGTGGTGGCCGGCGAAGGGTCAGTCAAGTCATCCGCTGGCACGTATACTGCCTGAATGGAAGTAATGGAGCCGGTTTTGGTTGAAGTAATACGTTCCTGCAGGGCGCCCATTTCCTCAGCCAGTGTTGGCTGGTAACCCACCGCTGAAGGCATACGGCCCAACAATGCTGATACTTCGGTTCCTGCGAGGGTGTAACGATAAATGTTATCAACGAAAAGCAGTACATCTCGGCCTTCGTCACGAAACTTTTCTGCCATGGTCAGGCCGGTCAGGGCAACACGCAAACGGTTGCCGGGGGGCTCATTCATCTGACCGTACACCATGGATACTTTGGAGTTTTTAAAATTGTCGGTATCGATAACCTTGGCTTCCTGCATTTCGTGATAGAAGTCATTTCCCTCACGCGTGCGCTCACCTACACCAGCAAATACTGACAAACCGCCTCGCGCTGTCGCAATGTTGTTAATCAGCTCCATCATGTTTACGGTCTTGCCCACTCCAGCACCACCAAACAGGCCAACCTTACCACCCTTGGCGAAAGGACAGACCAGATCAATAACCTTGATGCCGGTTTCAAGAACTTCTTCAGAGGCTGCCTGTTCATCATAGCTTGGCGCCTTACGATGAATCGGCATCTTTTCCTTTTCGCCGATAGGGCCGCACTCGTCAATCGGGTTGCCCAGAACATCCATAATACGCCCCAGCGTTTCTTCCCCGACCGGGATGCTAACTGGCGCACCGGTATCATCAACACTCAGACCACGGCTCAGGCCTTCAGTTGAACCCATGGCAATAGTACGCACAATTCCATCGCCCAGCTGCTGCTGAACTTCCAGTGTAATTTCCTTATCCGCCACTTTCAGCGCATCATAAACTTTCGGGACAGAGTCCCGGGGAAATTCCACGTCAATAACCGCGCCAATAATTTGTACGATACGACCGCTGCTCATTTATTTTTCCTCTTACTTGCCAATTCTTTCCAAAGTTCAGCGCACTTGCGCCGTTATTAATCTCTTAACTTCTACTTTTTAAACTGCTGCTGCACCACCAACAATCTCAGATAGTTCCTGAGTAATGGCTGCCTGACGTGCTTTGTTATAGATAAGCTGTAATTCATTAATAAGCTCGCCAGCATTATCCGTGGCACTTTTCATGGCAATCATGCGCGCTGCCTGCTCGCAGGCATTGTTCTCAACAACAGCCTGATAAACCTGTGACTCAATATACCGAGTGAGCAGCTCATTCAGCAGCTCTTTGGCATCGGGCTCATAGATATAATCCCAGTGATGCTTCATTTCCTCGCCATCTGCAGCCGGCAAAGGTAGTATTTGCTGAACCGTCGGTTTCTGTGTCATGGTATTCACAAATTCATTGCCCACCAGAAACAGGCGATCAATATTGCCTTCGCTGAAACTGTCCAGCATGACCTTTACCGCTCCAACCACGTCTTCGGTTGATGGCCGGTCTCCGATATTTCGAACTGCCGCTACGACATTACCGCCAAAGCTGTTGAAAAAGGCTGAACCTTTTGAACCTACGGTACAGATATGAACGTCGACATTCTGGTCATGCCAGCGCTTCATATCGCCAATCATTGCCTTGAAGAGATTGATGTTTAAACCTCCGCACAAACCGCGATCCGTCGAAACCAGAATGTAACCAACGCGCTTGACCTCTCGCTCATCCATGAAGTCGTGCTTGTATTCAGGCGTTGAAGCCGCAATATGACTTACTACGCTGCGGATATTACGCGCATAGGGCTTGCCCAGCTGCATGCGATCCTGCGCTTTGCGCATTTTGCTGGCTGCCACCATTTCCATGGCACTGGTAATCTTCTGAGTATTCTTGATACTGCCAATCTGATTACGTATTTCTTTTCCAATCGCCATGATTGCTTACCAGGTTTGAGTCTCGACAAATTTATCCAGAGCCGCCTTGAAGCCGGCCTCTATTTCATCTGAGTAATCACCCGTCTCATTGATTGAAGCCATCAGGCCGGCCTGTTCACTATTCATGTAGGATAGTAAGGCGCTTTCAAAATCCCTGATTTTGTTGATTTCCACTTCTTTCAGATAGCCTTCATTTGCGGCATAAATGACCACTGCCATCTCGGCTACCGTTAAGGGGGAGTACTGAGACTGCTTCATCAGCTCTGTTACTCGCTGACCGTGTTCCAGCTGGGCACGTGTCGCATCATCCAGATCCGAGGCAAACTGTGCAAAAGCCGCCAGCTCACGATACTGGGCCAGAGCAAGTCGAATACCGCCACCGAGTTTTTTGATGATTTTGGTTTGCGCTGCACCGCCCACACGAGAAACCGAAATACCGGCATTCATGGCCGGGCGAATACCTGCATTAAACAGCGAGGTTTCCAGGAAGATCTGTCCGTCAGTAATGGAGATTACGTTGGTCGGCACGAAAGCCGACACGTCACCGGCCTGGGTTTCAATAATTGGCAAGGCCGTTAAGGAGCCTGTCTGACCTTTCACTTTACCATCGGTCAGTTTTTCCACGTATTCAGCATTTACACGTGCAGCTCTTTCCAACAGACGAGAATGCAAATAGAACACGTCACCAGGATAAGCTTCACGACCAGGCGGACGACGCAGCAAGAGTGAAATCTGACGATAGGCCCAAGCCTGTTTGGTCAAATCATCATAAATAATCAGGGCATCCTGACCGCGGTCACGGTAGTACTCGCCCATGGTGCAACCTGAATAGGGAGCAATAAACTGCATGGCAGCAGGGTCAGATGCGCCTGCAGCCACCACAATGGTGTGCTCCATAGCACCATGCTCTTCCAGTTTTCTTACCACTGAAGCAATGGAAGACTGTTTCTGGCCAACTGCAACATAAATACATTTTACGCCGGTGCCTTTCTGGTTAATGATCGCGTCAACAGCAACAGCGGTTTTACCTACCTGACGGTCGCCAATTATCAACTCACGCTGCCCTCGACCAATCGGCACCATGGAGTCAATGGCTTTCAGCCCCGTTTGAACCGGCTGGGAAACGCCTTGTCTTGCAATAACACCAGGCGCGACCTTTTCAACCGCATCAGTTTCCTTGGCGTTGATCGGGCCTTTACCGTCTATCGGGTTACCCAGTGCGTCCACCACGCGTCCTTCCAGTTCCGGACCGATGGGCACTTCAAGTATTCGTTTGGTGCAACGACAGGTCTGACCTTCTGCCAGACTTTCATAATCACCAAGAACAACGGCACCAACTGAATCTCTTTCCAGGTTGAGCGCCATACCATAAAGGCCGCCTTCAAACTCAATCATTTCCCCGTACATGACATCGGCAAGACCATGAATACGGATAATACCGTCGGACACGGACACGATCGTACCCTCGTTCTGTGCCTGCGCACTGACGTCGAGCTTATCAATCCGTTGCTTAATAATTTCGCTTATTTCTGAAGGGTTCAGTTGCTGCATTCTCTATTTTCCTCTACTAGGATCCCATTGCTTCCGCAAGACGGTGGAGTTTGCCTCTTACGGAATCATCAATGACCAGATCGCCGGCTCGGATAACAATGCCGCCAATCAGATCCTTGTTAATTTCACTGTGAATTTTTACATCCCTATTCAGTTTTGACTTGATCGCCTGAGCCAGTTTCTTTTCCAGCTCACTGGCCAGCGGAAATGCTGTGCTGATTGCTACATCAACGGTTTTTTCCTGTTCCGCCTTGAGCCGGTCAAACAGCTCAAGAATTTCCGGCAAGAGACCAAGTCGTTTGTTCTCTGACAACACTTTTACAAAATTTTGTGCCGGCGCATTGATTTCGTCCATGCACAGATCAATGACTATCTGCGCCTGCTGTTCACCCGTCAGCGAGGGGGAAGAAAGTGCGGCGGCAACGGTTTTATGACTGACAACATTTGCCAGCAAAGCCAGCATGTCAGACCAGGTCTGCAAGTTGCCCCCATGCACAGCCACTTCAAAAGCTGCTTTGGCATACGGTCTTGCGAGGGTAGTGAGCTCTGCCATAGTTGGTCGCTTTCCTTACAGGGATTCCGCCAGTTTTTCAGTCAGTTTGGCATGCGCAGCTTCATCAATGGATGCTTCCAGTATTTTTTCCGCTCCACTGATGGCAATTTTTGCTACCTGTGCACGCAGCTGCTCCTTGGCACGATTGACTTCCTGTTCAATCTCAGCCTGAGCACCCACAATCATGCGCTGACCCTCTTCACGGCCCTGCTCTTTGGCTTCCTCAATTATCTGGCTTGCCCGCTTGTTAGCCTGGTCGATAATGCTGGCTGCCTGCGCTTTGGCTTCCTTCAGCTGCTCTGCAACATTTTCCTGCGCCTGTTCCAGATCTCTACTGGCTTTGTCGGCTGCTTCCAGGCCATCAGCAATGCGCTTCTGCCTTTCTGCCAGCGCGGCTGTCAAGGGTGGCCAGACATACTTCATGCAGAACCACACGAAAAATGCAAAAGCGATCATCTGACCGAGCATCGTTGCATTAATGTTCACAGTGTTTCCTCTTGCTAATGGCGTTCAATATCTAGCGTGTTGGTGATTAACCGCCCAGCGCCGCTGTAAACGGGTTGGCAAAGGTAAACCACATACCAATAGCCAGACCAATCATGGTGATGGCGTCGATAAGTCCTGCTACCAGGAACATTTTACCCTGCAGCATTGGTGCCAGTTCCGGTTGACGGGCCGAGCCTTCCAGCATTTTGCCGCCCAGAATACCAAAACCAATCGCCGTACCCAGTGCACCAAGGCCTAGTACCAACAATACGCCAAGCACTGTATTCGCTAAGATTAGCTCCATTTTTTTCCTCCAGTTTTAAAGGTCTTGCCTAATGTTAAAAAGTAAATCGTTACGGGTAATATATTAGTGATGCTCACAGGCCTGGCTCAGATACACAATCGTGAGCATCATGAAAATAAAGGCCTGCAAAGGAATCACCAATAAGTGAAATGCCGCCCACAAGAAGTGGGCTGGCAATTGAAAAACACCGAACAGGGCAATCAGCAAAAACACCAGTTCGCCGGCATAGAGATTGCCATACAGTCGTAAACCCAGTGAAACAGGTTTTGCCAAGAGTGTCGGCACTTCAATTAACAGATTAAAGGGCATCAGTTTGGGGCCAAAAGGCTGAAACGCCAGTTCTTTTAAAAATCCACCGGCTCCCTTGATCTTGATGCTGTAAAAAATAATCAATAGAAAAATGGAAAACGACATGCCCAGCGTTACATTCGGGTCAGTCGTTGGTACAACGCGGAAGGCGATCTCTGGATCGCCAGAGACTTTCTGGGCCACCCAGGGCAGCCAGTCCACTGGTACCAGGTCCATGGTGTTCATCAGCAGGACCCAAACAAAAATGGTCATGGCTAGCGGCGCTATCAGGGTACTTTTACCGTGAAAAGTGTCTTTAACACTGGTATCGACAAACTCAAAGACCCATTCCACGAAGTTCTGGAATCCGCCTGGTACTCCAGACGTTGCGGTCTTGGCTGCTTTTCTGAATAGGAGAATAAAGATAAGCCCAAGTCCAACTGACCACCCCATCATATCCAAATGAATAGTGGTAAAAGGGCTCATTTCAGCGACTTCTTCTTCACCGTGAGCAATACCCCAATGACCATCGGGAAGTTTGCCAAAGGTAAGAAACTGTAAATGATGCTGTATGTACTCCCCCTGAGTTTGGGAGTGTTCTGCTGCTCCGTGAGCAATTTCGCCAGCTGCTTCAGCCATAATTAAGCGGTTTTCCTGATTTTCGACTCATTTATGCGGATTTTAAGCCCATTTTCACGGTAGCTATCAACCCGGCAATAAGTGTAACAATAAAACTCACAATCACTGCCAACTCATTCAGGGGCCTGATACCGCCAAATACCAGTGCAAACAATACTGCAGTGATAATCAGCTTGCCAGTTTCTCCGGCATAAAATGATTTCAATATCATCGGCATCTGCCGCGCCCCGCGATATCGAAAAACTTTCAGGGCAAAATACGCATTTGGCCCCGTACTGATCATGCCTCCAAGAAATACTGAATACGCTGCTACTGTATCCATCAGCGCAAAAGTACTCAGTGCCGCTATTACAGTGACAACAAACTGAGTAACAATAACCTTGTAAATCGGAGGAGCTTTGAGATTGGCTACAGCTGGTGTAGGCTCTTCCGGCTTGCTCATCCTAGCGTATTAAACTTCGGTGCTTTTCGACGGGGCGGATTATAAAGATTTTCATACAAACAGGCAATGACCTGTCTTGCTTACTTGATGTGTTCAAGTATGCCATCCAGCTGATCCAAGGAAGAATACTTTACCACCAGCCTGCCTTTGCCTTTTGCCGTGTGCTGAATCTGCACTTCTGCCCCCAATTTGTCTGCCAGAGAATCCTGCAACTGCCTGATATCAGGGTCCAGACCCTTACTGGTAGCCTCGCCGGAAGGCTGTTTCTGCAGGCGTCTGACCAGGGCCTCGGTCTGGCGAACAGACATTCCTTTGCCGACCACCGTTTTAGCAGCACTCGACTGCTGGTCTCCGCTCAGAGCCAACAATGCTCTGGCATGCCCCATTTCCAGGTCGCCATGCTCCAGAGATAGGCGAACATCCGAATTCAGGCTCATCAGACGAATCAGGTTACTCACTGTGGCGCGAGATTTTCCCACGGCATCAGCGACTTCCTGCTGGGTGAGCTCAAATTCATCCTGCAGCCGCTTCAGGGCCATCGCCTCTTCTATCGGGTTTAGGTCCTCTCGCTGAATGTTCTCAATCAGCGCCATGGCAATCGCTGCCTCATCCGGCACATCTTTGATAATGACTGGAATAGTGTCCAAGCCAGCCATCTGAGATGCCCGCCAGCGCCTCTCTCCAGCAATGATTTCATAGTGTTTGCCACTTATGGGGCGAACAACGATGGGTTGCATCAGACCCTGTGCTTTGATTGAGGCCGCCAGATCTTCAAGGGCTTCTGGCCGCATATCCAGTCGCGGCTGATATCGGCCTGCCTGAATAAACTCTATGGGCAGTTTCAGCAGGTCATTAGTCGTCGGAGCGGAGCTTTGTTGGTTTTCCGTCGCGTTCTGGTTCTCACCAGCTGAGCTCTGTGTCGTCGTGCTTTTGGACTGGGATCCCAGCAGGGCATCAAGCCCTCTGCCCAGCCCTCTTTTTTTTAAGGCCATGTTGCTTACTCATTTAATTCTTCTGGCTGCGAAGCCTTATTTCCCGCTTTTGCGGGTGTGACTTTTCTCAGTATTTCTCCGGCCAGGGCTATATAAGCCAAGGCGCCTCGGGAACTCATATCATAGGCCATGACAGGCAAACCATAACTCGGTGCTTCCGCCAAGCGTATATTTCGGGGAATTACTGTGCGATACACCTTGTCGCCGAAATAATCTTTTAATTGCTGGGAAACATCAAGAGTCAGGCGGTTTCTTGGATCAAACATCGTGCGCAAAATTCCCTCGATTTCCAGCTTTGGATTTAAATTATCCGCAATGGCCCGGATAGTATCACTCAGTGCACTGAGGCCTTCCAGGGCATAATACTCACACTGCATCGGTATCAGCACACTGTCCGCGGCTACCAGTGCATTAACCGTCAGCATATTCAGTGACGGTGGGCAGTCTATCAGGACAAAATCAAATACCATGCTGTTTTCACTGAAGATCTTTTTCAGCGTGCTTTCTCGATTATCAGAATTCAGCAGAAAGACTTCTGCCGCAGTCAAATCGCTGTTTGCAGGCAACACTTCAAAACCCGCCTGATCAGCATAGGTTACAACATCAGAAAAAGACGCCTCTCCAGTCAGCAGGTCATAAACTGAGCATTCCAACTGGTTCTTTTCAATGCCACTGCCCATCGTGGCGTTTCCCTGTGGATCCAGGTCCACCATCAGCACATTGCGACCAGCTTTCGCCAGCGAGGCTGCCAGATTGACGGTGGTGGTAGTTTTACCTACCCCCCCTTTCTGGTTTGCTATGGCAATAATTCTAGTCATCTTTATCAATCAGCTTCTTCCCAGCTCCAGCAGGTGCCTGGTGGCTGGGTCTCCCGGCAAACTCAGCTCGTGTACTGCCAGTAATTGGAAGTCTGTCGGTATCTCTGCTATTTCCTGTCCTGGATACTGCCCTTTCATTGCCAATAGCCTGCCTTCTGCTGCCAGCAGGTGCTGGCTATGTTCAATAAACTGCTTTAGCGTTGAAAAGGCCCGGCTGAGGACAATATCAAATGCCTCCTGACTTTGATAGCTTTCAACACGCTGCTGGACAATATCAACATTTTCCAGCTTCAGATTAGCTGCACTTTGATAAACAAAGCGCATCTTTTTTCCGTTGCTGTCCAGCAGGCTGAATCTTGATTCCGGCAGGCAAATGGCCAATAACAGACCGGGTAGCCCCGCTCCGGTCCCCACATCCAGAATTTTTTTTCCGTTGATATAGGGAAGAATACTCAAGCTGTCCAGCAGGTGTAGCCTCAGCATGGCTTGCGGGTCTTTAATGCCGGAGAGGTTATAGGACTGATTCCATTTCACCAGCAGCTCCAGAAACTTGAGCAGCTTGTCTTGCTTGGCTGGGTCAATATCAAGTTTTAAATAGCCGATGCCTTCGCTTAACTGGTTTTTTAGCGCGTTTGAATCAAACTGCGGAGTTTCTTGCTTCAAGCTGACTGACTTTCCTGTAAAACCACCTTTTTTCCTACTTGCTGTTTTTTCAGATAAATCAGCAAAAGCGAAATGGCTGCTGGTGTCACTCCTGGAATACGAGATGCTTTAGCAATGCTGTCTGGTTTTGCCTGAGACAGTTTCAGCTTCAATTCATTGGATAGACCTGAAATACCCTGATAATCAAAATCCTCTGGCAGACGGGTCGACTCCTGTGTTTTGAGTTTTTCTATTTCTCCTTGCTGACGGTCAATATATCCCTGATATTTCAGTTTGATCTCTACCTGTTCACTAACCGTCGCTTGTGGCAATTCTGTTAGCAGGCCAGCATCAACACAGGCCTGATTTATCCGGTTCACATTGACCCCCGGGCGGGCCAGAATATCTGAGAGCCGATACTCGTGAGTGAGGGGTTTTTCCAGTATGGGATTAATAAATCGGGCCAAATCAGAATCAGCCTGCACCCAGGTTTGACGCATTCGCTGTTCCTCCTGTTCAACAGCTTCGCGCTTGGCGTTGAAAGCCTGCCAGCGCTGCTCATCCACCAACCCCAGCTCCCTGCCAAACTCCGTCAAACGTAAATCTGCATTATCCTGTCGCAGCATCAAGCGAAATTCTGCCCGACTTGTAAACATGCGATACGGTTCCTGTGTTCCTTGACAGATTAAATCATCGACCAGTACCCCTAGATAGGCCTGATCTCTGGCTGGACACCAGGCCTGTTTTTCCTGAACTGCCAGTGCGGCATTGATTCCCGCCAGCAATCCCTGTGCTCCGGCTTCTTCGTAGCCAGTAGTGCCATTGATCTGGCCAGCAAAATACAGACCTTTGATAAATTTGGTTTCCAGCGAGTACTTCAAATCTCTGGGGTCAAAATAGTCATATTCGATGGCGTAGCCCGGCCGAATAATATGCGCCTTTTCAAAGCCTTTTATATTCGCTATCAGTTCCTGTTGCACCTCAAAGGGCAGACTGGTGGAAATTCCATTGGGATAAAGTTCGTGTGTGTTCAGTCCTTCCGGCTCGACAAAAATCTGATGGCTGTTGCGATCTGAAAAACGCACTACCTTGTCTTCTATCGAAGGACAGTAACGGGGGCCGACACCTTCTATCTCTCCGGTATACATGGGTGAGTGTTTGAGTCCGGCACGAATGATATCGTGACAACGCTCATTGGTCTGGGTGATATAACAGGAGATTTGTTGCGGATGATCTTCCACTAAACCCAGGTAAGACATCACTGGCAGGGGGCTATCTCCTGGCTGCTCCTGCATTTGTGAAAAGTCGACCGTTCTGGCATCAAGCCGCGGCGGTGTCCCTGTTTTCAAGCGTCCCACACGAAAAGGCAGCTCTCGCAGCCGTTGAGCCAGAGCAATGGACGGTGCATCTCCTGCTCGACCACCTGCATAATTCTTCAGGCCGATGTGGATTTTTCCACCCAGGAAGGTTCCTGTGGTCAAGACAACCTGATTGGCAAAAAATTTCTGGCCCATCTGGGTGATCACGCCGCGGACTGACTCTCCTTCAATAATCAGATCATCAATCGCCTGCTGGAAAATGCTCAGATTTGTCTGACGTTCTAATACCTGCCGGATAGCCGATTTGTAGAGAACACGATCAGCCTGTGCCCGGGTTGCCCTAACGGCCGGTCCCTTGCTGGCATTTAGCGTTCTAAACTGAATACCGGCTTTGTCTGCTGCCTGTGCCATGACGCCACCGAGAGCATCAATTTCTTTTACCAGGTGGGTCTTACCGATACCACCGATTGCCGGATTACAGGACATCTGCCCCAGGGTTTCAATGTTGTGACTTACCAGCAAGGTATTAACGCCCATACGAGCAGCGGCCAATGCCGCTTCCGTTCCGGCATGCCCTCCTCCTACAATGATGACGTCAAAGTTATCTTTCATGCTGTTTTGTTCTGTTGTCCTAAAAGGGCGCTAAGTATACGGTAAGACTGATTTTTTTATAGCTTTAAATATAAAAGAATATATAAATAGAGTGTTATATATAGTTAGTATCTATTCTAATGTTATTGTTGTTATTAGTAAGAGAATATATGTGGAAAAGAAATATTTTTAATATTAAATCAAATAGTTGCATATATATATCTTTGTGGGAAGGCTGCAATTATCCTGCTAGTAAAGGATGAATAAGCTGTCTTTGGTTTGTGGATGAAAAAAAGGCCACAAAGGAATTGTGTATTTATTACCTGGTTACACACAGGTCGTTATTCATTTTGCTTTTTTATACACAGCTTTTTACAAAGGGGCGAGATTATTTCCCAATGCAAAAAGAGGAAAATATTTCACCGAGCAGATCATCCGAGGTAAATTTACCCGTTATTTCAGACAGAGCCAGCTGAGCAGCACGTAAATCCTCAGCCAGTAATTCACCAGCATGATGTTGAGTAAGTTGTTCAAAAGCTGTGTTTAAGGCTTTATTGGCTCGAAGTAAGGCATCCAGATGCCGACGCCTGGCTATAAACCCCCCCTCTTCCAGATTGGTATAACCGGCGACTTGCTTTAGGTGCTCGCTCAAGATGTCGAGGCCTAGGTTCTGCAGGGCAGACATGTAAACGCAGTTAAGTTGCACAGAGGGCTCAAGGCAGAGTTGCGGAGAATCACCACTGAGATCAATTTTATTTTTTATAAGGCTTATCCTCTCCTTGGAAATGCCGGCATCCTGTAATTGCTGCCAGAGTGTAGAATCCTTAAAAGCAACCGGACTAGCAGCATCCAGCAGACAGAGAATATGATCAGACTTTTTGATTTCCTGCCAGGCACGTTTCATGCCTTCAAGTTCAACAAGGTCTTCACTGTCACGTAGACCAGCAGTATCTATGATATGCAGAGGCATTCCATCAAGATTGATAAATTCACGCAGGGTATCACGGGTGGTACCGGCGATATCGGTAACGATGGCGCTGGCCTGGCCGCATAGCAAATTTAAAAGGCTGGATTTTCCAACATTAGGTTCACCGATTATAACGATGGATAAACCATCTCTAAGAATTCGCCCACTGTTGGCTTGAAGCAAAATTTCTGAAAGACTTTTACGAAGTTTATCAAGTTTTTCCTGAACCTCAGGAGACTGTAAAAAATCTATTTCCTCTTCTGGAAAATCTATGGAGGCTTCTACATAAACACGCAATGCGATGATGTCATTTAACAGAGCATTGATGAGTCGGGAGAACTCACCCTGCAAGGAGCGCAGCGCATAGCGGGAAGCCTCCACCGAATGACTATCTATCAGGTCAGCAATGGCCTCGGCCTGAGTCAAGTCTATCTTGCCATTTAGGAAAGCGCGCTCGGAGAATTCACCAGGTTTGGCTAAACGAGCGCCCAGGTCAATTATGGCTAGTAATAACTGATCCAGAATGACAGGCCCTCCATGTGCCTGTAACTCCAGGATATCTTCGCCGGTAAAAGAATGTGGCCCAGGAAAATACAGTGCTAAACCTTTATCAATTAGCTCTCCCTGCGGGTTTTTAAAATCAGCGTAGTGAGCATAACGAGGAGGCGGTAAGGAGCCAGCTATCAGCGAGCCAATCTGCTGAACCATTGGCCCAGATACCCTTACGACACCAATACCACCAACGCCCTTTGGGGTGGCGATAGCACAAATGGTGTCTGCTGGATATTCAAGTTTTGGAGACATGAAGCCTCACAAGGTCAGGTAGTCTTTTTTTCGTAAGACTTGTTAACGCTACGAATAATATACCACTGCTGAACGATATTAAAAACGTTGCTGACCAACCAGTATAATACAAGACCAGCAGGGAACCAGAGAAAGAATACCGTGAAAATCACTGGCATGAATTTCATTATTTTTGCTTGCATGGGATCTGCCGTAGTGATTGGCATCATCAGCTGGGAGGTATACATTGATAGTCCCATGATGAGAGGCAGAATAAAAAAGGGATCCATGGCAGATAAATCTTCATACCACAAAATAAAAGGAGCCTGTCTTAATTCAACACTTTCCATGAGCACCCAGTAAATACCGATCAGTACAGGCATTTGCAATAACATAGGAAGGCAGCCGCCCAAAGGATTAACTTTTTCCTTACGCCATAAATCCATCTGTGCCTGCATCAGCTTTTGTTTATCTTCGCCATAGCGTTCTCTTAGCTGTGTAATTTTGGGAGCCAGGCGTCTCATTTTAGCCATAGAACGATAACTGGAGGCTGACAAGCGCATAAACAAAACTTTAATAACGATGGTCAAACCAACAATCGACCAGCCATAGTTTCCAAAAAGATCATTGATCTGGGTTAACAGCCAGAAGATTGGCTGTGCTACAAACCAGAGCCAGCCATAATCAATCGTAAGGTCCAGATCAGGAGAAATTTCTGCCAGCCGGTACTGGTCTTTAGGTCCAGCCCAAAAACCAGCTTCCAGTGTTTCAGTTGTCTGTGCTGGCACCACCACGGAAGGGCTGACAAAACCCATAATGTACTCACCGACACGATTTTTTCGTGTTGTATAGGTGTGAGTGATGCCGGCTTCCGGTATCCAAGAAGCCAGAAAATAATGCTGCGAGAAAGCAATCCAGCCGCCTTCAACATTATCTGTGGTGCCACCCCGGTCTATATCATCAAAATCAACTTTCTTGTAAGGATCGTCCGGAGTCGTTAATGCGGCACCAAGATAATTGCGCATGCTAAAGCCGGTAGTCGAACTGGGGTCTGCCGCTGCATCGCGTTTAATTTGGCCAAAGAGATTGGCCCGCCAGGGTGAAGGACCCTGATTGTTAATCAGGTATTGTATTGTTATCAGGTAGTCGTCAGCACTGAAAATGAAGCGCTTGGTTATTTGCACATTGTTGGCATCTGTAAAACTTAGATCAACATTGAGCTCGCCGGAATCCAGGGTATAGCTATTTTGAGAAGAGCTGTACAGGGGGCGACCTTCACTAGCGGCATCAGGGCCGTTATCACCTATCAGTCCGCTTTGTGACACAAAAACACCGGCGCTGTCATTTCTAAGCAGAATAAAGGGGTCATCAGGAGTTTCCAGTGTCGTTGGATACTGAGGCAGGGAAAGCTGCACAATATCTCCCCCGAGAGGGTCTATTAACACCCTGTGTACTGGACTGTTTACTGAAATAAGGTTGGCGCTGTTGTTATTAAGGCCCGTTTGAGCTGGCGCAGGCGCTTGTTGTACCTGGGGCAAATCGGCACTGCTATCAGTAGTCAGTATACTGGTATCAGGCAGGTCCAGTGAGCTTTGAGCGTTGTTTTGCTCAAGCACCGCAGTCTGAGCGGACTGTGCCGGATAGTCTTCATTCCAGGCCAGCAAGAGCATGTAAGACACCAGTGCCAGGCCAAGAATTAGCGCGTTGCGGATATGGTCCATATTAACTACTTCTGAGTTTGTTCATTTGTATCAGGCACCGGATCATAGCCTCCTTCATGGAAGGGATGACAGCGGCAGACTCTTTTAATGCTTAACCAGGAGCCCCTTAAGGCACCGTGCCGGCATAAGGCTTCCTGGGCAAAGGCTGAGCAGCTCGGGCTATACCGACAATGTGCTCCAAGCAAGGGGCTGATCAGGTAGCGATAAGCAGCTATCAAGGCAAGCAGGCAGCGAGAAATAATAGATGGACTATGCGGTGACATGCTTACCTATTTGTCTACGTGATTAAGCTTTTTTAACAATTCGTCAAACAAGCGGTGAACCTGCTTACTGATATCCTGTTTGTTCAGGGAGTCCAGACCGGACCTTGCGAGCACAACCATGTCAATTGTACCAAACTCTTTCTGTCTGACCCGAAAAGCTTCCCGGACCAATCGTTTGATTTGGTTACGCTGGACGGCCAGGCGGACATTTTTTTTGGCTACAACGATTCCAAGGCGGGCAGCCTGCTGCGAGGGTCTGGCCAATACGAGCAGGTTGCTACTAGAGACCCGGTAACGCGCTTGAGAAAAAACAGGTGAAAATTGCGAAGAACCAAGGAGTCTAGATGCTTTAGTGAAGCGCTGCATGGCCATAGCACTCTCCTGGGAAGCTCTGAAAACCCGTGGGTTACAGCTGAATCCCTGTTCCGCAGTAACTGGCATGTTCGCTTGTTTCAAGTTTCAAGCAGGCCAGAAGGTCAAGCAGATAATCTGGCTCTACCTTTAGCGCGTCGTCGGTTAATAACCTGTCGTCCACCCTTGGTCGCCATTCTGGCACGGAATCCATGGGTTCTGGCTCTTTTCAGAACGCTGGGCTGAAATGTTCTTTTCATAACAATCTCTTCTTAACGGGCTTTTTGAGATAACTCAGCCAACGTGTTTTTACTGGATGCTGTGCTGCCTCAAAATTGGGACCGCGATTCTAATGGGTTAGGCAGTGGAAAGCAAGAAACCAGGCGGCTTTAGAGCACGGGCCAAGTTAAGCAGAGCAGGGCTAGCTAGCCAAAAAACCAAGATCACGGAACATCAAACACAGCTATGCTTGGCCAACAAGTTATACACAGAAAACTAACAGGAAATTATCGCAAGGAATGCCAAAAAGCAGGCTGTTTTTAAGGCGGCAATTTCCAGACAAATGGCTATAAGCTTTTGAAAATAATGAATAAAAAAGACAATGAAAAAACTTAGTTTTTTTGCCTTTTGTGTGGATAAGCCTGTCCGGTCTGAGTAGAATTGCTCAAAAACCAATAATTAAAACTCAGACTTTGGAGTCCCAAGCATCGTGATTGTAGCTACGTGGCAGAAGTGTATTTATTGCCTGAAAAATGAGCTCCCGGCCCAACAATTTAACACCTGGATAAGACCCTTAAAGATTATTATCGATAACAGCCAGCGTGAAAACGGCAAGGATGTGCTCTATCTGCTCGCTCCTAACAAGTTCGTGCTTGAGTGGATAAAAGATCACTTTTTGAAGCGAATAGAAGAACTGCTAGATGAGTTGAGCATACAGGCAGCCCCCGTGCTTCGCCTGGATATCAGCAATGAAGAAAAATTCAACCTGGAAAGCGCCGTCAGCACAGCCGACCTCAGTAATGTGCAAACTCACGATGATGGTGATGATGCTGACGCGTTGCCTATGACGCCACAGACGACTTCGCGCTGGCTGCATGATAATACGCCTGAAGCCAGGCAGACACAGCCCTTTAGGGCTTCCCAGGAGCGACCGAAAACTAGAATAGCCCCGCAGGCCGCGGGTAGTAGCAAATTAAGTGGGCGTTTACGTTATAAGGGCGAGCTTAACCGGGGCTATACCTTCAACAACTTTATTGAGGGCAAATCCAACCAGCTCGCCAGAGCGGCAGCAGCACAGGTTGCCGGCAACCCCGGCGAAGCTTATAACCCGCTGTTTATCTATGGTGGTGTTGGTTTGGGGAAAACCCATCTGATGCACAGTATCGGCAACCATTTGCTGGAACAAAACCCTGATGCCAATGTGGTTTACCTGCATTCCCAGACCTTCGTTGGCAGCATGGTATCGGCGTTGCAGCTCAATGCTATCAATGAGTTTAAGCGCTATTACCACTCTGTGGACGTCCTTTTAATTGACGATATACAGTTTTTTGCCAACAAGGAGCGTTCCCAGGAAGAGTTTTTCCATACCTTTAATGCAATTTTCGAGGCAGGCCGCCAGATCATTATGACCTGTGATAAATACCATAGCGAAATTAATGGTCTGGAGGAGCGACTCAAATCGCGTTTTGGCTGGGGCCTCTCAGTTGCTATCGAGCCGCCAGAGCTGGAAACCCGGGCGGCCATTCTAATCAACAAGGCGAACCGGGAAAATGTTTATTTGCCCAACCAGGAAGCCATGTTCATGGCGCAAAAGCTCCGCTCCAATGTGCGCGAACTGGAAGGAGCCCTGAAAAAAGTCATCGCACATTCGCGTTTTACCGGCAGTGAAATCACGGTTCCCTTAATTAAAGAGGCTCTCAAGGACTTGCTGGCAATCCAAAACAAACTGATCAGTGTTGATAACATTCAACGAACAGTGGCCGAGTATTACAAGATTAAATTGACTGATATGATATCCAAACGACGCAACCGGTCTATTGCCCGGCCCCGACAGATGGCTATGTGCCTGTCCAAGGAGCTGACCAACCATAGCTTGCCAGAAATAGGCACTATGTATGGGGATCGCGACCACACCACGGTGTTACATGCATGTCGAACTATTAATGAGCTTAAGAAATCTTCCTCGGATATCAATGAGGATTACCAGAACCTGCTGAGATCCCTCTCCAGCTAGGCAGCCATCAACCAGAGCAAAGAGAACTAAGATGCAATTTGAAATTTCCAGAGAGACACTGATCAAGCCCCTGCAATTGGTGACCGGCGTTGTGGAGCGCCGACAGACACTGCCGGTTTTATCAAATGTTTTGCTAGTGCTTGAGGGGGACGAACTGTCGATGACGGGCACAGACCTGGAGGTCGAGCTGGTTGGCCGGGTACAGGTCGCACCGGGTGCCGACGGTGGAGAAGTCACTGTGCCGGCACGCAAGCTGATGGATATTTGCAAATCCTTGCCGGATGATGCAGAAATGAAATTCTCACTGGATGACAACAAGCTGGTGATTCGTTCCGGTCGAAGCCGCTTTTCCCTGTCCACGCTGCCTCCTTCTGATTTTCCCAGCGTTGATGGTTCCGCAGAGTCGCTGGAATTCAAGGTCTCTCAGCAGCGCCTGAAAGATATGCTGGACAGCACCAGCTTTGCTATGGCGCAGCAGGATGTGCGTTACTATCTTAACGGCATGCTTTTTGAAGTAAGCCCTAACTACCTGCGCGTGGTTGCTAGTGACGGCCATCGCCTGGCAATGGACACTGAGGATATGAATACTCAGGCGGACAAGGAGCTGCAGGTGATCGTGCCGCGCAAGGGTATTCTTGAGTTAGCCAGGCTGCTGGCCGAAGGTTCTGACGATGTCCTTGTTGCCATTGGCGCCAACCATATACGAGCCACCACGGCGAACTTCACTTTTACCTCCAAACTGGTGGACGGCAAATTTCCCGACCTCGAAAGAATTCTGCCCAAGGGCGGCGATAAAAAACTGCTTGGAGACCGTGACCAGTTACGCCAATCGCTCAACAGGACTGCGATTCTTTCCAATGAGAAGTTTCGTGGCATTCGCCTTATTCTCAATAAAGATGAGATTAAAATTCTGGCGAATAACCCTGAGCAGGAAGAGGCTGAAGAAACTGTTGCCGTAGAATATGATGGCAACTCCTTCGAAATAGGGTTTAACGTCAGCTATCTTGTGGATGTCTTGTCTGTTTTGGACACAAAAACCGTGCAACTAGTGATGTCAGACCCAAACAGCAGCGCATTGATTCAGGGTGATGACGGCAGCAGTGCACTTTACGTTGTAATGCCCATGCGCCTGTAGATGGGAACACAGCTCTGCGTCGCAGCGCAAACCCTGCTAACACGATGCCCAAGCTAGTGAAGCTGAACATTTCCGGCCTGAGAAACCTGGAAGTCAGCACCCTTTTACCCTCTTCAGGGTTTAATCTGATTTTTGGCGAAAACGGCAGCGGGAAAACATCCTTGCTCGAAGCCATCTATTTGCTGGGCAGGGCCAAGACTTTTCGCAGCGCATCACGCTCCCCCATCCTGCAAGAAGGCGCTGAATCTTGTGTGTTGCATGCACAGCTGCAAGATGGAACAGGCTTGGGCTTCAGCCGCAACAAGAGCGGCGAACAGGATTTACGCGTCAATACCAGCACGATAAAAAATCAGGCAGAACTGGTAGACAAGCTGCCCTTGCAATTAATCAATGCAGAGGCCTTCAAAATTCTGGAAGGCGGGCCCTCAATTAGGCGGTCCTTTCTAGACTGGGGAGTGTTCCACGTGGAACATCAATTTCTCCCTTACTGGCAGGGAATGCAGCGGGCCTTGGCCAACAGGAACGCCCTGCTTAAGGCTAATTCGCTTAATAGCCAGGAAATTGCGCCATGGACACAGGAGTTCTGTCAGCTCGCGCTACAGGTTCACGGCTGCAGGGAATCTTATATGCAGAGATTGCAGCCATATCTGGCCAACTGTTTGGAAGACCTGCTTCCTGATCATAAGATTTCACTGAGTTATGAGTGTGGCTGGGATAAAACACAGAGCCTGCAAGATCAACTGGCAACGAGGCTTGAGCAAGATAGGCGTTATGGGCACACTGGCCTGGGTCCTCACCGCGCCGATATTAAAATTAGTGTGCAGGACAAGCCGGCAGCCGATCTGCTCTCGCGAGGACAGCAAAAGCTGCTGGTTATTGCCATGAAAATTGCTCAGGCCGCCCTGCTGGCGGCCTTAAATAAGGAGCAGTGCTTATTCCTGATTGATGATTTGCCTGCTGAGCTTGATAGCGCCAATCGGACCAAGGTCCTTGGTATGCTGCAGCAAAGTGGCGAACAGGTTTTTGTAACAGGCATCGAGGCTGAAACGCTGCTAAATTCACTGGAAAAGCGAGAAGAAGCGCGACTGTTTCACGTGAAACATGGTAA
>CAZSHI010000003.1:0-75255 GCA_964606735.1 uncultured Enterobacteriaceae bacterium
TTCAACTCCCCCCGCCTCCACCAATGCAACTTCCAATGTATTGGCACCCGCTTCTTTTCTAAGGCAGCGCGTAGGCAATAAGTTCTGCACCTGCATTCGCACCCGATTGACTCACTGCAAGTACAATGTACTGTTTGCCTTCATGCATGAAAGTCATAGGGGAACCAGTTTGTTTGGCCGGCATTTCAATCTGGCCTTCCACATCCTCACCCGTTTCCTTGTCATAGGCACGTAACAGAGCAACCATTTCACCACTTTCATTGGTGTGAACATCTCCTTCTCCCGCGATGACAAGACTCTTTGTGGTGAGCGTACCAATGAAAATTCGACCATAGGCGCCCAGTCTGTCTACATCCAAGCCGGCCAGTGCCGGATTGTTACGGATATTGTCCGGGGTGGTGGAATGTGCTTTCTGCCAGAGCATTTCACCGGTGTTCATGTCGTAGGCAGTAATACGATCATAGGGAGGTTTGATCATTGGAATAGAGCCCTGAATAAAGGTACTGGGTCGTCGCGCTGGAGCACCGAGCCCACCCGGTCGAGGCCCTAATCCTCCAGGTCTTGCTCCCAGGCCAGGCGGTGCAGGCGTGGCGCTCGCTCTTTCAGCCTCACCTTGCGGACCTGGATCAAAAGGTTCCATATCGGCCGGAATATTGCGCATGTTATACACAGCCGTATGTGAATGAATGTAAAGCCGGTTAGTCTCCGGGTCCAGACTGCCACCCGGCCAGTTTGCACCACCCACATCGGCAGGCAGCATCAGGGTACCAAGATCGGATCCCTGACCTTCTACACCTGGCGGTGTATACAAAGGACCAATATTGAACTGGCTCATCAGCTCCCTGGCTTCTGACAACAATTCAGGAGTCAGGTCATTCAATACCTCTTCCGATACCCCCTGACGATCAAACGGTAATGGCCAGCTCGGTATCGGTTGGGTTGAGCTGGTTTGTTCAAAGGGTGACTGCGATTGCGGTACGGGCTCTTCGTTGATCGGCCAGATTGGTTCACCGGTTTCTCGGTTCAGCACAAAAAGAAAGGCCGATTTAGTTGGCTGTGCCAGCGCCTTGATGGTCCTACCATCCATCTGCATATCAAATAATATAGGTGCGCAGGGAAGATCATAATCCCATAGGCCATGATGAACTGTCTGGTAGTGCCAGCGACGTTCTCCAGTGCGTACATCAACAGCGACCAAAGACTCCCCAAACAGGCCATCTCCAGGCCGGTGAAACCCGTTGTAATCCGAGGAAGGCATTTCCACCGGCAGATAGACCAGACCGAGTTCCTCATCTGCACTCATCTGGGCCCACACACCGGTATTGCCGTTACGGTCAGCAGCACCGTCCTGCCAGCTGCCGTAACCAAATTCGCCCGCCAGGGGTATGGTGTGAAATATCCACAAACGTTCACCGGTGCGTACGTCATAGCCTCGTACATAACCACGAACATCCCAGGTGGAGCTCATGCTGCCAGCGGGACCATGGGCAGCACCTACGACAATGACATCCCCGACAACCAGCGGTGCAGCATTCAGCCCGATGTTGCCCCCATCCGGATCCACTTCCTGATCAAAATTTTGCTTGAGATCAACCACGCCATTGTCGCCAAACGAGCTGACCAGTTCCCCCGTGTCAGCATCCAGCGTTATCATGCGATAGCCTGGCGTCACATAAATAATATGCTTTTGCTGCCCATCCTCACTGGCCCAGTAGGACAGCCCCCGGCCTGCCCCCTGACGTGCGCCTGCCGTGCCACGTGCACCTTCATCTTCACGGTGCATCCATAGCATTTCCCCGGTAGCAGGATTCAGCGCTATCACATCACGGCGTGTACCCGCAGTAGTATATAGCATGCCATTCACATAAAGAGGCGTGGATGAATAAAGCGTATCCGGTCTCGGCCCAAGAAAATCGGTACTCAATCTCCAAACCATTTCCAAGTCTTTGAAATTATCCTGGTTGATCTGATCCAGGGGTGAATATCGCTGACTCGCCAAATTTGCGCCGTAAGTGGGCCATTCCCCAAGAATTTGTTCTGATTCCGTAATTGTTTGCGCCGAACCGACAGAAACAGCTGTCATGGCCCAGGCAAACAGGGAGCTTAATGCAAGACTGTATCCTTTTTTTATCATGATATTCTCCTGATGAAGGCGGTATTTTTACTGGCCAGCCTGTCCTGATTGAAACTGTATCTGAGAGAGTACGGCCGCTTCAATGACTAGAGGAGATTCGCCCAGAGGCAGGCCGTTATACCAGAGCAAGTAGCTGAGAATCTCGACATTTTCTTCTCGTGACAGATCCCCAGGTTTATCCGGTGGCATGGTCTGGATGCGACCAACCAGCGCTTCAAGAGGGGCATTGTTCCAGGTACTGGCAAATTGAGGACCAGCCAGGGGCGGAGCCTTGTCGACACCACCCATATCTTCACCATGACAGTTCAGACAATACTGGTAATACAGCGCCTGCCCCTGAATAGCCTGCTCTTCGTTATAAATGCCTTCAAAGACAGATGGAGCAGACGTTGATTGTGCCATGGCAATCATGCTTGTGCCTGAAAAAAAGACAATGAATAGTACACATGACGATAAGAGTTTTTCCCGTGACTGCACTTGAAAAATCATCTCAGTTCCCTTCAGACCCTTCGATAGGTGCAACACCACTTGGGACACCCGGTTCTACATTACTCTCCAAAGCAAGGCGGGCACCGTTTCTGACAAGCGCAGTATCAGGCGGCCCCTGGAAGAAAGTATAACCTTCACGTGTACCCTTCCAGGCCAAAGGTCCTGCAACAAATTTACCCGCATTCAAAGTGGCATTCCTGACCCTAGTGACCATGGCTTCATAACCTGCATCTCCCTGTCGCATTCCACTAAAACTGCCTAAATCCGTGCTGGCGACAAAAACGACATCTACCTGTTCAATATCGGCAATCTGTCCGGCAATTTCAACGCCAGTTGGGTTTTCTATCATGGCAACAATCATGATGTTGTCATTGGCGGTCTGTCGGTAGTTGCGGCCCCAGAGTGCGCCGTACTGACCACCACCCTGACTGCGTCTGCCAATTGGGGGGTATTTTGCAAAGGTAATGGCGTTTTCAATTTTCTCTACGGTGTCGACCATCGGGACAATCACCCCAAGCGCACCAATATCGACTGCCTTCTGGATATCTCCTTCGGTCGCGTCAGGCACCCTGATAAAAGGAATGGCTGGACCGGGACAAACGCGAATCATGGTTGCGACTTGCGAGAAGGTCAACGGACTGTGCTGCATCTCAATCCAGAGAAAATCAAAACCTGCATTGGCCATGGCACAATAGATATTGATATCTGCTGTGCTGACTGTGCCACCAACGACCTGCTCACCGCGAGCCAGTTTTTCCTTGACGGTGTTGTATAACGCATCATTCGCATCAGCTGCTTGAACGATTTGACTCGAAAGCAATGTAACAAATAGTGAGAAGCACATGGGTAAAAGCGAAACTGCGGAGACAAGATTAATTTTTTTCATTCTTTATTACCTTTTGGTTTATCTATCATTGATCACAGTGAGAATCAGAGCTCAGAATATGTATTTTTATTGTTCGGGCTGCAGGCGAATAACCATACCGGGTGCTGCCCCAAAAACCGGCGTGCCGGTGCCGCGACCAGTCGGGTTTTGCAACAGGAGGTAAAACAAACCATCAGGACCTGTGATGATCTGCCTTGTACGACCATATTGCTCAAAAATGACTTCTTGCTCCGTAATCTCTCGTCCATTGATTTCAAGACGTAAGAGTCTTTGTCCCACCAGGCCTGTTACAAATAGGCTGCTATTTTTCCATCCAGGATACCGGTCGCCAGTATAAAAGCTTATCCCACTGGGACCAATCGCAGGCGTGTAATATCTAACCGGATCTTCCATTGAGGGATCATGCTGCTGATTAATCCCATTTTGTATTCCCATACTGACAAGGCCCCACCCGTAGTTTTTACCTGGTTCGATGATATTAATTTCATCTCCACCCGTTGGCCCGTGTTCACTTTCCCACAGCAACCCAGTAAGAGGATCGAATGCCAAGCCTTCAGGATTACGGTTTCCGTAAGACCAAATAGAAGGCCAGGCTGATTCTTGGTCAGCAAAGGGGTTATCTTCAGGAATACTGCCATCATCGTTGATGCGATGTATCTTGCCCATAGGATTGCTAAGATCCTGAGCATTGCCCATATCGCCACGATCTCCCAAAGTCCAGAACAGGTGTCCATCCCGATCAAACAAAAAACGTTGTCCGTAGTGGATAATCGACGGGGAATACATCTCATCTGGGATTCTAACGATATCCTGCTGATCCACCCATTCATTTGCGGCATTGATCCGTGCACGCACAATTCGTGTATTTGACGGTGGCAGGGGGATGTCGCGACCGGCCGTTTCAGGGGGTATATCGCCGGTATAACCTGGCACAAGTTCTGAATAGGAAAGGTAAATCCAGCCGTTTTCAGCATAGTCTGGGTGCACGGCAATGTCGAAATAACCACCATCCTGCCGGACCCAGGGCGTAGGTGTATTTTTAATGGGTTCAGGTATTAAAGCACCTTGCTGATCAATAATACGTAGCCGGCCTGGTCTTTCAGAGACCAGCATCCGGCCATCGGGCAGAAAGGCCATTCCCCAAGGGGTGTCGAGACCCGTTGCAAAAACCTCAATACGAACCTTCTGCTTTTCCGTATCAAGCAGTTGGCCGTCGGGATTTGGTACATAAACTGGACGCTCAGATAAATTACCGCTTTGTTGGCGGATAAAAGAGATCAATTGAGATGCCTCAACTTGAGTTATGGCACCACGGAATGAGGGCATATCCTGTTGTTCTATACCATTCAAGATAGTTGCCAGCATTTCTTCGTCACTCCGCTGCTCCAGTAATTCCTTGTTGAACAGGCTTGGTGCCCTGCCACCATTCAGGTCACTGCCATGGCAACCTGCACAATTACTGGTAAATAGCATTTCCTGTGGCGAGGGTGGGCGCTGGGCCAAGCTCACTGATGAAACCCCGATCGCCAAAAAAGCCACTAACAGTCTAATTATTGATGGCATTTTCATTAAGCCCCTTCCCTTTCAGTCTTATTTTCATAATTAGCTTATCGGCAGTTAACAAGGCAAAAGTAGGCTCAACAGATATGCGCACCCGGAATAGCCAAGTAAACCGAGTAAAGAGATTGACTGGCTGTCATGAACAGACGGTTTCTCTTTGGACCGCCAAAGCATACATTGGCACATACTTCGGGGAGTCGAATCATTCCAATAAGATCGCCTTCGGGCGATACCACAGTCACACCCGGATTGGCACCTGCCCAAACATTGCCAAAAGTATCGCAACGTATTCCATCAGGCGAGGAACGTGCACCATCAGGCAGGGTAACCTGAGAGAAGGTGCGTCCATTGCGCAAGCGAGTGCCATCAATATCCCAGACCCTTGTCTGACCAGAGTCAGCAAGGTACAGGCGCCTGTAGTCAGGGGAAAAGCACAAACCGTTAGGCTGGCCGACTTCATCGGTGAGCAGCTCAATGCGTCCGTTGGCGCCGTCGACACGATACACGGCTTCCTTAGTTTCGGATTCTGCAGGCCGGCCTTCATAGAGTCCACGAATACCAAACGTCGGATCAGTAAACCAGATACTGCCATCGGGATGCACGACAAGGTCATTTGGGGAATTCAGTCTTTTGCCATTGTAACTATCAGCAATCACCGTAAGCGTGCCGTCCTGCTCGTAGCGAACAACTCGACGGCCACCATGTTCTGCAGATAGCTGGCGCCCCTGAAAATCAAAAGTATTGCCATTGCTATTGCCTGACGGATTACGGAAAGTGGTGACATGTCCGTCCTCCTCAAGCCTGCGCTTCTGAACATTGTTCGGAATATCACTCCATACCAGGTAGTTACCTACTCCGTTCCATGCCGGGCCTTCAGCCCAGAGGGTACCGCTATAAAGTCTCTGAATCGGGGCATTGAACTGGAGGCAGCGACGAAAACGCGGGTCAAGGGTGATGATATCGGGATCAGGATAACGAATCGGATTTTGTCCACTCCAGTCTCGGTTTGTAGCCGCTGAAGAGATCGCCTCAGAAGCTGACTGCGATCTGGCAATGTTTGCAAAAAAGGGCAATAGGGCCCCTCCAGCAATTCCTTTGATCAGGAGTCTGCGCCCCTTGAGGGGAAGGGTGGCATCGAGTTGAATAGAATCATTACCGCTGGCCTCAACGCCTAGTTTTTTGAATTTGTTAACTATTAAACCCATACTGATTAAATTCCTTAATTTATTTTTTTTATGCTGGTATTTGCATCAGTGAATCCTGCTATCATCAAAATTCGTTCGCTACCTCTGACGTTCAAGCCCAATAATTTTTGCCTCTGCGCAGTGAATCATTACATCGTAATACCTGTCGACCCACTCCGCACTTGATACAAACGGATTTGGCCCAAATCCCCGCCCTGGAATCATTCTTGCCTTGTCATGTGCATCATCAAATTCTGAATGATTTGTCAGTAGCACTGTTGCTCCGGCTTCAGCAGATTTTTCAGCAAACATCCTCTGCGATTGAATATATTCTTCCAGATTAGGAATACCTGGAATCGGCGTAGCAGTAGGGAAATTGAATGCTGTTCCACCAGAATACGAGACCACAAGTGGCCTACCAAAATCATTCACAGGGAAGATATAAGAAAGTGTACCTTTGGTATGGCCGGGTGTCGGATATATTTCAATAGTTGTCCCGCCGATGGTAAGGGACATAAATTCACTCACTTCAATGCCGTTTGAGCTATCGGGTGTCATTGATGTATATCGATTTGGATACTGTCTTACTAAGTCCCAATCTGCTTTCCCCATGATAACTGTTGCGCCACTGGCAGCCTGTACCAGTTCCACACCACCGATATGATCGCCATGTGCCTGGGAGATCAGAATGTATTGGATATCCGCAGGATCCAGACCAAGCTTCTGCATGCCATCCAAAATCAGTTCACCGGAGTTATAGGGGAACTGTGTATCAAACAATATATACCCCTCACTGGTGGTCAATAGCCAGGCAGAATGCACTGCCCCCCCCAGCCAATAAAGGTCATCAAAAACCTGAACCGGATCCGCATACCAGCTTTCTCGAGGAGGTGCCAAACTGGGATCACGCACGTACCCCGGCACAGTATTGCTGGTATTCTCCCCCAGACTCGGTGGTAGCACACAAAGCCTATTCAGCACTCCCAGATACTCAAACCCTGCTGCCTCTTTGGCGAGTCTGACAGCATTGTCAATTTCAGCTTCAAAATCTCTGGCGCTTTGCTGAGCCAACGAATTACCTGTACTCAATATTATTAAAAGAATGAAAGACAAGCTGGATATATGTTTCAACATAATTTGGACCCCTGATAACCATGTCTGAATGCTGGACATTTAAAGTACTTAGGTATTTTTTCCCTAAAATATACAAGCATACACAGACGACAATAAACCGGATATTACAGTCAGAAGAACGCTGCGCTTAAAGGCAAACCGGAATATTTTACCTTCTTGTGCACGAGGCATACCGATTGCAGTAACAGATAAGCCAAATCTTAACAGAAAACACTGTATTGAGAGATTATAAGCTCTCCTTATTTATGTCCAGTCAATGATGTTACTTAACCTTTTTATTTTCAGACCCTTCGTTTACTAATTCCCTATCTCTTCACATACTCTATAAATACAGCTACATTCTTCTCTATAAAACAGTTGCAAGGAGTAAACAATTGTCAGATTTCAAAGTTTTACTCACTCGACATTTACCGGAAGCTGTTGAAGCCGCTTTTCAGGCTCAATTTGATGTAAGACTCAACACATCGGATATGCCTCTCACACAACAAGAATTGCGAAATGCACTTCTACACTACGATGCCATCTGCCCTACTGTGAATGACCGAATCCCAGCTAAGCTATTCAATAAGATCGAGTCGCCGCGGACGCGCATCATCGCCAATTTTGGTGTTGGGTTTAACCATATCGATATAGCTGCTGCAAATGCCAAGGGCATTACCGTGACCAACACCCCCGATGTATTGACCGATGCTACCGCCGACCTGGCAATGACAATGCTCTTGATGGTGGCTAGAAGAACGGGAGAAGGAGAAAGGCAGTTAAGAAGTAGACAATGGACTGGCTGGTTCCCGACTCACTTGATGGGCAATATGGTCAGCGGCAAAACATTAGGCATCATTGGTATGGGTCGCATTGGTCTGGCTATGGCGCACAGGGCCAACAAGGGTTTTGGCATGAAGATCCTTTATCATAACCGACACCCATTGAGCGCTGATAAGTTAGGCGACCTTGAGGCTGCATATTTTGACAGTCTCGATGCCATGCTGGCTCATTGTGATTTTCTTTCTCTGCATTGCCCTGGCGGTGAAAATAACAGACATTTACTCAATGACCGAACTCTTGCGCTATTACCCAAGCATGCCTATGTCATCAATACAGCGAGGGGTGATGTCATTGATGAAGCAGCTCTGATCCAGGCTCTGCAATCCGGTGCCATTGCGGGTGCCGGACTGGATGTATATGAAAAAGAACCGGCTGTAGCAGAGGCCTTAATAAAAATGGAGAATGTGGTACTCCTGCCCCATCTGGGAAGTGCAACCCATGAAACCAGATTTGCAATGGGTATGCGCGTTCTTGACAATCTGAAAGCATTTTTTGAGGGAAAAAATGTACCAGACTTGGTCAGCCCTTGATTAAATTATTGACTCATTCCATGTCGAACATTCCATATCCAGGTAATGTTCTTTATTGCCAGAAAGCTTTAAATCAAGTACTCAGGGAAATAAGCTTTTCGATTTTGGTTTAGTCACTCACCAGCTTAACTTCAAGGTGAATATATTAAGGTCGTGCTAATTCATTGAGCCCTTCTGTCAGCTCAACCCGGGTTCCCCACGGATCAATGAAAAATGCCAGACCCAGACCAGAATCAAGCATTCGATATGGCGTTTCAAATACCACGCCATTTGCCTCAAGCTCATTACAAAAGTCTTCAAGCCCTTCAACCTCAAAACCAATATGATTCAAAGTGCGGCCTGCCGTGGGCGCCTGTGCAACCTCAACTTCCGAAAAATTCAGGTTCATCCCAGGCAGATCGGCTGCAGCATATCTCCAGCGTTGTCCCGGTGAAGCCCCAAAATGGTCAACATACCAATTCCTGGCAATTTCAGCCTGACCTGGCGGTAAATAGAAATGAAGATGGTGGGTGACAATATCTGCCGTAAGCGGCTGATTGTGTCTTTCGGCGGTCTGATCCACCAAACCAGGCTCAAGATCAAATCCGATATTGGTCGCAAGGGAGTCATCAAATAGCTCTATCCTTTCACCACCAGGAGAAAATACTGACGCAATCCCAGGAAACTCCTGGTTATATTCAAGCTCAAAACCTTTATTTTCCATTTCCTCTAAGGACCTAACCCGAAAAGCGACATGGTTTACTACTGAACCTTCGGTCCCTCCTTGAGCATCCCCTTGGGCAATCAAAATAATAAGGCCAGCAAAGGAAACACCTACTCTTCCCTCCAAGCCCATGTCACTTGCTCCAAGTCGAAGCCAGAAAGATTTTTCATCCTCAGGTGTATCTACAAAATAATGCAGGTGCCCCATGGATACTCCAGCACGATTAACCATGACTAGCTGGGCCCAAGATTGGCCCGGCAGAACCAGGCTGGTCATTAATAGAGTAAAAAACAGAAACCGTTTATTTGCCATCTTGCCCCCAAACCAAAATATTAGGCACCTTGAATTTATCAGTCGTAATAGGCAGGCGCCCAGTTTCTTTCTCGATGTGAAATCAAGTCATGTTGAATCCATAACTCAGCTCCCTGCCTTTGCAAGAACGACTCTACTTCAATTCGAGACTGACGTGTTTGCTCACGATCCATATCTCCAAGCGGCAAGCGCCCTCGTGACCGTTCTTCCCGGTAATGATAAAGATCCCCTGATAACACAATTGGTCCAGTATTTTCCAATCGCACAAAAAGCACCTGGTGTCCGGGAGAATGCCCTGGAGCCGCTTTGAGAATTACTTTTCCATCCCCAAAAACGTCGTATTCTTCAGTTTGTATTAATTGTGCATCACTTTCTATCAATTGGTCATACATACCAGGTCTCGCACTTCCACCCGGGTTGTCAGAAAACATCAAGCTGCGTTCCTCAGGACGAACTAGCCAGATAGCATCGGCGAACAAATTCCCATTAGCTGTGTGGTCCCAATGCAGATGGGAGAAAGCTAAATGTGTTACATCATCAGGCGTATAGCCAATGCTCTGCAACTGATTTTGTAGCGATTCTCCCAGGGTGACGTGGCGAAGCTGAGTGTCTGGCCTTACGATGGTCTGAAGCTGGCCAGTGCCATTTGGAATTCTCTCGCTATCAGCAATACCAAGTGAATCAAACAGTAAAATTCCTTGAGGATGCTCAATCAGATAGGCTGAAATGGACAGCTCGCGAGAGCCGACCTCTTCATCGCTTAACTCATAACGGGAAGGATCTGATTCCAGTATGCCGCCATCAAGGATATAAAGACGAATCTCTGAGTCAGATGTTTGTCCAAAAACATGATTGACGCAAAAGTATAGCGACAAAATCAGAAGGCTTTTTATTATTTTCACAAACTCACTCCCGCATAGCTGCCAAATTAATCCTGCAAATTTACTGATGCATACCCCATCGTCTAATAGTCGCTTTCTCAATGGAATTGAATACAAAGTTTTCAATAATCAAGCCGAATACGATAATAGTCAGTAACCCGCCAAAAACCTCTGTAATCAAGAGCTCATTTTTCTTTTGAAATAGATACCATCCAAGCCCACCCGAGCCAGAGCTGGCACCAAAAACCAATTCCGCGGCAATTAGAGTACGCCATGCAAAGGCCCAGCCTACTTTCATCCCAGTCAAAATGCTGGCGAATGCTCCGGGAATCAAAATCTTGAATATATAACCCGGCCCTTTTAGTCCATAGTTTTGACCAACCAGTCTCAATGTTTGACTCACCGATTTGAATCCACTGAAAGTGTTCAATGCGACTGCCCAGAGCACCGCATGAACCAGGACGAAAATAACACTACCGTCTCCAAGGCCGAACCAGACCATAGCCAGCGGCAGCATCGCAATTGAGGGAAGAGGATTGAACATGGCGGTTAGTGTTTCAAGCAGATCCGCCCCTATCTTGCTAATGCTTGCCAGTGTGGTCAGTAACGCCGCAAACAACAAACCTAGCGTATAACCCTGGATTAGCAACAATATTGTCGCAAGGCCCGCACTTAGAAGCTCGCCACTCAGAAGCCCTTCAAACAAGGCTAGCAGGGTGTCTGAAAAGGTCGGGAAAACCAGCGGATTATTTAGTGAGCGCGCATACAGCTCCCAAATTACTGCCAAAATTAAAAGGATTCCAAATTTCCTTAACACTCCTTGACCATAAAGACGCTGCCAAATATTGACCGGCGCAGCTTGTATTTCATCAATAGGCTCGAGTGATTCATTGAAGAATTCAGGTCTGTCGTTTTGACCATGTAGGCTAAGGACATCAGTCATGATTGAGCTCGGCATCTGAGGTTTTGTTGAATAAAGTTCCATGAATTCGCTGGCTTAGTTTTACACCATTATCATCCATTGAATCATTTCCGGTTGAATTGATTTCTGCCTTCACTTGCCCGGGATGCGGACTTAGTAACAATATGCGATTTCCGATCCTAATGGCTTCCGGGATCGAATGTGTGACAAATATGATTGTGAATTTAGTATCTTCCCAAAGTTGCAAAAGTTCATCTTGCATCTGTTGACGGGTTAGTGCATCCAGAGCAGCAAATGGTTCATCCATTAGCAATACTGCGGGCTCCATTGCCATTGCCCGAGCAATCGCAACACGTTGCTTCATTCCACCAGAAAGGGTATGGGGGTAGGCATTAATAAAGCCAGATAAATTCACTTTTTCCAGATAGTGTTTTGCTCTTTCCAGGGCTTCAGGTCGTTTGAGAGTCCCGCTATTGGTGAGCGCAAATACAATATTTTCTAGAATGGTTTTCCAAGGAAGTAACTGGTCAAACTCCTGAAATACAAAAGCCCTCTCTGGACCTGGTTCTTTAACTGCCAAACCATTTAGCCTGATTTCACCTTCTGAAGGCTTTATAAAACCTCCAATTGCCTTTAGCAGAGTGGACTTTCCACAGCCTGAGGGTCCGAGCATGACGTAACGGTCACTTTCGAGCACATTGAAACTGATCCGGTAAGCAGCGGTGACGATGTTCTGTTCTGTCCTGTACTGTAGAGTGACTCTATCGACAGCAAGCGTCGGAGTGCTGGCATTCATTTGTGTTAATTTCCATCCAGATGGTGGATTTCAGGAAAGAACAATTCAGTCCATGCTGATGGCAGGTTATTCAATGTCCCTACTTCATGCATAAAGCGTGCATATCGCATGGTGTTTTCAGGTTTGCTGGTAAAAGATATATCCGGATCCTGCAAAACTTCTACAAGCTCATCTTCACTAAGCCCAGCATTCTGGCCAGAATTAACGAGCACTTGTGCAGCTACTGCCGGGTCACTCTTGATAAGCTCTTGTGCCTCTTCAAGGGCAGCCAAAACCGCTCTGTAGATACCCGGATTGGCATCATGATAAGCCTGGGTAGTCGATAGCATCGTAAAAGTTGTACTTCCTCCGAGAATGTCATTGGTACTTAAAACCGTCCTGATCTCCGGGTCAGCCATTTCCCTCTGGTGAAATGGGGGAGATGTGAAATGGCTATTGATTTCATTTGAACCTGAGAGCATTGCAACCACACCATCCGGATGAGTCATCGTGACTGTGTAATCATCAAATCGGTCAAACTCATCAATTCCATAGTTATCCAAAGCATAAATTTGCATAACGATCGCAGGGATAGAAACCTTGATTGCTGTCAAAGCGATCCGATCATTTGGTGTCAGATCTTCCAGACGATCCAGATGATCTGCTCGTGTATTTAAATACATTGGCAATGCTGCAATTGCAGCAGCACCCTTGACGTTTACTGACCCTCGGGTCCTGTCCCAAAGGGTAATAAAGGCAGGCGGGCCTGCCGCAATAAAATCGACTGAACCAGCCAACAGAGCATCGTTCATGACAGCTGGACCACCCAGTTCGATCCATTCAACATTAATGGCTTCCAGTTCCGCATCCTGGGCATGTTTTTCAATCAGTTGATATTCACGCATTATTTGCAAAGGAAGGAAGCCAACGCCGCCAGCACCCAATGGAATCCTGACAGTCCCTGTATTGCTGCTCTCATTACCGCCACAAGCTGACAGCAGGAGTAACAATAACAACGCAAAAATTGATCTTAGATGTCGGAAAATCTGATTCATGACTTACTCATATTATTTTTTATGATTTGGATGTTTTTATTTTTTTGCTGCCAAATCAACAATTTGTCCCACATTATCAGATGACTCCATATCCCAGCAAGCACCCAGAAGCTCATCGACCTGCTCACGAGGAAGCACCAGAGTAGACTGGTCAATAAATTTGTCATCCAGCTGAGCATTGCTCAAGGGTCGCTCGACATTTCCCAGAGATGCCTCCAGGAAAAAATGAATATTTTCACCAGACTTCAATTTGATGTTCACATCCACCTGATCACCAGTAATAGCCTCATCACCCTGCGCTATTGTTTTTGATCTGAGATCACTTAAGACCGGATCTGCTATTGCTTCATCAGTGAACTCCCTTAGACCCCCTTTCCCCCGAACAAGTCCAATGGCAGCTGCATGGTAAATAGAATATTTGGATTGTAGAGCCCGTTTGAGTTCTTTCTTGTTACACAGGTCCAGGACAATCGGCGCCACTCGCAGGCTAATTTCTGCTATCTCCTCCGGAGCCGCCCCATACTTCTCACGAATTTGGCTGCAGGCATCAATCGTTGGGTGAACTACCAAACCACATGCGTATGGCTTATAGGCGTTATCCAGCAGCTCATAATGCTCACCGAGCTGATGAGTAATCTTGTCCAGGTCATAACTACTTGCGGTAACCGGCGCAAAGCCCCTAGGACCTTCAAGAGCCGCTTCACCGGCAGTAAAGTCACTTTGCGCAAGCAAAGCCGAGGTGTATCCATTTTGAGCAGCACGGCCTGGCTGAAAGGATTTGGCCATGGAGCCAAACATCTCACGAACGCCTGCTGCCTGGGTAGCAGCCAAGCCAAAGGCCCACACCATCTGCCTGACATCAAGATTCAGTAATTTTCCAATGGCAGCAGCTGCACCAAAGACCCCTGTAGTCGACGTGATATGCCAGCCTGCATCATAATGAGCCGGATAGACTGCATTACCAATGCGGGATTCAACATCAAAACCCAAGATAAATGCCTGCAAAAACTCTTTCCCTGTGACCACCTGATTACCGTCCCTGTTGGCACTTGCGTAAGCAAATAAAGCGGAAGCAACGGGTATGCTTGGGTGAATATAGTTTTTGGGTAGTGTGTCGTCATATTCATGCACATGTGAACCAATGCCATTAAACAGAGCCGCATAGAGAGGATCACAGCTTTCTCCCCTACCAAGCACCTGTGTGGATGCTTTACCGGTAAACGGCAGCAATGTTTCCAGTGCGACTTCCATGGCAGGCTCATTGGCACCACCAATGGCACAGCCCATGTAATTAACGATAGCTCTTAGAGCTTCCTTATAGATATTCTCAGGAATATCATCCAGTTGGCTCTCGACTACAAATCTTGCAAGGTGTTCAGTTACGGACATAAAACCACTTCTCTCAGCTAAAGTTGAAAATCATAAAAAGCCTTTACACATGGAAAATCCAGGGCACTAGCAAATCAGAATCATTCAAAGGGATTATTGTTACTATTTTTGGGTCATTTTACACACTCAAAGCAAAATTCCCACCTGCAAGAAAGGCCATTTATTACAGAAATCCCAGCACAAATAATGGCTCTGACTATCTGAATGATAAAGTCAGGATAATGAGCCAGGAGCAATAGAAGCATTATCCTGCCTTGGGCTATAATCCCGGGCCACAATTGCCACATTAAAGATAGCAAGCACCATATCTGACAAACCAAGGAGTATTCCAATGTCTGACGATTCAAGAAAAAGCCTCAAAGAAAAAGGACTCAAAATTCGCCGTGAGGTGCTTGGCAGCGCTCATGTTGATGCTGCAATAGGTAAAGCAAATGATTTTAATCGCCCCATGCAAGAATTGTTGCATGAATTCTGTTGGGGAGACTGCTGGGGAAGAGAAGGCCTTACCCGAAAAGAACGAAGTCTAATCAACCTGGCAATGCTCACGGCGCTTGGACGAACTCACGAAGTTGCCGTCCATACCCGGGGGGCCAGAAATAATGGTCTGACCAATGAGCAGATCGCGGAAGTATTCTTGCAGGCTGCCGTTTATTGTGGAGTACCTGCTGCGGTAGATAGTTTCCGTGAAGCAACTAAAGTATTGGAAGATTATGACAAATAATATATCTCCGCCGGCAAGCATAGGCTTTATAGGGCTGGGCAACATGGGCTACCCAATGGCCACACGCCTGGCAAATGCCGGCTATAAACTGACAGTCTCTGATCTGAATACCAGTGCAGTTACCAAATTTTGTGAAGAGACAGGAAGTACGGCTGCTAAATCCCTACAAGAGCTCGGTGAAGTCTCGGATGTAGTTATCACTATGCTGCCTGAAGGAAAAGTCGTACGAAAGGTACTTTTGGATGAAGCTGGAGTGGCTGGCGGATTACAGCCAGGCACTATTTTGATAGACATGAGCACATGCTCACCAGTAGATACTCGAAATCTGGGAGAAGAACTTAGCGAGGCGGGTTTTCATTTAATCGACGCTCCAGTATCCGGAGGTGTTGTAAAAGCGATAGATGGTAGCCTTGCTATCATGGCAGGCGGCGAGTCTGAGGTCATAGAAAGATGCATCCCCTTACTGGAAAATATGGGTAAAGTTTTCAAGACTGGTGGACCCGCTAGCGGGCATGCTATGAAGTGTATGAATAACTTTCTTTCTGCTGGTTCGCTGGCTATAGCGTCAGAAGCCGTCATTCTTGGCACACGATTTGGCCTGGATCCGAAAATCATGGTAGACATCCTCAATTCTTCTACCGGCAAAAGTAATAGTACAGAGCACAAATTCCCAGCGTTTATCCTACCCGGGACCTTTAATTCTGGATTCTATATTGGCCTTATGGCTAAAGATCTTCGTTTAGCAGTCGATCTTGCTGAATCTGAAGATGCCTCGGCCGAATTGCTCCACCATATCAGCCAGCTGTGGGACAATGCAGAATCTGAACTTGGATTTAAAGCTGATAACACTGAAATATTCAGTTATCTCGAAACCCATGCAACCAAAACGGAATAAAGCATGACACAGAGAAATAGCTATGAGGTTTACGCTATTCGTTATGCGACAGTAGACCGCATTTCTTCTGAAAACTTCATTGGCGGAGATCCGCATGAAGCCGGTATGCCGATGGACTATTTCGTCTGGGTTGTCCGTAATGAGCAAAAAACCTGGGTGGTTGATACTGGTTTCAATGCTGAAGCCGCCAAGAAGAGGAAGCGTACTTTTTTGCAATCCCCTACGGAAGGTTTGAGATTACTGGGCATCAATGCCGCGGAGGTTTCAGATGTAATCGTGACTCACCTGCATTACGACCATATTGGTAATTTTGATCTCTTCCCCAAGGCCAGCTTTCACCTTCAGGATAGTGAGATGGCATATGCCACCGGTCGCCATATGACCAATTCTTTTTTCGCAGGAGCTTTTGAAGTTGATGAGATTGTTGCTATGGTCCGTAATGTCTATCAGGGACGTGTAAAATTCTACGATGGTGAGCATGAACTTGAACCCGGTTTGTCGCTTCACCATATAGGTGGTCATACCAAAGGATTACAGGTAGTTCGCATTTGGACACGTTCGGGATGGCTGGTGCTTGCTTCTGATGCCAGCCACTACCGAGCCAATATGAATGAGAAACGCCCTTTCCCCATTGTGGCAGACATTGCTGAAATGTTTGATGGTTGGAAAAAATTACAGGATTTGGTGGATGACCCCAACATGATCATTCCCGGGCACGACCCTGAAGTCATGATTGAGCATTCAGCTCCTGATGATTCTATGAAAGGGATTGTTGTCCGCCTGGATTAATCTGTTGAAAAAATAATTACCGTTTTTCAATGCGAGTATGGCTTTAATTTTTATACTCATACCAGTAATACGACAGTAGATACTTGGAAACTTTAACTGATAAGGAATCAAACTAGTGGAACTAAAGCATTATGAAGGCAGCTGCCAGTGTGGCGCAGTTCAATATGAAGTCGATTTAAACATTGATCAAACCATTACGTGTAACTGTTCTCGTTGTCAGCGTATGGGGTTTGTATTGGGGTTTGCCAATCCTGAAGATTTCCACTTGAAGTCTGGAGAAGATTCCCTTACTGAATATCTATTTAACAAAAAAGTTATTCGTCACCTTTTTTGCAGCGTTTGTGGTGTGGAAAGTTTCGGCTATGCAACCATGCCAGATGGCACGCCTGCTGTTGGCATAAATGTCAATTGTCTAGAGGGTGTTGATCCCAGGAAACTTAATAGCCAGCATCTCGATGGCAAGAGCTTTTAACACTATCAAACTGTAGAAAGCCAAAATTCTTAATTCAACTTCCATCGCGTGCACCGATCTTTCTATGAGTGCACGCTTTTTTTTTAAATGAATTTATCATGCCTTTTGATGGCAAAGGTAGACAATAAAACACCTTGTTTGACGCCAGTTCAGTTCCATTTCAAGTAGGCAATCATTGCTGCATCGAATGCAGTATCTATGTTAACTGAACCGATATTAAATTTAGCTATTTCATATGGATATTTTGCCAGTTAAGATGCCCCTGCATTCACCATTTTCTGTTCCCCGCTCATAACCTTTCCAACTCCTTGCGGATAGCTTCTATTCGATTACGATTAGTATTCAGGTCTCCTTGCCCTACCCGTGAGGCTGAACGTACCGCAATTTCACCTTGAGCGGGTTGGTGATGGAATTCCACGTCATCCATGAAACCAATTAGGGAGGTGACAAAGGTAAAACGTGCATAAGTGCTATCTGAGCTGACTAGTGTGGCGCCATCCATTCTGCTCACAGTTTCAACTAATGTGCTCCATCGTGATCCATCAAAATCGGCAATGGGAGCAATGTAGTGGCTATCAAGAGCATCTTCATCGCTAGAAACGCAATTAGGAGATGATGGACAAGGCATCAGCTTACCGTTCTGAAGACCCAGCGCTACAGTCATATTGCGACTGTCTGCACCCAGCTTAAAGAACAGGCCGACCCCGCCTATAGTGAGAAGCAGCAGAAGTGTTAAAAAAACCATCATTATTTTCTTAATCCTAATCATTAGTGATTCATTTTTGTTTTGCCATTGCGTTTATAACAGTTTGTCTGTCTTTGGTTTAACTTAATTGGCGTCAGATCAAGCTGTTTATACTATTTTTTCCAAGCAGCGTTTTTCCATGTCAAAAAATTCCGGGCTCTTCAGTCTTATCACTAAAAGCGGTATTTGAGCCTTGGCCGCTTTAAGTATTCATTATAGAAACCTCAAATTCGAAAACAAATTTTAGGGAGGGAAGACCTGTACGGCTTAAAAGGCCTTCATTTTCAAAAAAAATGGCGTCATTTTTGCCCTGCCTGTACAGTTTCAAATTCTTTTCACAATTCCCTCTTAAATATAAGCGTATAAATAAGAGTAACATTAGCAATTAACCCAAAAAGAAATGAGGACTTTCTGATATGAAAAAGTACATGACTATGCTGTTTATGGTTCTGCTTGGCACGCCAGTGCTGGCTCAGGTGCCAGTCACCGTGATACCTGCCGATGAGCAGGCTGCCTGGCTTGAAACCGGTACCCCGGAGGATCAGGCCGACAAAAGGCTGGCCTATGATTTCTGGCGGGAAGTCCTTGTAGCCAGGGATATGGATGCCGCCATGGAATATATGCATGAGGATTACATTCAGCATAACCCGAACATCCCCACAGGCAGAGCCCCTTTTGTCCAGGTTTTTGGCAGGATGGGCTCACGACCGGTAATGGATCATATTGAAGACCTGGTTGCCATTACTGCTGACGGCGGTTATGTCACCATGGCCTTTCAGCGGGTACTGGATAACCCCAATGTGGAAGGTCAAACCTACACGACAACCTGGTTTGACATGTTCCGTATTGAAAATGGAAAAATCGTCGAACATTGGGACTACGGCACAGTAGGTCCACGCTAGCTGAAACCCCGGTAAAGAGTCAGCTCTGACTCTTTACCGGCTCATTTGAAGGTTTCCTATGCAGCATTTTCATAGCGCTTTATGTGTTGCACGAAGCGCTTCTCGAAAAACGAACCTAAGGCATTTTCTTCAATCAGCTGCCTTTTTGCTGCTCTCCTGCAATATGCTGCTCCAGCAGGCACATGCTGCTGAGGCCCCATCGTGGGTCAAACTCACTGTCCCTCAGTTCACCGTAATTTCCCAGCTGGATGAAGGGGAAACGGTAAAATGGGCTGAAGACTTTCAGCTGTTTATCGCTGCTCTGGGTGAGGTGATAGAGGTTGATGAGCGGGCCCTCCCCCCCTTGGATATTGTGCTGTTTGAGAGCCGGGATGCCTTTGCGCCCTATCGGGCGCGTACCCAGTCAGGAACAGTGAATGCCCTGGCCGGTTTCTTTTCCAACCAGGGCGGCTGGAGTGTGATCGGCATGCCGGGCAACGACGGTAATGGTAGTGCCCAGCAGCTGACCTATCATGAGGCCGTGCATTGGTATTCGAGCATGCTGCTCGGGCGTTATCCCTACTGGTTTACTGAAGGCATTGCCGAACTGTTTTCGACGCTGGCCATCAATGGTGATGAGGTTACCTGGGGCGCGGCGATCCCGGACAATATCGATTATTTACGCCAAACCGGCTTGCAAGCGATGGCGGATTTCTTTGCAGTGTCGCGTGATGCCGCCCTGCATGAGGTAGACACTTTCTATCCACAGGCCTGGCTGTTTGTGCATTACCTGCTCTTTGGTGAGCTGAATCTGACACCCGCTGAATTGATCAGCCTGGTAGAAGGCTCCATCGAGTCGGATATGCCCACGGCACTGGCGCAGGAGTTGGGGTTGGTTTTTACCGAACTGGATGCCCTGCTGGGTGATTATCTGGCTGCCGGGGATTTTCGCACTACACAGTTTTCTGTCTCTGCCAGTAGACAGAGTTTACAAAGTACCAGCGCCTCACCAGCTGAGGTGGAAGCCGCTCTGGCGAAACTGGCGATTGCCGGCAACAACATCGAGCTTGGCTTCGATCATGCCGAGGCCCTGTTGGAACTTGAACCGAGACAGGCGCAGACCTATGACATCATTGCCGAAGTCGCCAACCGTCTGAATGAGCCCGACATGCTGGAAACGGCACTGAACAATGCGATTTATCTCAACACCAGCAATGCCAAAAGTTATGAGCTGCAGGCAGCTTTCCTCTGGGAGCGAAACGAAGATTCCAACACCGGCACTCTGCCCCCCGAAGTGGCGCGCGAGATTGCCAACCTGTTGACACGTTCTATTGTGCTACAGCCTTTTCGGCTGGAAACCTATCAGGCTTTTGTGCGGGTATTACCAAATATCATGAGTGCGACTGATGCTGATTTTAATGCCATTGAACTGGGCAAAGCCCTGTTTCCCGACGAGGGTATTATCCTGGTCGGCGAAGCCATGCTCAGTGCCCTGACGGCTAACTATGATCTGGCCATGGCGCTGATTGCTGAAGCCAATGAGGGCGATTACAGAATTGCCGACAACAATCGTGCCTTCACCCGCATGGTGACCGAGTTCGTCTGGGTAACCGGAATTTCCAACAGTCTGCAGTTGCTCAATCTGGATGGACGTTACGCCGATGCTGTTCGGTATATCGATGATATTCTGGCGGGTCGGCAGGCTGGTGTACGCACAGTGCCGGGCAATATCCGCGGCTTTCTCAATGCCCAGCGACGCAACATGCTGGCCAATCAGCGCATTGCCGAAGTCGAGGAACTGCTGGCGGAAGATCAGCAGGCATCCGCGCGTGCTTTGTTACAGCAGATGATCAACGAGGATGACATCAGTAGCAGCGCCAGAGATTATGCCAGGAGTACGCTGGCGATTCTGGATCGCTAGGGTAAGCAGAAAGACCTTGGCGCTACCTCACCATGGGTGGCGTATCAATCACCACCACTTCACAATCCGACACTGCGCTGATCTTCATTGATTTTCTTTTTGTGACTTCAGCGGCATCACCCTTATTCAGCGTGGTCTTTCCTTCACCGTCGCGAATTTCGAACTTGCCTTCCGAAGCCAGCACATAAGCCTGGTGCTTAATAGGATGCTCGATCTCACTGCCTTTGCTGAGTTTGCCGCCATAGAGTCGGGCTTTTTGGTGAATGTACAGCGCGCGGCCCTTGTCTTCTTCATAGCCTGAAACCAGCAGCTTGAGGGAATCAGTACTGCTTTGTGGAAACTGTTTCGCTTCCCAGCGCGGTTTGACGTTAGCCTTGTCGGGAATGATCCATATCTGGTAAAGCACCAGTGGCGTCTTGCCCATGTTGTATTCGGAGTGGACGATGCCGGTGCCGGCGCTCATGACCTGCACTTCACCCTGTCTGGTCACACCTTTATGACCGTGATTGTCCTGATGGGTCACCTCGCCTTGCCTGACATAGGTGATAATTTCCATGTTGCGGTGCGGATGCGGTGGAAAGCCGGTACCGGCCTTGATCCAGTCATCATTAACCACCAGCAAGGCACCAAACCCCATGCGTGCCGGATTGTAGTAATCGGCAAAACTGAAATGATGGCTGGATTTGAGCCAGCCATGGCTGGCCTTTCCCAGGCCGTGATAGGGACAGAGTCTGATCATACTTTTACATAATCTTCTTTATTGCGATTATCCGGCAGCACTTTTTTCTCGGGATCATCCAGACCACCGAAGGCATTGAAATAATCCCTGAAAAAGCCCTGCAGCTCCAGCGTCATCAGGGCAAATTCCTGATCGAATTTTTCTGCAGGGCTACCAGTGTTCTGTGAATCGGCTTCTTCTTTCACCTGATCGAAACGCAGTTTTTTGATGCTGAGGTCTTCGGCAATGCTGCAGCTCAACAGATGTTTCCATTGCACGGCCAGCTGTCTGACACGTTTGCCTGCCTGTAGGTGGGTTCTGATTTCATCGCCTTCCAGATCCTGCCCCTTACAGCGAATCACGTTGGCTACATCCAGCGGATTGAACAGTTCGCATTCATCATGAATCTCGAAATGATCGCTGGCCTTGCCATCATTCAGCCAGCGCGTCATGACATCCGAAGGTGCACGCTTACTGTCAGGAATAGCCACTGGAAAAGTGCCGAGCGTATCCCGCAAGAGATTAATCAGTTCTTCGGCTTTGGCCGGACTGGCCGCATCCACCACCAGCAGCTGTTCCGAGCGACTGATATAGGCATAGGTCCTGCTGGAGCGGGTAAACGCCCGTGGCAGCAGGGAGTTATAAACATCATCCTGAATCTCACGGCGTTCCTTGCGGTAAATTTTTCTGCCCTGACGGGCCTCCAGCTCAGCAACTCGTTCTGCCGTCGCCTCGCGTACCACGGTGGCAGGCAGTAGTCGATCCTGCTTTTGTGCGCAGAACATGATGAAATCCCCCACAACATGGGTCAGCGGCTGCGGCAAAGCCCTGCTATCGGTCTCGCCTGCTTCGCCCTGCTCTGCCTCAGCCTCTTCAGTCGTTTCTGAATCTTGCAGATCCGGTGCAGCATCCCCCAGTGGGCTGACCCAGCCGAGGCGCGATTTCTCATAGCTGGCACAGGGTACAAAGGCATAATCGCCCAGCTGGGCTTCCAGATCTTCATATGACAAATCAAAGGGTTTAAGGAGTTGAAACAGACGCAGATTCTTGAACCACATAAAACAGACGCAATCCTTGAGGAGAAATTAAAACGTGCGGGTGCGGATTATGACACAAGCCCGGGAGCAGACGAAAATTTGAAAGCGCCGTCCAAGCAGTGGTCATCGCATCCTCCGCTTCCCTGCGGAGGCGCTTGGCATACTTATTCCCGTGACAGCCTGATCAAAAGACCGTTCGGGTCTCTGGTCCAGCTGGAGCTGGTACCGGCATCCAGCATGGCTGACTTCTGATCGGAACCGATCAGTCCGCCGTGGCTGAGAATATTATCGACAGCCCTGTCGAAATCATTCACGCCTATCAGCATAATCGGACCACCCGGATCCTGCACGCGATGGGAAACCGCTCGACGGGTGGGGCCGGTAAATTCCTGAAAATTGATCACAAACTCAGACCCCGGGAAAGTGCCTCGGGTAGCACGCATCGTGGCAATGGAGCGGTCCCCGAACAGCGCCTGAATACGGTCATTGGCCTGACCTGCCGGAGCCGGCTGTTCAAGTCCCATACCAAACACACTGTTATAGAAAGAGACGGTCTGATTAAGGTCGGCCACTGTGAGATAAACGGTAACACTGTTAACTTCACCCGGACCTTCAAAAGTCTCACCTTTGCGCTCAACCAACTCGACAATAAAGCCATCGGCATCACGGATCATCACAGCCCGGTTTGTTGTAGCATCATAGGGCTCATCGTTTTCACTGAGCACCTGTAGCCCCATCTCTTTGGCGCGTGCCAGTAGGGTGTCCAGATCACGCACATTCATGGCCAGCATGATCTGACCCGGATCCTGAATCATGGGATGCATGGCACGCTTGGGGGTATTGATCCACTCCACCAGTTCCATCCGGAATGAATCATTCGGAAGTTTCAGAATGGTCGTCTGCAGCATGGCATGCTCATCATCAATGAGTCCTCTTCCCGAGCGTGGCTCAGCCGGTGGATCGACATATTCCATACCAAGCAGATCACGGTATAACTCCAGTGAACGCTCGAGGTCAGCAACGTTCAGGTGCAGAATGCTGGCTGAAGTGGATTGTGTCATGTTGTTCTGAGCCTGTACTGCCTGGCTGGCAAGCGTGGCTAATAACACGGTGCCCAGCAGCAATAAGGCGTGCTTGATGTGATAAACAAGGTGAGTCATGGTATCTCCCTTCGTGTGAATAGTGTGTTCTGCAACATAAAGAGCAGATCCGTAATTGTAAAGTACTTATTCCCTTTCGGTTCTTTTGCCAACATTCCCCCAGGGCTTAAAGCAGGTAAGCGTAGAGTGAGGTCATCAAACCCAGTATCACCGCCAGAAACAGACTGTGCTTGAAGGTAAAACGGAACAGCCTGCCCTCTTCGGAACGTGGCATACCGGTTGCAGCAACCGCCACTGCTAGGCTCTGCAGAGAAATCATTTTACCCATCACGCCACCGGCAGAGTTGGCCGAAGCCATCAGGTTGGGGTCAAGACCCAGCGTAGCGGCCGTCACCACCTGTAAATTTCCAAACAGGGCATTGGCCGAAGTGTCACTACCGGTAAGGAAAACCCCGAGCCAGCCCAGCATGGCACTGAAAAAGGGAAAGAGCGTACCGGTCGCCGCAAAGGCCAGCCCGAGTGTGACAGTCGCACCACTGTAATTCATCAGAAAGGCCAGTCCGAGCACCGAAGCAATGGTCAGCATCGAGTAGGACAGTTGCTGCAGTACCGACCCCAGCAACCTGAGATAGGCTGCAATAGACATTTTAAAAACAACGGCTGCTGCCACAGTGGCAAAAGCACAGGCCGAGCCGGCGGCTGAAATCCAGTTGAAGGTATAAGTGGCGGCATAGGGTGTGGGAACCTCAACAACCGGTGCCCCCTGCAAGACCTGGTTATGTAAACCGGGCCACTGAAACACCAGCGTGACACTGTTGAGCAGCTCGCCTATGATGCCGCTGCCCCAGATCAGTACAAAGACCACCAGAAACAGATAGGGCGACCAGGCCAGCACCGTTCGGCCAAAACCATGCGATGAAACCGTCATGCTGCTCTGAGTCTCCCCTGCCCAGACAAAATCATCACTGGGTTGCCAGAGCTTAAGCAATATCACCAGACCGGCAATGGCGCTAAGGGAGGCTACAATATCCACCAGTTCAGGGCCGACATAGTTGGACATAAAAAACTGCATACCGGCAAAGCAGATGCCACAAACGGCTGCTGCCGGTAAAACCCCTTTCAGGCCTTTCCAGCCACCCATGACCATGACCAGGTAGGCTGGAATAAACAGGGCTACCGGTGCACACAGGCGCCCTACCCAGGCACTGAGTTCATTTTCCGGCAGGCCGGTAATGCCAGCCAGTGTAATAACCGGAATACCTATGGAGCCGAAGGCAACGGGTGCTGTATTGGCCAGCAGGCAAATACCCGCAGCAAAAAAAGGTGAGAATCCAAGGCCAGTCAGCATGGCGGCGGCTACCGCCACAGGGGTACCAAAGCCGGCAGCTCCCTCAATAAAGGCACCCAGCGCGAAGGCAATCAGCATGGCCTGTATGCGCCGGTCTGAAGTCAGCCCCCCGATGGAATCCTTGATCACTTCAAAATTACCGGTATCAGCGGTGATGCGGTACAGGACCACTGCCCAGAACACGATCCAGCCAATGGGAAAAAGGCCAAAGGCAGCACCCATACTGACAGAACCGACAACCAACTGCAGGGGCATGCCATAGACAATCAGCGCAACGACCACCGCTACCAGCAAACCCGACAGGCCAGCAACCCAGGCAGGCTTGCGCAAGACGCCAATCATTAGCAGCAAGACAAATATCGGTGCAGCTGCCGCCAGGGTAGATATAAGCAGACTGTCAGCCAATGGAAGGTATTCCTGCTGCCACATAAGATTTTCCTTTTTTTATTGGTTTATTTTTATGGCAACTTACTAGGGAGCCGATTTTTTATAAGGTTGAGAATATAAAGTCTGCCGGCTAGAGTCCAGCCGACCTGTCTATCCCATTTAAACCTTGCTGTTCATGTAAGCCTTGATACGTCCCAATGCTTCGCGAATATCCTCTGTACTGCTGGCATAGCTGAAACGAATATAGCCTTCACCAAGATGACCAAAACTGGTGCCGGCAACGCTTGCCACACCCAGTTCTTCAAGTAAAAGCTCTTCGAGCTGCTTTGATTTCATGCCAGTGCCGGTGATATTTGGAAAGGCATAGAAAGCACCTTTAGGTGAAATACATGAAAAACCCGGCACTTCATTGAGAAGTTCAACAATCAGCTGACGCCTTTCATCAAAAATTTGGCACATGGTATCAACCGCGTCCTGAGGACCTGTCAACGCTTCAATGCCTGCTCTTTGAACCGGCGCAGATGGACAGGAATTACTGTTTATCTGCAAGCGCTCCGCATGATCAATCAAACTGGCAGGCCAAACACCATAACCCAGACGCCAGCCGGTCATGGAATAGGTCTTGCTCCATCCATCCAGCAAAATGGTGCGATCCCGTATCGATTCATATTCAAGAAAACTGACATGTTCCATACCGTCATAGAGCATACGGGAATAAATTTCGTCTGAGAGTAATGTGACATGCGGATAGGCTTCCAGACCTTTGACAAAGGTTTCAATCACATCCCTTTGCAGGACCCCGCCCGTTGGGTTGGCCGGTGTATTGACGATGATCAATCGGGTATTGTCATTAATCTGGGCAAGTACTTTTTCCGGATCAAAACCAAAACCACTATCTTCCAGTAACTCGATAGGAACTGCTTTGGCCCCACTGAATTTGATCATGGATTCATAGATGGGGAAACCGGGATTGGGGTAAAGTATTTCAGCACCGGGCTCACCAAACATCATGATGGCGAAAAACATGGTCGGTTTGCCACCCGGCACAACCATGACATTTTCCCGGTCCACTTCAACACCCCGGAACTTGCGAATATCATTAACCACTGCTTCGCGTAATTCCGGCAGGCCCTTGGCTGGGGTATAAAAGTGGAAGCCTTCGTCTATGGCTTTCTTCCCGGCTTCAACAATATTGTCCGGCGTACGAAAATCTGGCGCTCCGATACCAAGGTTAATAATATCGCGCCCCTGCGCTTCCAATGCCTTGGCTCTGGCAAGAATTTTAAAGGCTGATTCTGTTCCCAGACGGGACATACTGGCAGCAAGTTTCATAAAACCATTCTTCCTACACTAATTGCGAAATCGCAGATTGCTTCGCTGTAAATCCTTGATGGATTTGCAGCCCATTAATTTCATGTCCCTGATTAATTCTGCGTGCAACAGGGACAAGGCTTTTTCCACCCCTGCCTGCCCGGCTGCCGCCAGGGCATACAGATACAACCTGCCACCGGAGCAGGCCTTGGCACCGACGGAAAGCGCCTTGAGAATGTGCGTGCCACGGCGGATACCACCATCACAGATCACATCTATCTTGTCACCGACAGCATCGACTATCTCAGCCAGCTGATCGAAGGGTGAACGCGAACCATCCAGCTGCCGACCGCCATGGTTGGATACCATAATAGCACTGGCACCGATGTCCACAGCACGTCTGGCATCCTCTACCGACATAATACCTTTGAGTACAAAAGTTTTTCCCCAGTAGGCGGCAACCTCTTCGGCGGCTTTCCAGTCCATACTCTGATCCATCATGACATTGAAATAGTCGGCCACCGTGATGGAAAGATTAGAGCCCTCCTTGACGTAATCCTTGAGCTGGGACAGTTCGAATTTTTCATGGGTGAAATAATTAAAGGCCCAGGACGGGTGCGTCATGAAACTGAGCAGGCTTTTCAGGGTTAGCCGCGGAGGCGTGGTGAATCCGGTGTAAAGATCCCGCTCACGATTGCCACCGACGATGGTATCCACGGTCAGCGCCAGAGCGTCAAAATTAGCTGCCTTGCAGCGGTCCATCATGCTGCGCGTGAGCTCCTTATCCTTGTGATAATACAGTTGGAACAGCTTGGGCGTGTTGATGGACTGACCGATATTCTCGACACTGACCGTCCCCAGGGAAGACACACCAAATATCGTCTTGTATTTTTCAGCTGCCTTGCCGACCGCCATTTCCCCGTCATGATGAAACAGACGCTGCAGGGCTGTTGGTGAAAGAAACAGTGGCATGCCAATCTCCTGCCCCATCACAGTCGTACTCAGATCAATCTCTTCAACGCCGGCCAGCACATTGGGTACCAAGTCCACTTCATCATAAGCCGTGGTATTGCGGCGATAGGTCAACTCATCATCAGCGGCACCATCAATGTAATGAAAAATCGGACCGGGCAAACGCTGCTTGGCCATCCGGCGAAAATCTTCCACATTGCGGACATCTTTAAGGCGCATGAACATGATGATAGATTCCTTATTGTTTAAAACGATACACGCAGGTTCAGTTTGAACTGCAGCACAACGCTATCTTGTCTGCCTGCCACAACTTTTGTACGAGAATCATGTTGAATCGAGGGTTTCTTGTTATTATCTGTCACTGGTTTCAGTAGCATTATTAAACCCGTGTCTGCTGATTGCAAGAAGCAGCTTTTAGTCACAATCACAAAGAAGGAATCCGTATGCAGCCAGGAGTCATCAGTGCCTTTCACCCAACCCGACGTACCCTGATGGGCCCCGGTCCTTCGGACGTTTATCCGCGCGTACTTGAAGCGCTGTCACGACCGACCATCGGCCATCTGGATCCCCTATTTATCGGCATGATGGATGAGCTGAAACAGCTTCTGCGCTATGCCTTCCAGACCGAGAATGAGGTCACCATGCCCATTTCAGCACCGGGATCAGCCGGCATGGAATGCTGTTTTGTGAATCTAGTTGAACCGGGTGACAAGGTGATTGTGTGTCGCAATGGTGCCTTTGGCGGACGCATGCTGGAAAACATTAAACGCAGTGGCGGTGAAGCCATCATCGTGGATGATCCCTGGGGACGTGCGGTGGATCCCGAAAAAGTCGAAGCTGCCCTGCAGGCCAATCCGGATGCGGTGATTCTTGCTTTTGTACACGCAGAGACATCAACCGGTGCACTGTCGGATGCACAGACCCTGGCAAGACTCGCGCACGAACATGACTGTGTAACGATTGTGGATACCGTCACCTCGCTGGGCGGAGTCCCGCTGAAGGTGGACGAGTGGGAACTGGATGCGGTGTATTCGGGTACACAGAAATGCCTGTCCTGCATTCCCGGGCTCTCACCAGTGACTTTCAGCCAGCGTGCCATGGATAAAGTCCGAAAACGCCAGTCAGTCACGCAGTCATGGTTTCTCGATCTGAAACTGATGCTCGGTTACTGGGAAGGTGAAGGCAAACGCGCCTATCATCACACAGCGCCCATCAACCCCTTGTATGCATTGCATGAAGCTCTGTGCATCCTGCAGGAAGAAGGTCTGGAAAATGCCTGGCAGCGACATCGAAGCCAGCATGAGGCTCTCAAGGGCGGGCTGGAAAAACTGGGCCTGCAGCTGAGTGTCCCCGAAGCCGAACGATTGCCACAGCTTAATGCCGTCAGCATTCCGGCAGGGGTAAACGATGCTGCAGTGCGAAGTTCCCTGCTGCAGGACTACAACCTGGAAATCGGTGCGGGTCTCGGCGAAAGTGCCGGCAAACTATGGCGCATTGGCCTGATGGGATATTCCGCCAACCCCGGCAACGTGCTGTATTGCCTGAGCGCCCTCGAAGCCGTGCTGGGCAACTAGGTCCTGATCTTCATCTGGCCTGGGTCACTCAGCACCGAAGTTTGCCAGTACGACGCCATAGATGGCCATGGCATCCCAGAAGTTCTGTAATCGCAGATTCTCATTTTCACCGTGCTGATTATTGTCGTGGTTAGCCAGCGGTAAAATGATAATCGGGGTATCCATCCTCTCGGCAAAATCATCCAGCGGCAAGGTGCCACCCATATTCGGCGTCAGAATCAGACTGGGTGTTATTGCTTCCATAAGGCTGATCATGCGTGCAGCCATGGGGCCATCCATTGAAGTTCTGAGGCCAGAGCTTCCCTCGCCGCGCCAGTCCAGTTTGAGCACCCTGTCGTTGTTCCGCAAAATTTCATCGCTGGGGTCTTCATAAATGATATGGTAGCCCTCTTGCGTAATATGGTTTTCAATCAGACGTTCAATATCGGCGGGCTGCTGATCGGGAACCAGACGCAAATTCAGGGAAACAGTCGCCGTGGTCAGGATGATATTGCTGCCCAGTACGCCAACCCCGCCTCCGACAATGCCACGGGCATTGATGGCTGGCAACGTCACCAGCTCGGCAAGGCGCATGCCGTTTCCTTCAGGTGTATTAACGGCCAGTTCATTCTGCAGATCTGCCGTCATGTCCGGCATGTTCTGCAGTGCACTCTGTTCACGGTCTGACAGGGGTGCCACTGCGTCGTAATAACCATCTATGAGTATCCTGCCACTTTCATCGCGCATACTGGTCAGCAAATAGGCCAGTTGCATGATGGGGTTTGGCGCCCAGTTGCCATAGTGCCCGGAATGCAGAGGGCGATTGGCGCCATAGGCTGTAATATCCAGAGTCTTGCTACCACGCACACCGAAAACCAGTTGCGCCTGTCGAGACTGATGCATCGGCCCGTCACAAAAAAGCAGCAAGTCAGCATCCAGCAGGCCGGGGTTGGCATCCATAATGGTACCGAGGCTAGGCGAGCCAATTTCTTCTTCACCATCCAGCAGGAGTTTCAGATTAACCGACAGGGGAATGTCATTGTCACGTAATGCCTGCAGCACATGAGTGATGGCAATGATCGGCATTTTGTCATCGCCCGCTGAACGACCATAGAGTCGCCACTCTGGATTCAAACCCTGCTCCATTTGAGCCTGGCTAACCGGTCGGCCGCCCTCCTGCAGGGGAGCATCCAGCAGCGTAGGACTAAAAGGTGGGTATGCCCAGTCATCCGGCAATACCGGTTGCCCGTCAAAATGTGCATAAATCAACACAGTCTCACTGGCCTGGGGGTTCAATAATTCTGCATAAATATAGGGTGCTCCATCTGCCTGCAGGCGCTGCGTGGTAAAACCCTGGCCTTGCAGAAGCCCCGTGATATGCTCGACATTTCTATCCATGTCAGCAAGGTTTGCCGCTGAATTGGGCAGCCGCAGGAGCTCAATAAAATCCTGCAGAATGACTTGCTCGTTGTCTGACCGATAAGCATCAATCAAGTCGACAAGCTCCTCTGAATCGATGGCCTGTGCCAGCGCTGTCGACCCGCTTCCAAGCCAGCAAGCTGTCAGAAGCAGTGATCGCAGAATGTGTTGCCTGGCTGAAGCATAAAAATTCCTGTGCATTGTCATCTTGTTTCCTGTCTGAAAATTAAAATGGTCGTGGCCGGAACAACACGCGACCGGCATTGACGCTGCTTGGTATGCTATCGCTAAGGGCGAATTCGCCATTAAGAATCACATAGGCAATGCCATCGGGTCGGGCGCTTGGATTATCATAGCTGGCATGGTCGATAACCGTTTCGGCATCGAATACCGTGATGTCGGCCGCCATGCCCGGTTTCAGCAAGCCCCTGTCGGTGATGCCGATGGTCTTTGCCGGTAACCAGGTCATTTTGTAAATGGCCTGCTCCAGACTCAGTGCCATTTTTTCCCGCACATATTCGCCCAGCACTTTGGGAAAGGTTCCCCAATAACGCGGATGCTCCCTGCCCCCCTCTAACACCGCATCACAATCACAGGCAATCGATACACTCGGGTGCTGCATGATTTCTATCAGGTCTGCTTCACTGCCGAATCGCAAAATCGATCCACTCTCGGCTTCTTCCAGAATGCGGATGACGGCTTCCCCCGCTGAGTCAGTACCCAGTTCTTCCATAATCTCAGTCAGCTCCTGCTGATTGCTTTTTACAAAAACACCCGAAGCGCCTCCCCAGCGCAGGTTCATGGCCTCTTCAGCCTCGGTAATAATCTGTGCGCGCAGCGCTGGATCTTGAAAACGCGCCAGCATGGCCGCACGACCCCCAGCCTGTGCCCAGCTGGGAATAATCAGATTAGACAAATCGGTCTGTCCGGCCAGATAGGGGTAGACATCTGCGACAGCCCCTTCGGCGTTGCTGGTATCAGCCACGCGCATTGTGTCGAGAATCTCGGCCGCTTTGCCCTGCTCCCAGCCCTGCACTTTCATGTGCGTGACCAGGGGAATCAGTCCGGCCGCTTCGCCGATACGGACGGTTTCCGTCATGCCAACGATGGAGCTGTAATCGGTTTCCGGTGTCAGGCGGTCATGATTGGCAAACACCACATGCCAGTCGGCAAAGGGTGACAGAATGTCGATAACTTCCTGCGTCTGGGCATAATAGCCTGGCACATAATCCAGACCGGCCGAGACACCCCAGCTGCCGGCTTGCAGCCCTTCAGCAATCAGCGCCTGCATACGACTGATCTGCAGCGGGGTCGGGCGTGCATCTTCAAGGCCGACCACCTCCTCCCAGATACTGTTGAAACCAACGAAACCGCCAACATTTATGGCAAGCCCCGCTTCAGCATACGCTGCAAACTGCGCTGCGATATCCAGTGGACTCCAACCATCCGAATTCATGATTTCTGTGGTTATTCCCTGACTGATCATGTTGACGGCTGTAGAGAGTGCCTCTCCCCTGTCATGGCTGTGGATATTGATAAAGCCGGGAGCCACCACCAGCCCACTGACATCTATATCGACTTCAGCACTTGCCGCTCCAAGATCACCAATAGCGGCAATCGTCGTTCCCGTGATGGCCACATCACCGACATAGGCCTCTTGTGAGCTGCCATCGATAATGGTGCCGCCACGCAGGATCAGCTCATATGCTGGCGGGTCTTCTGCGCAGGCAGTCAACGTGAGTATCAGAATACCGCAGAGGCTGTATTTACTTATCATCTGTTGTTTCCACTTATTGACCAGCTTCATGTTTATTGCCCAGCTCAGCCAGGAATTCTCACAAGACAAAAACTTAACAGCTGCCTAGCGCGCAGCTATCAGCCCGATTTCAACGGTAAAATCCGGTGAGGCCAGACGTGACTCGACGCAAGCACGACAGGGCGCATTACCACCTTTGCTCCATTCATCCCAGACAGCATTCATCTCGGCAAAATCCTCCATATTGGCAAGCCAGATAGTCGCGCTCAGGGCTTTTGTTTTATCGGTGCCTGCTTCTGCCAGCAGGGCATCAATCTGCGCCAGAATCGCTATGGTCTGCGCCCTTACACTTTCACCGCGTGCCGTCTGGGCAACCTGCCCGGCCAGATATACGGTATCGCCATGAATGACGGCCTGGCTCATGCGATCATTGGTTTTCAGTCGTTGAATACTCATCCTAACCTCTCTTGTTAAACAGTCAAACCAGCTACTTTTATTCAGCCCTGACTTTGAAGCTGACAATTTTATAAAGACCTATTGTAAACAGCGGCAATACAAACACCAGCAGAAACAGGTAGGTCAGCAAGACATAGCCATTGGCAATCAGGGCAATCAAGCCAATCCTGTCACTGATGAAAACGGCAATCACCATAGTGACCACCGCAATGCTTGGCCTCAGGTAAAGCGGCATCTGTGCTGATTTTGCCTGATAGCTTACTGCTACCCGCTCATTCAGGGCATGCAACAGAGCTGTACCCGTTTCAATAAAGGTGCCAAATATCACCAATTGAAAGAGAAACTGGAAATAAGGCAGATTCATCATACCGAGAATCTGATTGACGGGAACGGCTTCATCAATAATGGCAGGATAAAATCCGACCAGCACAAAATAAAACAAGACCCCTGGCAAAATGGCGATGACACCGCCAAGCAAACCGGCAGTGACAGCTTCACTACGGCTGCCAATATGACGCATGCAGAACAGGATGGTCGGGATAATGGCCAGGTTGTAACTGGCGTACTTGATGCCGTCACCCAGCCAGGCAGAATTTTCCGGCGGCAGGCTTAAGTTCTCAGCAATAGTCTCTCCAAACTGGGTGAATCCGATCAGCAGAAAACTGATATAGACGAGATAAAGCAGCACAGACCAGCTGGCCAGCACTTTTTCGATCAGGCTGGTGCCGAAAAAAGTCAGCAGGCCGATCGTAGCAATCAAAATGATGGTGCCAATCAATGGGGCTGTCCCAATCATGTCAGCCAGCAGGATACCCGCAGCGGAACCGATCACCGACAAAATCAGCACGATGGTGATGATGTAAACGATTTCATAGAGCACCCAGGCCCGTCCCAGCAGATGCCTGAAAAAAGTCTTGTAATCGTAACTTTGAGTGAGTCTGGCAAACTCGAGACTGGTCGCCAGCACCAGCGACCACACCATGGTGGCGACCAGCATGCCGTACAAACCGGCTTGCGGGCCGTTAGATAGAAAAAACTCCACCAGTTCCCGCCCGGTTGCATAACCGCCGGCAATGACCACCGACTGAAAAATCAGCCCTGGAAGAATGATTGCCTGCAATAATCGGAATGACAGAAGTTTCATTGGTTTTTTCCTGTCAAAAACGGGCGTAGCGGTAGGCTTGCGGATCAATATCAGTCGGTCTGGCACTGATTAAATCAGCCAGCAGTTTCCCCGAGCCCATGGCAAAGGACCAGCCCAGATGTCCGTGCCCGGTGTTGATAAACAGATTGCCGTAAGGGCTGCCGCCAATGATCGGCACACCATCCACACTGCTCGGCCTCAGTCCCGCCCAGGAACTCAGTTTGCCAGCAGCAATAGATGTTTTAGCTGCAGGGTACCGATTTATAACCTGGTCGATGATCATCTTTACCCTGCCTTGATTGATACGGGTATCGTAACCGGCCAGTTCAGCGGTACCGGCTGCACGCAGTTGCTTGCCCAATGGCGTAATGGCCACATGGGAAGTTTCATCAATTACCGGCATCCGTGGTGTTTGTGTCCAGTCATCCATGGATACCGTGATGGAATAGCCTTTAACCGGGCGCACCGGGATGTTCAGCTTCAGTGATTTGACCAGGAGGGGGCTGTACGAACCGGCCGCCAGGACAAAGGCATCGGCCTGATATTCACCGCGACTGGTGCTGATGGATGCAATCCTCTGGCCGCTTTTTACAAAAGCATCTATCCGGGTATCGTACTCAAAAATTACCTGATTCTGCTTCAGCAGCTCAGCCACTTGTTGACAGAACTGATAGGCATCGCCGCCCTGGTCATCCGGATAGTGAATACCGCCAACCAGCTTTTCACCGCTTTCGAGCAGTGCCGGCTCTTTGGTAAAAATGTCAGCCGGCTCCAGCACGGTGCAATTGACACCCAGCTCCTGAAACAAGCTGAGCGATTCCACCGCGTTCTCCATTTCCTGTTGATCTTCAAGAATCTTCAGGCTACCCAACTTGCTGGCACTGTAGTCAAAAGAATGTTTTTGCAGCATGTCCTGCATGCATTGCATCGTGTAATTTGCCAGCACGGTGTTGGCTTGCAGATTGGCATGAAAACGTTCCGGTTTGGCATTCTTCAGAAAACCAATGCCCCAGCGCCACAGCGAAGGCAGTGCCGAGGGTCGCAGTAAAAACGGTGAATCTTCTTTTCCCATCCAGCCAAGAATTTCCCGACCGATACCCGGATGATTCCAGGGGCTGGCCTGGCTGGGATGCAGGACACCTGCATTGGCAAAGCTGGTTTCTTTTGCCGGACCGGACTGGCGATCAAGTACCCTGACTTCATGCCCCTGTTCAGACAAATAATAGGCCGAAGCCAGACCCATTAATCCGGAGCCGATTATGACAATTTTCATTTTTTACCACTAGTCAGGTATGTGACTGTATAGCAGCCTTACTATAACACTCCGACAATTTCTTGTATTGAAATCCTGGGCTGACTTAGAAAATTAGTCCAGGTGCCCAGTAAAGGTTTTACTGATTATTTTCCAGCCGCTTCCATCATCAATCACATGAAAATAATTGGTAAAATACATACCATCAGGATAACGTTCTTCAAGAACCGCTGTCGCAATTTTACCTACTATATCAAGTCCCGATAAGTTTGGTTTATAGTCAAATCCACTGTCTTTCATCGGCGTCTTACAAACTTCTTGTATAAAGGCTTCTGGTGCTGGTGTGGATGTTATTGGTATACGCTATGATGAAATACCTGCCTATGCGCTCAGGGATATCCTTGAAGATTATCCACGCCTGGGTTTTAAACAAGCCTTCACTGAGATTTTACTCAAACAGGCTAAACTGAAACCTGACAGCTTCATTGCCACCAATATGAAACTTGGCCTGGGTAAAAAGATTAAGCAGACACCGTTCACTGAATAGGTGTAGAAACCCTTGCTGGGTCTTCAGGTGAAATCAATCACTGTTGTCAGCACTTCCCGGCTCATCGCCCCTTCCATGGCTTCGCGCATCTGCTCTGGTCCATATACACGGCCAATCATGGCTTTGGCATCGAACAAGCCACGCTCGACCAGGCTGATAAATTTGGGCAAATCACTCAGTACATTCAGTCCAGGGAAATTTCCACCGGTTATGGTCTTGTTGCTCCAGGCCACCAGGCGTGAATTGACATTGCCTCGCGGGAATCCTGCACTGGTGACATATCCTCCAGGACGGACTGAGGCATAAACCTGCTCGAAAATATTCACATCCTCAGGGGCCATCTCAACACCTGGGGCATGCGGATACTGTGAGGTCGCAGTGGCCTCAACAGCGTACAGGGCGCCATGTTGCCGTTCACCCAGGTAGTGCCGCTTATAGCCGCCGTTATCGTCGACCTCATCGGGGGTAAGCGCCATGACCGCATCAACCAGACCACTCTCACTATAATCATTGGGATCCAGTACGTGTGTGGCGCCCATTTGCATAGCCAGTTCCCGGCGATAGGAAATCGGGTCAATGCCGATAATCTTTTCTGCACCCTGGATTCTGGCGCCCTGCACGGCACCCATACCCAGCGGCCCCAGCCCATAAATCACCACATCGGAGCCTACTTCAATCGGGTGTTTGACAGTCGTGATACCCAGACCAACAGCCGGTGCACAGATTAACATCGACAGTTCATCGGCTGGCAGATCGGTAAAGACCGGCACCACCCATTCTTCATCGGCGATCAGAATTTCAGAATGACCGGCCGGCCCCATCACTGGCGCAGTCAAATACACCGGCGTGCCGTCAGACATGGTCGCTGAGGAAAGTGCCGGCAGGCGCACCACACAGTTATCACCATTACCACGCAGGCATTGCCCGCATAAACCACAATTGGGTGTGGCCGAAAGAATCACACGATCACCGACCCGCACTCTTTTCACCGCTGAGCCTACTTCGATAACACGACCAACACCGCCATGTCCGGCGACCACGGCATTGTCCTGAAAACGGGAGCGGTTGAGCTGGTAGGCCGCTGAGTAACAGACCTGCACCGCTTCATTCTGGATCACCACCTGCAGGGGATGAATCGGTTTCAGGGTCAAGGTCTCCATAGTAAGCGAATCCTGATAGCTAACCTGGGCTCGAAACTGCATGCCGGCGGTACGACTGCTTGTTTGTCTTTCTGCAGCAATTTCGGCAGCAGCCTGCTCAGAGACATCCTCGCCGCGACCCCAGAAAATAACTTCATGCTCCTGGAAGGTTTGAGCTCCCGCGGGAGGGGTATAACTGCTCTGCTGCCCTGAACTGTTTGCCCCCTGCTGCGCCAGGGCAGACTGGGCAGACAGGCTTGAAGCACCGCCTGCAAGAATAGCCGCAGCACCACCTTTTAATAAACGACGCCTGGACAAACCGGCATTGATGAATTGTCTGGGCTGATCCGGATGATCACCACAAATACACATAGGCACCTCCTGCTCTTGGCTGACTTCTACCTTCGAAGCAGCCTGAATGGTTTCGCTGCCAGCTAAGTTCTCTCAAAAAAAGGTGCTTGGCAAGCTGAAGAATAGCTTTTCAATCAAGGTGCTCTCTCAAAAGGCCAGGCACCGGAAACATGCACTTCGGATACCTGGGTGGCCAGCCCCTGCTCATTGACAGAAAACACAAAGCCCAGGCCACAGACACAGTCAAAAGCCGTTTCAGATTGTGCTACCAGACGAGACCTCACAGACGGTGTATTACCGCCAGTTCCCGAATAAGGAGGCGTCCTGATAAGGACTAACTCACCGTCTTCCAAAATGAATTCTAAATTGGTAAAGGTCCCGAGCCAGACGCCCTGATAGGTGCCGACATAGTTTTCCAGAATTTCCAGGGGAACCTCTACGTTGCTGCTTTCAGCCTGTTCAAATTGCCCCGCCCAATTGGCGCTGAGCCCTCGCTGATTTTCATTACAGACAACTTCAAGCAACTCGGTATCAGCCCTGAAGCTAAGATCAATATTGGCCTGCACTGGTTCGGTGAAGGTACCCGGGTCATCGTAGTTCACTTGCAATTCTATATGCCCGAAATTCACCCGCCGGTAACGTTCAGTGATACGTAATTGCTCGGTATGTGGCAGGCCATCGCGGTGCAGCCAGGTGAGATTATTGAAGCCGTTGCTTTCCACCACCAGTGTGTCACCTTCCCAATGAGCAACGGAATAACCTTCCCAGGTCGGGAAAGGGCTCTCTTCGAGTTCCCGGCCATCCACATGAATCTGGCGATACGTCATGTCTTCATAAAGAATGGCCATGAATGACGGATGCTGAACAAAACGGCGTAATCCGGAGGCTCCGGTGCCAGCTGGATAAACTCCCGGCCCGCTGGGCAGACAGGCAAAACGCGGATCTCCGGCATAAAAATTTCGTTCATTCCTGTCCATGGCCTCTCGCGCCCAGGCTTGAATCTTGTCCGGATCATACAGACTGCCACTGGCATCCGAAGGAAGCCATAATCCGCTCAGGTCAGGACGCCCATCCGCCATCATTGGCGTTGGAGCATTCAGATCCGGCGACCCATCCGGGAGTCGGGGTATGCCTGGCGTCTGCAGTGAAAACCATTGCGCACTGAGTTGTGTGCTCAGGAGAATTAACAATATAAGTGATGTTTGCCGCTTGAACATGTTAGCTTGCCTAATATCGATGGTTTATTCTTATGAAGACTTAGCCTAATATTTAGCACACTAAAAGCCAAGCATATCCTGCAGTGAAAAAGATAAAGGAATAATCATGCGAACTCTTTTTTCAGCAACCTTCCTCTTAACCGGCCTGATGTGGTCTATATCCACCTTAGCACATCACTCATTTTCCCTGGAATTTGACGTTTCCCGACCAGTGGACCTGAGTGGAGAAATCACCAATATAGAATGGACCAATCCACATGCCTGGGTTTTCATTGATGTCGAGGATGAAAGTGGCAACATACAAAACTGGGCGGTTGAATTTTTAGGTGTCCTTACTCTCATGCGCCGTGGCATGACGCCTGATACGGTCAAACCTGGTGATAGGGTCAGAATCGTTGGCTTTGGTTCCCGCGATGGTAGCAGTACAGCTAACGCTTCTTCGTTGACCATGGTCGAATCCGGACAGGTCATGTGGTCCTCTGAAGGCAGATAAGCCCTTCCCCATCTGATTGCCTGCCAATAATCAAAGCGCCTGAATAAACATTTCTGCCGGGGTCGGAATGCTTTATTTTATTATTAGGAAAAAAGCCTGCGCTTGCAGTGTGACATATTGTCGCACCCATGTCGCAAGGAAGCTTACAGCCAGAGAAGAACTGTGATACTAGGTGCAGATTTGCCCTATGATTCACACTCGGTTATCCAGTACTACGGTGTTCTATTTCATACTATGTGGTCGGGATTTCTCAATACCTGGCAAACTCACAAAGCAGACAAGTACTCATCATGACATCTAAGATACCCAAGCAGGAACGCATCCCCATGGCTGATGAGCTAGCACTCAATACTGCCCAGAAAGAGGTCTTTGACAAGATTGTTGGGGGCAAGCGTGGCAAACTGCTCGGCCCCTTTCGGGCACTGCTGCATTCACCGGAGCTGGCAGACCGGACACAGCTGCTGGGTGAATTTGTCCGCTATGACAGCAGCTTACCAGCTGCCCTGAGTGAACTGGCCATTCTTTGCATTGCACGCTACTGGAACTGCCGCCAGGAGTGGTCGATTCATGCCGGCTTTGCCGAAGCAGCCGGTCTGGATCCTGAAATCATTAATGCCATCTCGCAGGCCCAGGTGCCAGCTTTTGAAGATCCACTGCAAATCGCCGTTTATGAATACTGCCGCGAATTGCTGGCCTTTGGCCGACTCAGTGATACTGTCTATCGGCATGCACGGGAAGTGCTGGCAGACAGGGGACTGATCGAACTGACCGGCCTAATCGGTTATTACACCATGCTGGCCTTTACCCTGAATGCCCACCAGGTTCCTCTGGATGACAATACGGATCTCTTGACGGAACTGGAAGATGACAGCGAGAGTCTGTCACCTACCCTTCTGCCGCCGGCTATCGACAGATAGAGCGCCACACAGACAAGCGTTTAAAATTTGAAGGTATACTCAGGTGTCGTCGTCTTCCGTATCAATATTGGAAGGACCGTGCAGGCTCTCTTCGGAATCAGGCGTCACTAATACCTGATAAACACACCAGATCAGCAGGCTGCTGACAAAGCCCACTGACAAAAGCATCAGTATCCAGCCACCGGTTGTCATGAGTTAAGCTCACTGCGCAGAACCGGAGCCGGCAAGCTGACACCGCATTCCGGACATTCCGTTGACAGGGTTCCCGTCAGATCAGTATCACAGACCTCACAGGTACTGCCTTCAAGACGTTCCATCCGGCTCCAGCGGGAAACCGCCTGGCGTATCAGCAAGGCGAAGAATATGGCAACGATGATAATAAAACCTACCGACAACTGCGCCACTGAATCCGTTGCGAGTGAATTGAAATAGTTCGCTGTTTCGGCTGTCAGCTGCTGGTAAAACCAGATGATAAATACAATGATCAAATAGGCCGGCGAAACATATTTCAGCATAATGCCCACAAAAGACGGGACTTTTATTCCGGCGCCCTGATTGATTTCTTTCATGCCCTTGTCGATACCCAGCACCCAGCCAAACAGAAGAACCTGGAAAGTAGCCAGCAGATAAATAGCCACATTACCTACCCAGAAATCCATGGTGTCCAGCGCCAGCAGGTTGGCGGAAAAATAGGCGACAAAAAAACTGCCGATCAGGGTAATAAAGCCAAGGATACTGACAGAGAAGCGACGACCAATCTGCAAGCCCTCTTCCAGAAAGGAAATGGCTGGCTGCAGCATGGACAGGGAACTGGTCACAGCCGCCAGAAACAAAAGAAAGAAGAAAAGGGTGCCAATAAACTGACCCGCCGGCATCATGGCAAAGACCTGCGGCAACACCAGAAAGCCAAGCCCGAAGGTTCCCTGCCCTTCCACCCCTGCTGCTCCCAGAAATACAAAGGCTGCAGGGATGATAATCATGCCGCCGAGGGCAACCTCGCAGAATTCATTGCCGGCATTGGAGGACAGTGAGGACAGGGCGATATCATCATTGCGTTCAAGATAGCTGGCGTAGGTAATGATGATGCCGAAACCAACAGACAGGGAAAAGAATATCTGCCCGGTTGCCACCAACCACATCTGCCCGTTCATCAGACTGCCCCAGAAATTTTCCGGGTTCCACATCATACCAAGACCATTAACCACGTTTAACTCGGGCTCTGCCGGGTCTGGGGTTCCAAGCGTCAGAACCCTCACCAGCACCAGCAGGGCACAGGCAATCAGCAAGGGCATGGCATACAGACAGAAACGTTCAATACCACGCTGCAGTCCCTGGTATATCAGGACAAAGTTCAGAACAAAGCAAATCAGCAAGGTAATGATTGCCGGGCTGAGTCCACCGCTGAGCAAAAAGCCATCCTGCCCGGCGCCCGTGAAGGAGGTGAAAAAGTCGACATATGCCGTCTGTTCCGAGCCAAGGGACAACTGTCCCGTTGCCATGTACCAGGCATAGGCCAGACACCAGCCTTCGATGAATACATAATACATGTAGATGATCACCGGCACGGTCATACTGATAACCCCACCATAGGGTGCTGCAGGGTTACGCCAGATGGTGCGATAGATCCCTGGTGACGAATTAAAGCCACGGTTGCCACCAAAGCGACCCATTGACCATTCTGACCAGGCCAGCGGGATACCGAGAATCAGCAGCGCAATAAAATAGGGAATCATGAACATGCCGCCTTCGAACTGGGCGGCCTGACCCGGAAAACGCAGGAAATTTCCCAGTCCAACGGCGCTGCCCATGACGGCCAGAATCACCCCGATACGGGTTCCCCAACGTTCTTTTTGCTGTGGACCGGCTGGTGAAGAAATATCGATATCGCTCATAAGAACTTCTTATTATTGTCAGCCTGAAACCATACCGTCCCCGGCTGCGCATGGCAATCCCCAAAAAATATAATTGTGTGAAGCCTGGGACTCCTTATAATGTTTGCAATAAGCGTGTTAAACAAAAATAACAACAGGTCTAGCCATGCAAAAAAGTAAAGAAACCAATGAGTACATCGAAGAAGTCGCCGGCAATGGATTATTGCACCGCCGTGCTTTCCTGAAAGCAGGCGCAGCCGCAGCCGGCAGTGCTACCTTTATGAGTGCCACAGCAGCGCCACCGGAGGTCGATCCCTGGACCCAGATTCCCGGAAGACCTCCAGAAGAATATGGCAACCGCTCTCCCTTTGAAGCGGACGTGAAGCGATTAGCTGGCAGTCAGCCACCCGCGCTGGGAGCGGGTTCCTCGCGCACGCCACTGGGTGACCTGGAAGGTATTATTACACCCGGCGCCCTGCATTTTGAACGGCACCATAACGGGATTCCGGCAATCGACCCCTCAGAACACAGACTACTTATTCATGGCCTGGTGGACCGCCCGCTGATTTTTGATCTGGATACCCTCAGCCGCTATCCGCTGGTCTCCCGCATCCACTTTGTGGAATGTTCCGGCAACAGTGGTGCCCTTAACGCTCCTCAAGCAGCACAGGCTTCTGCCCAGGCACTTCATGGCCTGCTCTCCTGCAGTGAATGGACGGGGGTCCCTCTTTCTGTATTGCTGGATGAGGCCGGCGTACAGGCTGAAGGGAAGTGGGTCTTGGCCGAAGGTGCCGATTCAGCATTGATGAGCCGTAGCGTACCGATGAGTAAAATTCTTGATGATGCCCTGATTGCAATCTACCAGAACGGTGAGCGTCTCAGACCCGGCAATGGTTATCCCATGCGCCTGCTGTTACCGGGTTGGGAAGGCAACATGAATGTCAAATGGCTGCGACGACTCAAGGTTACTGAAGGACCGACCATGACCAAGGACGAGACATCCAAATATACAGACCTGCTGCGCGACGGCACAGCAGAAATATTTACCTTCCCTCTGGGAGTGAAATCCGTCATTACTTCACCTTCAGGCGAACAGTCCATGCAGGGCCCCGGGCTGTACCAGATTTCCGGCCTCGCCTGGACTGGCGCCGGACGCATCCGCCGGGTTGAAGTTTCCGCTGATGGCGGCAGGACCTGGGCAGAAGCCGAACTGACTGGACCGGTGCTGGACAAGGCCCTGACCCGTTTTCGCCTGCCCTGGCGTTGGAATGGAGGGCCTGCGGTTTTGCAAAGCAGGGCTATTGATGAAAGCGGTGCTGTTCAGCCCACTCGGGAGGCACTGATGAGCCAGATCGGACCACAGCGGCGCTACCATTACCATGCTATCCAGTCCTGGCAGGTCGGTGCCAATGGGGAGGTGCATAATGTCTACGCCTAAACATCTGTTGCTGGTTTCCTCGATTTTTTTCAGCTGTTTTTCTCTGGCACAGGAAGGCCCCGGTCTCGGTGTGCCTGCTACCCCTGAGCAGATCGCCGGTTGGGATATCAGTATTGATCCCAGCGGTGCAAACCTGCCAGCAGGATCAGGCAGTGTCGCGCAAGGTGCTGCTGTTTACATGACTTACTGTCTGGCCTGTCATGGCGAAGGTGGCCAAGGCGCCACCAATGACCGACTGGTCGGAGGACATGGCTCGCTGGCCAGTGACTCGCCGATCAAAACCGTCGGTTCTTACTGGCCCTATGCAACCACCCTGTTTGACTACATCCGCCGGGCCATGCCCTTTACCCTGCCGGGTTCCCTGACGGATGAGCAGGCTTATGCTCTGACAGCTTATCTGCTGGAGCTCAATGGCATTATTGATGAAGATACTGTCATAAACGCACAAACCCTGCCGGCCGTCGAGATGCCCAACCGGGATGGTTTTGTCTGGGCCTGGATCGAGGAATAAAACAGCCTAAGGCGCTGAGCCCATGCTCGGCGCCTGACTTTATTAATCGGAGTGTTCTTCTCAGAATCCGGGATTATCCGCCGGCAGCGATGCCAGGTAGGCAGTCAGATTGATGATGTCCTCACCCGTCAGATTCTCAACCACGGCCTGCATGAGCGGCGACCAGGTGCCGCGCCGGGTACCCTGCTGGAAATCATAAAGCTGACGTGCCAGATAACTGGGGGAGCGTGCCCGTATTGGCGGTACCAGACCGAGTCCATCCAGCCTTTCACCATGACAGATACTGCATTGCACTGTTTTACCGTTACCACCTGTGCTTGCCAGTGCCTCGCCAGCTGCCACCGCACCCACCGGGACCAGGGCACGGAAACCTGAGCGTGGATTACGCCATAATTCTGTATCTTCCGGGTTAACTGGCATCTCTATGATGCGTTGTCCAATGGGCTCTTCTCCGGCTTCGTCGCCTTCATAAGGGATATGCAGACCGCCACGCAGATAGGTCCTGGGAACAGTATCGGTTTCCACGACTTCAATCCATTGACGCCAGTTCATCGAGGCAAAATAATTGGCAGCTGCTTCAATTTCTGCATCGGTCATGTTTACCGCAAAGGCAATCATGTTATTGGTATTGGCTTTTTGGGTATTGGCAGAGCGTCGCAGACCGTTGCGCATGTCCTGCAGTTGCTGGATGAAATAGTCCGGCTCCAGATCTACCACGGAAGCATTCTCCGGTTTGCCCTGCCCATTGGGGTAATGGCATAGAGCACAGGCCATGATACCCGCTTCTTCACGTCCTACTGCCACGATGGATGGCATCTCGAGATGATCCTGCGGATACCAATCTGCCGGACCGAAACGGTTACGGGCTTGAGTCAGGGTAAACTGAAAATCCGAACCTGGCAGAGAATGCAGCGAACCATCATCTTCCTCTGCAGGGAAAGCTGGAGAGATGGCATAGGCCCAGTCCATTTCTTCCAGCGTCGCCTGGGCCATGGCAGTTTGGCTGACAAGCACATTGGCCAGCAACACGATGACTAGCAGTACGAGAGGAAAAGTGCTCAAGGCACAGCGACGGGTCATGGGTACAAATGGCATGCTTGGAACTCCTTGGCTGGCATGTGTAACGTCAGCATCTGATGAGCGTTTATTATTATGGTCCTGCGGTAATCCCCAGCTACCGCAATTGCTGAAATGTTAACGTGCTTACCGGAGCTTTGGAAGCCCGCTGAAAGTCTGATGGCCTTCAGCAGGATTGCTGCGTCCTGGATTCAGCGCTATCTTTGGCAGTCAACACTCATGCAATCTTCAGGAGTAGCTAATGACTCCCGCTAAACCTAGCCGCGTTCTGCCAATGGCACTGATCGCCACACTGCTCATCACCCCGGTTTTCAGTGTCCATGCCCATCATTCCCGTGCCATGTTTGATATCGATAACACCATCGAGCTTGAGGGCGTGGTGAGCATGGTGCGCTGGCGCAGCCCTCATGTGTTCTGGGCAGTGGAAGTTCCCAATGAAGCTGGCGAAACCGAGGAATGGATGATCGAAGGACATTCCATCAGTGGCCTGATGGGCAATGGCTGGCAGCCTGACTCCGTGGCAGTCGGTGATCATGTAAGAGTAGTCGTGAATCCAAGCCGCGATACATCCCGCCACTTTGGCCTGCTGGATTATTTTCGGCACGATGACGGCAGTGTCTTTTATTCCTTCCGTCCGCCAGAGGGTGTTGATACCAGACAACGGGTCGAAACCCTGGAACCCATCATGCCATCCACCGATTTTTCCGGAACCTGGACCCGTATGAGCACAGGAAGCCAGACACAGGCTCTGCGGTCAGCCCTGGTGGGAAATTTTGATGCTCCGGACCCTGCACTGCTGACCCCGGCGGGTCAGGCACAGGTTGCCAATTTTGATCTGAACGATGACCCCTACCTGGATTGCGTTCCGCTACCCCTGCCGCGCATCATCACCTGGCCTTATGCGCACCGCTGGACCCGCCAGGATGATCAACTCATCATTGAAAAAGAACAGTCCCCCCAGGTCAGGGTGGTTTACTTCAATCGGGATGAACCCCCTGCCGATTACCTTCCCAATGAACTGGGTTTTTCCCGCGGAACTTTTCTGCCGGATGGTTCCTTACGAATCGAGACCAGCCATTTTTCCCACACACCCTGGGGTACTGACCGCGGCCTGGACTCCAGTGATCAAAAACGTGTCATTGAACAGTACTACCTGGCTGAGGATGGCTTGAGCATGAGCTTTATTTTCACGGTCATTGACCCTGTCTATCTGAACGAAGCCCTGCAGACACGTGGTGCCTACCGTAAAACCACTGATCATGAATTTACTGCTGAACTGTGCGATGTCGAAACATCACGTCAGCACCTGCAATTTGAATGAAACACAGGCCGAAAGGCGGGGGCTGGGATAAGGCCGGAAAATATTATTCGTCTTACTGAGTGGCAGGGATAGCCGGGATCTCGAGTGAATCGGCCAGCACACAGTTGTCATCGTCCAGACAGTTATCCATCAAGAGCTGCACGGTATCCCACAAAGGAGCGGCTGGCGGGGTATTGTAGGCCGGCGCATAACGCCCCAGGGCCAGATCGATGGGGGTGTTACCGTTGGCATCCACGACCTGCTGCCTGATGCCATTATCGATCAGGTACTGGGCAATCAGGTTCCAGCCCATTTTGGCAGCGGCATGCAAAGCAGTCTGTCCGTCCACCTCGACTACCACACGGAGTGCCGGGTGTAGACCCGATCCCCGGGTAAAATTGCCCTGGGCTTCTTCCTGCCGAAAGAGGACGCTCTCAGGATCAATAATGTCCCCAACCGACAGCTCATAGCGTTCACTCGTTGGACGCAAGGTCGGATCACCACTGATGGCATTGATATCAGCACCGGCATCCAGCAAAAGGCGGATGGTTTCAATACTGTCTTCCTCAGTTTTATAACGTCCACGGGTTGGTGAGGGTGACCACTCGATCCCGGAAACAACCAGCAAAGGTGTGTGACCTTTCCCATTGGGGAGATCTGCCAATGCCCCGTGTTCCAGCAGGAGTCTGACGGATGCCACATCGGCAGCCCGTGCCGCACGAATCAGGGGTGTTGCCCCATAGGACAGCGGATTATCCATGCCACGATCATAGATTGCATGGCGGTAAGGCGGGCGTAGTTTCAATTGCATGTTGGGGTTGGCACCGCGTGCGAGCAGCATGACGGCAATATCATAGCCACTGAGTACATCCTCGGAAGGAATATCGCGGTGGGAACCCACCGGCAAGGTATGCAAGTCAATGGCGTTATACAGCGGCGAACGGCCAAACAGATCCCAGCTGTTAACATCCGCTCCGGCTTCGATCAGTGCAGCGGCAGTATCGAAATGTTTATTGATCAGCGCCAGATTCAATGGCGAAACGCGGTCCGGGTCCACCACATCAAGATCGGCACCCGCCTCAGCCAGTATATTTATACACTCGAGGCAGCCCTGTCGGGCAGCATAATGCAGCGGATAAAAACCACCCTTGTTCATGTCCTTGGGACGCGGTTCAGAGAGAATACGTCGCTCCCAAAGGCGCACAGCACTTTGCTGGTTAACATCCGCACCCTCGGCAATGAGCAGCCTTAACATTTCCGGCTGTTCCTGTGCCGCAGCCCACATCAGCGCGCTCTGCTCACCCCAGTTTTCCCGGGCATTGACATCGGCACCGGCCTCGATCAGCAAGCTTGCATAGGCCACATTACCGGCGCGGGCCGCGATCATCAGTGCCGTTTCACCTTCGGGGTTTTGCCAGTTGGGGTCTGCCCCGTGCGCCAGCAGGGCCTGCAGTATATCGACGTCTCCCAGTTGCGCCGCTTCGGACATGCTGCCGGCACCATAATCATTAACCTGCGTGGTATCGGCACCGGCTTCCAGCAATGCGATGACCAGATCCTTGTAGCCGTAATAAATGGCATACAGGAGTGCTGTGGTGCCATCCGACTGTTCAGCATTGACATCGGCACCGGCTTCAATCATCGCCAGTGCTGCTTGTACGTCACCGCGGGCCACACGCTCAGGCAGTGAATCCTGGGCAAAAGCAGAAGACAGGCAGCAGGCCAGCAACACGGCAAGGATGGAAATTTTCATGCAGGCTCGCGTCATCAGTAGTATCCGGTACCCAAGGTGGCTTCCATTAAACCTCGGCCAGCACACCCGTGCTGTCTCCGAAAGATTCCTCGGCAACGCCGACACGATTGAGCAGGGTCAGCAAAAGGTTCGCATGCGGGGTATCCTGAGGATAGGCCAGATGCTGTCCGCCGCTTATAGCGCCGGCACCATGGCCGAAAATTGCGTTCGGCAGCGGGTCATTATTATGCTTGTTGGAATCACTCATGTTGGAACCAAACAGGATTATTGAATTATCCAGCACGGAGCCGCCCGCTTCCGGCATGTTGTCGAGCTTATCCAGGAAATAAGAAAACACCTGGGTGTGGTATTGCTGCACCAGCGCCAGTTTGCTCATTTTTTCCGGATCATCACCGTGATGTGAAAGCGGATGGAATGCCTCCGACACACCAACATTAGGATAGGTACGCATGCTCACTTCCTTTTCCATCATGAAGGTGGCGACATTGGTCAGATTTATCTGGTAGGCCAGTGCAATCAGATCGAACATGATTTTCAGGTGAGCTTCAAAATCCGTCGGCACCCCTACAGGCGCTTCGGGAATTTCGACATTGCTCAGATCCTGCTCTTTCATCATCTGTACCCGGCGTTCAACTTCACGCACTGAATCGAGGTAGTTGGTCACCATGCTTCTGTCCTCTGCACCAAGTTTGTTATGCAGTGAATTGGCATCTTCCAAAATGGAATCCAGAATGCTGCCGGTCTCATTGACAATATAGGCTCGCTCCTGCTCGGTGTCGCCCTGGCCGAATAACTGGAAAAACAGTTTGCGTGGATCATTTTCAATCGGCAGGGACTGTTGTGGCGTCCTGAAGGACAGCGAATTGCCGAAGGAGCAGGAAGTGCCCGGAGCACAGGGTCCGCCATTGGGAGTACCGACTTCAATAGAGGGGAAGGTTGTGTTCTGACCAATATGCCTGGCAGCAATCTGGTCAACCGTCACCCCTTTAGCCGGGTTACTGGTATCGCTCGGTGCCACACAGCGCAACCAGGTTCCTGCCACAATCCCGTGCGGGTCACTGCTTTCTGCTGGCCTGTTACGTAAACCGGAAACGATAGTCATCTTGTTCTTGAAACGGGCCACTGGAGACAGAATGGGTGAGACCTCAAAATCACTTCCTACCGTAGTAGGTACCCAGCGATCCATCACCGCACCGTGAGGGAAGAAGATAAAGCCCAGTCGTGGCTGTATATTGGCAGCCGTCTGCGCCCAGGATGTGCTGGCCGGAATCATGGCATCGAGCAAAGGCAGGGCCACGCCGGCACCCATACCGCGCAGCAGCGTTCTTCTGGATAAATGTTTTTTAGTGACAAACATGGCTGTGTACCTGATTGTTGCCTTTTGTTTTATGCTTTTGTCGTTTTATCCTGCAATTTCAAGGACTTTTGCTGTCCCGAGTGTAATCTTTCTGCCTGGTTTTATAAACAGTCTGTTCCCTGTAGCTTCTCATTCCACGGTGGCTGTCATGTTGATGGCGGACACCTCATCATTCTGACTGAGTAAAGCCGGCACCCTGCTCAGGCGGAAAGCATCACTGTTAATGATATTCAAGAGCAGTGCACTGAAGCGGTAATCTTCCGCCTTGGCCTCATTGACGATGGCTCTTACCAGTGGCATATCCTCGGCATCCAGTCCCCGTCCCAACGCATAGATCATCAATTTTTCCGTAAAGGCCTGGGCAAACATATCGGGCCGCGCCATCAGCGCTTCACGCAACTCATCCGGACCTGAAATTTCCTGGCCGCTGGGCAGAATCCCCGAGCTGTCAACGAGGGTTCCGGTAAAACGGTCACGTTCTCGCCAGCGTCCGACTGCATCGAAATTATCCAGAGCAAAACCCAGCGGATCCATCACGGCATGGCAGGAAAAACAGGCTGGATTCTGGCGGTGCAGTTCCAGTCTCTGGCGCACGGTCTGTGCTGGACCACCGGCTTCATTCTCAGCCAGGTCCTCGACATCCGGTGGCGGCACCGGTGGTGGAGTCCCCATCAGGGTTTCCAGTATCCAGGCCCCGCGCAGGACCGGTGAGGTACGATTGGGATAGGCAGTCGACATCAACACCCCGCCTTTACCCATTAAGCCATAGCGTGAGGAATCTGGTAGTTCCACTCGTCTGAAACGGTTGCCCCTGACATTGCGAATGCCGTAATGCAGGGCCAGCCTTTCATTCAGGTAGGAATAATCGGCATCCATCAGGCGCAGTACACTCTGGTCTTCGCGGAAAATGGAATCGACAAACAGTTCGATTTCCCTGACAAAATCCGGACGCAGGTCGCCGGCATTGGACGCATAGGGGAAAATATTTTCATCCGGCGAAATCTCATCCAACTTGGATAATTCCAGCCACTGATAGGCAAAATTACTGGCCAGGGAAGCCGATCTGGAATCAGCCAGCATTCGCTGTACCTGGTCTTGCAGAATGTCCGGGTCACTCAAGCGCTCCTCCACTGCCAGCTCCAATAATTCCTCATCCGGCAGACTGCTCCAGAGGAAATAGGACAGCCGGGAAGCCAGTTCCAGGTCGCTGATTTCATAAATGCTACCCGGTTCCAGCTCCGGGGGCGCCAACTCGGCACGGTAAAGAAAATTCGGACTGGCCAGAACTCGGGTCAGTGCCAGGCGGATGCCTTCTTCAAAACCACCATTGGCATAACCGGTTTGGTAAAACTCCAGCAAGGGGCGCCTGTCTTCATCATTCAAGGGGCGCCGGTAAGCACGGTAGCCAAAATAATCAATGATCTCTTCGGCGCAGGCACTTTCTTGTGAACTTTCCGTCGGATAACAGCGGAAGATTTTCTCCCGCGAGGGTGTTTGACTGATGCCCAGCGGATTGAAAGGGCCGCGCACTTCAAAGGATGAAAATGAAAGAATGCGGTCCTGGGTGGTGCCGGGCAGATGTGGCTGCAGGCGATCATCGGATTCGGCAAAACTGCGGCGCAAAAACGTTATGCCTATACTGTGCGGTCCGGCTGTGGTGCTGAAACGAATATCCTTGGTGCGGGCATCTATTTCCTGCTGGGGACCACTCTGGTCCCGATCCAGTGCAATCAGGTCCTCACCACCACCCACACTTATTTCATGAATCTTCTCGCCGTCGAGGGTGAAAATCATGGTGTTCTCGAACTCCATGTTGTATTTCCACAGGGACACATTGAAATCGGCAACACTGAGGGAATATTCCCCGTCTGCCGGAAACCAGTGCTCGACCAGCATGCCACCACGAGTTCCCAGCGGCAAACCTTCGATATGGCCCTGCTGCACCCCGCCTCCCTCGGCTCTGCCTGCCAGCGGCAGTTCACTACGATAGGTAGTACTGGCCAGAGAGGGCGTTTTATCGCCGACAGCCTGCTCAACAATGGAACGAGCAGCTGAAATATACTGTTCTATAAAAGCGGGAGAAACCTGCAGTGCTTCGGCAATATTATCGAAACCCTCACTGGTATCATCCTCCGGCAAAATGCTTGCCGGCTCAATGCTCAGACCAAACAGATCTCGAACAGAGTTGGCGTATTCCTTGCGATTCAGCCGGTGAATGGTAATCGGGTGTACATTGTCACGCTGCTCGGCCGCTTCATCCAGATAAGTCTCAAGCCAGGCAACAAACTCATCGGCTTGTTCAATTGAGGGTTTTGGCTGACCGGCCGGGGGCATCATTCGGCTGCGCAGTTTGCGAATAGCCGACTCCCAGACTGCCGGGTCTTCCGGCACGCTGTCGATACTCATCAGGGTAAAATCGACGCCGCCGGAATAATCGATGGTGTTATGACATTCGGTACAGTATTCATCCAGCAGGTTCCACTGCTTGGGCGTTTGCAGTGCTGCGAACTGATGTTCTTCCTGAGCTCTGGCAACACTGAGCATCAGCGTTGTGCTCATCACACAGAGTGCCAGGACGCTTTTTTGTTTACTGTGTTTGTTCATCATGCTCGATTTTCAATTCTGTCACGCTCATTATAAAAGCAAAAACGGCGACTTTTCAGCCAGCAAGTCAGGCGTCCGGTGTCAGGTGTGCAATCAGGCTCTGGTGTGCCAGCCTGACAAAGGCCTCCGGATCACCCCAGCGAGAATCAAACTCCTGCGTGGGAGCTGCATCCACCGTTTCCTGTTCACTGTTGGCGCCCATAAAAAGATCCCTTACCCGCCTGAAAATGGTGTTGTACATGTCGCGCATGAGCAGCAGATCCTGATAGCTCATTAAGGGACCGTTGCCCGGCACAATCACTGTGTCGGAATTAATCAGTCCGATCAGCGACTCCAGGCCATCAACCAGGCCACCAATCCAGCCTCCGGTCCACCAGTCGATCAGCGGGTACGCCTCATTGGATATCACCCCACCGGCGTGAAGCACATTTTCTTCCGGAAAATAGACATACATATCCCCATCCGTGTGGGCCTGTACCAGATTGCCATACCAGACCGGTGAGCCGAAGTGGTCGAAATCACCGTAGAAATAGAAGCTTTCACTGGGTCGGGCTGATACGGGTAGCGGCTCGAAGCGGAAATCTTCCCAGGGACGTTCGATCGCCACGCCCAGCCAGAGCCGGGTATTCTCATGGGCAAAAATGCTGACGCCCGCCTCACCCAGCACCCGGTTCAGGCCGGTTTGTTCGCGATGCCAGTGCGTGTTCATCAGATGGGTGATATTGCGGGAATCCGTCGCCTCTGCGATACCATCCAATAGCACTTCACTGTTATTCTCCAGGCCACCATCAACGACCAGCAGTTCCCCTGAAGGGGCTTTTTTCACCAGCACATTGGAACCAGCTCCGCTGATCATGAACAGCGAATCCCTCAGGGGGCTGATATTCAAAGAGCTTCTGGCTGAACAGGCACTTTGCAGCAAAGCGGATCCCAGCACCAGTCCAGGAAGCGTATTTCGGCAAGCCTTCAAGAGCGTGCGTCGCTTAAGAGGATGCAAGTGAGCCTGTTTCAAACGTTCTCGAACCATACTGCTGGTGTTCCGTTTATACCCTGCTTTACTGGCGGTTCAGGGCTTAATCTTAGAGAGCAGAAGGCTAGCACGCTACCCGATGGGCAGCAATCTCGACCTGCCACTTAGCACGCCAAGTTGCCTGAAGTCCCCTGAGGGGACCTTATCTACTTGGCCGACTTGAGTCCCGTTAAAATGTAAATTGCCATAGCCTCTGCGCTCTAAAACCTGCTAACTTTAGCCGTTTGAAATTCGGGACAGACCCGCGATATCCACCTTCAACAAGCGAGACATGACAAGCATGAGTTCACCAGCCTACCAACCCGGCACCCATTTTCTGCAAATCCCGGGACCCTCCAATGTTCCAGAGCGCGTGCTGCGTGCCATGGCGCGACCGGTCATTGACCATCGTGGCCCAGAGTTTCCCACCCTAACCTATGACTTGCTGGAAAACATCAAACCTTTGTTTAAGACCAGCTCTCCGGTGTTTATCTATCCAACTTCCGGCACCGGTGGCTGGGAGTGTGCGCTGCTCAATACCCTCAACCCCGGCGACAAGGTACTGGCTTATGAGACCGGCCATTTTTCTACCCTGTGGAAAGGTGTCGCCGACAAACTTGGGCTGGATGTGATCTGGCTGCAGGGTGACTGGCGTCATGGCATTGATGCTCAGCGGATTGAAGAAGCCCTGCGCGAAGACAAAGCGCAGCAGATCAAGGCTGTCATGGCCGTGCATACCGAAACCTCCACCGGCGTCACCAGTCGTATCGACAAGGTACGCCAGGCTATTGATGATGCCGGACACCCGGCTCTCTTGCTGGTCGATGCTGTATCGTCCATTGCCTGCACCGAATATTTTCACGATGAATGGCAAGTAGACGTAAGCATCAGCGCCTCACAAAAAGGACTGATGCTGCCACCGGGCCTCAGCTTCAATGCAGTCAGCGAAAAGGCTTTGAAACAGGCTGAAACGGTCAAGTCATATCAGTCCTACTGGCGCTGGGATGCCATGTACGAATTCAATAAAAAAGGCTATTTCCCCTATACCCCGAGCACCAACCTGCTGTATGCCCTACAGGAGGCTCTGAAGCTTCTGCACCTGGAAGGTCTGGACAATGTGTTTGACCGCCACCGCCGTTTGTCTGCTGCTACCCGGGCAGCCCTGACAGCCTGGGGCCTGGAAAATGTCTGTTTGAATGAAGATGAATTCTGTAATTCAACCACTGCTGTGCTGCTGCCCGAGGGTCACGATGCCGATGAGCTGCGCGAACTCATTCTGGAAAAATTCAACATGTCACTGGGTACCGGTCTGGGCAAACTCAAGGGCAAGATTTTCCGAATCGGCCATATCGGAGATTTCAATGAACTGATGCTGGCTGGTACGCTCGGCGGTGTTGAAATGGGCCTGCAGCTGTCTGGCATCCCCTATAAAACAGGTGGTATCAATGCCGCCCTGCAATACCTGGCCGATCAGAAAAAATAGCTTAATACCTCAAGTCAGTAAAACAATAACAAGGATATATCATGGATTCATCGACCGCCGTCATCAACAGTGCTGCTATTTCACTACTGGGATTTGCCGGGGTTATTTTTCTTCTACTCTTCCTGATCGCACGCTGGAAATGGCATGTGTTCTTCGCTCTGCTGCTACCCATCATCCTGTTTGGCATCCTGCCGGGAGTGCAGCAGAATAATTTTATCGATGCCTTCGAAAGTGGTTTCGGGAATACCCTGGGATCCATCGGCGTGGTTATCGTGCTTGGTTCCATCATTGCCGAAGCCCTCAAACATACTGGTGGCATCCAGGTGATTACGCGCTCCATGGTGAATCTGGTCGGTTCCCAGCGCATGCCACTGGCCCTAACGTTAACCGGTTTTATCATCGGCATCGCGATCTTTTCCGATGTCGCCTATGTCATTCTGAATCCACTGGTACATTCTGCTGCCAAAACCATGGGAATGAGTATTGCAACGATGTCGACCGGTCTTGTAGGTGCCCTGCAGTTGACCCATGCCATTGTGCCGCCAACGCCGGGGCCCTTGGCTGCTGCTGCACTGGTCGGTGCCGATATCGGCAAGACCATTATCTACGGGGGTATCGCCTGTCTGTTTGGTTCTCTGGCCAGCTGGGCCTGGGGAGTATTTATCGCAGGCCCAAGAATCAATACCATGGCCAGCGATGAATTCAAGGGCATTACCGTGGACGATCTGGAAACTGACGGTTCATCCGAACTGCCCAGCACCCTGAGTTCTTACGCGCCAATCGTAATCCCGATTATTTTGATCGGCACGCAGAGTATCGTTAGCCTGGCTTTGCCGGAAGAACATATGCTGAGAACTGTTTTTCAGTACCTGGGCTGGCCGGTGGTGGCACTGTCCATCGGCGTATGGCTGGCCTATCGCAACATCACTTCCGACGATGACCGGCAAAAAGCCAAAGACCAGTGGGTGGAAAACGGTCTGAAAACCTCGGCCATGATTCTGGTGGTAACCGGTCTGGGAGGCTCGCTGAGTGCCATCCTCCGTGGGACCCCTGCTGTCGATTCCATTGCCAGCTTGTTCGCCGATTACGGTTTGCCGGCCATTATGCTGCCTTTCGTGATTGGCATCATTGGCAACATGATTACCGGCTCGACGACGGTGGGTGTCATCACGGCTGCATCACTGGTTGCCCCCATGCTGGGCATCCTGAATCTTTCACCGGAAGCAGCCATGCTGGCTGGTGCCAGCGGCTCTGTCATCATCAAGTACGTTAACAGTTCTTACTTCTGGGTGTGTACTTCGCTGTCGAAACTGCGGGTTCCCGATGCCATTTTCTCTTATGGCGGGGCAACACTGGTGGGAGGCCTGGTGTCATTTATCTGCGTCTGCATTATGTGGTCAAGTGGATTAATCTAAGCCCCAGAAAAGCAGCAACACCAGCTCTAGCATCCTGACCAGCATGGATTTTCACTGTCCTGCTGATATTGCCTATGCACTCCAGAGTGGACGCAGATCGCGAATGTCGTCTACATCCTCGAGTGCATTGATGCGTTCGATCAGAGTCTCAGAACGTTGCGTACCAAGCACGGGCTCGAAAAGGCTACGCACTTTTGCATTGACGCCAGCCGTATCAAGCGGATTCTCGGGCGTGCCCGGTGCATGACTCACGAACACACTTTCGCGCCGACCACCGTTTAGGGTGACTTCCACGAATGCACTGCGCGGGGCTTCGACGACAGCGAGATCTTCGTCGGCAATGAGCTCGATGCGCTGTTTTGCCGCGAGAATTTCAGGATCCGTCATTCGCTCAAAGGAATGGCTGTTTTCGAAATTAATATAGCCATCAACAAGCGCCACAGCGAGAATGTGCTGAATATTGACATCTGGCATCGCGCGATCGTTGACGATCCGCGCACCGTCAGCAGGCAATCTCAATACCATGTGCTCGACATTGTCGGTCGTCAAGCCATGTTGCTCACGCAAGGTAAAGAATGCCGTCAAAGCCGATTGGATAGGGTATCCGACAGGGAAAGTCTTGATCGCTGTCTCCTCGACATAGAAGCGGCTACCGAGATCGGCAACCATCTCTTCCGGAGCCGGTTCAATCGACTGTGCATTGATGAAGTTACGCTCTCCGTCTAATGCATCGAGTACACCCGTGAAACCTGCCTGGATCATTGTTGCACCCGCAACACCATTACGTGCACCCATCCCGCTGAAGTCAAAGGCTTTTTCGATATGCTCCACATCACGGACCCAGCTCCAGACTCCCGAGGTCTGCTGTACCGCATAGGAAATCGCATAGCGCATCTGTGTCTCATTGAATCTCGCCAGTGACGCTGCGGCAGCAGCGGCCCCGAAAGTGGCGCTGAATCCCTCGGCAGCACGACCGGTATCTCGCACATGCTCAGGACCGAGTGCCATGAGGATGCGGCAACAACAGTCATAACCCAGTGTAATCGCATGCAGTACCTCAAGGCCTGTGCTGCCTTGACGCTCACCCATCGCGAACGCAGCCGGCACGACCGAGCAACCCGGATGGGCCTTTGTATAAGGATGGAAGTCATCGGTCTCATCAGCGTGACCGAACATCGCGTTTGCAAGTGCCGCATTGACGGCACTCGTCATGATATCGGTCGTTGCTACACTCGCCTCGGGAATTCCACCTTGCTCTCTGACATAGTTGATCGCGACTTCACCCGGGATCAGCTTCGCACCGGAGACGATGGCGCCAAGTGTATCCAGTGTCCGATGCCTGGCGGCAAGGGCCACGTTAGCAGGCAGAGCCATGTCACGCGCCTGGACCATGTACTGCGCGAGCCGTCCGGTTAGATCGGCTCTGCGCTGTAGACGGGGTCCTCGTGGCTGTGCCACTGATTTGGAGGATGGCAATAAGGTGGCTGCAGCAATTGACCCACCGGCACCTATCAACATTCGTCGCCGTGATATCTGTGAGTCTTTTTCCACAGGGGCTTGCAACGTATCGGGAATTTTGGTTTTTTCGCTCACGGCATACTCCTAGTCATGTCCTCGGCTTACAGGTGTAGAGTATAAAAGCCCTTCAACTAATAACCCAAGCTGCCATTTCTGCGGCTTAACAGCCTGGCCGGCAGATTTGATTGATGGCTATACATTCAGGAAGTGGACAGCGCCATCTGCAGGACTCTGGCTACATGCATGGCCTCACGTCCGGTTCCGTGCTGGATTTGAGCCCGGCAAGAAGTACCATCTGCAACCACTATACTGTCTTCATCTTGCCTGATTGCCGGAAACAGATCGAGTTCCCCCATCTGCATGGATACCTCATAATGCTCGGCCTCATAACCAAATGAACCTGCCATGCCACAGCATGAACTTTCAATTGTACTGACTTCCAGATCCGGAATCAGAGACAGGACTTTACTGACTGGAGACAGAACCGAAAATGCTTTCTGATGACAATGGCCATGCAGCAAAGCTCGCTTGTTTTCAATTGCCTGCAAAGGCAGATTGAGCTGGCCAGATTCCAGTTCACTGGCCAGAAACTCTTCAAACATAAATGCCTGTTCCGACAAACGTGAGGTCTCTTCGCCCGGTATCAGTGCCAAATACTCATCACGCAGAGTCAACAGGCAGGAAGGTTCCAGACCAATGATCGGCACGCCCCTTTCGATAAAAGGTTGCAGAGCAGCCAGCATGCGTCTGGCTTCAACTTTGGCTTCGTCCAGTAAGCCGTTACTGAAAAAGGTGCGCCCGCAACACAGATGTCGTCCTTTATCTGGCGATGCCGGAAAATGCACCTGATAGCCCGCGGCCTGCAATACCTTAAAAGCAGCCTGTGCATTTTCACTTTCAAAGCAGTGGTTAAAGGTATCCACCAGCAACACAACTTCCTTTGTATCACTGCTGTTCTGTGAATTTTCAAAAACCGGTTTAAAGTGATCTGAACGCCAGTGTGGCAAGTGCCGTTTTGCAGAAAGTCCCAGGGTCCACTCGGAAAGTTTTGCCAGCCCCGGAATGCTGTCGCGTAAATTCAGGAGGAAAGAGAAAGCTTTTAGCCTGGATGCATAGCGCGGTAAATAGGCAAACAATTTTTCACGCCAAGCCAGGCCATGCTTCTGATGATAATGATGCAGAAATTCTGTCTTCATGCGGGACATATCAATCCCGGTTGGACATTCACGTTTGCAGCCCTTGCAACCTACACACAGTTCCAGCGTCTGATACATGGCATCGGATGTAAATGCATCTTTGCCCAGTTGACCGGTAAGTGCCAGGCGCAGTGTGTTAGCTCTGCCTCGTGTCAGATGCTGCTCTTCTTTAGTCACCCGGTATGAGGGACACATGGTGCCTACATTGGCTTTCCGGCATGCGCCGTTGTTGTTGCACATTTCAATAGCGCGGTCAAAACCACCCCAGTCTGACCAATCCAGTGAGCTGGCAATCTTGACAGGCGCATAGCCTGGTGCAAAACGCATGATATGCCGGTCATCCATCTTATGCGGATTGACAATCTTGCCAGGATTGAACAAGCCGGAAGGGTCAAAATAACGTTTCACTTCCTCAAAATTTTTCACCATGCGCTGACCGAACATCGGCTCATGAAACTCAGAACGTGAAATGCCATCGCCGTGCTCACCGGAATGAGAACCCTTGTATTCACGTACCATCTCCATGGTTTCTTCAGCGATGGCGCGCATCTTTTGTGCACCGCTTTCTTCTTTCATGTTCAGCACAGGCCTGACATGCAAAGTCCCGACAGATGCATGTGCGTAAAAAGTTCCGGTTGTCCCATGCTTGTGAAAAATATCGGTCAGGCGACGGGTATACTCCGCCAAATCTTCCAGACGCACAGCACAATCCTCAATGAAGGAAATCGGTTTGCCGTCGCCCTTCATTGACATCATGATATTAAGTCCCGATTTGCGGACTTCCCAGATGGCATTCTGAAAATCCGGATCAACGGCTTCAACAACCGCATCAGGAAAACCCAGGTCTCCCATCAACTCGACCAGTGAACGCAGCCCTGCAAGCTGTTCCTCATGATCTTCACCGGCAAACTCAACCAGCAGCAGCGCCTGTGGTTCGCCCCTGACAAACTGGTTGACGGTTTCGGCAAATATTGGAATATCCCGTGCCAGATCAATCATGGTTCGATCTACCAGCTCAACGGCAGAGGGATTGAGATTGACGATATGCTGGGTAGAATCCATCGCTTCATAAAAGGTCGGAAAATGGCAGACACCAAGAACTTTATTCGGCGGAATCGGCTGCAGGTTCAGGTGAATACGCTGGAAGAAACCCAGGGTGCCTTCCGAACCTACCAGCAGGCTGGCAAAATTCGGCTCTTGCTTAAGCAGCTCATCGATATTGTAGCCGCCGACCCGGCGCAATAAATCCGGAAAGCGTGATCTGATCTCATCGGCTTCGCGTTGACCCAGCTGCCTGAGCTGTTCGAGTAAGTGACTGCTTGGAAGTGCCAGCTGATTTTCATCGCCCGCCTTGCAGAAATGGGCCCTAGAGCCATCTGCCAGCAGCGCTTCTACCGAGCGTACGTTATGCACCATGTTGCCGTAACGGATGGAACGCGCCCCGCAGGAATTATTGCCGGTCATGCCACCAATGGTGGCACGGTTTGCTGTCGAGACATCTACCGGATACCAGAGGCCGGACGCTTTCAGACGGCGGTTGAGTTGATCCAGCACCATGCCCGGCTGTACACAAACCGTCGCCTGCTCCTGGTTGAAATCAATCAGTCCATTCAGGTATTTAGTGGTATCCAGCATCAGGGCTTCGCCGATAGCCTGGCCATTTTGGGAAGTTCCACTGCCCCTGGGCAAGACCGGCACGCCCTCTTCAGCGGCTATCTGCACCGCAATTTCAACATCCTCTTCGGTCTTTGGCACAAGCACACCAATCGGCATCAGCTGATAAATGGAGGCATCGGTACTGTAACGGCCACGGGAAAAATCATCAAAGAGCACATCGCCCTGAATTTCCCTGCGCAAGCGTTGATATAAAGAAGGGTGATTGTTACTGGCTGTCATGATTTATCTATGTGTACGCGTAACTGGCTATTCTAACATTGGTCCAGCCACAATTTTATGACTGTCCAATCTTTTTCATCATGCCGGTTCTGGGGCTATTCCGTCTGATAGCTGCCCCATCTGGAGATATCCCAGGTATTGAGTGGCTGCGGCAAGGGTCCGGGGTTGAAAAAGTGAACCTCTCCCATGTCCAGATCCGCATTGGCCGCTTGAATTTCCATGGCCAGTTCGTACAGGGCAGGCACCGAGGTATCCTGCCATTGTCCACTGTCTATCCGGTTTATCAGCAAGCTGAAACCCACCGCCATCTCCAGTCCGGAATGCGTGGCATGGCCGGCAATATCCGTCCAGATCAACCGGAACAGATGATCCCTGCCGGCATTGCTGAGTGTATCCAGGTAGGCGAGTTTGTCCGGCGCTGGATCAACCACATCATCATTGTCGAGGTTTACCAGTGGATCCTGAATACGCCCGCTATAGGTCATCATCGGTTCGATACGGCGAATGGCGCCGGCATTGGCGCTGATACGCGGTGTATTTGCCAGCACATTAAGATCATCCTGCAGACTGAGCCCGGCCTGCCGGTAAAAATATTCGACCATCTCGCGACGGCCGGAACGGTTGAGCAAATCCTCGTAATCGGCATCGGTATTCCATGAGACATTCCCGCGGGCGATATTCTCGATACCGCCACGGACAGGAATCGCAGTGGCAAAAGCCATGACTTCTGTTATCTGATCGAGCTGGGCTTCATAGTCATCGGCCGCTGGCTTGGGAGCTCCCGGCACTGCCCAGGTGGCAAGCTGCTGCATGGCGGCTGAAAATGCCAGGCGCGCTCTCCCCTGTGCTGTGGCGCTGGCTTCTTCCACCAGTGCGGCCCAGGCTGCGTTTTCTGCCTGTGTCTCAATATTCACCAGGCGCATCGGAGAATCAGGATTCACCAGGGTTTTCATGACAAACACCGAATTCAGTTTGTTATTCAACACGGCGATTTCACCGCCTCCACCGCCTGCTGTCATGAAACCACCATCAAAAATTTCCGGATACAGTTCCAGGTTCATACGCACGGCAAATGCGCCCCTGGAAGTTCCTACGGCCAGGGTACGGCTTGGTTCTTCCCACTCGCGGATAAATAAATCTCGGACATCCATCAGATAGGCACCCGCCTGAATGAAATCATAACTGACCGGTTCGCGGGTGATACCCCCCATGGCATAACCCTGTTTGAACAACCACTGTTCAAATGCCCTGATGCGCCTGACCGGCGCATCATTTCCCCGGCGATAGCCGGCACCATCGAGATTCAACAACAAGGTGCCATTCCAGTTGTCTGGCTTCATGGCAAGCCAGTAAGTGCCATCGTCAAACTGACCGGAAATCTCATCTATCTGTGGCTGTGAAACAGCCGTAAATGAGCCGAACAGGCTGAACCCTGCAAATACTATAAACAGATAGCTTTTGAAGTTGGTAAACATAATGGCGGCCCTTTGAATCGTTATTTTTATGAAAAACTCATTATCCGGAAATAACGGTTATTTACCACGTCAGTACACGAAAATATTTTCCTTACTGGGGTTTTTATTGCATCAGTTTAAAATACTTTCCCATTATAGGATTTGCCTATTGCCAGCCAGACTGGTTGCCTAGCCTCCTATAGTATTGCTATTCTGGGTCCGTAAGCAAAATGTCAGTCAATAACAAAAAAATGCTTGCCCTTTCTAAACTTACTTTTTAACAACGAATTGAAATTGATGATGCTCAAGACAAATTCTGCTTACGGTAAAAGCAAACGAATCCTGTACAGCCTGAGTGCGGGCTTTCTGCTAGGTGGTCTGGTACTCAAAGGCATCGCACAGACCGGTTCCGCTCTTCCTTCACAGTGGTGGTTTCCCGGGCAGGATGATCCGCTGCTGCCCAGCAAGTTCTATCCCAATGCCAGCGGTCTTTCCGAAGTCATCAATGTTGACGGCCCGATAATTACAGACGGACATCCCTTTTTTGAACCGATCGGCACGAATGGCCGGGCCTGCGTGACCTGCCATCAGCCTGCCGACAGCATGAGTATCTCTGTCAGCAGCATTCAGCAGCGCTGGCAGGAAAGTGCCGGTAGCGACCCCCTGTTTGCCATGATTGATGGCGCCAACTGCCCGAACCTGACTCCGCAAGATCCTGCCTCACACTCATTGTTGCTGGAAAAAGGCCTGTTTCGCATCGGGCTGCCCTGGCCACCGAATGACGATTACGGCAACCCGATTGAGCCGGAGTTCACCATAGAGGTGGTCAATGACCCAACCGGCTGCAATACCAGCCCGGAATACGGTCTTGACAGTGATACCCCCACGGTTTCTGTCTATCGACGACCACGCCCGGCAGCCAACCTGAAATATGTGGCCACCAGCGGCAATTTCTTCAACATCAAGACCGGTATGCCGCTGGCCCTCGATGTGGAAAGCGGCAGACGCTCCGGCATGAATATGATGTCTGATGCGCGGGCATCATCCCTGCGGGCGCAAATGCGAGAGGCTGCGGCCACCCATCTGCAGCTTGAACGTGCACTGAGCGAAGAGGAAATGCAGCAGATCGAAGCCTTCGAACGGCAGGTTTATACCGCACAAAGCGTCGACAATATTGCCGGCAGCCTGAGCAGTGACGGCGCCAGTGCCGGCCCACAATCCCTGATTGATGGCCGGGTTGGTCTTGGTGATGATTTCCAGACCCCGGCCTTTGGTTATTTCGATGCCTGGCTGGACAATGAAAACTTTTCCACACTCACTGCCGAACAGCAGGCATTCAGGGAGTCAGTAAAACGCGGTAATGATATTTACATGAGCCGCACCTTCTGGATTTCCGACTCAACCCATATCAATTCGATTGGCCTGGGAAACCCGCTGAAAAGAACTTGTGCCACCTGTCACAACATGCAAAACACCGGAATGGATCTGGCGCCGGGTTATGTTGATCTGGGAACCACAAATCTACCTAAGGCTAACAACATGCCTGATCTGCCACTGTTCAAACTGACCTGTGATGCCTTGGCACCGCCACATCCCTATCTGGGTCGGGAGATTTATACCTACGACCCGGGTCGGGCCCTGATATCAGGCGAATGTGCCGATATTGGTGCGATTACCATGCAGCAGATGCGAGGCCTGGCAGGCCGGGCACCGTATTTCTCCAACGGCTCGGCACAAAGCCTGCGCGAAATCATCGACTTCTATGACCGCCGCTACAACATCGGCTATACCGAACAGGAGCGGCAGGACCTGGTGAACTTCCTGAGCGTTCTATAACAGAGCTTTAACTTATAATGAAACTGATCCCTTTAACTATCATGAACAATACAGAATACTCCTCCTCACTCACCGGTCTCCTGGCTGCACTGCTGAGCTTTCACCTGTATGCGGCTGAAAGTGAGGCCCTGGTAGATTTTCCTGATAATACGGATGGCGAACCGATCAGCTTTGTTTCCTGTCCGATTGTGCAGGACACCTATTCAGTTCCCTGCTGGTTGGCAAACTTCGAAGGTCAGAATTACTATCTCGGCATCACGCAGGATATCGGTTCGTCCTTTCATCCTCCCCAGTTAAAGCACAAGGTACTGGTAGAGGGCCGACTACTTGCTGGCGAAAGTCTCTGTGGTGCCCAGGTCATTCATCCGGTGAAAATTTCGGTCCTGCCGGAACTCAGTCCGGAATGTAATACCATCCTGCCGCAGATAACGGGTATTGAACCACCACCGCATGTGCGGGGACCCGGCCCCTCAAACCGTGGACTGGAACCCAGGGAGCGTGCTGAATCGCCAGCGGCGCCACAGCCTCCTTTCCAGGCCAGAACTTTCACGGTGCCGTTCACTTTTGACAGCCCGTATATGGTCACACGTCAGACTGGCATCATCAGCCAGGCTATCCGTTATGCCGGACAAGTCGATGCCGAACGGATCGAAGTCACCATCAATCGCGGCGCCAACCTCTTATCGGATGGCAGCCATATCGTGGAATCCAACATGGTCATTGATGAGCGCTCCAGACGATTTCTCACCATTTTCAAAGAAGCCGGCTTTCGGGATGAGCAGATCAGTATTCGTGCCGACTACACAGAGCGTCGTGGCAGCGGTGTCGATGACGATCAGCTGCGTAATGTGGATATTACTGTGCATCCTGGCAATTAAACCGTAACAAGTGTCCAATCGAATCCTGAATGCTAGTTTTGCACTTACTCCTGCAATATTTTTTGCTCATAAATAGATGGCCACAAGAATAAAAAGCTCGCTCTCCCCCCCCTAGATAAAAAGTTTGATTAAAAAAAAAGCACTTTTTGACCACTTATATTGATAAGGTGGCAATGACAGATTTGTTATCTGATTGATGAATCCTACAAGCGTAGAATTGTTTGCACATAGGAGTAATGGCTGTCGCCCTTACCAACAAGATCCATGTAAGTACCTGCATTAAGCCAGGTATAGCCCCCCTCAAGTGTTAATTTTCCATCCCAGACATGCAAGCGTAAGCGGGTTTCAAGCTGGGTCCCTACATAGTCTTCACCAAGACTACCGGGGTGACGATAACGCGTGGTTTTCCAGCCTTGTGCTTCAGCTGCCAAAGAGTAACGCTGGAGTTTTACAAAGGCGTCGATATTCTCGCGAGGAGCCAGATTTAGCAGCAGGCCCGGGGTATCAATATTGTTACGAACAAAGGCTCGGTAGGTCCCAGTAGGGCCATACTCCGGTCGTGGTACACCATAAAGGGAGTCAAAGCTGTTATTATCGCCATCCATTGGATTTTTATCCCCACTAGCATAGTCATAGATGAAACTGAGCTGAGGTCGCCAGGTAGCATCAAAGCTATAACCAAGCTCCAGATGGGTAAACCTGGCCTGATGTTTTCTCAGTGGTGAAAGCACATCAAGGGCAGGTGCATCACCAAACTGAATCAGATTATCAATTTCATAATGCCAGCGTGAAAGTTGCGGTCGACGAAAAAATCGCGCTCCAGCGGTGAGGATATTGAGTCTTTGATTGGCAGGCTGGTCGCGATTTTCATCAAGCCCATACACATAGAGCTCAAACATATCCGGTATTTTAGCCAGCCTGGCAGTATAAATGCCGCCCCAAAAAATCTGGTTGCCGGGCTCGTTATCCAAAAGGGGTTTATTATCCAGCGGATCACCGGAGAATCGTCTGACTGTGGGTAGCGAATAAAACAGTTCGACACTCATGTCTCCCTTTTCCAGCATGGCATGTATCCCGGAAAAAGCGTTGATCGTGTTTCGATAGCGGTTGCGTGCCACCAGCCGCCGCGCACCCTGATCCATGGTAAAACGACCAATTTTGAAGAAACCCTCATCGCCTTCACTGAATACATCTCTTAGCGGTACTGTCAAATTGAGCTGCAGTATGTCAAGAGGATTGGTAATGGTACCGTCCAGAGGCGTAGCGCTGTCGCTAAAATAAGTACGCATATCGGCCAGCTCACCTGTAAAGATGAAATTCTTAAACTCAGCTTCCATTTTCAAGAGGTGACGCCATTCCAGCGTTTGGTCGCTGCCATCAAGCCCGGCACGAAATTGTCCTTCCAGATTCTGCATCCTCGTTTGTTGCTCGAATTCAAAATTCAGCCAGTCTGGTAGTTCTGGGTCCTGTTGTGCATGCAGACCAGAGGTAAAGACAGCCAAGGGGAAGCTAATGACTGAAACAATTCGAAGAGTCAAACGGTGATTAATCTGAAAAATAGTGCGGGGCGATAGCATAAGTCACTGGATATCTTATAATCATCAGACCCATCATAGGCCATTTGTCACTTTTTATACCAGTCAGGTGGGGAGCGCTTAGTCCATGTGGCAAATCTTGATTTCTCACCAATATAAAAATCTCTGTAGGCTTTTACCGGATCGCCCGCCACTTTATATTTATCAGGCATTGCCTGAGGAAACTCAGTCAGTCCTTTATTATCAAAAGTTACTTCTTCAATATTTTTCAATATAGAGATTGAGGCATGATCACTGCTTCTATCAAAACGCCAACAGAACTCTTTGTTTAGAGCATGAGCAAGTTCCGCCAGCCAGCGAAAATTATCCAGAGATTCCTCAGCCCATAGAACAGAAGGATGTTTAACATGGGTTGATTTGTATGGTGTCGTAAAACCTTTCTTGTTAAGCGCTGTACACAGAATTTGTGTACTTTCCAGTATCATTTTCCCTACATGTTGATCACAATGATACCTTGCGCATGCCTCTATATTTGTATCAAGGATAAATATATTCATATATGTTTTGCTTTTACTGAAAACTGTTTAGTTTCACATAGGGTATATAGGGATGTTCCACTTCCGGCCGAAAGCAGACATCCGACTAATCCTCCAGCGCTTCACTGGCGCTTAGCCATTGTTCTTCCAGTTTGCTGATCTCTGCCATCAGCTGACCGCGCTCCTGCAGCAAATCGCCGAGCTCCTGTTTACGTGCATCCTCATAAATTGCTGCATCCTGCAGCTGCTGCTCGATCTGGCTCAGCCTGTCCTGTTGTAACTGCAGACTTTTTTCCAGTTTCGAGATCTGCTCACGCAGGGATTTTTGCGCCTGTCGCTTTAATGCTGCTTCCTGCCTGAGTTCTTTTTTGCTGGCTTTAACTTGCTTTTGTTGAGTGTGCTTTGATTCCCGCGCCTCACTGCTTAACAAGAGCCGTTCATAATCATCCAGATCGCCCTCGAAGAATTCCAACTTGCCATCCTTGACCAGCAAAAACTGATCAACCGTATTGGCTAATAGATGCCGGTCATGGGAAACCAGTATCAGGGCACCGGAAAATTCCTGTAGCCCAATGGTCAGGCTATGGCACATTTCAAGATCAAGATGGTTGGTCGGCTCATCCAGCAGAAGCAGATTCGGTTTTTGCCAGACCACCAAGGCCAGTGCCAGACGCGACTTCTCACCACCGGAAAAATGTGTGATCGACTCGCCTGCCCTGTCGCCCTGAAAGTCGAAACCTCCCAGAAAATTTCTGATGTCCTGTTCACGGGCTTTTGCATCGAGCGTCCGAATCAACTGCAAGGGTGTGGCAGACTGATCCAGTTCATCGACCTGATGCTGGGCGAAATAAGCCACCTGCAGATGATCCGAGCGATTGATCTCACCGGACATTAGGGGCAACTTGCCAGCCAGTGTTTTCAGCAGGGTGGATTTACCCTGGCCGTTCTTTCCCAATAAACCAATACGTGCTTGGGCATTTATGTTCATGGAAAAATTCTGAATCAAAGGCTGTCCGTAACCAATGGCAATTTCTTTGCAATTCAGCAGAGTAGCCGGCTGTTTTAGCGGTTCCAGAAAATGGAAATTAAAGGGGGAATCAATATGCGCCGGCGCTATATCCACCATACGTGTTAGCTCTTTCAGGCGACTCTGGGCCTGTCGGGCTTTGGATGCTTTGGCACGAAAGCGTCTGACAAAATCTTCAATTTCCTGCTTGCGGCGCTGCTGTTTCTCATATTCAGCCTGCAGTCGTGCCTGTCTTTCGGCTTTCTGTCGTTCGTAGTCGCTGTAATTACCCTTGTACAGCATGAGTTTTTTATTCTCGAAACTGACAATGTGACTCACCACCGTATCCAGGAAGCTGCGATCATGTGAAACCAGCAACAGAGTTCCCGGATAACGCAGGAGCCATTGCTGCAACCAGAAAGTCGCTTCCAGATCCAGATGGTTTGTTGGTTCATCGAGTAGAAGCAGATCCGAGGGCGTCATCAGTGCCTGTGCCAGATTCAGACGTATGCGCCAGCCTCCAGAAAACGCCCGAACAGGGCGCTGAAAATCTTCCGGCGGGAAACCCAGGCCAGAGAGTAGTTGCTCGGCCCGATTACGGATGGTCCAACCCTGGTGCAGGTCCATATCTCCATGCAGGCGTGCCAGTGTCGCATCATCCTGAGCCTGTTCAGCAGCGGCCAGTTGTTTTTCGATGTAGCGAAACTGAGCATCTCCGTCAATCACATAGTCCAGCGCAGAGCTGTCACTGGCAGCCGTTTCCTGCCGCATCTGGGCCTTGCGCAATTCGGCGGGAAAATCCAGCTCACCGGCATCCGCAGATAGCTCTCCCATCAATAGGCGGAACAGGCTGGTTTTACCGGTACCATTGCGCCCGATGATGCCAACTTTCTGGCCGGTATAAACGTTCAGATCGGCCTGATCGAGCAAGAGCTGGGCACCCCGACGCAGGGAAATTTGTTGCAAGGAAATCATAGGGAATGACGCAAATCAGGAACAGCCTGGTTAACGGCAGATTGTTTATTGCAGCAGGTAGACTGACACCTCTCCAGATAGCGATGACGGCAGCAGTGCACCATCACCACCAATACTCAGCTGATGGCCAAAGGCTTCCACTTTACCCACAAAACTGCCATCGTGCAGGTCAATCTGCAGTATAACTGACTCAGCCATCGACACGCCACGCGGCTCGGCACTCAGATACAGCTTGCCGTCCGGCGCAAAATCGATACTGATGGGACGTCCGCTGTAATCCCATTGTTTGATGAATTCACCCTGCGGGGTAAAGATCTGGATACGGCCGTTTTCCCGATCAGCCACATAAACGGTACCGTCAGGCGCCACTGCCAAACTGTGCGGTAAATTGAATTCCCCGGCTTGGGTGCCCCGCTGACCCCATTCACGCAGCTTGTTGCCTTCAGCATCAAAGACCACGATTCGGCCATTCGCGTAGCCATCTGCGACATAAATCAGACCATCCGGTCCAAATGCAATATCCGCCGTGCCACGTTGAATGCGGCTGATATCCGGCACTTCTCCAACACTGATTTGCATCAGCTGTTCACCCTGAGGTGAAAATTTATAAATCAATGAGGTCGTGGCATCGACTGTCCAGACATTACCCTCAGGATCCAGGCGCACGCTGTGCGGGTAAGCAAAAAGCCCACCACCGAATGTACGCAGTACATTGCCCTGACGATCAATCACCACCACCGGGTCATAGTCAGTATTGCGCTGGAACAGATACAGATTGCCCTGGGCATCACCGGCAACGGCAGAGATGCGTTCCAGCGCCATCGGCGGGTTCAGACTGATATCGATGCGCTGCACCGGCAAGGTTGGCGTCGCTGCCACCGCCGCACGATAAATATAGTCATTACCGTCATCCGGCCCGAAGATTTCATCATCAACCTGGGCGCTCACCAGGCAGGGCAATAAGCCCAGCAGCAAACAACAGACTTTATTTTTCAGCATCATTTTCCTATCACTCGCGGCACAAAATCGATGCGCCATACTATCCCGCCTGCCAGTTGGCTGTCTAATCTTGCTGGCATGATTTAAGCCAAGTCAGACTTGAATATTTGAACTGCGCAACCATATTAATGCTAAGAAACCTAGGTACAGGTGGACCATGACTCGTAACGAAAATTTTTATCAGTTTCAGGAAGCCCTTAATCAGCAGCTGTCTCAAATCCAGCAGCTGACAGAGCTGTCTCATGCCACAAAAGATGAGGATGTCCTCAATGACATCCGCTTTCACCTGCATGTGGAAGAAGGCAAACTCAAACTGATGCTGAGCAAGTACAAACACTACCTCCATTAAGTTAACCGCAAGCCTGCCCTGCTCATGAACAGTATTTGTGGCGGCCAAATCCTGTAATCAATGAGGAAATCACGCTCAGGTACCTGACATACCCTTACAGCGAAACTACAATAGCACCTGAAATTTTCATGCCATCCCTTTGTTCCACGCATATGGCGAAAAAAATCGGAGAGCTGTCCGTTGGCTGGAAACCACAAACTATTCTTGTGTGCCTTACTGGGTTTTACTGCCGCAGACCAGCTGCAGGCCCAGACTGTTGAACTCAACGACAAGCGCTTTGACATTCCCCGGGTGCAACAGGAGCCACGCGTAGATGGTGTGCTCTCGCCAGGAGAATGGGATGCAGCCATCGTGGTCGATGATCTCGTGGAATCAGCTCCCGTAGAATTCTCCGCCCCTGATGATCGAACCGTGTTTCGGCTGATGTACACCGAAGATGCTCTTTACGTTGCCATCTATGCCTATGATGACCCGGACAATCTGACTGCCAACGTATTGCGCCATGAAACCTCACTGCGCTGGGATGATCGTGCCGGCATCATGATTGACCCCTTCAACAACAAACGCAGTGGCTATTACTTTCTCACCAACCCCAACGGGGTCAGGCACGAAGCCATCTTTACCAGCGCTACTAGTCAGTCTTTCGACTGGGCCGCCATTTGGAATGCTGATGCCCAGGTGGTCGAGGACGGCTGGACAGCCGAAATGGAAATCCCCTTCAAGAGCCTGACTTTCGATCCTGAAAATGAAACCTGGGGGGTTAATTTTATACGTGAGCAGATGTCCAGTCAGTCTGCCATGGCCTGGTATACCTATAACGGCCAGCAAAACCCGTCTGCCTCAGGTGTCATGTCCGGCTTCCACGACCTCAACCAGGGACTTGGCCTGGACCTGATTCCATCGGTCAGTACCGACTACCGGCAAAACCATGTCTTTGATGCTTCGGATTCTGATCTCAATCCCTCGTTCGACATGACCTACAAGTTGTCCTCTTCGATGAATCTGACACTGACCTGGAATACTGACTTTGCCGCAACAGAGGTCGATGATATTCAGCTCGACCTGGACCGTTTCAGTGTGCGGCTTCCGGAAAAGCGTTCTTTCTTTCTCACTGACATGGATATATTTCAGTTTGGTAGCAGCGTCAGCCGATTCAACAACAGTACACAGGACCCTTTCAATTCCCGAAATATCGGCCTGAGCGATGACGGCGCCCAGGTAGACCTGACCGGTGGCGCCAAGCTCAGTGGTCGCGTTGCAGGATTTGATGTCGGCACACTGATTATCCGCCAGGAAGAATACAATTCGATTGATCCGACCAATATCTATATCGGCAGGGTCAAGCGAACAGTCCTGTCCCAGTCTGAATTGGGCGCAATCTTTACCGAGGGGGACCCTTCATCCAACGACAGCAGCTCAACACTGGGTGTCGATTTTACCTATCGCAATACCCAGCTGCCGAATAACCGCACTGTGGTTTCAAACTTCTGGGTGCAGCAGACCGACAATCCCGGCTTAGATGGCAAGGATCGCGCCTGGTATCTGGATTTCGATTATCCCTCCAATGATTCCTGGTATTTCGGAGCCCGCATCGAAGAGGTCGAAGAAAATTTTGATCCACGTCTGGGTTTTTCCAACCGCAATGGCGCCAGGCAACTCTATGGCACCATCGGCAACAACTGGATTTTCAGAAACCATCCCTACCTGCAAAAAATTTCATCCAGTTTGAGTGCGATTCAGTATAACTACCTCGATAACAGTAAACTGCAAAGCAAAATTGTTTACTGGAATTTACTGACTGCTCAAAGCCCTGGTGGCGATGAAATGCAAATCAACATCAGTGATCAGGTTCAGGTACTGCGCCCCGGTGAACGCGCACCGCTGGCCAGGCTGGGTGTCGTGATTCCGCCCGGAGAGTATGACTATACCCGTTATCAGTTAAATCTGTCTTCTGGTGAAGCACGCCCCTTCTCCGCTTCACTCAACAGCACCGTTGGTGACTACTATAACGGCCGCAGCTGGGAATCAACCGCCGGTCTTAACTGGAAGCCCAATGCCAATCTGTCTTTTGATTTTTCCTACGAATACACCCAGTACGACATGCCAGACAAGTCGGTTGATACTCGCGTTGTCGAATTCGAGAATGTCATCACTTTCAGCCCGTCCCTGTCCATCGTCAATCTGATTCAGTATGAAAATGTTTCTGATACGATCGGTTTTAATTCACGCATGCGCTGGAATCTGCAGTCCGGGCAGGATATCTGGTTTGTGCTGGGTCACGGCATGCGCGATGAAAACGAAGACGGCGATTTTACCGATCTGGAAACCACCGCCACCTTCAAAGTTCGCTATACCTTCAGGTACTGAAACGTAGGCGTTTTTCCTCTGATTTTGCACAGTTTCACTGTGTAAAAGCTGCTAAATTCACCTGTGCTCTCTGTAATTGCCCAGCAAAAATTATGGTTTGCCAATCCTTAAATAATAACAACAACATCGGGAAGCTTAACCGTGTTCATACAAAACAGACCAAGCTATATCCTGTGTTTTGCACTGTGCCTGTGTCCCCTCCAGCTCTTTTCCCAGACCTTTGATATCGATGACAAGCGTTTCGAGATTCCCCGGGTTGCTCAGGCACCGGTGATTGACGGTGTGCTATCGCCCGGCGAATGGGATATGGCAGCCATGATCGATGAGATACATGAAACAGTGCCGGTTGAATTTGCCGATCCGATCTACCGTACGGTATTCAGGGTTATGTATACCGAAGATGCTCTGTATATTTCGGCCTATGCCTATGACGATCCGGAGCAGTTAACGGCAAGAGTCATGCGTAATGAAACCTCGCTTCGCTTTGAGGACAAGATTGGCATTACCATCGATCCCTTTAACAACAAACGCAGTGGCTATCTGTTCCAGACCAATCCGAACGGGGTCAGGCATGAGGCAATTTACACCAGTGCCACCAGTTTCTCGTTTGACTGGGCAACCATCTGGGATGTAAATGCACAGGTTGTCGAAGACGGCTGGACAGCAGAAATGGAAATTCCCTTTAAAAGCCTGACCTTTGATCCGCAGAATGAGACCTGGGGAATCAATTTTGCCCGTGGCCACATGCTCAGCCAGTCCGATATGGCCTGGTATTCCTACAACGGCCAAAGCAATCCGGCCAATGCCGGTGAAATGAGTGGACTCAGAGGGCTGAATCAGGGTGTCGGTTTGGATCTGATCCCCTCTTTCAGTGCAGATTACCGGCAGGATCATGTCAATCATGTATCCAATTCTGACCTCAAGCCCTCCTTCGACCTTACCTATAAACTGGGCTCATCGCTGAACCTGACCATGACCTGGAACACCGATTTTGCCGCCACGGAGGTTGATAATATCCAGCTCGATCTGGATCGGTTCAGCACACGACTGCCGGAAAAACGTTCCTTCTTTCTGACCGACATGGACATTTTTCAGTTTGGTACAGCTGGCGGTGGTTTTGGTGGTGGAGGCAATACCCCTTTGCCCTTCAACTCAAGAAATATCGGCTTGAGCGACAACGGGACTCCGGTTGATCTGACCGGTGGCGCCAAACTCAGTGGCCGCATAGCCGGTTTTGATGTCGGCACCCTGGTCATCCGTCAGGAAAACTTCGAAGCAATTAATCCGACCAATATCTACATTGGCCGTCTCAAACGCACGGTACTTTCCCAGTCGGAACTGGGTGCCATCGTCACCAATGGCGATCCTGCATCCAATGACAGCAGCTCTACCATGGGTGTTGACTTCACCTATCGCAATACCCGACTCAGCAATAACCGTAGCGTGGTGTCCTCTTACTGGATACAGCAGACCGACAATCCGGGTATCGACTCCGAGGATATGGCCCTGCATGCCGACATTGACTTCCCCTCTAATGACTCCTGGTTTGCCAATGTCACGCTAGAAGAAGTACAGGAAAATTTTGACCCGCGTCTGGGTTTTGCCAACCGTACCGGCGTCAGGCAATACGATGGCCAGATCGGTAATAACTGGATATTCCGCAATCATCCCGTGCTGCGCCGATACCGCACGCAATTAAGCGCCACCCAGTTCAATTACCTGGACACCGGTGACATGCAGAGCCGCTCCTTTAACTGGCAGGCGATTAACCTGCAGAATCTGCGCGGTGACATGCTGAACATCAACCTGGAGAAGGAAGAACAGGTGCTGCTGCCCGGTGAACGCGCACCACTGGCACGACTGGGCGTAGTCATTCCGCCCGGCGAATATGATTTAGACTCTTATCAGATCCTGCTTAATCTGAACCAGTCCCGCCCGCTGTCGGCAGGCTTCAGGGTTAAAATCGGTGATTATTACGGCGGGCGCGTCCGGGAGCTGCAAAACAGAATTGACTGGCAACCCAATCCGAGACTGTCCTTCAATTTATCCTATCGATACAACACCTACGATATGCCCGACAAAACCGTAGATACACGGGTTATCGAATTTGAAAATGTCATCACCTTCAGTCCAGCGCTGTCCCTGGTCAACCTGGTTCAGTATGAAAACGTCAGCGATATCGTTGGCTTCAATGCTCGTCTGCGCTGGAATATGCGGTCAGGTCAGGATGTCTGGTTTGTGCTGGGTCACGGCATGCGTGATGAAGATGAAGATGGTCACTTCACCGACCAGGACACTACCGCCACTTTCAGAATTCGCTATACCTTCAGATTTTAAGTCCACGCAAGCTGCAAGAGCCCCGGTTTGAAATTTTTGTTAAAAAATTCAAACTTTTTCTTAATCCCTGTCGTCTAAACTGACAAGAACAATAAATTAAAGGCTATACGCCCATGCTCTCACTGGTAAAAAGTGATGAACAACTCATAGATCAGGCCTTATCCGGTTCTCAAGCAAGCTGGGTAAAACTGGTAAAGCGCTATGAAGGCCTGGTGTACAACTACTGCCTGCGCATGAG
>CAZSHI010000003.1:75355-79970 GCA_964606735.1 uncultured Enterobacteriaceae bacterium
CAGCCTATGACAGTACCCTGCAGATGATTCGGCAGCGGCTGGGACAGCTAGCGAACCAGTGAACCGTCATCAAAAATACCTGTCGCATGACAGCCCAGGCCCTGCTCAGCGGCCATCTCCTCAAGCGCTCTGAATTCCTGGTAATAATTATCATCTGAGCGGTATCGCACCACTTCGGCATAACCCAGGCTGATGAGCTGACGTTCGACCAGTACCCCATTGGCAAACACATAACGTAGCAGGCGGCCGTTATTATCGCGATCGGTTTCATCCCGTTCCAGCGTCAGCGTCTGACCTTCAAGCAGCTGTCGATTGGCCAGGCTGGATTCCTGATAACAGGGTTCTCCGAACTCGGGGGTATTGGCCGCGATATAACGCACCCGCTCCACTTCCCCGTTGATGAACACATCTATGGTATCGCCATCAATCACACGGCGCAGTTCCGCAGACTGTGGAGCCGGGTCACGTACGGCCTCATCTGCGCCCCCCAGAAAACCGACTTCAGCATCTGCCAGCACTGATTGCAGACCCGCTTCCAGGCTTTCACTGAAAAAGGGCATCAGGTAGCGTTGGGTCAAACTGTCGTCTTTCGGGTTCAGTTCAAATTCACTCAGGATAAAGCCGAGCACAAACACCAGCAGCACAATTAAAGTCACTTTCATGCACACCAAAGTACCAGCTATTTGCTATGCTTTACAGCCATTGTTAGATTAAAAGTTTAACCAGGTCACTCTTTGCAAAATCAGGCATCCCAAAAACGCTTGGGCAAGTTTTTTTCGGTTTTCAGGTACAGCCAGGTTGCCCTGCGGCTGGTCTGGGAAACCAGTGCCTCGCTCACGCTGGTAATGTCCCTGGCGACTCTGGTCACCGGCATCCTACCGGCCGCCATTGCTTCGGTTGGAGGATTCATTGTTGATGCAGTGGTGACAGCCATTGCTGCGACGGATGCCGAGCAGACCGCTGCCCGCATGCAGGCACTGTATCTGGTCCTGCTGGAAGCAGGTCTGGTCATTCTGGTCACGGCTGCCCAACGCATCAACACCGTTTGCCAGTCAATTCTGCGCGTACTGCTGGGCAATAAAATCAATGTCATGATTCTGGAAAAAGCCCTGACCCTGGAGCTCGCCCACTTCGAGGATGCCGAATTCTACGACAAACTCACCCGCGCACGGCGCGAAGCATCCAGTCGCCCCCTGAGTCTGGTAGTCAAAACATTCGACCTGATCCGCAACATGATTGCCCTGCTGACCATTGCCACTTTTCTGCTGCAATTCTCACCCTATGCGGTATTGTTGCTGATCGCTGCTGGCATTCCCGCCTTCGTTGCCGAAGCAAAATTTTCCGGCGAGGCTTTTCGCATCTATCGCCGCCGTTCTGCCGAACGACGCAAACAGCTTTATCTGGAAATGGTGCTAACGCGTGAAGACGGGGTCAAGGAAGTCAAGCTGCTGGATCTGGGCAGACTTTTTCTGGATCGCTATATCGGTATTTTCAGGGAAATCTACAAAGAAGATCGTAATCTGGTTCTTCGGCGTGGTTTCTGGGGTTTTGTCTTGGGACTGCTGGCCAGCGCTGCCTTTTATTTTGCTTATGCCTGGGTAGCTTTTGCTGCCATTGCCAGTGTGATTTCAGTGGGTCAGATGACCATGTACATTGCCCAGTTCCGCCTGGGACAGAATGCTGTTTCGGATAGCCTGAATTCCGTCAACGGCATGTACGAGGACAACCTGTATTTATCCACACTCACCGAATACCTTGATCACCAGGTCCCTGAAAGTAGCGGTGAACAGACTGCTGGCCCCAAACCCGATGACGGCATTCGTTTTGAAGGCGTGAGTTTTTATTATCCGGGTGCCAGCACTCCGGCACTCGAGCAGATCAACCTGCATATTCGACCAGGCGAAAGCCTGGCACTGGTCGGGGAAAATGGCAGTGGCAAAACCACCGTGATTAAATTACTGACGCGCCTGTACAGCCCCAGTGAAGGCAGCATCTATCTGGAGGGACTGAATCTGCAGGACTGGGACATCGTCAGTCTGCGTGCCAAAATCGGGGTGATTTTTCAGGATTTTGCCCGCTACCAGTTACTGGTCGGTGAAAATATCGGTATTGGTGATGTGCCAAACCTGAACCAGCGTGAACAGGTTGCCGAGGCTGCCAGCAAAGGCATGGCGGATGATTTCATTCGGGATTTGCCGGAGGCATATGACACCCAGCTTGGCGCCTGGTTCCATCAGGGCAAGGAGCTGTCCGGCGGTCAGTGGCAGAAAATTGCCCTGTCCCGTGCCTTCATGCGCAACAAGGCCGACATTCTGATTCTGGATGAACCGACAGCTGCCATCGATGCGCGTGCCGAAGCGGAAATATTCACCCACTTTCGTGAACTGACTTCACAGAAAATTTCCATCATCATCTCCCACCGTTTTTCCACGGTGCGCATGGCTGACCATATTATCGTTCTGGATAAGGGCCGGATCATCGAACAGGGCAGCCATCAATCACTGCTTAATTCAGGCGGCCAATATGCTACGCTATTCAAGCTTCAGGCTAGGGGGTATCAGTAAATGAATACAACCCGAAAAAGCAGAACAAGCAAAAGAATCACGCACAACCCGGTTGCTAAAAATGCGCCAAAATTCAACAAGGCCAGCGTTCAGCGTGACCGGAGTAAATACCAACGAAAAAACAAACACACCCAACCAGGGAGATATCATGAGCACGATTAAACTGACTTATTTTGACATTGATGGCGGACGCGCTGAACCGGTGCGCCTGGCCCTGTCAATTGCCGGCATCGCGTTTGAAGACCAGCGAATTAATTTTCAGCAGTTTCATGAGATTAAGGAGAGCCTGCCACTGGGCTGTGTTCCTGTCATTGAAATTGACGGTAAACACTATACCCAGTGCAATGCCATGAACCGTTACTTTGGTAAAAAGGCGGGACTCTATCCTGATGACCCCTGGCAGGCTTTCTTGTGTGATGAAATTCTGGAGCTGCTTGAAGACGCATCCAATGCCTTAGGAAAAACGTTCGGACTGGAAGCCGAAGCCCTTAAACAGGCTCGTGAAAATGTGGCAGCTGGCATTTTCACCAAGCTGCTGAAGCTCTTGAGTGAACGTCTGGAAGACGCTGGTGGTCATTATTTTGCCGGGGGTAAACTGAGCATGGCCGACCTGAAAGTATTTGAGTGGGTTCGCATCCTGCAATCAGGCATGTTTGACCATATCCCTCAGGATCTGGTGCAACAACAGGCCCCCTCCCTGCTGGCCCATCAGGAACGTGTCGCCAATGATGCCGGTGTCAGTGCCTATTATGCCAAGCGACAGCAGGCAAGCGCTTAAGCTGGAGTAACAAAAGGTGATCGCTATCATCACACTGCTGCTGATCGCGCTGGTGGTAGCGATTGCTGTGTTCTACCCACCTTGGCGTCGCCGCGCTATTCTGCGCCGGCCATTTCCGCCGGCCTGGCTTGCCACCCTGAAAAGGCGCCTGCCTTTTTATGACAAACTTAGCGATCATGAACAGCATCAGTTAAAGCAGCTGATACAGATTTTTCTTGCCAACAAAAAATTCTATGGCTGCAATGGCCTGCAGATTAATGATGAGATTCGCGTGACAATTGCTGCAGAAGCCTGCCTGCTTTTATTAAACCGGAAAAGCGCCATCTATCCTCGCCTGCAACATATCCTGGTTTATCCGGATGCTTTTCGCGCTACACACCCCCGTCATAATCCTGATGGTACGGTTAGTGAAGCGCAGCAGGGTTTACTTGGTGAATCCTGGCATCACGGCAAAATCATTCTATCCTGGGATGATGTGAGGTTTGGTGCTGCCAATATACATGACGGACACAATGTGACCCTGCATGAATTTTCCCACCAGCTCGATGCCGAGGATGGCATCAGTAACGGCACCCCCCTGCTTCCCAAAAATGCCTACCAGAGCTGGGCCAAGGTACTCAGTCACGAATATCAGGCATTGCAGGATGACATGCAAAAACACCACAAATCAGTCATGGATTATTATGGCGCGACCAATCCGGCCGAGTTTTTTGCTGTTGCTACAGAAACCTTTTTTGAAAAGCCGGTGCAACTGCAAAAAAAACACCCGGAACTTTTTGCTGAATTGCAAAAAGTTTACCGGGTGAATCCTACTTCCTGGCAATAATGCCAGAGCAAAGGAGACGGCTTAAATTTTCTTGGCGGATGCTTTTAACATGGCAAACAGTTCATCTTTCAGATGAACCCGACGTAACTTGGCCTTTTCCTCGGCTAGCGAGGATGTTGGCGTCACTTCGTTTTCCATGTTTTCTATTTCGGTAGTTAGCTCATGGTATTCATCGAAAATACGTCGAAAGTGATGATTTTCCATTTTCAGCTTATGAATCAGATCCCGGAATTCGGGAAATTCATGAATTAAATTGTGGTGCTCTACTGCCATAACAAGATCCTCTTATTCTTATTTGGCAGATTCTAATTTTCCCGGCAGGCAGAAACCTTGATCTACATCAGCGCAGATCAATTTTATTGAAATTGCTTATCAGGGGGATCAGTTCAGTGCTTTATCGTACTTTCGCAGATAACCGCGTAACTGATCATAGCTCAGGCCGAGCAG
>CAZSHI010000003.1:80070-139752 GCA_964606735.1 uncultured Enterobacteriaceae bacterium
GCATACTCCAAAATGAAAGAAACCCTGGATGATTCGAAAAAGTTTTCGCACACCACTTTCAAAAGCTGCACACGAAAGTTTTCCTCCCTGCACGACAGGCTTACCCGTATCGAAGCCTATGTCACTTCCAGCCGTTTCAAGCTGGACAGGGAATTCAAGAATATCTGATCACTCGGCTGGATCAGCCCGCTGGGCGGTACTGGTATTGACCCGGTACCAGCCAGCGATGGAATACCTGTCACGCCAGGCCGGCAGCACCTCATGCAAAAAATCTTCGCTTAAAAAAGTGACCAGCGTGCCAAATTCAGGCGCTACCCGCAAAATGTTTTTATCAGGCGTATGCAGCACCAACTCTCCTCCATCCGCTTTACTCCAGTGCTTGTTCAGGTAAAGCACCAATGAAAGCACGCGGTTGGATCCCCCTCGGAAGGCATCCACATGTTTGCTATAAAAAGCACCTGGCGCATAATGAGCAAAGTGACTCTCAAAGGAAAATAAACCCAGGAACAAATGCCGGTTAAGGTATTGCTGCAGTTGCCCTGTCCAGTCCAGCCAGGCCTCACCGGCGGATGAAGAACCGGTAATCCAGCAGATTTCATCTCCTCGTACCTGCTCATTTTGTGTGTAATCCTGCTGCCTGCCTATGCCGGCCGGCTCAAATTTTTCATCCTGCATGGCCTGCAGCCGAGCAAAAAGAGCTTCACACAAAGACAGGGGCAGCGCAGCCGACTGAATGCTGTACCCCTGCGTGTGCAGATCCCTGGCGATGGAGCTAAAACCAGACTCCCCTTCAAGCCGGATGCTAGTTTCTTGTTTCATCATGAGTCTCAGGGTCTGGCGCTTTTTTATCACTTTCCCTGCGATGAAAGTTTTTGATACTGGCATGAACGCCACGGGTTAAAATTTTTGCGTGATTTTCCAGAATATCCACACCGTACAGAATGCCGACCACCAGTAGCGACACTTTCACGGCGGCGATCAGGTTGTTGGTACCGATCATTGCCCCGATGGCAGCCAACACCCAAATCGTTGCAGCCGAGGTGACACCCATGACCGCTCCATCCCGCGCCAGCATGACTCCGGCACCCAGGAAACCGATACCTGTAACAATCTGACCCAAGACACGTGTGGGGTCGGAATTTTCCACCTCAAGAGAGCTCGAGGTGGTGATGAACAGGTAGGTGCCCAGGGTGATCAGGCAGGCAGTCCGGATGCCCACCGGTTTGCCGCGAACCTGCCTTTCAAAACCAATCATGCCACCACAAACGATAGCACTCAAAATGGCATGCCATTGAAATGGCGCAATATCAAAAAACTCAATCATGTCTATCCCCTCACCTGCCAGGATTTAGATCCAGCTCCATTTTCAGGGCATCCGCACCATCCCCGTAATAGCCAGCAATCTCGCCAATAAGCTTGAAATGAAAACGCTTGTAGAGAGCCTGCGTTTTTTTATCTTTCGCCCGGACTTCGAGGCGACAACGTTGATACCCCAGTTGCCTGAGTTTTTTCAGCGTTCTTTGCAGCAGCCCGGACGCAATTCCCAGACCACGAAGTTCGGGTATGACGGCCAGTGAGTAAATTCGTGCCGGGCGTGGCAGGGCTGGCGTCAGGCACAACAGGTAAGCCTGTACCTGTCCGGCTGAGTGACAGACGAGCGTAAAGCTTTTTGCTTCTTGCAAAAGATAGCGCAGCTGTCGCCGGTTGAAATTATCCGTTCTGAAACAGCGCTCTTCTATCGCCAACAACGCATCCACCTGGCTGGGTATAGCCGCTGAATATCTGAAACTGCCCAACTCAGCGGCCTCTGGATTCCAGCCGCTGCTGGAATTCCGACATGATCAACATGTAAAGCTCATCACCCAGATAGGCATCCTCAACATCATGGTCAATACTGGGATTATCATTTACCTCAATCACGTAGGCATGTTTCTCATACTCCTTGATGTCAACACCATAGAGGCCCTTACCGATGGATTTTGCTGCCCGTACTGCTGCATCAAGCACAACCTTGGGCACCTCGAAAGTCGGCAGGGTTTCAAAACCGCCGCTGAAATGTCGTTTGGCTTCATGGTTGTAAATCTGCCAATGGTTTCTGGCCATTAGATAACGACAGGCATAAATGGCCCGGCCGTTCAATACCCCTACGCGCCAGTCAAATTCGGTGTACAGATATTCCTGTACCAGAACCAGCGCACTTTCCCGAAACAATTCGTCCAGTTTCAGCTTGAGCTCTTCACGGTATGAAACTTTATAGACGCCACGTGAAAACGAGCCCTCCGGCATTTTCAGCACCATGGGATAGCCAAACAGCTCCTCGATGGCATCAAGAGAGGCTTGTGAACTGTCAATCGCCACTTGCGTACGCAGGCTGGGCACCTTTTTATAGGAAAAGGCGTCCTGCAGATAAACTTTATTACAACAGCGCAGAATGGAAACCGGATCATCAATAACCACCAGCCCCAGTTTTTCAGCACGGTTGGCCAGACGATAGGTATGATGGTCAATAGCCGTGGTTTCCCGGATGAACAGGGCATCATATTGCCCGATGGTCTGGAACTGATCAGCCGTGATGGTTTCCGCAGCAATACCGTATTTAGCCGCCGCCTTGATAAATTTGGCAATCGCCTCCCGATTACTGGGCGGCACCTTCTCTTCGGGATTCACCAGAATGGCCATATCCCAGCGCATTGATTTCTGACGCGCTTTGACACGCCAGACTGTTTGCACAAATTCAGTCAGGCGTTGCCTGAAGAACTCCCGCTGCGATATCGACAGGCTGCTGAAAGCACGACGTTCAATCTCCAGACTGATATCACCATCACGACGATGCAGGCGAAGCATCAGTAATGGTGCAGGGTATTCCGTAAACAACCGTTTGCCGAGTTTTTGCAATGGCGCATTGCCGGTCCAGCCGAAATACAGCATTTCCTCGAGAGACTCACCTTCATTGAGCACTTCCCCGAGCTCACGTTTGAGCCGCAGCAGGGGACCCTCATCGTGATTGAATACGCGCAGTTCATTGATCACTTTCACACTCGGTAAAACCAGATGCTGGCGTGCCTCTGCCAGCAAAGAACAATAATAACCCTTGCTCAGATAATGCTCGGTATCGCAGAGATTGATGATGCGGGTTTTGCCTTCGTTAAGCTTGGGATAATCCTGCAAATATTTCTCAAAACTCAGCACCTCCGGATAAGAGTCATCCAGAGCCAATTCATCACCATCTACCACGATCAGTGTCTTGTACATAAATGAAAAAGAGGAGCCCCTGTGGGCCTGCCGGGAGAATTACAAATTAATTGCGCTATATATGCCTGTTTTGCACTGAGCGCAATCTTTTTTTACGCAGCGTTCATGGGTGAATCTGCCTGTCGATTTATAGACCTCCTATTGGTTACACTTGTTGCTGAATGAAAACTCAGGAGTGATTATGAAAACGCGTGCAGCCGTTGCTTTTGAAGCCGGTAAACCACTTGAAATCTGTGAAGTCGACCTGCAGGGTCCCCAGGCAGGTGAGGTAATGATTGAACTCAAGGCCACCGGCATCTGTCACACCGATGAGTTTACGCTTAGCGGTGCCGACCCTGAAGGTGCCTTTCCTGCCATACTGGGTCATGAAGGTTGCGGCGTGGTAGTCGAGGTCGGCGAGGGTGTCAAATCACTGAAAGCGGGCGATACCGTGATCCCCCTGTATACAGCAGAATGCCGCGAATGCGATTACTGCCTGCATCCCAAGACCAATTTATGCCAGGCTGTTCGTGCCACCCAGGGTCAGGGGTTGATGCCCGATGGCACCAGCCGCTTTTCACTGGATGGCAAACCCATTCTGCACTACATGGGCTGTTCGACATTTTCCAATTACATCGTGCTGCCGGAAATCTCTGTGGCTAAAATCCGTGATGATGCACCCTATGACAAAGCCTGCTATATCGGTTGCGGCGTAACAACCGGTGTCGGTGCCGTCATTTTTCAGGCCAAGGTTGAATTTGGTGCGACAGCTGCTGTATTCGGGCTCGGCGGCATTGGCCTTAACGTGATTCAGGGGCTCAGGCTTGCCGGCGCCAGCAGAATAATCGGTATCGATCTAAATCCGGCCCGCGAAGCACTCGGCAAGAAATTTGGCATGAGTGATTTTATCAACCCCGCCAAGGTGGAAAACGTGACTGATCATATTGTGCAGATGACCGGCGGTGTTGATTACAGCTTTGAGTGTATCGGCAATGTCGAAGTGATGCGACAGGCGCTGGAATGCACTCACAAAGGCTGGGGTGAATCCTATATTATCGGTGTTGCCGGTGCTGGCCAGGAAATATCCACCCGGCCCTTTCAACTGGTCACGGGCCGCTCCTGGCATGGTACGGCCTTTGGCGGTGCCAGAGGCCGGACGGATGTACCGAAAATTGTAGACTGGTACATGGAAAACAGAATTAATATCGATGACCTGATCACGCACACCATGCCTCTAGATGAGATCAACAAGGCTTTCGATCTGATGCATGCGGGCGAAAGCATTCGTTCAGTTGTGATTTACTGACAGCATATCGGCTTGCCACAGGAGGCAGCTACATGAACAGAATATTCGAAAACATTCTGCAAACCGTTGGCAATACACCGGTCATACGCATCAACAAACTGGCTCCAGCACATGTCAATTTATACGTCAAAGCCGAGGCCTTCAACCCCATGGGTTCCGTCAAGGACAGGCTGGCGCTTGGCATTATTGAACACGCGGAAAAAAATGGTTTGCTGAAACCGGGACAGACCGTGGTAGAAGCCACCAGTGGTAATACCGGTATTGGCCTGGCCATGGTCTGTGCCCAGAAAGGTTATCCGCTGGTGGTGACCATGGCAGAAAACTTCTCCGTTGAGCGTCGCAAGCTGATGCGCTTTCTGGGCGCTCGTGTAGTGCTGACACCGGCTGCAGAAAAAAGGCACCGGCATGCTCAATAAAGCCATTGAACTGGCTGAAGAACATGGCTGGTACCTGTGTCGACAATTTGAAAACGAAGCCAATGCCGATATCCATATGCGCACCACCGCTCCGGAAATTCTGGAAGCCTTTGAGGGAGAACAACTGGATTACTGGGTCACCGGTTACGGCACCGGTGGCACACTCAAAGGCGTCGCCAGTGTGCTCAGGGAAAAGAGCCCTCAGACAAAAATTGTTGTCTGTGAACCGGATAATTCCGCGCTGCTGAGCAGCGGCACCGCCCAGCAACGCATGGAAGGTGGCAGTCCATCGGCCAGCCATCCCTCCTTCCGCCCCGGGCTGGACACCGGATTTCATTTCCAAACTGGCTGAAGATGTCGTCAATGCCAAGCACATTGATCGCATCATGCCCATTGACGGCCAGGAAGCGCTACGCCTATCCCAGGCACTGGCACAGCAAGAAGGTATTTTTGTCGGCATTTCCGCCGGTGCTACTTTCAGCGGAGCACTGGAAATTGCCAAAGACGCGCCAGCTGGCAGCAATATTCTGTGCATGCTGCCTGATACCGGCGAACGCTATCTGTCCACGCCCCTGTTTGAAGCCATTTCCGAAGAAATGACCGAAGAGGAAATTGACCTTTCCCAGTCTACACCGGGCTACCGTTTCGATTCCGCCAGCTCTGTAGCCGCGACGGAAGAAGTCCCCGTGGAAGCAGATGCACTCGCTTTTCTGCAAGAAGCGCTGAATGACAGCACACAACCGGTTGTGATGTTTGCGCTCGAGTAGTGTGAATTCTGCTGGTCAGTGCGCAAACTGTTTGGCCGCTGCAAAATTCCCTATCGCTCGGTCGATCTGGATTCAGTGGCTTACCAGCAAGGCAATATGGGTGGAAAGATTCGTGCAGCACTGAAACAGCACACCAGCATCCCCACCATTCCGCAGATATTTGTCGGCGGGAAATTTATCGGTGGTTGCACGGAAACCTTTGATGCCTTCAAGGACGGTTCGCTGCAGACACTGCTGAAGGAAAACCAGGTGGTTTACGACGAGGCAGTTAAAATTGACCCCTATTCACTGCTGCCGAAATGGCTACAGCCCCGCTAGACCTAAAACAGGAAGCCGGCACTGCGCTCAATCACCCAGTAAGCAGAAGGGATCCCGATGCAGTAAGCCACCACCAGCTCCATGTTTAATACTGAATTGGCGGGCACATATACCTGCTGATGCACTTGCTGGTAAAGCCTGCGGAAGAGTTGGTAACAGGCCACCACCGCACCGATGAAAACCAACTGCCCCAGTTCAACGCCGACATTGAAAAACAGCAGGGACAGCAGAAACTGCTCCTGCACCACGCCGACATCTCCCAGTGCACTGGCAAAGCCGAGTCCATGCAAAAGACCAAAAGAAAATGACACAATGACCGGGGCCCGGTAAGTCCAGGAATCTGTATGATTGCGGGATATCTCATGCGCCAGAAACAAAATTGACAGGGCAATCACAGCCTCCACTGGGGCTATAGGCAAAGAGATAATGTTCAGTGTCGACAAGAACAGCGTGATGGAATGCGCCAGGGTAAAACCCGTCACGGTCAACAGAATGCGTTTCATTGTGCCAGATATCACCAGCAGACCCAGCACAAACAGCAGGTGATCGAGACCAATCAGTATATGTTCGATACCCAGCACTGTGTAGACAAAAGATACCTCCAGGGGACCGGGAGCCGGTTCCACTTCCCAGCTGGTTTCCGAAGGCGTCAGCATCATGTTGCGTGAGGCACCATCCAGAAAATTCAGCCTGAAATAGGTTGCCAGTGAAGGGTTGGCCTGCGGGTAAACCAGGGAAAAGCTTTCGCCTTCCAGTCCACCCGGACAGCTCCAGATATTGTTACCAGTCTGCGCAGTGGTGCTGCAATGCTCAGGCCACACTAACATGGGAAAGTTATTGGTCGGCAAAACAGGCGGCACCCTGACTGTGCCAAAAAAAACATCCGGCGCTTGTTCATTCAGGGTAACGACCACGGGGCGGGCATCGTGTGCCAGTGAGACTGAGGGAAGCCAGACGACGAGAGAAACCAGGAGGAAGAGTCGCTGCAACATCAAATCTCTTCTACCCGTAGTTCATATTTTTCAATCAGATTATCTTCAGCGGCCCGCCGGGAAAGATATTGTTGCTCAATCTGGTAGTCATCCAGGATTCGCTCACGCATATCGGAAAAGTCCGGCAGCATGGCCGGATTGCGATTACTTAACAGCACCAGGTGAAAACCAAAATCCGTCTCAACCGGACCCGCCCAACTGCTGTCATCCGGCGTCAGCGTATCCAGCCAGTCAGCAAAGGCATCATTAAAATTATTGCGGATAAAATCTCGAGAACGTCGTACGTAATTCTGTAGATACGGGAAAGTATCACCATACTCGGATGCGCCCAGAAAGGTGACATTGTTTTCGCGTAGCTGCTGCAAAAGTTCTGCTGCCCTTTGCTGCCCCGCCTCGCTGTGCTCGGGATCATTGATGAAAACATGGGTAAAGGTATAGGAAGCCGGACGCCGGTAGACATTGGCATTATCCTGATAATACTGCTGCAAGATTGCCTCATCCGGAGCAGACATGACGCTAACGGCATCCTGCAAGAGAAACTGCAATTTTTCCACCATCCTCAGCTTGATGTTGTAATCACCTTCATCCATGCCCATGGTCAGCGCCTCCCGGTAAAGCGCTTCTTCGCGGTAATAGTCATTGATCAGTAACTGCAGCTGCTCCTGCGACATGGCGTCCAGTTGCTCGGCAAACAGTTCTTCATTAAAGGCATTAGCACGGTACTGCATAAAACTGAGCAGTTCTGCCCTGCCGACAGAAATGACCCCGGCATCATCAACTGCCTCTTCGGAGCCGGTGAAGGCGTACAGAAGAAACAGTAGCAAGCCGAAAAGCCAGAAATGCAGCAGAGGTTGTTTGGCAAACTTTTGCATAAGATTTCTTTGCTATAAATTGCTAGGCATTATAGGTAATTTATTTTTATCATCGCAATGCAACAAGATAACACTTGTCTGGTCTAATCTTCTGTATAAGGACTATGAAAAAACTCATCTACATCTTCACCGGTCTGATCTCGCTGTTTTTTGCTCTGGTCATTATTGCCCTCGTTTTTCTGATCAATCTGGACCTGAATGAGCATAAACAGTGGCTCAGCGAGCAGTTTTACAAGCAAACCGGGCGCAATCTCAGCATCAATGGTGAGATTCAAAGCTCACTTTATCCCTGGCTGGGTATCCAGGTAGAAGGTCTGGAAATCAGCAATCCAGCCGGTTTCAGTGAAAATGCTTTCCTGCAAAGTGATTTTGCCGCCCTACGGCTTCGCTTGATGCCCCTGCTGAACAATGATGTCGAAATTGACACCATGGTTCTGCGCGGCACCACGCTAAATCTTGAGGTTGATGACGCAGGCAACAATAACTGGCGCTTCAGCGACCCGAATGCTGAAGTGCCCCAGGATGAACCCGAACCGGATGACCCCAGTCCGGCCTTCAATCAGTTGATCATCGGCGGTGTGCAGATTGACGATGTCCTGATCAACTATGTCAATCAGCAAAGTGATCAGCGTATCAGTGCCAGCAATATAAACCTGCAGATTCCGGCACTGGTCTATGGTGATCCACTGGATATCAACCTGAGCCTGCAGCTGAGCGCCAATCAACCTGCCCTGCAGAGTGAGCTGAATCTGAGTGCCACGGCGAACTACGATCTGGATAACAACAATTATGCGCTGAACGATCTGGTAGTGGATTTTCTCGATAGTCGCCTGCTGGCCAGCATCAGCAACAATGATGGCAACATCAGAGCCACTATGGATTTTAACACTGAGCGTAGCGGTGAAATTCTGGCGCTGCTGGGTCAGGCAGAACTGGCTGAGCAGATTCAAAGCATCCACTTGAACCTGCAGGCCAATGGTGATGAAGCGGCTGTTGATCTGGACAATCTATCGCTGACTCTGCAACTGAGCGATGCCACACTCAGTGAAAGCAGTACGCTCACTCTTCAGGCAGATGGCACACTTGATCTGCTGCGCGAAAATATTTTCATTTCTGCCTTTACACTGGATGCCCTGGGCCTGAGTGCAAACGGCCAGTTAGGCATTAATAATTACAGCAGTGATCCAGGAGTGAACGGGCAATTCAACCTGTCTGCTTTTGACCCTGGCCGTCTGGCGCAGCTACTTGCTATCGATCTGCCCGCTACCCGTGATAGCAGTGTTCTGCAGACACTGGCCCTGTCCAGCGCTTTCAGTGTCGACAGCAATTCACTTGCGCTGGATAACCTGAACCTGCAACTCGATGACAGCCAGTTTAACGGTGAGCTGGGCATCAGTAACTTTTCCGCTCCCGTTTATACCTTTGCACTGGAGCTTTCTGCCATTGATCTGGATCGCTACCTGCCGCCCGAATCCGCTCAGGGCAATCAGAGCGGCAGCACTGAAAGCAGCGAGCTTCCCCTGGATGCACTGCGCGCCCTGCAGGCCGAAGGGACCCTCAGGATCGGCGAATTACAGACCACGGGTCTGAATCTGGCCAATGTTCTGCTCAGTGTGAATGCCAGCGGAGGCTTGATTGCCCTTGCTCCTGTGCAGGCCGAGCTTTACCAGGGCAGCTATAACGGCTCTCTCACTCTGGATGCACGTTCGGCAAGTCCTGCCTTTAGCCTGCAATCACAGTTGCAAAACATCAACCTGGAACCCATCTCCACGGATTTCATGGGCGCCTCCTATCTGAGCGGACAGGGCTCAATCAACCTGAGCCTCAGTGGCAGCGGTATCAGCAGCCGTGAAATTCTGAGTGCCCTGAACGGCAGTGCCGACATGGCTGTCAGTGACGGCATTTTTTACGGGGTCGATGTCGGCTCGGTACTGGCACAACTGGAAACCATGATCCAGAGTCGACGACTGGTCAATCTTAATCGTGGCGAACAGACCAGCTTCAATGATCTCAGTGCCAGTCTCCGTATTGATGACGGTATAGCCCGCAGCGAGAACCTGTTTATTCAGGCAGCCGGCTTCAATATCCAGGGCAGCGGCATGCTGGCCAATTTGCAGGACAACAGCCTGGATTTTAATTTGCTGGCGGCGGTAAATCCCGCCAGTGCCAGTCTGGAAAGCCAGCAATATGATATCGGGGGCTATTCCCTGCCTATCAGCTGTACTGGCTGTATCAGTGCTCCCCGCTGCCTGCCCGATATTGATAGTATTTTTTCGCAGGCCCTGGGATCAGCCATTCAGGAGGGTGTCGGGGACCTCCTGCAACGCGTGCTGGGTAACGATGCCCAGGAGCCGAATCCCGATGAGGAGCAAAGACCACAGAACGAGGACGAAAACACCAGCCCGGAACAGCAGCTTTTCAATCGCGCCCTGGAGCGACTGTTTCAATAGCCAAGTCGTGAGGCAGTTCGCAGATCCTCATGGATTTACGGCCTTTGAACTTTTATAATCAGCACTCCTTCACATTCCCGAACTCCCTGAAACGGAGAAAAAAATGCAGTACTTTTCTGCTCAATTAGCCAGGATACTCTTCCTGTTGTTGTTAATTTTGGCAGCTCCCGCCCTGCAGGCGCAGGAGGATGAAGATGATTTTTTCTTCTCTGACGAGGAAATGCTGGAAGATGAGATCGCTGATCCCTTTGAAGGACTCAATCGCATCAGTTTTGCTGTCAATGACAGACTTTACCGAATCCTACTAAGCCCGGTAGTCAAAACCTATCGCCTGATTCCGGCACCAGTCCGGGTGTACATTTCCAATTTCTACGAGAACCTGACCGCCCCCGTTTCCTCCATTAACGCGCTGCTGCAACTGGATTTGCCCAATGCCGGTTCAGAAATTTCGCGCTTTGGCATCAACTCCACCATCGGCATACTGGGCCTGTTTGACCCGGCCACCCTGATGGGCATTGAACAGGACCGGGAAGATTTCGGCCAGACACTCGGACGCTGGGGCTTCGGCCATGGTTTTTATCTGGTAGTCCCGGTTATGGGCTTTTCCAGTTTGCGCGACTTTGGTGGACGTGCAGCGGGCTCCTTTCTGAATCCTATCAACCATATCTGGGACCCGGAAGTGGAAGAGTGGCTGCTCTACCATACCCTGGATGAAGTGAACGATTTCTCCTTCGATGTGGATGCCTACACGTCTTTGTATGACAGTGCCCTGGACCCCTACATTTTCTTCCGCAGTGCCTATGTGCAGAACCGTGCCGGCGCAGTAGAACAATAAGCCATTAAGCCTGCAGTCAGTTTACTGTTTATACTATTAACACTGAGATTTAACGAATGACACAAGAGAGAGCAATCATGAAAGCAATCTTGACCTTACGCACAGTTTGCCTGGGATTTATCCTGGGTATCGGCCTGTCAGTACCCGCGATAGCACAGTACGAAACCCCATCCGTGACGGTACAGGGTATGCTGGATGAGGTGTTTAACATACTGCGCGCTCCCGATTTTGACATTGAAACCGACAAAATGCGTATTGATGCGGCTGTCAGTGACGCCTTTGACCCGAATACCATTGCCCAGAGCGCACTGGCAGCGTCCTACCGTGATCTCAGTCGGGAGCAGCGAGCGGAATTTGAAGATATCTTTTTCCGCATTCTCAAGGATACCTATCTGGAGCGTCTGGATGCTTACACCGATGAAACCGTTGAGGTAAGGGGCGAAAGTATTGAGGCTCCCCGTGCCACCGTGGAAACCGTGGTGAATACCACCAATTCACAGATTGCGGTGAACTACAGCCTGCGACAGCGCGAAAATGGCTGGTTTATCTACGACATCATCGTTGAGGACGTCAGTTTGCTGAGCTCCTACCGCTCCACCTATCGCAGCATCATCCGCCGAGATGGTATTGAAGCCCTGTTCGAAGAGTTACGCACCCAGGCAGCTGGCCTTGAGTAAGCTGCCCAAGTTCATGTTATAATCCGCGCCCAACTCCTTGAGCGTGATGACATCTAATTCTGATCCATGGCCAGTACCACTCTTAGCCTCAAAAGCCTGCGCGACAGCAATACCCTAAAATCCGAAATCAGCAAGCTGGAATCCGAGAAAAAGGACCTGCTCGGCAAGCTCGAGCGTGAGCAGAAGCTGGTCAAAAAGCTGCAGGATGATCTGGTCAGCCAGAAAAAGGATTTCGAGCATCTGGAAAAGCAGTTTGACCATTTCGCCGGCATCGAAGCGGATTTTGAGGCCCTGCAACAGGAAATTCAGTTGGAGAGACTGGAAAACCTGCTCAGCAAGGACAAGGTCGAGAACCAGAGTTCTTCCGCTATCAAAAAAGCCCGTGAAGAAATAAAAGTACTCCAGCAGGAACTCAAAGATCTGAAACAGCTGGATCCGCAGCGTCTCAAACGTCAGGTTGTTGACCTGAAAAAGAAAAATGCCGGCCAGGCGAAAGAAAACAAAACCGTAAATGCTGCACTGGTCTCAGCCCGCAAGGAGCTGAAGGAAACCAGTACAGAAAAAGAGCGTCTTGAGAAGGAACTGGAACAGACCCTGAATGAGCAGCACGCCTTCTGGCAGTCTGAGGATGAGCAATGGGCCCTGTTTGAAACAGGTCTGCTGCTCAAGGGTGAATCCCTTGCAGCAGATGAAAAAATGAACCGCATCCGTTGCCTGAATAGGAACACCGGCACCTCCTTCCTCAGCAAGGCACTCATCGAAAAAGGCAAAGACAAGGATAAAGTCCGCTGGTTCACGGATGCAGATATTCCGGATGAGGTTTCCATCGAGGCAGGTAAACGCCTCAAGGCCATTGCTGCCGAATCTGAAGAAGACGATTAAAACCTTTTCACTTCCCCCTGCCACCCCGTTATCATCGGGCACATGAAACTGGAAATGATCTGTACCGGTGAAGAGGTTCTTGCCGGACAAATAGTCGATACCAATGCTGCCTGGTTTGCCGACACCATGATGAATCATGGTATTGAGCTGCAACGCAGGGTCACTGTTGGTGACCGCATGCAGGACCTGGTCGACATCTTCACGGAATGCAGCCAACGGGCAGACCTGATTCTGGTCAATGGTGGCCTGGGCCCCACCTCTGATGATCTATCAGCTGAAGCTGCCGCACTGGCTCTGGGTGAAGAACTGCATGAAGATATCCAGTGGCGAGAGCATCTGGAAGACTGGTACCGTGAGCAGGGTCGTGAGTTTCCGAAAAGCAATCTTAAACAGTGCCTGCTGCCTACCTCGGCAGTTCGTGTTGATAACCCCAAAGGCACGGCTCCTGGTTTTCGTATCAAGCTCAATCAGGCCTGGCTGTTTTTTACACCAGGGGTGCCGGTTGAATTCAAAAGCATGGTGGAAGAACAGTTCATTCCTTTTCTGCAACAGGAATTCACCAGCGCTCAATCCACCCGTTTACACAAACTGCTGACGCTGGGGCATGGGGAATCCGTACTCGCCGATAAACTGACAGCTCTCACCATTCCACCGAATATTACTCTGGGTTATCGACCATCGCCGCCCCATGTGGAAATCAAGGTTTTTGCCCGTGGAGAACAAGCCATCGGGCAACTGGACGGTTTTGTCCATGAGATTAAAACGTTATTGGGCAGCGCCATAGTGACAGAGAACTGCCCCTCGATTGCTCAGTGTGTGCATGAACTTCTGTTGCAAAGTAACAAGACTCTCAGCATAGCGGAATCCTGTACCGGCGGTATGCTGAGTTCACAACTGGTGGAATTTGCCGGCTCTTCCAAGTACCTGCAACAATCACTGGTCACCTATTCCAACCAAAGCAAGCAGCAGATACTGGGTATCCCGGAAGCAAGTCTGGCTGAACACGGCGCCGTTTCCCTGGAAACTGTCATCGCCATGGCAGAAAGTGTACGGTCGCTGGCCAATAGCGATTATGGCCTGGCCACCAGCGGTATCGCCGGGCCGGATGGAGGTAGCGAAGAGAAACCGGTCGGCACCATCTGCCTTGCAGTCGCAGACAGAAAGGGCTGTCGAGCACAAATGATTCATCTGCCCAATCGTTCACGCACACTGGTTCGGGTATTGAGTTGTGCAGTGGCTCTGGACATGCTCAGACGCACCATTTTGAATCAGGAATCTATTGTTTCCTATTCCTCTATTCCTGCCTCTAAAATAATCTAATGTGTTGTTGATAACGGTAATCAACCATTAAATCCTTGCTGCCCCTGTGCCACAGGGTCTCTAGGACAAATTTGCCAGAAGCTACTGCGTACTAAGCGGAATCCCCCTGGGATGCAGACTCACTTTCCTCCATCACGATGGACAAGCCTCGCCGCAGATACTGCGTGGAAATACTGATTTCCGCCAGAAAACTGAGCAGGCCAATTGCCAGCAAGATCATGGCCCAGATAAACAAAAGCCCGACGGTGAGGGCAATATCCAGACGGATGTACTCTCCAATGAAGATGGCAATAATTACAAAACAGACGCTCAAGGCAGAAGTGGCACAGAGCCAGATGGCCCAGTTTATCAATCGGACCCGACGCCAGAGGCTTCTGGATTCACTTTCAAGTCGGGGACGAACTGACAGGTACCTGCTTTGTCCCATCTGGATTTCCAGTACGCGTGCCCGATCGACAATGCGACCCAGCCTCGCAGACAGGACATTGAGAAAACCGGCAATGCCCGCCAGCAGGAATACCGGCGCGACAGCTATCTGGATGGTGGCGGCGATTCCGATGACACTGCTTAATGGTTCCATGATGCTTGAATCCTGCACATTGCCAAGCTCAAATCTGCTAGACTGGCCTGAGGTTTACTGGTGACTCTTTTATGACTGATTTTAACTTTCCTTCGCGCTGGCCTCCACAGAATCCCGATCGATTACAGCTGTATTCCCTGAACACACCCAATGGGCAAAAAGTCAGTTTGTGCCTGGAGGAAATGGGCCTGGCGTACGACGCCCATCTTGTTCATATCGGCAAAGGTGATCAGCATGATCCCGAGTACCTGCTGATCAATCCCAATGGCAAAATTCCCAGCCTGGTCGACCCAAACGGTCCGGATGGAAAACCCATTGCCCTGATGGAAAGCATTGTCATCCTGATTTACCTGGCTGAACTGAGCGGCACATTGCTCCCGAAAGAGACCAGACAACGCTTTGAGCACCTGCAATGGCTGACATTCCAGGCGGCGCACATTGGCCCCATGTTTGGCCAGTTTGGACACTTTTATGTCTATGCCAAAGACAAGACCAGTGACAGCTATTCACTGGATCGCTATACCCAGGAAACCAGGCGACTTCTGCAGGTGCTGGAAGACCGCCTGCAACACCGGGAATTTATCATGGGCGACTACAGCATCGTGGATATCGCCATCATGCCCTGGGTGGCATGCCTCTCGGGTTATTACCAGGCCAGTGAACAGCTGGGTATGGGTGATTTTGAACGGGTACTGACCTGGCAGGAAAACATTTGCAGCCGAAAAGCCTGGCAGACAGGCAAGGATGTCTGCGCACCCTGAGCTTTACTCTCAGAACGGCTCAGGACAAGGCGTTAATCCATTCCCATTGGAATCGACAGATCCGGCACCGGTCCGGTGAAACCCTCGGGACCAACCCAGAGCTGCCCCATCATGCCAACCCGGGCATGATCCAGAATGTGGCAATGGTACATCCACATACCAGGACGTCCTTCAAAGTACACGGCAATTTTCACCGTTCCTCCATCAGGTACATCGACGGTATCTTTCCACTCGGGCACCCGGTTTTCATCCAGCACCTGGAAGAAATAGCCATGCAGGTGGAAAGGATGGTTGAAACCTGAATTGTTAATCAGGGTCCAGACGTGCGTTTCACCTACGCGCGCCACCAACGGCTCCATATTCCAGTAAGGAATGCCGTTAAAGCCCATGATCACGTTACGGATGCCATCGCCCATCCCAATAGTCATTTCCAGTTCTTTTTCAATGACCTCACCACTGAGATCAATCGGCTCAATCGTCCGCAGGTTTTCTGGAATTGCCATCGGTTCAACTGCTGGCAGATCAACTGTCTCGACATACATCAGGTCTTCCGGTCGGCGCTCGGTACCAAAACCACGATTGACACTGCCCAGCCGCATGAGGGCTGTACCCGGATCATTGATCGGAGTAAACACGAAGTCGCCACGCTCAGCCGGCGTCAGGATAAATCGCGGCGCGCTTTCCGAGCGACCGGCCAGACCGTTATCGCCACCAATACGCGTCATGATATGCCCCCGCAGACCGATCGGCACATAACGGGTTCGCGAAGCATTGATGATGCGCCAGCGCTGTTGTTTGCCCTTGCGCACCTTGAGTGTCGGCATGACCTTGCCATTGACCAGGATGGTGGTGCCTTCACGACCAAAGAGATCACCAAAATCACCGCCATTATTGGGCGGTAAAAAGACACCTGCTTCATCGAGGCTCATGTCGGAGATAACCATGATCAGATCATCGCCAAATTCCTCCGGATCATTGGGGTCTTCAACAACGATGGGGCCATACATGCCCCAACCCACCTGGGCTGCAGAATTCACATGCGGGTGATACCAATAAGTACCGGCATCATCGACGACGAATTCATAGCGGAATTCTCCATCGACAGGAACCGGCGGCTGGGTCACACCGGGCACCCCGTCCATCTGGTTCGGCACACGCAAACCGTGCCAGTGAATGGTGGTCGACTCCGGCAGGGAATTTTTGAAATGCACGATAACGGTGTCGCCGACCTTGGCCTTGATCAGGGGCCCAGGCAGGGTGCCCCCATAGGTCCATACCGGGGTGATAATGCCATCCAGTACTTCAATATTGGCAATCTGTGCCTCAAGTTCAATTTCCAGGATATTCGGATCAGGGTTCAAGTCTTCCGGAATGGTCAGAGCCAGTTCATCGGCCCAGCCTTCCGGCTGTTCCACATCCATGGCCGTCAAGGTAGTTTGCGCCTGTATCTGCAAGACTGGCAGGAACGCCAGCAATGCTAAATTTTTAACCCATGTATTCATGTCACTCCCTCTGTTTATGGCCTCAGGCTATCATAAAATGTATTTCAAATACATGATTAATCCCCAGCCTGTATCCTACCCTGCCGCTTTTAACCCTACCTTGAGATACAGCAAGAATTGTCAGGTAATTCGGCAACGATAATGGCAAGATAATCCCATGACTGATTCTAACAAGCCAAAGCCCGGTCAAGCCAGATACGCACAGCGCATGCAGGCTGTGCTGGATTTTATCGACAGCCACCTTGAACAGGGTCTGAATCTTGCTGTCGTGGCTGCCCGGGCGCATTTCTCACCCTTCCATTTTCACCGCCAGTTCCGCACTTTCACCGGTATGCCGCTCATGCGACTTATCCAACTTTTGCGTCTGAAACAGGCCTCTAGGCAACTGGCCTTATCCCCTGAAAAAAGTATTGCTGAAGTTGCGCTTGATTGGGGTTTTGATAGCCCTGAATCCTTCAGCCGCAGCTTTAAAAACCACTTAAAGGTGAGCCCCAGCGCCTTCCGAAAGGAGCCAGACTGGCAACACTGGAAACAACTGTTTAGCCTTCCCACCCTGACATGGAGTAAGCCTATGGACGTGAAAATTGTCGATTTTCCGGAAACCAGGATTGCTGCACTGGAGCATCATGGCCCCGAGCACCAGATATACACCAGTGTAAAAAAATTTATTGAATGGCGTCAGGCTAATGGCATCAGCCCTGAAAAAGGGGCAAGCTTTGGCCTGCATTACAGCGATCCGGCCAGCACCCTGCCGGAAGACTATCATCAGGATATTGCGGTTTCAGTTGAAGTACCCATAGCAGAAAATCCGCAGGGTGTTGTCAACAAAGTGATCCCAGCCGGCCGCTGTGCCATGCTGCGGCATTTTGGCTCCAGGGAACATATTCCCGCTGGCGACTATTTGTACCGCGAATGGCTACCCCAAAGTGGGGAGGAACTGCGCGATTTTCCCTTTTTCTTTCATTACGTCAATGTGGGCCCTGATCTTAAAGATTCTGAAATGATCACTGACTTATATTTGCCTATCAAATAAACTTAAGGCTGAAATACCTGTTTTAGTCGAAATAGCCTGTCAAACAAGCCGGACCTTTTATGAACGCAAGTGAGGTTGAAATTGTTGAATTCCCGGAAACCCGGGTGGCAGCTCTACGCCATTTCGGCCCCAGATACCGGCTACATGAAACCCTGCAACGCTTTATCGAATGGCGTATCGAAAACAGTATCGGCCCCAAACAGGGCCGCACCTTTGCCCTGCACTATACCGACCCGCAGAAAAAAAATGACCCGAATTTTTGTATGGACATCAGTGTTTCAGTGCCGGAGCCGGTCAAGGAAAACCACTGGGGCGTGCGCACCATGACCCTGCCAGCCGGCTTGTGTGCAAAAATCTCACACAAAGGGCAACGCGATGACATTCCCGAAGCCACTTATCTGGCGAAGGACTGGTTACCCGACAGCGGGTACCTGCTTCGCACGAATTGCCCGTTTATCTTCCATTACCTCAATATCGGGCCCCTGGAAGCTGGTCAGCCACTGCTGACTGACCTTTACCTGCCTATCAGGAAACCCGACTAAAGAAAGGCCTATTCCAATCACACTCTGATTGTGGGCGTTTCGCGAAAACCAGGTTTGGCCATTAAAAACTGTGCCGTGTGAATCACCCGCTCACGGAAACCGCCTTCACAAAAACACAGGTAGTACTCCCACATGCGGATGAAGTTATCGTCAGCACCAAGTTGCCTGACTTTTTCCAGTTGCGTCATAAAGCGCTGACGCCAGTGCATTAGCGTCGTGGCATAATCCCGAGTGATGTCTTCCAGGCCAATTAATTGCATATCAGTATCTTCAGAAAGATGCTGGGCAATAATGGCATTACTTGGAAGTTGTCCTCCCGGAAAGATATAGCGTTTTATGAAATCAATGGAATTAACCGAAGACTGATAGCGCTGATCACTGATGGTAATCGCCTGTATCAGCATCAAGCCGTCATTTTTCAGCAAGGCATTACACTTGCTGAAATACTGCTGGTAATAACGGCTACCAACAGCTTCGATCATCTCCACGGAAACAAGTTTGTCGTACTGGCCTTCAATTTCCCTGTAGTCTTTCAGCAATAAAGTGACTCTATCTGAAAGACCTTCACGCTCTACCCATGCACGGGCATATTCATACTGTTCCTGTGAAAGGGTTGTCGTCGTCACCCGGCAGCCATGGTTTTTGGCTGCATAAATGGCCAGGCCTCCCCAACCAGTACCAATTTCCAGTAAATGATCATCTTGCTCAAGTTGCAAGCGCTCACAGATATGTTGAAACTTCTGCAAGGAAGCCTGGTGAAGACTTTGACCCTCATCCTGAAAGATAGCGGCTGAATAGGCCATGGTTTCATCCAGAAACAGTTTGAAAAAGTCATTGCTGAGATCGTAATGCGCCGCAATATTTTTTCGAGCCTGCTTGAGCGTATTGTTTCTGGACCAGTGTAAAAACCAACCGATAGCGGAGCGCCACCAGCCCTGCATTCCGTTGATGTTATCAAGTTCCTGCATATTTCTGACAAACAGTTGAATCACATTCAGGAGCTGTGGCGAATACCAGTAGCCCAGCATATAGGCTTCTCCCGCTCCGATATCCCCATTTTTAAACATCAGGGAATAAGCCCTGGAGTCCCTAACGATTACCCGGGCTACCATCGAATCTGCACGCGTGTCACCAAACACAGTTTCATGGCCATCTTCTTCGATGAGCAGGCGCCCATGTTTAATATTTTGCAGGCTCGCATGCACTGCCTGACGCGCCAAACCTGCCAACAAGGGCATTGACCCAGCCTGTTTTGCCGGTGCTAAAGCTGAAACTCTCAAGGTTCTACTCCTTTTAATTTATCAGGTGTTTTACGTTTGGATTTGGGATGGGGGAAGAAAGGGACTTTTTTCATCCACAACTTTAATGCCTGCCAGTAAATTGCTCCCACAACTTTCAGCGTCATCAGGGGATAACGCCATAAAATAGTCCGCATGGCATGAGCACTGGGTTCAAGATAGTGAAGATGAAGACCGGCAAAAAACTGCTTTTCCTCATCAATAAAGGATGAAAGGTATATCTTGAGTTGCTCGCCAGGCTTGTCGCAACTCCACTGATATCGCATATTCATGGGCATGAAAGGAGACACATGGTGTTGCTTGCTGAAACTTTTATTTAGCAGCTTGTCATCTGTTACCGGTATCACATAGGCATGCCGTTCTGACCAGGGTGTATTGGTCACCTCAGCCAAAATAAACTGCAACTGGTCTTCCTCGTCATAACAGTAATAACAGGATATGGGGTTATTGATATAACCGAAGTATCGGCAGTTGCACAGCAAACAGATTCTGCCTCGGGGTCGCTGCCCTGTTTGCGTTTCCACCGTTCTTCTTACCGCTTCGTCCAACTCCAGCTCAGGGTCACCGTGAAAATCACTGCGTTGAAAACTGGCAAGGTTAAAACGATTTACCGACCATAGCCCCGAACGTGCAAACAGGCTGTCAATTTCACTGAGATCAATGAACATCATGAAAACCCGATAGTGAAACTCATGTCGTACGGGCTGTAATCGACAGTGAGTGACTATCCCCTCATAGATTGCACTGTGTTTGATCGAATCAGACATCTTCAGGCCGCTCTGGAAACGTTTCGCATATCTTGCGAGTTGAGTTTCTCGGCAATTCGCTTTGCACTCCAAACGCCATCTTCATGAAAGCCATTTCGCCAATAGGCACCACAGAACCAGGTATTTCTTTTGCCATTGATCTGTTCCCAGCGCTGCTGCGCATTGATGCCTTTAGTGGTAAACACGGGGTGATCATAGTGATAAATGCCGATTATCTTGTCCGGATTAATCCGCGCGGTACTATTGAGGCTCACGCAGTAAGTCTGCTCGGAAACAATTCCCTGCAAAATGTTCATGTTATAGCTCAGGCGTGGTATTTCATTATCCTCACCCAATTGAACATTCCAGCTTGACCAGCAACGCCTGTTCTGTGGCAACAGGCTTGTATCGGTATGCAATACCACTTCATTTTTTGAATACGGAATCGCACTGAGTATTTCTGCTTCCAGTGGCCCGGGATCAGCCAGGCAAGCCAGCGCCTGATCACTGTGGCAGGCAAAAATGGCATGATCGAAAGTCTCTTCGCCAGAATCTGTCTTAAGAGTCACATAGGAACCAGTAATATTTCTATCGACCGATAAGACCGGTGTATTCAAACGGATATTATCCTTATATTTTTCTGTCAGGGGCTTGATGTAGGCTTGAGAGCCGCCTTGTATAACCTTCCACTGTGGACGCTCACGAATATTCAACAACCCATGATTGCGGAAAAAGCGGACAAAAAACTCCAATGGCATTTTAAGCATGTCGCTTTGTCGACAGGACCAGATAGCCGCCCCCATTGGCACGATGTAGTAGTCAATAAAACGTTTAGAATAATTGAAGGCTTTCAAATATGCACCCAGAGTCATTAAAGATACTGATTGAGAAGTCTGAATATCTTTTTCTACACCGCGGTTAAAACGCAGAATATCCCGCAGCATCCTCATATGGGCTGCGGACAATATATTTTTACGTTGAGCGAACAGAGTATTCAGATTTGTCCCGGCATATTCCAGGCCGCTAAGCGTGTCACTCACGCTAAAACTCATTTCTGTGTTCTGACTGGTCACCTTGAGTTCATTCAACAACTCTATAAAGTTAGGGTAGGTCCAGTCATTGAAGACGATAAAGCCTGTATCGACAGCCAGTTTCCTTCCCTTGTCCTCTAGGTTAATCGTGGCGGTATGACCACCGAGTCTGGGGCCTGCTTCAAACAGCGTGACCTGGTGTTTATTTGCCAGATAGTAGGCAGCAGCCATGCCCGATATGCCACTACCGATAATTGCAATTTTCATGTAGCTGAATCTCCTGTGCGCCGCAGGCGGGGTATTATGGCGCGGTACCAGAGGCCCTGCAGCCGTGAAAAAACCTTGAGAACAATATGTAGACGCCAGGGAAAATTTATCCTGAAAGGCCTTTTTTCAATGTTTTTCAGGATTGCGTTCGCGGCTACATCAACTGTCTGAATAAAAGGCATCGGGAAATCATTGCTGGCAGTCATCGGCGTCTCCACAAAACCCAAATAAACCGCAATCACATCAATTTCTTGGCCAATATCGGCCCGAAGTGAATCCAGGAAATAGGCCATGGCCGCTTTTGAAGCGCCATAGGCTTCAGCTCTGGGAAAGCCAAGATAGGAACTCATGGAACACAGGCCTGCGATGAAGGGTTTGCCGCCCGTTCGACCCATGGCCCGCTTTAATAAGGGGTAGGCAGCTGCACAACTATTAACCGTACCCTGAAAATTAACTGCCATGTGGCGCCCAAACGAAGGCAGATTAAAATCCGGCAAATCAATATATTCGCAGTGTCCGGCACATAAGATGATGCCATCCAGGTAGTCCAGTTCTGGCGCCTGTTTGTCAAACAGGCTCTGCATTGAATCACTATCGGACACATCGCAGGCCAGGACCCGAATCTGCTCAGGATAGTTCAGCGCCAGAGCCTGAAGTGCCTCATGGTTGCGACTGCTGACAATCAGCTCATGCCCCTGCTTTGCCAATTTATCTACCAGCGCCTTGCCTATCCCCGAACTGGCACCCGTAATCCAATATCGTTTGCTGGAAACTGCTGGCATAAGCTAGCTACCCAGGCGCTGTTTAAGGAAACGGGTGGCAGCACCTAAAACAGGCACATGTTCATAGATAAGCGCCCCGAGGTCATAACAGTCCTCATGGTAAAACACCTTGTTGGTAAATTTCAAAAGGCTCAAGCCCCTGACCAGAACTGGTTTTCCGCTGTTGAGCCGTGGATGGATAAAGCTCATTTCCCAGCTCAGACAGGCGCTGTCCACGCCCTGCAGCTTGTCAATGTAGCGCATTTCATAGGCCTGCATATTGCTCGCAAGGCTCTTGAAATAGGCTTTCAGTGCAAGGCTGCCCTCAAGACGGTGGATCGGGTCAATAAACTCAACATCTCGGGTATACAAATCATCGATCTGCGGTATGCTATCCCGCGAAAAATTACTGTAGAAATCCATGATTCTGGGGATTATCTCCCCAGATGGATCCGGTAAAGGCATTTTGGCAACCTTGCTCATGTGAAAGACCTCTTGCATGTTTGCATATTGGTACGCAGATGCATTAATTTTGGATTACCCTAACTAAAAGTGATCCGCTTACTACTGCTTCACGTAATAGTCGATACATCATGTTTACGTGAAACCAGATGAGCAGATACATGTCACAAGTTATGACTAAAACTGATCAGGAATCAAATCAATCTGCTCACTGGAATGATCTGGTACAGACTGTCGCACGAGACAGAGACCGCTCGGCTTTTCAGGCGCTGTTCACACACTTTGCACCTTTGGTCAAAGCCTATGCATACAAGGTCTCGGATCTGGCCCAGGCAGAAGCACTGGCTGAAGAGCTGGTCCAGGAAACCATGATTAAAGTCTGGCTTAAAGCCGATACGTTTAATGCGGAAAAATCGGCTGCCGGAACCTGGATCTTCACCATCGCCAGAAATACCCGAATTGATCTGCTGCGGAAATATGCCCGACAGTGGGAGAACGATAAGGAGGAGTTTGATGAAAGCAAACTCAGTGCAGATGATATCTGGATGCATCAGCAAAATGATGTACTGGAAAATGTCAGCGAGCAGCAGCAACAGGAAAAACTCCTGGCATCCTTCAAGGTTCTTTCTGAAGACCAGGCCTCAATCGTGAGGGCCATTTTTATTGAAGGCAAGTCTCACACTGAAGCAGCTGCCACTTTCGGACTGCCGCTTGGAACTGTGAAATCCCGGGTCAGGCTTGCACTACAAAAACTTAAGCTCAATATTGATGTTTAAATAAATGCCTATGACTAAATATCATCCTGAAACCCGTTTTATCACTGATTATGCTGCCGGCAGTTTGCCGAGTTCACAGGCGCTGTGTGTGTCTGCTCATCTGCATTACTGTGGAGAATGTCGAGCAAAAGTGGAACAGCTAAATACCCTGGGCGCTTTGATTTTCGATGACCTGGAGCCACAGGAACCAAGCCAAAGTTTCTCCTCACTGATGGAGAGAATTGATGCCATGCCTGATATTGAGCAAAAACAGGAACCTTTACGGTCCTCAGACAATATTAAGCGTTCAGGCAACTTGCCAGCTGCCTTGCAGAAACTGACCCGAGGAGACCTGGCATCACTGCAGTGGAAAAACATCGGAAAATATTTCAGTTATTCTGAGCTTGAGCTGGGCGACAGGCATCGCGAAACTTCACTTTTAAATATCAAGGCAGGTGGCAATGTCCCAAGACATCGTCACAGGGGCGATGAAATTACCGTTGTGCTGAAGGGAAGCTTTTCTGACCAGGATGATCATTATCAAACCGGTGACTTTATCGTTCGAACGCAAGGTGAAATCCACAGCCCTGTGGCAGCACAGGATGAGGACTGCCTGTGCCTTTCAACATTAGAGGCCCCCATACAGATGACAAACTGGCTGTACCGGCTGCTTATGCCCCTCGTAAGAGGAACGGCCCATGCCAGTTAAATCATGCTTTGTATTTAAACGCCGCCAACGCCCTTTCACGTGAAAACTTGAGCTCGACCAGTGGCTCCCAATAATCTGCCTCCAGTTTCGCCGGATCATGGATACTGCTGGCGGATTCGTTTCGCAAGCCTGGAATATAGTTTTTGATAAATTCCCCCTGCGGGTCGAAGCGTTCAGATTGCCGGATAGGATTAAATATTCTGAAATAAGGCGCTGCATCCGTTCCAGTTGAGGCGCTCCACTGCCAGCCTCCGTTATTGGAGGAAAAATCGCCATCTACCAAATGCTGCATAAACCAGCGTTCTCCCCAGCGCCAGTCAATCAGCAGGTTCTTGCTGAGAAACATGGCTACAAGCATGCGTAACCTGTTGTGCATCCAGCCAGTCGCCAGTAACTGTTTCATGGCAGCGTCAATCAGGGGAAAACCGGTTTCACCCTGGCTCCAGCGGGAAAAATCATCCTCATCACTGCGCCACTGAATGTTGGTATAGGCAGGATTCCAGGCCTGGTGTTTGCATACATGTGGATAGTGCCAAACGACATACTGGTAAAAATCACGCCACAGCAGTTCATTGCACCAGCTGCGAACCGAAGCGTTGCTGCCGCTGTCCAGTGCCTGTTTCCAGCATTGCCGGACCGAAATCACGCCGGCATTCAGATAAGGCGACAGAGTACTGGTGCCAGCCTGTGCCGGAAAATCCCTTTTCTGTTGATAATCCTGCAGACGCCCATCGACAAACTCAGTCAAACGCCGCCTGGCCTCTGCCTCGCCTGCCGGCCACAATTCCTGCCAGACAGCCTGCTGCTGTGGCCAGTCAATCTCATCCAGCTTGCGCTCTTCAGCCAGTGGCACCAAGGCAAAAATGGGCTGTTTATTTTCGGTTGACAGTTCATGAAGCCCGGGCGGCCCAGATACCTCCAGATATTCACGACACTTGTTCGCGTAGGGAGTAAAAACCCTGAAAGGCTTGTCCTGCCCGGTCAGCACCAGTTCCGGTGGCAGCAGGCAATGATCTTCATAAGCAAAAACCCCTACAGATTTTTCCCTGCACAGCGCAGACACGACTTCATCCCGGCGACGTTCATTAAGCGGATAGTCAATATTGTAATGCAGCGCATCTATCTCCCAGTGCTGGAAAATTTTTTCGAGCAAAGCTGGAATATCCCGGTAATCCGGCACTTGAAATAAACGTAAGGGAATTTTATAGCTCGATAGCTCTCTGGCCAGCTCCTGCAGGTTTCTGCGCCAGAAATCCAGTTTGATCGGTGCATCATCATGCGCCTGCCACTGGTCCGGTGTGGCAACATAGATGACAATGGTTGGCCCCCTGTTAAGCGCCTCCAGCAGCGCACTGTTGTCACCGATGCGCAGGTCATTTCGTAGCCAGCACAGTTGTCGCTTCATATATGGTTGCGCAGACTCAATTCTGCCGGATAGGGATCAAAAAATGCCTGCTTGCTGATGTAGTCGTTGGGATGATTGTTGAAATGATGCTGCAGCAGAGTTACCGGTACTACCAGAGGGACAATCCCCTTGCGATACTGCTCGATAACCTCACCCAGTTTGGCTTTTTCCTGTGGCTGCAGCTGCTGTTTCAGGTAGCCCCGGATGTGCATCAGCACATTGGTATTGGATTTACGGTTAGCTTTTTTAGTCAGAGCCTGCATCAGCGCGGCGAAATAACGGCCTGCCAGTTCATCGGCATCCTGCTTGCCGGCATCTGCCAGCATGCGACCCAAATCCTGGTAGGACTGGGGTGCATGCGCCATCAATGAATATTTATAAGCGGCGTGAAACTCGATAATGCCCTGTGCTGTAAGCCCCTTTTCTTTCAGTGCTTGCCAGCGCCGATAGGCATAAACACGCAGGATAAAATTTTCACGTAAAACATGATCAGTCAGCCGTCCTGCCTCCTCGACCGGCAAGAGCGGCATGGCATCGCTCAGCGCTTTGGCAAATATCCCTCGCCCTTCGTCCAGTGGTACTGGATTGTCTTCACGATAAACCTTGACCTTGAATAGACCGCAACTGGGGGAACCCTTGATAAAAATATAACCACAAATGTCCGTGAGTTCCGGTAGCGTCCGTTCGGCAAAAGACTGCAGCTTGTCCGTGACATCAATACTGGCATCATCGACATTAACCGCGCGCGGATTGGCCGGATCACCCAGCAGACGAATCGGTTTGCGCGGCACTCCCAATCCACTGCCCACTTCAGGGCAGATCGAGCGGTATTCAAAATAATCAGACAGGTTTGCTGTACACAGGCGTGAATGCTTGTGCCCGCCGTTGTAACGCACTTCCTCTCCCAGCAGACAGGCACTGATGCCAATCGGTATTTTTTGCAAAATCAAACCCGTTTATGCCATGAATTTACAGATAGATACGAGCTTAGCATGAGTCTGGATGAATCGATAAAGCAGGTTTTTTGCCTCAACCGCCCTGCGCACTGGCACGACTGGTGATGTGAGCGGCCAAATGCTCTGCCTGCTCTTGCGATAGCGACTGCTTGGGCCTGCCTGCTTGCAGGGCCAGTCGGAAATACTGCATGAATCGTCGGCAATTGCCGCACATGAGCAGGTGCAGCGCCATACCCAGGGCCTGGGTACGGCTCAGTTCCCTATCCACATAAGCACTCGCTTTGTCTGCCACATCCTTACATCTCAACATTGCTGCTTATTGCTCCGCCTAACACTCACCGGTTTGCTGATAATGGTTGATCACCTCGAACAGTTTCATGCGGGCACGATGTAAAAGCACCCGGGCATTGGAGTTGGAAATCTCCAGAATGTTACAGATTTCCTCCAGGCTCAGCTGTTCCTGATCCCGTAATACAAATACCGCTTTTTGATCGGCCTGCAGTAAATTCAGGGTTTTCTCAATACAGTGCTGCAATTGCTCCTCCTGCAGGATGGCCTCGGGGGAATCCAGGTCCCACTGGAAACTGGCTTGCCAGTGACCATCTGGCCGAAAGGAATTCTGCAACCATTCATCTAGGCGCTGCTCCTGTTTTTGGTCTGCTGGTAACGCCTCGAGAGAAACCTGGCGTGATTCCTTGCGATAACGCTTGAATGCTTCATTTTTGACGATGGTAAAGAGCCAGGTTTTCAGGGAAGAGCGTTGCTGAAATGCTGGCAGTGCCTTGTATATGGAAACCCAGGCTTCCTGTACCACTTCCTCTGCCCAGGCATCGCCGACAATCGGACGCACAAGGCTCAGCATGGAAAGATGGTATTCCCGAACTATGGCTTTAAAAGCCTGGTGATCCTGCTGTTTTAATTGCTCCAGAAATGCCGGTGCCTGAAACTGATTCACTTGCCTGCTCATTTCATGCTGAAACCTGATAGTACCGAGTCAAAACACAAATGAGAATCTCGCTCAGTGTTTTCATGCATTAAGATCAGTCACCAAGCAGGGTGTTTTTCCTCATTTCATGCTTATTTTCATGTGATTTATGTCGAACAGTGGATTATGCTTGATCTGTCTGTCAATTCATGACCCAAGTGCTTATCAGCTCTTTTCATTGATAACAAAAACCGACCAATAATAAAAACTCAAGGAGCTAGCAGTGAATATCAAGAAACTTTCCCTATGCAAGACAGCCCTAGCAGGCATCACCCTGGTGCTTGGCCTGCAGGCAATGGCGCAACCCGGTGGCCAGGGGCGAGCACCGATTGTGCCCGATACTGCAACAGTCGCCGCAATACCCAGTATTCGACCAGCCAGCGGCAACGGCCCCGCATGGGATTCTTCCCCTGCGCAGTGGCCCGGTCACGGCATCGAATCCTTTAACTACGAAATCAATGAGTATCTGATTTCAGGCACAGCAGCGGGTGAACCTTACACTACCCGGCTGGTTATCCGTAAGCCACGTGATGACAGCCGCTTCAGCGGCCTGATCGTCGCCGAACCCATGCACCCGATCGGTGGTGCCCATGCCTTTGAATACAACTCAGTCTATATCATGGACTCGGGACATATCGGCGTGGAAATCACGACAAATGGTGCTGACAATATCCGCGATTTCAATCCAGCACGCTATGGTGATATCCAGATTTCACCACTGCAGACCACGGAAGTTCTCGCTCAGGCAGGCGCCCTGATCAAAAGCAACAGCAGCCCCATCGCCAATATGGATATTCGCAAAATGATTATGTGGGGTACCTCGGCCAGCTCCGGCATACTGGTGCGCTACCTGGATGGTCACAAAGTCTTTACCCTGGCCAATGGTGACAATATCTATGATGGTTTCATGCCCACCTCGAACGGTAGGGATATTGAAGCCGTTGACGTCCCCATGATCCAGGTTCCTACCCAGCATGAGTACAGTGTCGGGGCAACCATGCATCAGGACAGCGATGAGCACGGCAGTCAGTTCAGGGTGTATGAATTTGCCGGGCTGGCACATCTGGACGCCCGTCATAACGGCACCCGCCTTAGCCAGCAGGACTGTCAGCACCCGATATCGCAATTCCCGCAGGAAGCCTACTTTTCGGTTGCCCTGCACCACCTGCTGCAATGGGTCGACAAGGGTATCGAGGCTCCCCGTGCACCTCGTATCCTGATGGATAACTTTGTCGACAATGACGGTTCGCTGATGTTGCTCGATGATGAAGCGGGCAATGCCGTGGGTGGTATCCGCAACCCCTATGTGGATGTAGCAGCGTATAAATACACCATGTTCAACGTGCCCAGTGGGCAAGGCCAGAATGCAAACCGGCTCTGCGGCATCTCGGGCTGGCAGACTCCGGTTGCAGCGGAAGACATGCGTGAGCGCTACGGCTCACCAGCCAATTATGTGCGTATTTTCGAAGAACGACTGAATGAACTGGAAAATGAAGGCTGGTCGCTGCCGGTCTACCATGAGCTGATCATGCAGGACGCCCGAAGCATACACTTCTGAGTCTCCAGCTAAGCAGGCAATATGAAAAGGGCCCAATCGGGTCCTTTTTATTTTTAAGCCATGAGTGTCAACACTTCAGAAACCCCTGAGCCTGCAGGAATGCCAACATGTGCTCCCTTCGTTTGCCCTGAATGGCACGCGTGGTGGGCGCTGACCAGTCGCTGCTTTTGGCATTCGTCTTACGTGTCCCATAATAAGCCGCGATGATTTCATCATAGTCATCCACACTGGCTGCCACCTTCGACAGCTCATACCTGTCTTCATGCAGAATGCTGCTGACAGGCAGGCGGGGTTTGACTGCATTTTTATGAGCCGGCCAGCCCAGACAGAAGCCAAATGCCGGGTATACATGCTTGGGGATTTCCAGTATGTCGACCAGCACCTGCGGATCGTTACGGATACCGCCGATAAAGACACAACCCAGTCCACAGGATTCAGCTGCCAGCATCATATTCTGCGCCATCAGGGCTGTGTCGACACTGGCCGCCAGAAAATGTTCGGCATAACCCTGCAACTCCCCCTGCCCGGATTTTTGTGAGGCATAATTGATCCGCTGCATGTCTGCACAGAGCACCAGAAACTCGGCAGCCTCAACAACCCAGCTCTGCCCGCCGGCCACCTCGGCTATGTGTCGACGCTTGTCGAGATCCTTTACCCGCAGCAGTGAATATGCCTGGATGAAACTGGAGCTGGCTGCAGCCTGGCCGCAGGCAATAATCTCCTGCAGCAAGTGCTCATCAATGGCCTCATCGGTATAGGAGCGCACGGAACTGTGTGCCTGCATAAGTTTCATGACTTCGTTCATTGATAGGGTTGCTCCATCAGGAATGACAGCGGCCAATTCGGGTGGCAGCTACTGTGTAGTTGATCAGATTGTAGATGTGCGATGCTATTTGCAGGAATTTTATTCTTTCACAAACAGTATTTCATCTTCCACCAGAGCATCGACCAGAAGGATGCGATCAGTACTCAGGTAACAGGCAAAGGTGCGGCAGAATTTGCGGGTTTTAAGGTCGCGGTATACTTCCGATGTGATGAAATTCTTGCCGGCGAGTTTGTTCAACACCAGGAAGGAGGGAAAATAGGGACGATGTGACCAGTTCATGCCTTGCCAGTCCGTGTCTTCTTCGAACCCTGCTTCTCCCTTTTCAAAGCTAGGCGTTATCTGGTTACCGCTTTCATCACACATGTAATACCGAAAAATACCGGAATTCAGCACCTGCTCATTATGCTGCAGGGCTTTTGCATCCAGATTATTCTTTTTAATCTCATTCACAATACTTCTGATTTGCTGTTTTTGCTCACTGGCATTACCCAGGCGAATGGATTTTTCTTTCAGGTAACTTTGTTGTAATGAGCGTACCCTTTCAATGGTTGATTCAGCTGCCAGGGTATGCGGACGCGCTTCAGAAAAAAGATAGCCCTGTATCAGGTTGCTGCTGCATTCAATCCCGAAATGAAATTCTTCCTCGGTTTCAACGCCTTCACATACAATGTGGCAGCCAATACGGTTCGCCACATGGGCAATTGACAAGGCAATATCAGCACTATGGCCACCCCGTGCTGCCTGCTTGAACAAACGCATATCCAGCTTGACGATATCCGGCTTCAGGGCTTCAACCCTGTCTGCCTGTGAGGCGCCAGCGCCGAAGTCATCGACTGCAACCATCAAACCAGCTTCATGATAAATCGCCACCATGTCCTTGAGCATTTCAATGTCACCATGGGATTCGGTAATTTCGATCACCACACGCTGCGGATCGATACCAATTTCCTTGATCATTTCCAACGTCGGCACCATCGGGCTGCCGGCTCTTTCCAGGATATTCTCAATCCAGAGCGGGGAAATATTCAGGGTAATGTATCCAGCTTCAGGATGTTCAGCGAAATACTTCAATCCCTGGTAACGCAGGGCACGATCAATTTCCAGCTGGTAGTCACCACGGACTTTCGGATTATTGAAAAAATGACCAAAACTGCGGGAGTTTCCTTTGTCATTGAGAGAGCTCGCCAGGCATTCATAGCCCACGATGCGGCCACTGGCAATACTGATAATGGGTTGATAAAAGGGAACAACTTTCTCACCGGCCACCTGCAACGGTTCTGTAGGCCAGCGCGGCATGCTGCTGGTCCCCAGTAATTTATCCCATTTGTCTAAATCCTTACCATCCTGCATAAAGCCAATGCTTTTTTATGGTTGTTTGTGTGATTCTTGAAATAAATGCTTGAACGGGAAAGAGTTTTTGACAGAAATGCAGGCTTATGTCAAATCTATAGCACAAAAATTACGGCTTTAACTGAGCTCAACTCAGTTAAAGCCAGCAAGTAATATCATATTAATTGCACGACGCTGTTAAAAGTTATAGCGAATGCCAAGTTCCAGGGAGCGACCCGAGTCAGGAGCAAATCCCCGCAGGAAGGAAGTCGACAGCCGAATTTCATCATCCGTGATATTTCGTAAGCTGGAAAACACCATAAGGTCTCCCGTTGCATCTGAAGCCAGCTGATAATTAAGCTGTAAATCCCAGCGCGTATAGCCATCCGTTTTCAGTTCATTGAGGCCTGGCTTGTCCTGATCAAAGGCATGCAGTACCGAAAGGGCAGCACTGAAGTCTCCCTTGTCATAAGCCAGTTCAGAACCAAGACGGTACGGGGGCGTGCGGGGAACCCGACCATTGTTTTCCAGTTTCGCATCAATGGTGTCACCAAAAATTCTCAACTCCCAGTCCGGCGCCAGAAAAATGGAGGTATCAAGTTCTACTCCGTAAAAGCGTGCATCCCCATTCATATAGCTACGCACCGGCATTCCATCAACTTCCACCCCGGTATTGGCCTGAAAAATATAGTCATCAAAACGGTTATAAAAAACCGTAAAAGTTGCTTCAAGATTATTCAGGCTCAGATAGAGATTAATATCCACATTGTTGGACGCTTCTTCCTCCAGATCGATATCACCTAACTCGCAGGATCCAGTTGCAAAATGGATAACGCAGTCTTCTGGGTCAGTAAGGCCGTAATTGGAATATAGTTCTTCCACCGAAGGAGCGCGCTCCGAATGAGAAAAAGCCAGCCCAAGGCTGCTGATATTATTCACATCCCACAACATGGAGCCGGAATAACTTTGCGTGGAAAAACTACGGGATCTTACCCCGATATCTTCCGGGTCCAACTCATCCCGATTTAGCCGAAAGCCAAACTCATAGGTGAAATTGCCACTGTGCAGGGCTTCTACCAGGAACAATCCAGTGGAGCTGATGTCCGTGATGGGAATGAAACTCTCTTCACCTACGGCTCCAAATGTCTCCCTGCTGTCCTGCAAGCCTAGAACGCCATGCCAGTTATTGATTTCTGGATGCGTCAGCTGCAGGCGCTGCAGCCAGGAAACATTGCTGAAACGTGTGCCGACAAGACCGGGGCCCTCCATTTCGGCATGTTCATATTCCGTGCGGCTGATTCGATAATTAAGCGATTCCAGCATGGGACTGATATTCTCAAAACTGGCGATCGCATCGTATCGGTTTCTTTTCATGGCTATAAAGACGTCATCACCGTGCTCTTCATCTTCCTCACTTTCTTCATCATCATGATGTTCTTCATGCGCACCTGGCGGCAAGCCATATTCATTATCAATTCTGTTGGCCGAAAATCCGATAAAGCCATTGTCCATGACATAGGACCAGCCAAGCGTCGCTGCAGAAGATTCACCTCCCGTATTGGCAATATAGCCATCCGAGTTTTCGGCTTCTTCATGGTCTACATCATGAGCATCCTCGTCTTCATCCTCTAGATAGGCAGGATGAATTGCCAGGCCTGGAATTTCCAGCGCATTCCAGTCGCGACTGGTGAAATCCAGATGCCAGACATGCTGACCCGTAGCGAAATTCAGTTGTGAAACCAGCGTATCCATATCACTGGCCGTATCATGCCTGCCTTCGAGAGCAAAACTGGGCGAGGCAGGCACTTCATCCGTAAAGCGGCTGTCCAGCACATTGATGACCCCGCCGATGGCGCCTCCACCATAGAGCAGAGTTGAAGGACCGCGCAGAATTTCAATACCCGTGGCCAGCATGGGCTCCACCGTATTGGCGTGATCGGCGGAATTCCCTGAGGCATCGGTATTGGGCATACCATTGGTCAGGTTCATTACCCGTCTGCCCTGCTGCCCCCTGATGACCGGTTGACCAACAGCCGGTCCAAACGAAGCATTGTTAATACCTGGCTGGCGCGACAAACTGTCTCCCAGGCTAAGTCGCGCCTCATCCCTGATTTCTTCTTCATCCATGATGGTGATGGGCAGCGCTGTTTCAGCATTACGCACATGCACAGCATCAATGATGACTTCAAATTGGGCTTCCTGGGCATTGGTACTTACAGCAAACACCCCCAAAAGAGGCACTAGTTGTTTAATTCGCATGGTATTTTCCTTTATCGAAACAAGTTCAAACCGCCATGTAAAAAAGCGGTCTAATCGCTAAGTGTCAGATAAAGGATAGCGGTGGTGAGCGACCTAGATAGGGGCTGTATTGCGGGGAAAAATAGGCAGAGTGGTGGACGAAAACCGGCTCCGAGATCCCGGTTTCATGAAAAGGTCTTTCGACAATATTCGGCAGCTGGTGGTCAAAGGAATCAAAATGACAAAGAGCACAATCCACCACATCTTGGGAATGGTCATGCAGACCAGACTGCTGAACCAACTGAACGCCTAACAGACTCAGCGCCAGCAGCCAGACCAGAAGCACTTGTCGGGAAATACTTGTCATTCTTCCCATTCTACGCTGCTGCTGTGCATGTGAAAATATCCTTCAGGGTATTTTATTCTTCCCTATCGGGGGTTTCTTCCTCAGTTCCCCGACGAAATCCCGGCGGCCTGGTCTGAGCAGACCGGCGCTGGAATTCTTCCATCAGCTCACGCCGCCGACCTTCGGGCAGACTCTGAAAACGTCGGAAACTTTGCCGGATGGCCCGGCGCTCCTCCTCCGGTAAATTTCTGAAGTTTTCAAAGTTGTTGCGAATGTGCTGGCGCCGTTCTTCATCATGACGGAAGAACTCACGCCCACGTTGCCTTGCGCGATCACGCTGTTCCGGCGGCATATTCTGCCAGCGACGGATATTGCGAATGATCCGTTGCTGCTGTGCCGGGGACAAGTCCTGCCAGGACTGCTGAAAGCCTTCCAGCAGCCGACGTTGTTCCGGTTCCAGCTCATTCAGATCAGGCATAGGCGGAGGAGCCGGCGGCTGCGCCTGCACTGGTAGAGACAGTAAAAAAAACAAAAAAATAATCAACAGTCTACAGGTCTTCATTCATACTCAACCATTGATAGAATTCAATGTCCTCATAAAAATCCAGACTTTCTTCATCGCTCAGTATTTCCATTGCCTCCAGTTCCGTCAGATCCGGATTGGCGGGGACAATCTCATCTGCCGGCACAAGATAAAAAGCGAACGCAACCAGAAGAACAGAAGTAAGCATCGCTGAAGCAAAAACATTGCCCCAGTGCCCCAGTGGTGAGGCCGCTGATTCCAGCGCGGCATGCCTGACCCGATTCAAACGCGACAGGGTTGACGCATCCAGCTGCTCACAACTGCGATCGAGCTGCTGCCTGATATCCTTGACGAATTCCTGATCTGCCTGACTTTCTTGCATTTTCATGTTTCCTGCAGCCTTACCCTTAAGTAAGTCCGCGCTCTTGAGTAATGGGTTTTCACCGTGCCGACCGTGCAGGACATGGCGCGTGCTGTTTCTTTTTCACTCAACCCTTCCCAGGCGCGCAATAAAAATACCTGCTGCTGGCGTAAGGGCAAGTCCCTGAGCAGTGCATCAAGGACCTGAATGCTTTCACCAAGTTGCCAGTTCTGCTCCGGACTGAGCCCTGTTTCATCTTCATATTCGAGCTGCTCTGTATCCGTATTGTCACGACCAAACCAGCTACTAAAGCCCGCTCTGAATTTGCTCTGCCGGTGCCAGTCAATGATGCGACGACTCAGAATACGGTGAAACAGCAATTCCCAGTCAGCCGGCGACTTGTTGGCATATTTGCTGACCAGAGCAAACATGGCATCCTGCACAATGTCGAGCGCTTCATCCCGATTGCCTGTAGCAATCTGGGCGCGCCGAAAAGCCCGACGTTCCATGCCTGCGAGAAATTTCTCCAGCGCCTGCGAATTTTCCAGAATCGCGCTCTCCTGATCAGCAGCATGACGGCCCTCATCATAGCCCAGGGAAAATAAGCTGTCATACCAGCTGCAGCACATACTTTTCATCATAACTATTGGGGTCTGCCTCCCCTGGGGCCATTTCGAGGCCCCTGTGAAGGATCCCGTTCCCGGCTGCGTTCAAACCGTCTTCCACGCTCACCGTCAAAGCCTCTGTTGGCCTGTGGCCCGAGTCCCGGGATGCGTCTGCCCTCTTCCATAGCAGCGGACAGATTCGGGTATTTCTCAGCAAACTCGGCACGTCTTGCTTCCTGCTCGGCCCGACGTTCTTCACGCAGGGCAATGATTTCTGCGGCCAACTCTGGATTTTCTTGTTCAAATGCCTGCCAACGTTCTTCCCGTCTGGCCTGCATTTCTTCCTGTCTTTGTTGGCGCCGTTCTTCAAACTGTTCGCGCCGCTCATCAATGGCCTCGTCATCCTGCGCTAGTGCCACCGTGTAAGACAATCCCCCGATTGCCGCCAGTAATATTGATGCAAGTAACTTGGTCTGTTTATTCATCAGTCTACTCCTGAAATTTTTTAAGAAAAAATGTCGTTCTTGTTAGCTATAACGGACAGGGGCTGATTTGGTTGACGACAAGGCTGCTAGAATTCATCCAATCACTGAAACAGCAGCCTATCAATAGTAGTGGTTGCGTCGTGGCGCTTCGTCCAGAACCCACTCACTGAATTCGACTTGCAGGGCAGCAAGTCCCCCCGGATAAGAAAGGTTCATGAGTGCAGAACTGCTGATTTCAGTACAAAAGGCATCGGCTGTCTGCTGTAAGAGGGCTGTGAATGTTCGCCGCGCATCCGGGTTATTGGTATCCAGCATGTAGTAAACCAGAGACCAGGCTAGGGCGTAGTTCATGGCTTCCTGGCCACTGCGCCACTGCTCGGGACTTGCATCTAGAAACAAGGCGAGATCAGAAAAATAGCCGGTATTGATGGCAGTTCTGGCCAGGCTCAACCATTCATCACTGGGAGCTATCTGGGTGGCCTGCTGCTCGATACTCAGCAATTCAAAATACTCAGCCAGACCTTCATGCAACCACAAGGGACCCGTTGCCAGCAGACCATTGAGAATGACATGTGCGGCCTCATGACGGCTGACGGCCAGGGTCTGCTGCTCATCCTCATACAGATAGGTCACCGCTTCATTGCTGGCATTGCTGTAAAAGCCACCGGCATTGGCCAGGGCACTACCACCAACGCTAGCAGCATAATCACGATACCCCGTATTATCACTGAAAATAATCACGTTCATGTCGACCTGTTTGAGCCTGTCGTCACCCAGCAGGTCTGCCAGAATTTCATACATACTGGTTGCCTGTGATTCTATCTGCCCGCGAAAGTATGGCAGCGCATCACCACCCCTGAATTCAACGGACAACTGGAAATAATTACGGGTGGCTCCCTGCCGACTGTCAAACTCGGTACTTTGCAGGTTGGGAGGCGGAGTATCCCCGAAATGCAGACGACCCTGCTCATCACGCCACTGATAGATACGTGGACCAGCGGATTCGGTCACTTCCCGAATTGGCGTCTGAACACAGGAGTAGTCCGGTGGAGGGGCTTCCGCCATCAGGGCCACTTCCAGCTCCATCCGCTCCAGAGTTGTCAGTGGAACTTCCTCTTCAGGAAGGAGCACCGCTGCATCCTCTTCCACTACTTCCTGTTCAAGAAGCAATTCAATGGTAGGTGGTGCATCTTCCAGCAATTCCGGGCGAGCTTCCAGGCGGGTAACCTGGGGCACTTCCGTTTGTAACTGCCCACGCAGATACCAGAACCCAAAAACACAGGCCAGTAAGAAAATGGCAAAGACAAGACGTTGTCTGTTCATAGTACCCCGAGTATGCTCCAGCCGCTGATTCTCTTCAACAGTACTTTATAGATATGCTTTAATTGAGCCATACTAGCCAACTTTCAGAGGATCAAACTTGATGAGACTCGCAACTTTACTGTTTTCTTTTCTGCTTGTTTGCCCTACCCAAACAGTTTGGGCACAAGCTCCTGAGCAGGATTCTTATGTCTGGGATCTGAGCGATCTTTACCCTGATGTCGATGCCTGGGAAAGCGCCTTTGCCGATCTGGAGTACCGCTTGGAAACGGTGGTGCAGTACCGCGGCACACTGGGAGACAGCGCGCAATCCATGAACAGGGCACTCAATGAAATTTCAGATGCCTACAAGGAACTGACCCGGCTCTATATCTATACCAGCCTGCGTCAGGACACTGATCAGCGAGTAGCCGAAGAACAAACCCGCTTTGGCCGCGCCATGCAGTTGTACAGCAATTGGAGTGAGGGCACCTCCTGGATGAACCCGGAAATTCTCGCAGTGGGATCGGAAACTGTGAATCGCTATCTGGCCGAAGAACCGGGGCTGGCTGATTTCGAGTTCATGTTGCAAGACATCCTTCGCATGGCACCCTACACCCTTGATGAAAATACCGAAGCCATTCTGGCCCAGGCTTCCATGCTGATGTCTTCACCGGAACAGATCTACAACATGTATGCCAATGCCGATATCCCCTGGCCAAGCGTTACATTGAGCAATGGCGAAGAGGCTGAACTGACTCAGGCCGGCTATACCTTTTACCGGGCCGTGGAAAACCGAGATGATCGCAAGCTGGTATTTGATACTTTCTGGAACACCTGGCAACAGTATGGCGATGGCATGGGGGCAACCCTGGGAGCGGAAGTACAGGCCAATGTCTTTTCGACCAGATCACGTAACTACGATTCCGTTTTACAACAAAACCTGTTTGCCGATGGCCTGCCACCGGAAATCTATACCCAGCTGGTAAGCCAGGTGAACAATGCACTGCCGATTTTTCACCGCTATCTGGAATTGCGTGGTCGCATGCTCGGCATAGAAGATATGCAGTACTACGACATCTACCCGCCGCTGGTCGAATTGGAAACCGGAGACTTCACCATTGACCGGTCCAAAGAAATTGCCATGGAAGCCCTGCGCCCCTTTGGCGATGAATATCTGGGACTGTTGGAAGAAGGGTTAGCCCAGGACTGGATGCACAGCCATCCCCAGCCTGGCAAGACCTCCGGGGCCTATATGAGTGGCTCTGCATACGATGTGCACCCTTATGTGTTGCTCAATCACAACGATGACTATGCCTCCCTGTCTACCTTTGCACATGAATGGGGTCATGCCGTGCACACCATGCTGGCGAAACAGAACAACCCCTGGGAGACCGCCGATTATTCCACCTTCATCGCTGAGATGGCTTCCACCATCAATGAAATACTGCTTGAAGAGTACATGATCGCCAACGCACAAAGCGACGAAGAAAAACTGTTTTACCTGGGTAATGCACTGGAGAGCATCCGTGGCACGTTTTACCGCCAGACCATGTTTGCAGAATTTGAACTGGCCATTCATGAACAGGTGGAAAGTGGCCAGCCACTGAATGGTTCAAGCCTGAGCCAGATTTATGGTGATCTGCTAAAGACCTATCATGGTCACGACGAAGGCGTACTGAGCATTGATGATAACTACGCCATTGAGTGGGCCTATATTCCGCATTTCTATTATGACTTTTATGTCTTTCAGTACTCCACCAGCATCACCGGGGCCGCCTGGTTTGCCGAAAAATTTCTGGCCGGGGATGTGCAGGTACGGGATAACTTTCTTAAGGTACTTAAAGCTGGTGGTTCAGATTACCCGCACAACATCCTGCTTAATGAAGCCGGTCTGGACATGACCCAGCCAGAAGCCTACGAACCCATCATCCGTCGCATGACTTCGCTGATGGATCGCATTGAGGAATTACTGTAAAAGCTTGTACTGTTCTACAGTAATTCCCCATGACAGGTCTAGAAATAAGCGTTGATCTGGAAGGTTAAGCGATTGTCGTCAGCTATCGGACCTTCGCCGGAGAGGTCCGAGTATTCTGCCCGTAAATTGATGTTTTCACGGACGAAGTGTGAAAAGCCAAGCGTTAACATGGAAATATCATAAAGCCCATTACTGTATTCATAGCTATCGTAGCGCGCTATGGGGGTGAATAAAGCCCGCCCCTCTCGCATAAAATTATAAAACCCCTGCAGATAGAATGAGTCATTTGACTCCTCCCCAATACCGCTGACCAGGTCATCATCTGCCTGCATGTAAACGGCAGTTAGCGTCATATTACCTCCCAGTGTCGTCCACTGGCCATCAATGGCTGTTCGGGAATAATTACGATCTGCCAAGGCACAGGGACCCCCTGCCCCTCCGCCACCGCTTTGCATGCTGCAGGCTCCATCAATCAGCAATCCGCCTATCATCAGGTTTGGATTGAATTCATAGGCGACCCGGGCAATCACGGTATCAGCATCCTCACCTTCGTTATCATTGGCAACACCGCTGAAGCTTAGGCCGTAGAAGAGATTGCTGCTTTTACCGAAAACCGTGAGGTTTTGCCTGTTGCGCCGCAAACTGGCAGCGTTATCAGCTCCGCCGTAACTCTGATCAATGATCGCATTACGGTTTATCGTGACACGACGGGCATTGGAATAGCTGTTGTATGGATCAAAATACAAACCCGGTGCACGCGACACCTGAAAATTCAGTGCAGAATTGACTCGATAGCTGCCCTGAATAATACTGGCTTCAACTTCAAAATCTTCTTCATCCTCGGCTTCAAGCTCAATAAAACCCGAAAAGCCTTCGGCAATATTACCGGCAACCATCAATTCAAGTTCATGGATAGCGCGTGTTTTGGTGTTGCCACTATCCTTCTTATCATAAGGCCTGGAAATGATCCCTGCACTGAGGGGAAGAATGTCCTCCAGTGACACCCCTGCATTACGTGGATTCGGCCTGACTGGACGCTGATCATAGAGCACGTATCCCTGTAACTTGTAGTTCCGTCCAAAGCCATTCAGGGCGGGTATAGCCGTGTGACAATTGTTGCAGTTCAGGTTTTCCTTTTTAGCAAAAACTGGAATGGCATAACTGACTGAACTTGATGAAATAAATAAAACACTCAGCAAGAAACTGGCGATAACAGTAAAATTTTTCCTCATTTCGGCTCACCGGATTAATGTGTATTTTTTCATTTTGATTCAGCCGCTTTGCCAGGAACTTGATAAGCATCAACCCTTCATAAATAATCCTGTCATGAATAGCAAACTGTAAAGTGACTCACTATGCGAACCCGAATATTTGCCTTTCTTGCCAGCCTGTCCATCATAACGCCGAGCCAATCCTGGGCAGAGGCCCTCGAACAAAGTGGTGAATTTGGCGGCGTCGACCTGCGCTATCGCGTCATTCTGCCAGACAACTATGATCCCACGTCCACCTATCCCACCGTTTTGCATTTTGCCGGTGGATCTCAAAACTGGCGCATCGTGGTCAGCAGTACGGAATCCGACTGGCGTGCAGTGGCTGAGAATAGCGGATATATTGTCATCAGCCCTGCAGCACCCAATGGGGAGCTGTTCTTTCGCGAGGGCGCACGTGTATTTCCCGAGTTTCTTGACCATATCCTGGCAAACTATCCTGTCGCTGACGGCAAGCTACATGTGACCGGACATTCCAATGGTGGACTGAGCGCTTTTCATATTGCTTCACTCTATCCTCACTATTTTATTTCCGTCACGGGTTATCCCGGTCTGCTTGGTAACAACAATTCCGCACAGTTTGAAGCACTCGCTTCCCTGTGTATTTTCATGCATGTCGGTGATAGTGACCCCAGCTGGCGTTCAGCTATGAACGCCCAGTTTCTAGCCATGCAAGGCCTCGACTACGAGGTCAGTTTCCGCGTGGAAAACAATCAGGTCCATCGCCTAAAAGTCAGCGAGAACAACCTGCAAGCACGTTTGTTGATGGAACTGGAACAGGCAAGAACGTCCTGTCTCGAACCCTGAACCGGCATGTTGCTAACCCTGCTTCTACGTTATCTGCAACAAGCCATGCCGCTCGTTGTGCTTGTCGGTTTGAGCGCATGCACACAGCAGCATGATCAGCCTGGCCAGCAACTCAATGGCACCATAATGGGCACCACTTATGCCATAAGTCTGCTCGGCGAAGATGGCATTAATGCTGAAGAAATCTCAGCAAAGCTGATTGCCCTGGATGCCAGCATGACGAGCTACCGCGACGATTCCGAGCTGATGCAACTCAATCAGGCTGCCTTGAATACCTGGATAGAAGTTTCCACCCCGCTGTTTGAAGTTCTGCTGCTTGCTCAGGAAATTTCACGCCTCAGTGAAGGGGCCTTCGATATCACTGTCGCACCCCTCGTCAACTTGTGGGGCTTTGGCCCAACAGTCAGGAGCTTCGACAGTCCGCCGGATTCTGACAGCATCTCGGCTATGATGCAGAATGTCGGATTTGAAAACCTGCAACTGCATCCCTCGCAACCGGCAGTGCTCAAACAGCGGGATATCACCTTGGACCTTTCCGGCATTGCCAAAGGTTACGCCGTAGATCAGATTGCCGAGATGCTCAATGCTCATGGCATCAACAACTACCTGGTTGAAATTGGTGGAGAAATTCGCAGCCGTGGCCTGAATGCTGACGCAGCGCCCTGGCGTATTGCGATTGAAATACCTGACAGTTCACTGGTCCACAGATCAGCACAGCGCATTATTCAACTCAGTGACCAGGGCCTGGCAACTTCTGGTGATTACCGTAATTTTTTTGAACTGGACGGCGAACGCTATTCTCACACCATCAACCCACAAAGCGGCCGTCCCGTTCAGCATCAACTGGCATCGGTCACGGTTATCTCGCCCAGTGCCGCGCAGGCGGATGCGCTTGCCACGGCCTTTAGTGTACTGGGTGAATCTGCTGGCATGCGTCTGGCCGAAGAGCAGCAAATAGCGGCCTATTTTCTGGTGCGGGAAGGTGAGAGCTTTTCAGAATCCTATTCCTCCGCTTTTGCATCGTTTCTGTCAGGCACAGAAAATCCCTAAGCGTGATAGCCGATGATGCAAGCTTCGGGAAATTAGTTTGAGTTGCCCAAATCAGTGGGTTACATTGCCCTTTTGTTGAAGCGTAGGGACAAAATGGTTTCGAAAAAAATTCTCGACAACTGCCAACTCAAACTGAAAAAAGGACTGCAAAAGTTTGGGCTGGAGCTTGGCATTGTCAGCCACATAGAGGACAACAGGTATCACTTGATTGCCGTAGATGATGCCAGCAGCACTTTCAAGGCCGGCAGCAGTTTCCAGCTCGGGGATACCTAATGCCGGGAAGTTTTCAACAAGGCGCATTCCATTGCCATTCCACAACAGGGACTGACCCGGGAAATTCAGGACCACCCACTGTACCCTGTCATGCCACTGCAGGCCTATCTGTCCTCACCCATTATGTTTAATGGCAAAATATGGGGCACCATCAATTTCAGCTCCCAACACCCTAGGGAACCTTTCGGTCCCGACGATATACTCTTCAACGAGCGCCTGGCAGCCGATATCTCCACCAGCCTCTTTGAAGAAAAAGATACAACAGTTTAGGAATCATCATGAACCAAGAAGCCAGCACCATCATCGACCAGCAACATGAATCCTGGAACCGTTTTGCCGCCGGCTGGAAAAAATGGGATTTGGTCAACATGCAGTTTCTGCAACCTGTCGGTGAGAAAATCATTGAGCAACTTCACCTGAAGAGTGAAAGCAAGGTGCTGGACATCGCCAGCGGCACCGGGGAACCCGGACTGAGTATTGCTGCCATCGCCAGTCAGGGGAAGGTAACTGCGCTTGATCTGTCCGAAGCCATGCTGGCCATTGCCGAAGAACATGCCGCCGAACGTCAGATCACGAATTTTGAGACACTGGCCGGCGATATTTCCTCACTGGATTTTGCCGATCAGTCGATTGATGCGATCAGCTGCCGTATGGGCTTTATGTTTTTTCCAGATATTCCCGCTGCACTCAGTGAAATGCACCGGGTTCTGAAGGATGACAGTTGGCTGGCAGCATCGGTCTGGGATATGCCGCAAAAAAATTTCTGGGTAACCGTTACCATGGGTACCATCGCTGAAATCATGCAACTTGAACCACCGCCGCCAGATGCGCCAGGGATGTTTCGCTGCGCCAGACCCGGCTTTATGGGCAAGCATTTGCAGCAGGCCGGCTTCCGTAACATTACAGAGACCGAGATACCCACTGGACTGAAACTCGATCCGGAAACCTATTGGGAAATGATTACCGAAGTCGGTGCACCTATCGTGGCCGCTTTGAGTCAGGCAGATTCAAAGACCCAGGAAAGCATCCGGGATCGAGTGTTTGAAAAAATTCATGCCGCCTTCCCCGATGGCGATTTTCATTTGCAGGCGAGCGCCATCGTGATTGCCGGTCAACGCTGAGCTGATCAACTGACTTGAAAAAAGCCACTTTGTCTCCATCTATGGAAGAAGCGGCTGCAGGGCTCTCATTGTCCTGCAGCCTGTACGTTTAACTTTACTAACAACAGCATGGAGTACAGATGCCAGTCCTAGAAAGAGTGCCAAATGTCGTTTTTAAAACCCGGGTTCGTGACGAAAGCGTAGAAGGCCCAAATCCTTACCGGTGGCAGGATACCAGCAGCAATGACATTTTTTCCGGAAAAAAAGTCGTTGTATTTTCATTACCAGGTGCTTTTACACCGACCTGTTCTTCCAATCATCTGCCGCGCTATGAGGAGCTTTTTGAGGAATTCAGGGCTCAGGGCGTCGATGATATCTATTGCCTGTCGGTCAATGATGCCTTTGTCATGTTTCAGTGGGCCAAACAGGTTGGTGCAAAAGAGGTAAAAATGTTGCCTGACGGTAACGGCGAATTCACCCGCAAGATGGGTATGCTGGTAGACAAGAGCAATCTGGGCTTTGGCCTTCGTTCCTGGCGTTATTCCATGCTTGTCGATGATGGAAAAATTGAAAAAATGTTTATTGAGCCTGATCTCGATGACAATTGCCCAACAGATCCCTTCGAGGTCTCTGATGCGGATACCATGCTGGCTTACCTGAAAGGGATGAAACCACAAGGTGTATCCAAGCCGCTTCGCGAATTTGTCGGTTAATCATTCCACCTTATTGCATCGCCTTCAATCCGGCTCGCCTTGAGCCGGATTTTTTTAACTCCCCCTAAACTATCAGTAGACCTTGTTTTTTACAAAGCAGCTTCTGTACCATGCCAAAAAATAAAAGGGGTTCTCATGTCACTTCCATTTCTTCCATTTCTTAGCCGCACAATACTGGGCTGCTGTTGTTTTCTTGCTCTGAGTACTTCAGCACTGGCGCAAACTGCGCCGGATGTCCTGTTTATCGCCATAGATGACATGAATGACTGGGTGGAACCGCTTGGTGGACATCCACAGGCAAAAACTCCGAATATTACTGCACTGGCACAGCGAGGCATGCTGTTTACCAATGCCCATGCTCCGGGCGCTGCCTGCCTGCCTTCCCGTACGGCAATTCTTACGGGAGTCAGTCCTTTCAACAGTGGTATATACGAACAGGCTGGCGACTGGCGGCTCACCCCTGGGCTCATGGACCTGCCGACCCTGCCACGCTATTTCAAAGACAGCGGTTACCGCACCCTGGGCTCGGGCAAATTATTTCATGCCCATACCTACAGCCTGGACGGTTTCCAGGGGCAGGCTGATGTTAATGCCTGGGATGCCTATTTCCCGGCACTGGACAGGCAGCTGGTGGATGAAGTCAGACCTGCTCCGGGGCAGACCCCCGGTCCGGCCCTGGGGCATGGCCGGCAGACCGGCGATTTTGATTTTTTCCCGGTAGTGGCGACGGATGCCGCCATGGGTGATGGCCAGACAGTCAACTGGGTAAACCAGCAAATAGAAGCAGCCTGGACAGGTCCACGTTTTCTGGCTGCCGGTATCTTTCGCCCACACCTACCTTGGTATGTCCCGCAACGCTATTTTGATCAGCACCCGCTGGAAAACATCATCCTGCCTGCTTACCTGGAGGATGACACCAGTGACCTGCCGGATTCGGCGCTGTTTGGCAGTGAACGCAGCATGGGACCGGACACCATGCAATGGATTCGGCAAAATGGCGGCACCGACACCTGGCGCCGAGCCGTGCAGGGTTACCTGGCCAGCATGACGTATTCGGATGCCATGGTAGGAGAGTTGATTGATGCCCTGGATCGCAGTGGTCGTGCCGATAACACCATCATAGTACTGTGGGCTGATCACGGCTTTCATCTCGGCGAAAAGGAACGCTGGGGCAAAATGACACTCTGGGAAGAAAGCACCCATGTTCCTTTTATCATCGTTGCACCGGGTATCACCACCCCGGGTTCCCGCACTGACGAAGCCGTTTCCCTGCAAAGTATTTATGCCACGCTGGCCGAGTTGAGCGGACTGGACATTCCGGCTCATGTTGACGGAGCCAGCCTGGTGCCGCTCCTGCGTAATCCCGATATGGACTGGGATGAAGATGCCATCACCACCTTCGGATATGGTAACTACAGTGTGCGTGGAGACCGCTATCGCTATATTGTCTATGAAGACGGTCAGGAAGAACTCTACGACCATCAGGCCGATCCCAACGAATGGCAGAATCTGGCAGGAGATCCGGCCTATCAGGATATCCTGCAGGAACTGGCAAGCCGCCTGCCCCCTGCTGAGCAACGATCCGAAGAAATCATCTTCCCCCGGGGAACGGAACAGGCCGATGAAAACCGCTGAGCGCAACTCAAGATATGTAGATTTGATTTAACATTCGAGTATGGGTTCTATAGTATAAGCCGCAAACCGACTCACCTTTGAGGACGCCTGATGAATATGTTCAAATTTTTGTTAGCCCTGTTTTTTGGCGCTGTTCTGGCCGCCTGCGGTGGCGAAGAAACAGCCATGAACTCAGCAACTAACATGACTGAAGACAGCATGGACCAGAGCCTGCCTGCACAGGAAGAGGCTGCGATGGATTCTTTTCGCATGCTGCAGCCCAGAGCACTGATTCATGTCGTTTCTGACTTTGAAAACTCCATGAACCTGTATAGCGATATCGGTCTTAACATCATTGCCGGGCCAGAACCGCTGGCTTATTCAGCACTACTTGATCAGGTTCAGACGAATAATCCAGGCGCTCTGGGTTCGGTCGTCACCTTTGACATTCCCGGATCTGAAATGGATTTTCAGCTGATCGAATTTGCCGGCGCTGATGGCGAAGCCTTTGAGCAGCGCCTGTACGATCCCGGTGTCACCCGTTTTTCCATCAGTCTGCGTGATATGGCAACAGCCTTTGAAATTGCCAACCGTTACGACATCATCGTCGACACCACGGGTGGTGAACCGGTCTTCACTCAGCGTCCGCGCAATGAGACCCAGGCGGTCATGATGCGAGATCCGGACGGCTTTGTCTTTGAGTTTATCCAGTCCGGCAATCCGATTGAGACGGATGTGCCCGAAAGCAGCAATATCTATAACGCCCGTTCTTCCCTGGCACTCGAAGACCGTGCCCGATCCATGGAGTTTTACGGCGATATCCTGGGCTATGAGGCTGCAGAACCCAACCAGGTTGCCGATGCCGTGCTTTTGCTGGAAGGCACGCCGGAAGCTAGTGCTACCAGCGGCCGTAACCAGCCACCGGGTTCAACCAATGTCTGGTTTCTCTGGGAATTCAGTGGGATCGAACGTACCAAGCACTCACCTGCACCGGAAGACCCAGGCGCCTCAGCACTTTCCATTCTGGTAGAAGGTTTACCCGCCATGCTGGCCGCCATCAAGGCCGGTGGTTTTGAGGTGGTCACTCAAAGCGGGGAAATTGTCGAGTTTGCTGATCGGCAGACTGTGCTGGTCAGAAGCCCGGATGGCCTCCTGGTTGAACTGGTCGAAATGCTTTAATCCTGCTTGATTCTGAACTGACGTCGCCGGCTGGCGGCGTCATCTCACCTTTCTCTTTTCCAGAATTGGAGCCTGAAACAGGCCTGCTAAAGCTCATAAACCTGTGAACTGCAGGCTGCTGTCCAGTATCTACAAAATACTGCTGCCTGGCTGAAACTCCAGCTGCGCATTGGCACTTGAGTCGCTTTCCAGACGCTCCTTGAAGCAAATTGATCCAATGTCAGATCAGGCACGTATAAAGTTGTAGAAACAGTTTCGTCATCTCCTCATGACTGGCGGCACACTCCCCCCTTCGAGTGCCGCCTTTTTTTTAGCTAAACCTAAAACAGTAGGACATGCTGTAAGTAAATTTCTGCAGCATTGGAATGATGTAGTTATGAATTCAATATCACTGTTCCACAAACTCACGAACCACAGCATTCATGATCTGTTCTCCCTGGATGAAACTGTCCAGTGGCCAGCGCTCGTTATTTCCGTGATAGTTACTGCTGAAACCGTCAGGAACGACAACCGGCCCAAAGCCGTATGCGATAATGCCTAAATCCCGGAAGAAATGACTGTCGGTAAAAGCGCCCAGTACGGAAGGAAAAACATTTGCCCCTGGTATACGTTCCTGTAAAACACGCGACATACTGCGAAACAGCTCAGTGTCAGCACTGGAGGATGCCGGTGAAAAAAGCATGATTTGTTCAATCTCGATTTGATCATCCGCAATTCTCTGACGTAGCTGATCAAGAAACTGATTGGCATCCTGCTCTGGCAGGATACGGCAATCCATTTCAGCGCTTGCCGTCGGTGGCACCACATTAATCTTGTCACTAGCACTGAGCATGGTCAAAGAACAGGTATTGCGAATCAAGGCATGCAGGGCTGGCCGCTCGGCCTGAAATTCCACTAGAAAATCAGGATCTTCGACAGCTTCATCTATATTAGCCATGGCAGCCTGCCAGCGTGGCTCTTCAAAAGGTGCCAGTTGCTCAAACATACTGCGCACAGGGTCAGACACCTGTGGCTCAAAGGGCTGTACACGAATTCGTTCCAGCGCTGCAATCAGTCTTGTTGTAGCAGATGTCAGCCGTGGGGCTGACCCATGTCCGGGAATATCTTCAGACCTCAGCCTCAACCAGAAGGGTCTTTTCTGAGCAACTTCAATGCCGACCTGTATAGTCCCGTTATCCATCTGAGTCGGCTCAGTCAGTTCATTTAGAACATAACCGACATTTTCAAAAATTTCGGGGCGATTTTCGATAAGCCAGCCTGCGCCGAAAAATCCACCTGCTTCTTCATCAGCTGTCGCCATAAATATCACGTCACGATTTAAGCTGACATTGTTGCGATGCAAATTCAAAAAAGCCTGTAGATGCAAGATGCCCAGCCCTTTGGTATCAGCAACGCCGCGTCCATAAATCATGCCATCCCTGATTTCAGGAACCAGAGGATCACTGTCCCAGAATTCTTCACTTGCCGGGACTACATCAATGTGATGCAACAGAATCAGAGCCGGTTCATCACCACCTTCCAGACGTGCCCAGATATTGCCGCGACCCGGAGCAGATTCCGCCGTTTCATATGGAATGCCTTCTTCATCAAAAATACGGGCGAAGAACTCAACACCACGTGTTTCGTTGCCAGGCGGATTTACCGTCTCGATGGCAAGGTATTCCATCAGACGTTCAAGCACCAGGTCCTGGGCGGATGCAAATTGAGACGCAATGTTCAATAGCAGAATTAAAACAGCGGTGCTAATTTTTCTGAGTGCATACATGAGAAACCCCAGGTTCAATGTAGTAAATTTATTCGTATAAAAGTATGGCTTATAGCATGGACTTGCATCCATTAAACCACAGGAAAAACTCTCACAGAAATACAACAGACTCTTAACAGGCTGTGTAGACATATCCATGAAGAGTTTGCAGAAAACCTGATCTCAATTTTCTGGTGTTTCGGGCGCACCTGAAAATTGGCGATAGCTTAAAATTAGCGGATAAGGCTGCGTCTGTCACGATGCTCTAAAAAATAATTCAAGATCCAGCCTGTGGCAAAGTAGGAAGACATTCGAATTAAACTTCCAAAGCCCACACCCATCGATATCGTGAAATTGCCATTCCCAATCACGCTGCCTTGAATATTTGTAGAATGAAATGAGCCTAACACAGCGATGACCGCAAGACTGATATAAATTATCCAGTTGTCCAGCATTCGTTCTCGAGCAAGCCCAACAAAAACAAGCGCCATCAACAGAGGTAGCACGTAAATGTATAAAAGGCTGGTAATTTTAAAGGTCACAATAAAACCAAAAGGAACCTGAGTGCCACGAGGCAAATTTTCTAGCTGAAAAAATTCAACACTGGCAAATACAAATAAAACTCCCAAAGCAGCCAGCACCAGATAAACCACTATCGGGGACATAATGAAAAACATTTTGGGATGCATAGAAATAAACGAACGCAATTCTTTCTGACTGACAGCTTTATCGGCAATAGTCCTTAAATCGCCCAGTTGTTGTTGAGCCTGCAATGCCGCTTCTTTCTCGTCCAATCCACTCGAGAGCAAGCTGGTTTTAATGTCCGAATAATGATCCTGCAATTCTTTCAGAGTCCGTCGAACGTAGCGGGGTGAGACACCTGACTTTAGCATCGTGTTTTTTAATTCCTTTAGCTCCTGTTCAAGCATAGCTTAACTCCAGGCAGGCATTGACGCCTGCTGTAATGTCCTGCCACTGTTGATGGATGGATTCAAAACGTTTTTTCCCTTTGGCTGTAAGCCTGTAATAAACACGCGTACGGCCATCGACCAGCTTAGATCGGGATCTCAGATAAGCCCTGGCCTCCAGCGCATGCAAAGTTGGATAGATCACCCCTTCGGCCAGATTGATGGCCTCTTGTGTCGACTGGCGAATACCACGCACAATTTCATAACCATATTTTTCTTCATTTAACAGCAATCTGAGCACCAGGAGTTCAGGTACTCCCGACATAAATGCAGCATTGGTTTTTGCCATCTCAAACCTCATACCTATTAGTAATAGGTGTATTATGCCTATTTTATATAGGTATGCAAGACACTCAGCTGATATGAGCCTGAAATTTTACTGACAAAGATTACCGGTTTATGCCCAGGCCGTCTGGTAGCAGAACCTTACCAGACATGCCGGCACAGGAATGAATGTTTTTTTGGCGAGCCCCAGAATGGTTAACTCGCCATTGAATGATGAATAATTGCTTAAAGCAGGCGCCAGAAACGAATCACCACACCATTGGGGTAACGTTCACCGCTAGCGACAAATATGGAGCGCATCAGCCATTCCAGCTCTGGTGCAGCCGTTTCAAATTTGGGCACGGCTCGAAAGTAGATTTGTGATTGGTCGACCACCTCACCCCGATTTAAGCGGGTAATTACATCTGGCGGCGCATGGCGAATACCGATGTTGGAGACATAGATCAGGTCGCCCTCATCGGTTTCCAGGGTATAGCGGGCATCGATATCGGTAAAACCGTCTTCGCGAATAATCTGCCAGTCTGCCCCACCAGGCACCACACGGCCTGCAATTCCCGGACCCTCAAAAGTACCACCCAGAATGTCCACGATGCGGCGCGTACCGTTTGGCAAGTCGCCAACCACGGTCGGATCGGCCACTTCCACCAACACCTCAAAGGCAAAGACTAGGCCCGGGGCTTCCGGCGTTTCCTGCGCAAGTGCCAGATGATTGTTGCTCAGTATCAAGAGCGCTGCCATCAGCAGGCCTGTCACTTTTGTTTTTTGTTTCATTTTTTTTCCTCTACGACTTTTACTTATTAGTGAGCGCTCTCCAGACTACACCATTCCCGTTCTGGCTGCATGATTGATTTTGCGGTGCCTCAGTTGACCTATCATCCCAAAAATAGTCTTATAAGCCATCTAACATCCTGATAATTGAAATTCGAGATCAAGCTCATGACATATTCCTTGAAACCTACCGGCATGCTCCTGGTTTTTTCTCTGCTGAACAGCCTAGTACAGGCACAAGAGGCACCTTTTTACGGGCTAAGCCTGCCGGGATCTGCCACCCTGCAGGTGCTTGATTTTGATCAGGTAGATTTCCCACCTTTAGCAACAGGCAATCCGGCAGAAGCAGCTGTACTGCATACAAATCTTCAACGGTTCGTGGAGATTGCTTTGGCCAGTCGAGAGCGAAACCCACAACGCTGGGGCAATTTTTCCGGCTTTCCAGAAGAAGAGGCAGTGATTGATTATATCAATACACGCTTCAGCCAAGCCGGTGTCGAGGATATTGATATTCGCCGCTACGATCAGGCGCCCTGGTCATTGAGCACCAGTTGGTCACTACAGCTACTCAGCAAAGGGGAAAGTGTTGAACTGCAATCCGCCGTACCGATGGGGGTGGGTAACAGAAGCCGTATTGAGCCACTCAATGCCGGCTTGATTTACGCAGGTCGGGGTTCTGCCGCGGATCTGGCTGGTCGCGACCTTGATGGAAAAATTGCTGTCATCCGTGGTGAAGTGGCTCCCCAGTTTTATGATATTTCAACACGTAATTCGACGAACAGACTGGCTGAAGCAGGAGCAGTCGGGGTCATTCTTTTATGGGATACCCCAGGTAACATGCAGGTACAGCTGGGCAACTGTCCAAATATTTCATGTTTTAACCTGGGTGGTGAAGACAGCGCCTTTCTCGAGGCCATGCTGGTGAAGGCCGCCGAAACCGGAGAAATGGATGAACTGAGTGCCCGCATGGAAATTGATGTGGAGCGGGAAGTGCGTGGAGCCATCAATCTGGTGGGACGCATCCCCGGCCATGGCAACAGCGAGGAAAACATTATCCTGATTGCACATACTGATACCTGGTTTGGCGGCGCCGATGATAATGCATCGGGACTGGCTGTACTGCTCGGTCTGACCGATTATTTTTCCAGGGAAGGTAATCGCCTTGCGCACGACATTTACGTGGTGGCGTCTCCGGGTCACCACCATGGTGCCGGCGGGACTGCCTTTTTTGCTGATAATTATTCTGAGCTGCTGGACAATAACATGGTCACGATCAACCTTGAACACGTGGCTTCAACCGGTGTTTCGCGTATTGATGCCATGATGATGGATGGCGTCACAGATGCCTATGGCAACATTGCCAACTCGATGACTCCCACCAACTGGGACAGCCCCTGGCATGGGGTTGCCATGTCTGACAAGACCCCTTTCCTGGTCAATGCCTGGCAAGAAGCTGCAGCCAGTAACATGTATACCCAGCCAGCCTCGGTCTGGGAACCGGCGGCTCGTTCCGTGCCCGGTGAAGCCGCTGCAGTGGATGCAGCAGGCGCCCTCGTGATCCAGAATGTTGAAACCTCACACTGGTACCACAGTTCGGGCGCAACGGCAGAGACTATTTCACCGGAAAGCCTGCAACGCGCTTATCTGTTTTTCCGCGACATTATGCACATCATCGATGATGCGACGAAAGCGGAGATCCGCGCTCGATAGGCATGGCCTCTGTGATAGGGTCCGAACATGGAGCTTGTCTGGATCAGCGGATTGAGCAGCAGGGTTCACTTGCCCTGCCTAGTCTTCCCAGCGGCCGATTGTACGACCATCTTCAAAGCGGGCACCGATAAACAGCCCCGCGGGGGCGCCGTCCAGCATGGGGTAGGTGCGAATGGTCACCGGGGCTCCGGGGGCAAAGGTTGTCGGGTTCACGCCTTCGCGTATTAAGCGGTTGGGACTGCCCCACTCCAGGCTCCATTCAACCTGTTCGCCGGTCTCATCGTTATACACCTGAATCCAGGAATGCGGATTGGTAAACTGGAATTCCTTGACGACGCCGGTGAATTCCTTGACCTGTGACTGGTCAAACATGGCCGTGGAATGGTGGGCAAAAACCGTATGCGATAAACCTGCACAGCCCAAAAGCAGCACCAGCAGACCGAGTCTGAATATGCCTTGTTTCTGCATTGCCCTACCTCCCAGCATTCATTTATTCTAGATCCCGGTCGAGGATTTCCCCCTCGGCATCCAGGGTCAGTGTCCTGCCAGTATTGAGATCGACAGGATTGCGGTTGTTTTCGGCGCAGGCATAATCGTATAGACGCGTGCCTTCTGGCATACGCCTGTACTGCCGGGTAACCACCCAGGCTTCTGTCAACGCCTTCTCATCGTGAATTGTTAATTCTATTTCCAGCGTGTCTGTCGCTATCAGGTGCATGCGGGTAAATATATGAGCTGCATCGCTGAGGATGGCGCCCGTGCGATCCAGAATGGTCGGACCGTCTTCTGAACTGAGCAGGGCCAGGGTATCAAACACCAGGGTATCGCCTTCCCAGTGCCCGACAGAGTCTCCGGTATAGGTCGGCCAGCGCAAATCCGGGGGAGCATGATCACGGCCATCCGTATAAATACGCATCAGGTTGGGACCGTTTTCCTGAATTATCCACACTTCATCTTCGGTAAGGGCAAATTCATAGAGATCCGGCATATTCAGAATACGGGGAAATCCGGTCGGGGTGCCACAAATAGAAATCGGATCCGGGTAGAGACCGGCATCCCGCAGGGCCAGATTGGCCTCGTATTTACGCTCCCATTCCTCGTTATACGGCGGGTACTGACGAACCCCGGGAGTTCCCGATTGCCCTTCTCCCTCCACGGTCGCAGGATCAAATACCGTGCTTCCCAGTCGCTGCCAGGCCCCACTCCAGTCGGGCAGGGTCTGCTGTGCACTAAGCGGAGTACAGGCAAACAGGCCAGCAAGAATGATGAGTTTTAGTGTTGCCCTTGGCAAAATAGGCGCTCCTGTGAACATTCTGGACTAACTCTCCCACAATCCTTGGGCTTGAGCAAGACACCCTTTCCTCGAATAGCGTTTTTTCGGAATACTGGGTTAGAATCACTCAGGTATAAAAAATTACCAGTAACATCAATAATAATAACGAGGTTCCCCATGCTTGCTCATGTCCGATTAAATACCAGCCTGCTGGCTATTCTGTGTGGTGTTCTGTTTACCCTGCTCAGCCTTGAAAGTGTTGCCCAGGAACGCCCTGCCCTGCTGTTTCAGGAAACCTGGCAGCAGGCCGAATCAGCCCTTGGCAGACCCAGCAGCCCCCATGCTTCGCCCAATCAGTATTATCTGGCCGGGCAGAGCGCAGTGACCAACAATAATCTCGAGCTCAATCTGTATGGTTTCAAAGCCAGCGATATCACCGTTTACGAACATGAAGGCCGAGTTGACCTGTGGACCGGTCTGGCCGGTTCTCCGGTAGCCATCACCCTTAAGTCCCGCAATGATTATCTGGACCTGAGCGGTCTAGCCAAACTCAGAGCCATCGTTCGCACCAATAACCTGCATACCCTGCACCCGGTCATCAAATTACCGGACGGCACCATGGCTGTCGGCAGCCAGAGCATCGATACACATGGCGCCTTTCTCACCGTCGAGGTGGCCTTTGACAATCAGGACTGGTATGCACTCGACCCGGTGGAAGTCGTGGTCGGTAGTGCCATTGCAGAACCTGACATGAGCCTTATCGATGAAGTGGGCTTTGTGAACCTGTCTTCTGGTGGCGGTCACGGCAATGCAGGCTGGAGCAATGTTTCCCATGTGGAAATCTTTGCTAACGCTGTCAGCCGATAAGCACTCCGGCCTGCAAAACACCAGGGGCAGGAGACGCCGATGTTAAACAGCATTAAACGCCTGAGCTGTCTGCTGCTATTGTTAAGCATGACCAGCAAGTCAGGCTTTGCCCACCATTCCCGTGCCATGTTTGATTTCGACAGCGCTAGGGATCTGGCGGGCACGGTGGTGGAATGGCAGTTTACCAATCCGCATGTGTTTATCATTCTGGAAGTCAGCAATGATGACGGCAGCACGTCTCAATGGACACTGGAAGGTTTCGGTCCGAATACCGTCTACCGTCAGGGTTGGACACCGGAGAGCCTCGAGCCTGGCGATAAAATCATCGTCAATGTGGCACCACTGTTTGCAGGTGGAACCGGTGGCAGCTATAGCAATGTCCGCTGGGAGGATGGTAGCGTTATTGACCCCAGAGCTCCACGCCCCTGAGCAGTCCCTCTAAGAATGTGAATGCCTTATGTCTTTAGTCTTCAACATTGATTCTCCAGGCACCCAAGCTTCACTGTGTGTATTTTTCGCAATGTTGCTGAACGCTTGTGCACCTCCGGAATCGGCCGATACAGTTTCGGCGCAGACCGCGCCCGTCATGCAGTACCCGGACTGGCGTGGCCAGTGGAACCAGCACATGCAGCGTGGTGAGTGGCCCACCAATGGTTACGCCGTGGATGGTCCGCCTCCCCTGAATGAGGAATACCTGGCACGCTGGCAGGAAGTTCACGCCCTCAATGATGCCGGCATCCTGCCGGATGAGCCCACCCAGCGCTGCCTGCCACAGGGCATGCCGCGTATCATGAAGGCGGTTTACCCGATTGAATTCATTGTCACTCCACAAACAACTTATATCTATGCCGAGTGGAACAGTCAGTTCCGCCGCATCTACACCGATGGTCGCGACTGGCCTGTCTATACCCTGCCTTCCTTTAACGGCTACTCGATTGGCCAATGGCATGACGAAGATGGTGATGGCACATATGACATGCTGTCGGTTGAGACCCGTCACTTGAAAGGACCACGTATCTATGATGGTCAGTGGGTGCCTTTCCATGACAACAATGAAACTATCATCCTCGAAGAAATCCGCCGTTTTGATGCCAACACCATGATGGATACAGTGACGACCATCGACGATGCCCTGACTGGCCCCTGGATAGTCACGCAATACTATGGTCGCGAGCAGGAAGTCATCTGGCAGGAATATGCCTGTGCCGAAAACAACAGCCAGCTACGTCTGGGTGATGAGTGGTACTTTATCAATGATGACGGCACGCTGGCGCCGACCCGTGCCGGGCAACCGGGTCTGGTACCGGAATTTTGAAAACACAGGAAAGGCACTTACACGACATGAGTACTTTTTACAGCAGTTCAATGCGACGGATCATTTTTCTCTGTGTGCTTGCTGGCTTGAGTTTGCAGGCTATTGCTCAGGATAACACTGATCACCGCTACACCAGCGAAGCCATCCAGACCGGCCTGCGTATCTATTCACAACAATGTGCACTGTGCCATGGCCCACAGGGCGACATGATTGATGAAATCAATCTGCGAACCGGCCAATTTCGTACTGTGCAGTCAGATGATGATATCCGGCAGATTGTTGTCAGCGGCCTTTCGGAGGGACGAATGCCTCCCTTTAATACCCTGAGCAATGAGGAGCTCAGCGGCATTGTTGCCTATATCAGAGCCGGTTTTGATCCCTTTGGTGAGGCCATCAGAATCGGTGACCCGGTCAGGGGCAAGGCCTTGTTTGAAGGTCGGGGGGAGTGTGCAAACTGTCACCGCATCAATGGAGTCGGCCCCCGGACTGCGCCGGATTTAAGCTCCATTGGCCTGACGCGCAGCCCGGCAAGTTTACAACTTAACATCACTGACCCTGCTGCTGCCCTGCTTCCCATTAACCGCCCGGTGCGTATCGTCACGCTTGATGAATCCACCATCACCGGACGCCGCCTGAATGAAGACACCTATTCCATCCAGTTGATTGATGCTGACGGCCAACTGCGCTCTATCAGAAAAGCGGATATCGCAACCTATGAGATCAGCGAAAGGCCCAGTAAAGCACCAACGACGCTGAGCAGTGATGAGGTGGCAGATATTGTGGGATACCTGCTCAGCCTGCGAGGATTGCAATGAATTTCAACTTGAAAAAAATCATACGAAATGGGGCTATTGCCTCTGTGGCCTGCCTCTTGAGTCTGCAAACGCTGGCTCAGGTTCCTTACGAGCGCATCCTGAATGCCAGTTCAGAACCAGAGAACTGGCTGACCTATAACGGTGGCTATATGAGCCAGCGCTACAGCCTGCTCGAGCAGATTACACCCGATAATGTGACGGGGCTTGAGCTGCAGTGGGTCCTGCAAAATCAGGTCTTCGGGGCCTGGCAATCCAGCCCGCTGATTGTTGATGGCATCATGTATCTCACTGAACGACCGAATATCATCATGGCGGTGGACGCCATAAGCGGCAGGGTTTTCTGGAAATACCGCCATATCCCTGCTGACAATGCCCAGGTCTGCTGTGGTGCCAATAACCGGGGAGTTGCCATTCTCGATGATAAAGTCTTCATGGGTACGCTGGATGCCAAACTGGTCGCAGTGGACCGTATCAATGGTGCTCCGCTGTGGGAAGCTGTCGTTGGTGATGTTGATCTGGCCTATTCCATTACCATGGCGCCACTGGTTATCAAGGATAAAGTACTGGTTGGTGTCGGCGGCGGTGAGTTTGGCATTCGCGGTTTTGTGGCAGCCTATGATGCCGAAACCGGTGAAGAAGCCTGGAAAACCTATACCATCCCGGGGCCCGGTGAACCCGGCCATGACACCTGGGAAGGCGATGACTGGGAACATGGCGGCGCGCCCGTGTGGATTACCGGCTCTTATGATGCCGAACTGAATCTGACTTACTGGGGGGTTGGTAATCCGGGGCCCGACTGGAATGCTGCCCAGCGTCCCGGTGATAACCTCTACTCGGACTCTGTAATCGCGCTGAATCCGGATACCGGCGAGTTGGTCTGGCATTTCCAGTTTACCCCCAATGACGGTTACGACTACGATTCCGTGCAGGTCCCTGTCTTGGCCGACATCAACTGGCGTGGGGCCCCCCGCAAGCTCATGATGTGGGCCAACCGGAATGGCTATTTTTATGTGCTGGATCGTAGCAATGGAGAATTTCTGGAAGGCAAGCCATTCGTTCGCGTCAACTGGTCGAGCGGCCTGGATGAAAATGGCCGGCCTATCCCGACACCACAGCCACTGGGTTCGCCTACCTATCCAGGCAATCAGGGTGGCACCAACTGGTATCCACCTTCCTTCAGTCCTAGAACGGAACTGTTTTATTTCAGTGCCTGGGAAGACTATGGCTCCATCTATATGCCGGAGGAGTCCGAGTATGTTCCTGGTCGTCTGTTTCTTGGCGGCGGCTTCACGGTTGTTGCCCCCACTGACAATTCACCCACGGTCGGCATCGGCCGTACCAATCCGATTAACACATGGACCAGTGAAGTTGGGCATGCCTCCCTGAAAGCCATGGATCCACAAACCGGAGAAGAAGTCTGGTCCTATGATCAGTTCGATGTCAGCGATAGCGGCATGCTGACCACAGCTACCGATTTATTATTCACCGGTGGCCGTGAAGGCTTTTTCCATGCCATTGATGCCCGCACAGGCGATTTACTCTGGCATGTCGGACTGGGCGGACAGATCGTGATGGCACCCGTCACCTTCATGGTTGATGGCGTGCAGTATGTATCGGTGATTTCAGGCAATTCACTGTTCACCTTTGCACTGGGTGAATAATTGACTCTAAGATCACGCGTCAATGGGATTCCTGCGACGTCCATTTCGCACGAGCCTTGATTTAACACATTGCACAAGCCCAGCGGCAGGTATATGGTATGGGCGAGTCTGGCTAATTTATTGCCGCCCGGGTCTTTATCATGACAGGGATGAAATACAGCCTAAAAATACTGTTCAGTCTGCTACTTTTTGTAGCCGCCCTTCCTTTGTTTCCACAAACTGCCCCGAATAACACCATTCATGTCCTGCGTATTGACGGCGCAATTGGTCCTGCCAGCAGTGAATTCATTGTTGGCGGTATTGAAGCAGCGCAGTCTCAGGCCAAAGCCCTCATCATCGAGATGGATACTCCGGGCGGCCTGGACCTTGCCATGCGTGACATGATTCAGGCCATTCTCGAATCGGACATTCCGGTCATCACCTATGTCAGCCCGCAGGGTTCTCGGGCCGCCAGCGCCGGCACCTATATTCTCTATGCCAGCCATGTGGCTGCCATGGCACCAGCGACCAATCTGGGTGCAGCAACACCGGTACAGATAGCGGCACCAGGCATTGGAGAAACCCCTGAAGAGCCGGAAGCGGAAGCCGGTGAAAGCCCGTCAACTGCCATGGAGCGTAAAATTATCAATGATGCCCGTGCCTACATCAGAGGACTTGCCGAACTGCGTGGCCGCAATGCTGAATGGGCAGAAATGGCTGTGGTGGAAGCTGCATCGCTGTCAGCCACTGAAGCACTTGCGATGAACGTGGTTGATATTGTTGCCACGGATATTAACGACTTGCTGGTTCAACTGGATGGCAGAAGCATCAGCATCAAGGATCAAGAACTGATTCTTGATACCAGCGGCGTCCAGCTACAGAACAT
>CAZSHI010000004.1:0-122174 GCA_964606735.1 uncultured Enterobacteriaceae bacterium
GGTAAAATGGAAAGGCTCGCTCGCCATAGCCTGTCGAGTGAATCCAGTTATAAATGCCGCGGACCTCTGGACGACCACCACCCATAGCTGAATCTGTTTGTGCTGAAATCTGCTGACACCCCATACAGATACTCAAACATATGAGTCCGGTAATTTGTAAAATATTTTGCATTGATTGGTCTCCCGTTTTGACCTTCAGTGTTTACTGATTTAATCCTGAGCCAGATCAAGCTGGCTCTTAAGAAATTTTTGGACCCTTTTACCCGCCTGTTCAGCAATGATGATATTACCCTGAGAATCCACCGCAATGGAATGCGGCAGGATAAACTGTCCCGGGTAGGTCCCCGGACCTTCACCAAAACTGCCCAGCTTCTGACCTGACAGGCGATTGAAAATATCAATCTGCATGGAATTCTGGTTAATCACATACATATACTCCTGCTGGGGATCATTTGAAAATGCCAGAACCACTGCCGTTCCTCGCTCACCACTCAACCTGTTTTCCGGCGACGACTTTACCTCAAAATCATTGTTTATATAACGCACAAAATTTCCCCGCCTGTCAAAAACCTGAATACGATCTGCCTGGCGGTCACAAGCATAGACATAGCCGTCGGCAGAAATCCTCAGACAGTGCAGCAAGGCAGTCAAATTCTCTTCACCCGGCTCACGACGTAGCTGCCATTGAAAAAGAAACTCACCTTCCGGATTCAGCACGGCCACCCTAGCGTTACCACCGGGCAGCTCACCATCAGCCACATAAAGATTACCGGTTTGGGCATCGCTATCAATGCTGGAAGGCAGGAAAAACTGGGCAGTGTCAGAGTTGAGCGCCTGCCCCTGACGTGTGCCATCAGAGGAGTCGTATTTGCCACTTTCTCCTATCTGCAAAAGCAGCTCGCCCTGCAAAGAATACTTCTGCAATACTCCGGTGCCTGCCGCAACAATCCAGATATTTCCTTCCATATCCACGTGGCAGTCATGCAAACGCTCACCGATAAGATCAAGATCACCCCAAGCATTGATCACCTGCCCACTGGCATCCATTTCAAGTATCGGCGGTGCCAGCAGAGCGGCATCCAGGTCTTCCGGATCCACATCCTGCCTGTTTAAAAGAAACACATGGTCACGCGCATCCATGCACATCCCTCCCAGCCCACCGGTAAGCCAGAACTCTCCAGTGTTGCTTATCGGCAATTGCGGCCAGTCTCTATCAAGCACAAACCGGGGTAGTCCTTGTGCCCTGGCAAAAAATGGCAACAGCATCAGCAACAGGCTGGCCACACAAAGTCCGATGACTGGCTTTGGGCATGTCCTGCCAAGTTCAGGTTTCTGCATCTTCAATCCTCGTCTTTGCGCACCAGAGTGAGCTCAAGATAGAAAAAAAACACAGCCATGTCACGGGTAAATTTAATCCCATTAAATTCACAGCATCCAAGCTCATGTTTTCGTGTCCGTCTTTTTGCAGCCCAGCCTGCTTACTGCAAATTGACAATAATATGGACCATTAATACAATAATTTCGATCCAGCAATCTTCTTCACAACACATATAATCGTCAATCACCTTAAGAGGGATAGCTCTGTGACTCCCAGCCGCAACATTTTTTTAACATGTCTCCTGAGTCTCCTTGTCTGCACAAACGCCCTGGCTCATCATTCGTTTTCCATGTTCGACAGTCAGAATGAAATGTGGCTGGAAGGAACAGTCTCCGTTTTTCAATGGACAAATCCACACACCTTCATCCATGTTGTGGTTGATGAAGAAAATGGCGAACAATTTGAATGGGCTCTGGAAGGCGGTAGTCCCAACATTCTGGCGCGAAACGGCTGGAAACGCACCTCCCTAGAGATCGGCGAAAAAGTCAGGGTTCTTATCTACCCACTAAAAAGTGGTGATGCAGGCGGCACCTTTCTGGAAATTCACAAAGAAGACGGAACGATACTTTACTATCATGGTTAATAAGACACATTGCCTGCTCTTCTGGCTGAGCATGCTTGCATCCGCAGGCAGCGCAAACGCACAACTGCCCGATGATCCCCGTGATCTTTCCGGTGTCTGGATGAATGACAACACGCTGGATGAACGACTCAAGCGCCTTGGCATTCCCCGTCTTGATCCCAATGCACCTGCACCTCCCGCACAGGCACTCAGCCCCGCGGACATTCTCACACCCGAATATTTGCGAATTTATGAGCAGGAGCAGGAAAGACTGGCCCGTCTGGCTGTGGGCACCCAGAGTTGCGGCTGGGTCGGTATGCCCCGCATCATGACCTACCCTTATCCTTTTGAAATACTGCACAGCCCTGGCCGCATCACGCTAATTTATGAAGCCGAAAGTCAGGTGCGCCGGGTTTTTATGGACCGGGATGAGCATTTACCCTTCGATGAACTTGACCCTTCCTACAACGGTGATTCCATTGGCTGGTGGGAAGATAATACCCTGGTCATCGACACCATCGGTTTCAATACACTGACAACCGTTGGTCGTGGTCTGCCCCACAGTGATCAGATGCACATCATCGAGCGCTGGACCTGGGCTGACGAAGATACGATGAACGTAGAACTCACCATTGATGATCCCCTGGCCTTTCAGGAGCCCATCACGCAGAGTATTGAATATTCAAAACGCCCAACCTGGCGCATACGCGAATACCATTGCCTGGAAAACAATCGTGATGCCCCCGATGAAAGCGGTGAACGCAGCGGCGGTCTGGCCAATTAGAATATGGATCAGGCAATAAATTTTTCATTTATCAGGCTGATCTGATCACGCACCCGGGCGGCTTCCTCGAATTCAAGATTGCGTGCATATTCATACATGCGTTCCTCCAGCTGTTTGATTTCCTGAGCCAACTGCGTCGGATTCATTTTGTCCAGATCCCTGCTGTAATCCCCCGATTGTTCAGCAACTTTACGTAGTTGTGAATACGAGCGTTTTCCTTTGCCCACTGTCTGTCCGGCACCTTCCATGATATCTGAGACTTTTTTCCGGATACCCTGTGGAGTGATGCCATGTTCTTCATTATAGACCTGCTGAACACGACGTCTTTCCAGTGTGGTATCAATCGCACGCTGCATTGAGTCAGTCACACGGTCAGCGTATAAAATCACCTTGCCGTGCACATTACGCGCTGCTCTGCCCATGGTCTGAATCAGTGAACGTTCGGAACGCAAAAAGCCCTCTTTATCAGCATCCAGCACTGCCACCAGCGAAACCTCAGGAATATCCAGGCCTTCGCGCAGCAGGTTAATACCTACCAGCACATCAAAGACCCCCAGGCGTAAATCCCGAATGATTTCGACCCGTTCCACGGTATCGATATCTGAATGCAGATAGCGCACCTTGACCCCATTGTCGGCCAGATAATCTGTCAGGTCTTCGGCCATACGCTTGGTCAGCGTTGTAACCAGCACGCGTTCCTCCTGCGCCACACGCTTTTTCACTTCAGAGAGCAAGTCATCCACCTGGTGTGTCGCCGGTCTGACTTCAGGCTCAGGATCCAACAGTCCGGTTGGGCGGACCACCTGCTGCACCCGCTGCCCCTCATGCTGAGCTTCGTAGTCAGCCGGTGTTGCCGAAACAAATACCAGCTGTGGGGCCAGCTGTTCCCATTCATTAAAACGCAGGGGTCGGTTATCCAGGGCAGAAGGCAGGCGGAAACCATACTGAACAAGGGTTTCCTTACGCGAGCGGTCTCCCTTGTACATGGCGCCGATTTGAGGAATGGTGACATGAGATTCATCGACCACCACAAAAGCATCTGCTGGCAGGTAATCAAACAAGGTTGGCGGTGGCTGCCCTTCTGCTCTTCCTGACAAATAGCGTGAATAGTTTTCAATACCCGTGCAATATCCCAACTGCTCCATCATCTCCAGATCAAACTGGGTGCGCTGTTTGAGACGCTGTGCTTCAACCAGCAGGTTCTGTCCCTCCAGTTGCTTGAGGCGTTCTGCCAGCTCCAGCTTCACCTGCTCGATGGTTTCCAGCATACGGGCTCGATGGGTCACATAGTGCGATTTCGGAAATACCGTCAAACGCGGAACTCGTTGCAGAATCTCACCGGTCAGGGGATCAAAATAGGAAAGGCTCTCAATCTCATCATCAAACAGCTCAATACGAATGGCCTGTGCTTCCGATTCAGCTGGAAAAATATCGATGACATCGCCACGAACACGGTAGGAACTGCGATGAAGTTCCATTTCATTTCTTGTATATTGCAGTTCTGCCAAACGGTTCAGCAAAACCCGCTGGTCCAGCTTGCCCCCAACATTCAGGTGTATCACCATATCAAGATAAACAGAGGGGTCTCCCAGGCCGTATATCGAAGAGACCGTTGCCACCACGATGACATCCTGCTTCTCCATCAGCGATTTAGTGGCAGACAAACGCATCTGTTCTATGTGCTCATTAACTGATGAGTCCTTTTCAATATAGGAATCCGAAGCCGGCACGTAGGCTTCAGGCTGATAATAGTCATAATAGGATACGAAATATTCGACAGCGTTCTGCGGAAAAAAATCTTTGAGTTCACCATAAAGCTGTGCTGCCAGCGTTTTATTATGTGCCATCACCAGGCAAGGACGCTGAACCTCCTGGATTACATTGGCGATGGTGAAGGTTTTTCCAGATCCCGTCACACCCAACAGGGTCTGTGCTGCCAAACCATCACGCAAGCCCTCGACCAGCTGTTTAATGGCTGAGGGCTGATCACCCTCCGGGGCGTAGGGGGAATTGATCTGAAAGCGATCCAAGGTGAATTCCTGTCAGGAAAAATAACCATTTTAAGGGCTTTCAGAACGTAAATGAACCGCGAACAAGGTTGACCCCTGCCCGAATTCTAATTAACATACGCGCCGTTTTTAAGGTTAAAATACCTTAACTCAGATTTATTGCCCAATAGCTCAATGGTAGAGTAGGTGACTGTTAATCACTTGGTTCCTGGTTCGAGTCCAGGTTGGGCAGCCAATCACCTCACCCTTCAGAACTCAAGCAGCAGATAACAGCAAAAGCCGATGCTCCTGGCTTCAGAGCTCCGTTAAGAAGTTGCTGCTATCTGCCTGTTTTGCAAGCCCTTATTCGAAACTGATGCGATCCTGATTATTTCGAATAGTGGCTTCACCGATACCACTGACCATCAGCAATTCCTCGAGACTTTTGAACTCACCGTTACTGTCACGGTATTCAACAATCGCCTGAGCCCTTGCTATTCCCACGCCGTCCAGCACCAGGGCAATGGTCTGGGCATCTGCATGATTGATATCGACTCGCTGCATCTGAATTGAATCTGCATCATTCTGCGCCAGCCCTGGCTGAGCGCCCAGCAACAATAAACTACAGCAAATAATTGCCATTCCTTTTCCAAGTTTCATCGTGACCTCCAGTTCACAATCGGTTTATTTTTTGCAGCCAAAATACTGCCCTACTAAGCCTAGCAGAGCCTTGAAAATTTTCCTGGTAAATCAGGGGCGGCTTTGGATTTCCTGAATAATGCTTTGCAGTTTGGTGGCGGGATCAGCGGCACGGGTTATCGGTCTTCCAATCACCAGATAGTCACTACCATCAGCCAGCGCTTGAGCCGGACCGACAATTCGCTTTTGGTCATCGGCACTGTCACCTGTGGGCCTGATACCTGGCGTAACCAATTTGAAGTCCTGCCCGTGCTGCGAACGCAAGGCGCTCACTTCCCGGGCAGAACAGACGACGCCATCCAGACCGCAGTCAGCGCTCAGAGTGGCCAACTGCAGAACCTGTTGCTCGGGACTGCGTGCAATACCCAGCTGATGCAAATCCTCTGCTCCCAGACTGGTCAATACGGTTACAGCAATCAAGAGTGGTGAACCCGCCTCTTGCAGTGCTTCTCGTGAGGCTTCCAGCATGGCCCTGCCGCCACTGGCATGCACATTACACATCCATACGCCCAGATCAGCAGCAGCACGACAGGCAGCAGCAACCGTATTGGGAATATCATGAAACTTCAGATCCAGAAAAACGTCAAAGCCCTGGTTCTGAATACGACTGACAAGCACAGGACCAAAACGAGTGAAAAGCTCCTTACCAACCTTGAGTCGACACTGCGCCGGGTCAAGTTTCTCAACAAAAGCTAAACAATCTTCATCGCTGGCAAAATCCAGTGCTATGATAATCTGCTTGTCATATTGCATCGTTAAGTGCCCTCTGCGCCCATCATAACATGCCTGATTCAGACTGCTGGACAATTGGTTTTATGAAACCCCATTCATTACAGCCCGGACAAAGCCAGTGCAGTTGATGCAGTTCAAATCCACAATTTTGGCACTGATAACTCGCTTTTCCCTTAAGAAAATTATCCAGTGTGCTACTGAATAAATCGGCGCTGCTTTGTTTATCGGCCTCAGCATCAAGCAGTATTGCCTGTCCCAGCAATTCTATTGAAGGCCGCTGCGCCAGTTGCTGTAACAGCATCTGCCTCGCCTTTGCCTTGCCCTGGCTGCCCTCAATATAACTGACAATGCTCAGCAGGAGTGCAGGAGTCGGCGCATCCTGCAGACATTGTTCAACGTAACGGTCAAGTTCTGCCTGCTGTCCTGAAGCCTGAAAGGCCTGAACCAGAAAATTGAAGCCTTCTGCCTTGAATGCTGCATCCTGGGAGGCAATTTTCAGTAAAGCCTTTATCGCTTTCTGGTACTGTCCCTGGGCAATTTCCAGCTTTCCTGTCAGCAGGCTAACCCTGACATTTTGCCGGCTCTTGGCGTTCGCCTTGCCCAGATATTCTCTGGCCTGATTATAGTGCTTCAATGCCATCTCTTTTTCGGCAAGTTCGCAGTAAAAATGAGAGGCCTTCAGCTGAAAGGACTGACGCTGTGTACTTGAACAGATGTTGACTAATTCATTAGCTATCATAATGGCTTTGAGCCATTCTTTTTCCAGCTGATAGACTATCAGGCCTTGCAGAAGTGCTGCATAACGTAACTCGACATCTGCAATTTTCAGTTCATCTATCAGGCGCTCTGCCCTGTCCAGCAGACCGGCAGCAACATAGCTTTTAATCAGGCCGAGTTTCACCTTGTTCAATGAGGCATTATCAAGCCCTGAGTCTGCCAGTAATTTCTGGAAAACACTGATGGAGCTGTCGACCTTGCCACGCCTTCTTAAAAGTGTGCCAAGTGCAAGATGACTTTCCAGAGTGGATGAATTCACTTCCAGGGATGCTATAAACGAATCTATGGATTGATCGGCTTCATCATTGAGCAAATAATTCAGCCCAACAAAATAGTCCTGCTCGTTTTTACGCCAAGGCAGGCTTGTATTACCACCTTTACTCCGATAACCCGAATACCAGGCAGCTGCAAGCGCAAGCACCAGCAGGACATAAAAAATCAAATCAGGCATGGGTATACTCTGTCAGAGTTGTCACAAACTGTCATTTTTCGACTTATCCAGCCTGGGCGACTGATTTTTTTCCAATTTTTTCAGGCGTGCTTCAAGCTGGTGAATTCGGTACTGGGCCTTGATGCGTCGAAACAGCCCATACCCGATTCCCAATCCCAATACACCACCCCAGGCAAATGCCAGCAATATCCAGACAGCCATGTTCTGAGGCGCCAGTTCGACACCAATCCACAAAGGGACCTCGCTGGTATTCTGGCTGGCAAAAATAAAACCGGCCAGCACAACCAGAAGAAAACACACAAGCCCCAGAAAATTTATCAGTTTACGCATGAGATCATTATAAAAAAATTAATGCTAAAAAAAACGGCGGTGCCCTACCTGGGTACCGCCGCTTTATTCATTTACCAGCAAATCAGGCTAAGCTGTCTCACGCATCAAACTATCGTTGACACGATCCCTCAGTTCTTTACCTGCTTTGAAATGCGGCACATATTTTCCTTTAAGCTCAACAGCTTCACCAGTTTTTGGATTTCTGCCAACACGTGGCGCACGGTAATGCAGCGAAAAGCTGCCAAAACCACGAATTTCTATACGTCCACCTTCTGCAAGCGTTTCGGACATATAGGAAATAATGGCCTTGACTGTCAACTCGATATCCTTGGCAGATAATTGAGTCTGTCTTGACGCTATATGTTCAATCAGTTCTGATTTTGTCATAACCTTGCTACCTTAACAGTTGACTGCACTGTTGCTGTAATAAGCTAACGTTTATTCCTTTTCCATTTGCGCTTTAATCAAATCACCAACAGTCGCTGGAGATGCAACATTGCCAGTTTGTTTATTGTGCTGGGCAATTGAATCTTTTTCTTCTTTAATTTCCTTGGCCTTGATGGAAAGAGTCAGCGCTCGGTTTTTGCGATCAAGTCCAACGATCATTGCTTCAACCTCATCGCCCTCATTCAGCACGGTACGTGCATCTTCAACACGATCCCGACTGATGTCGGAAGCTTTAAGCACACCATCAATTCCCTCTGCAAGATTAATAATGGCTTCTTTGGCATCGACTGAAACAACCTTTCCAGTCACAACAGAACCTTTATCATTTTCTGCAGCATAATGGGCAAAAGGATCATCAGACAATTGTTTGATACCCAGGGAAATTCTTTCTCTTTCCGGGTCAATTGACAGAATGACCGTATCAATCTTGTCACCTTTTGTATATTGACGTACTGCCTGCTCACCCGGTTCATCCCAGGAAATATCAGACAGATGAACCAGACCATCAATTTCACCATCCAGACCGATGAAAATACCAAAATCAGTAATGGATTTGATGTTGCCTGAAATACGATCACCTTTCTTGTAACTTTCCGCAAAGGCATCCCAGGGATTCTGCTGACACTGCTTCAGACCCAGAGAAATTCTGCGGCGCTCTTCATCAATATCCAACACCATCACTTCAATTTCGTCACCTAACTGAACCACTTTGGAAGGATGAATATTTTTGTTCGTCCAATCCATTTCAGACACATGAACCAGACCCTCAACACCCTCTTCCAGTTCAGCAAAGCAACCATAGTCCGTCAGATTGGTTACCACAGCTTTAACTTTGGCGTTCTCTGGATAACGGTTTTTAATTTCAACCCAGGGATCTTCACCCAGCTGTTTCAGACCCAGTGATACCCTGTTTCTGTCACGGTCAAATTTAAGAACCTTGACTTCAATTTCCTGACCAACTTCGACAATTTCACTGGGATGCTTGATGCGCTTCCAGGACATATCGGTGATATGCAGCAAGCCGTCCACACCACCCAGGTCAACAAAGGCACCGTAGTCAGTAAGATTTTTGATAATGCCGGTAACACTCTGCCCTTCCTGAAGATTGGAAAGCAGTTCATCACGTTCAGCACTGTTTACGGATTCCAGAACCGCACGGCGCGAAACCACCACATTATTGCGTTTCTGGTCGAGCTTGATAAGTTTAAACTCCAGCTCTTTATTCATGAGATGATCGGCATCTCGAATCGGTCGGACATCTACCAGTGAGCCCGGCAGGAAGGCGCGGACTGTGTTTACATCAACCGTAAAACCACCTTTGACTTTACCGTTGATTACGCCCATGACTGCTTCATTATTGTCAAAGGCTTTCTCAAGTACCATCCAGGTCTCGGCTCGTTTAGCCTTTTCACGGGATAATTTGGTTTCACCAAAACCGTCTTCGACAGTATCAAGGGCGACTTTAACCTCATCGCCAATATTTATTTCGAACTCGCCCTGTTCATTGACAAATTCCTGTCTGGCGATGACTCCTTCAGATTTAAGACCGGCATGTACGGTTACCCAGTCTGAATCGATGTCAATGACTGTTCCGGTCACGATGGAACCGGATTTCATTTCTATATCTTTTAAGCTTTCTTCAAATAGTTCTGCGAAACTTTCGCTCATAAATCGTTACCTGTTATAGCCTTTTTAATAAAGGCCCTAATATCAATACCTTATCCCAGCCAATAAGGGTCAATTCAACGTAAACATGCCATTACAGTAGCTGGCGTAATGACAATAAGCATTCAATGCCTGTATCAGGAAAGCAGTGCTTGCTGACTAGTTTGCAACACCTTCTCGAACACCTGATCAATACTCAGATCGCTGGTATCAATCACGATGGCATCCTCTGCAGGAATCAGCGGTGAGACAGCGCGTTGAGAATCCCGCTCGTCCCGTTCCTTAATATCCTGCAAAAGGGCGCGCAGATTAACACTAAGTCCCTTATTTATCAACTGCTTATATCTCCTGCGCCCTCTTTCTTCCGGACTGGCAGTCAGGAAGAATTTGCAGATGGCATCGGGAAAGACGACCGTCCCCATATCTCTGCCGTCGGCAATCAGACCGGGAGCCTGCCTGAAGGCAAGCTGGCGTTCGGACAGAGCCTGTCTGATTTCTGGTATTGCACCGACTAGCGAAGCTTTGCTGCCAGCACTTTCATCCCGTATCAGAGCTGAAATTTCCTCCCCATTCAACTCGATTGAACCCTCAAACTGGCGGGAGAAATGTACGTCCATGGCCAGGGTGAAATTCACCATCTCCCTGATATTGCTGTAATTTATTTTTTCTCGCTCGGCGCCAACTCCTACCAGACGGTACAGAGCCCCGCTATCAAGGAAGTGCCATCCCAGTTCACGGGAGAGCATGCCGGCAATGGTTCCCTTGCCGGTACCGCTGGGACCATCGATAGTGATCACAGGAACAGTGGACATGCTCAGGACGCCTGTATCTGCAGTCCACAGCCCTGCGCTAACTGGACAAAACCGGGAAATGAGGTGTTTACATTTTTGCAGTCATGCAACGTGATGCTTTGCGTGGCTCGCAAGGCGGCCATACTAAAGGCCATGGCAATACGGTGATCTGCCTGACTGTCAATCTCTCCTCCACTGATTTCAGAGCCCGTAATAAGGATGCCATCCTCGCGAACTTCATACTCTACACCCAGTACCGCCAGGCCATCAGCCATCGCCTGGATGCGGTCACTTTCCTTGACCCGTAATTCTTCAGCACCACTCAGCGTCGTGTTTCCTTCAGCACAAGCGGCGGCAATAAATAAGGCCGGGAATTCGTCAATCGCCAGAGGTACCTGGTCACGCGGAATATCAATACCATGCAGCGGAGCATAGCGCACTCGAATATCGGCCACCGGTTCACCGCCGGCGCTGTACTCACGCTGGTATTCTATATCTGCTCCCATCGTACGAAGAATATTGATAACACCAATACGCGTCGGGTTGATCCCCACGTGTTCGAGCAACAGGTCAGACCCCGGAGCTATACTGGCCCCCACCAGAAAAAAAGCCGCAGAACTGATGTCGGCGGGAATGTCAATCTCGCAGGCCTGCAGTCGCCCGCCACCCTCAATCATGACGCTCCCGGCTTGCCTGTCCAAGGGATAGTCAAATGCTTCAAGCATTCGTTCGGTATGATCGCGACAGGGTGCCGGCTCATGGATGGTGGTGCTGCCATCAATATACATGGATGCCAATAAAAGGCAGGATTTGACCTGGGCGCTGGCTACCGGCATGGCATAATCAATACCGTGCAGGGTGGAAGGCGAAATCCGGATTGGTGCAAACTCACCCTCCCTGAGTTCCAGTTTCGCCCCCATGCTGGCTAAGGGATCACTGATCCGACGCATCGGTCGTCTGGAGAGTGATGCATCACCACTGAGGACAGTAGGAAAGCGCTGTGCAGCCAGCAGGCCACTCATCAGACGCATGGCCGTGCCTGAATTACCCATGTCCAGGGTATGTGCCGGCTCACGCAGTCCATACATGCCCACTCCTTCGATACTCAGTACTCCCTGCTGAGGGTCGCTGATCTTTACCCCCATCGCCCTGAAAGCTCTCAGGGTTGCCAGGCTGTCTTCACCTTCAAGAAATCCACTGACCTTGCTGCTGCCTTCTGCCAGAGCACCCAGCATAATGGAGCGGTGGGAAATCGACTTGTCCCCAGGTACTCGTACTTTTCCTCTGAGTGCACCACCGGGTGCAAGTGTGTATTTTGCGGAACTCATAAATTATTTCTTTTTCAAAAATGCATCACGGGATTTTCTGGCACGCTGCAGGGTTTGCAGGATAAAAGCACTGTCATTTTCAGCAAGTGCCTTCTTGAAACGGGTCAGATCCATTTCAAATTCAGCCAGAATGGCTGCCAGTGCTCTAGTATTACTTAAAAAAATATCATGCCACATCTGCGGGTCACTGGATGCAATCCGCGTGAAATCACGAAAACCGCCAGCCGCATAGCGAAAGATTTCTTCATTGCTGCCATGCTGGGACAGGGTATCAACCAGAGCATAAGCCAGCAGATGCGGCAAGTGACTGGTGGCCGCCAGAATTTCATCATGTTCCTGCACCGACATATGAAGTATCTCGGCACCGAGGCTTTGCCACAGGCTCTGCACCAGCGACACAGCGTCAGGGTCAGTCTCCGCCAGAGGCGTCAGAATGACACGGCGGGCGGCAAATAGTTCGCCGGAAGCTGCCTGATAGCCGCTCTGTTCAGAACCGGCAATAGGATGGCCAGGTACCAGCAGGGCTGGCATTTCACCAAAGACTGAACATGCCGCATCCAGAATTGGCTGTTTGACACTGGCGACATCGGTAAGAACACAGCCCGGCTTGATTACGCCGTGCAGACTCGACAGAACCTCTGCAATACTGAGTACCGGAACAGCCAGGACAATCAGATCAGCATCGCTGCAGACAGCTTCCGCCTCGGTACTGTATCCACGGATCACGCCGCCGGTCTGAGCTGCCTTCAGTGAAGTTTCGTTGTTACCCAAGGCCCATATGTTCTCGTGCCCGTGTAAACCTTTAGCGATGGAACCACCAATCAAGCCAAGTCCAACAATGACAATTTTTTTATCGAGCAGTTCGTCTGGCAATGCCTGTTTTATTTGCAAGTCTTCGTGAACAATGCCGGAAACCGGATAGGAACCCAGTACTCTGACGCCGATATCCTTGTCACGTAATTCGGCCAGGGCTCTACTGATATGAGCATCATCCTGATGACCGTCGATATCTATATAAAAACCGTAGGACCAGACCACCTTGCGGGTTGGTCTTGATTCCAGTTTGTTCAGATTAACGCCGTTTCTTTTGAGCGGTTCCAGCACATTGAAGAGGGCTCCCGGTTCATTGCGGGTGCTTATTAACAAGGAGGTTCGGTCATTGCCACTGGCAGAGGCTTGCAGGGATTTACTGAGAACCAGGAAACGCGTGGTATTGTCAGGGCTATCCTGGATTGACTCACTGAGAACCTTCAGCTGATTGAGCTGGGCTGCATTTCTACTACCGATAGCTGCCACGCCGCTTTCGCTTGCTGCAATTCTTGCCGCCTCACCATTGCTGCTGGCCGCTACTCTCTCGACCTTGGGGTAATGCTTGTCCAGCCAGTTCCTGCACTGACCCAGAGATTGCTGATGAGAAACGATTTTATGTATGGCATCAGACGCTGTATTTTCCTGCGCCATCAGCACATGCTGGATGCGCAATAACACTTCACCGCAGATATTGAGGGAGGTCTGACTGAGACAGTCCAGTGTTTCACTCACCGAACCCTCACTGGAGTTTTCAACTGGCACCAGACCATATTCACAGTCGCCATTTTCAACGGCTGTAAATACTTGATCGATTCTGTCGCAGGAAACACCCTTCTGCCCGCTGCCAAAATATTTCAGCAGGGCATTATGGGAATAGGTGCCTTCAGGGCCCAGATAGGCGACCCTTTGGTGTGCATCAATCTCACTCATCTGCTGCCGGAGGAGCCACATTCTCTATATCTGATGCTTCGCCTTCTTCCAGTTCAGCAAGTTCAGCCCCTTCCTCCGGTTCTTCAATACGCTCAACACCCACCAGACTTTCACCTTCCTTGAGTTTGATCAGACGAACACCCTGCGTATTACGTCCCTGCGATGAAACTTCATCAGTACGGGTTCGCACCAGGGTTCCCTTGTCACTGATCAACATGATTTCATCACCTTCCCTGACCTGAACGGCGCCCACAATCGCGCCATTGCGTTCACTGGCCTGAATACCGATAACGCCTTTACCACCACGTTTGTAGGTCGGAAATTCTTCCACCCGTGTGCGTTTGCCATAGCCGTTTTTACTGACCGCAAGTATCTGCGAGCCTTCTTCGGGGATAATCATGTCGACCATGTGGTGACCCTCTTCCAGGCGAATCCCTCTCACCCCTTTTGCGGTTCTACCCATGGCCCGCACATCCGCTTCGTGGAAGCGAATCACTTTACCGGAACTGCTGTAGAGCATGACGTCCTGCTCGCCATTGGTAATGTCTGTCTTCAGCAGGCTATCGCCTTCCTCCAATTCAATGGCACGCAAGCCGACGCTACGTTGTCGTGAAAAATTCGTCAGGGCGACTTTCTTCACGGTGCCATTGGCCGTCGCCATAAACACAAATTTATTTTCCTCATAATCGCGCAAGGGCAACATGCTGGTGATGGTCTCTGCTTCTTCCAATGGCAGGATGTTGACTATCGGTTTGCCGCGAGCGGTTCTGCTTGCCATCGGAATCTGGAAAACCTTGATCCAGAATACCTTGCCGGTCGTGGTGAAGCACAGCAGCGTATCATGGGAGCTGGCCACCAGCAGGTGTTCAACAAAATCTTCTTCCTTAACACTCGCCGCTGCCTTGCCCCGTCCACCACGATGCTGGGCCTGATAATCCGTCAGAGGTTGGCTCTTGGCGTAGCCGGTCTGTGAAATGGTGACGACCCGATCTTCTTCGGTGATCAGATCTTCAACGGTCAGGTCAGCCTGGGAGTCACGAATTTCCGTGCGCCGTTCATCACCGTAATTTTCACTGATCTCTTCAAGTTCTGTGCGGATGACTTCCAGCAGACGCTCATTGCTGCCAAGTATCTCCAGATATTCGGCTATCTGCTGCAGCAGTTCCTTGTAATCATTAATGAGTTTTTCCTGTTCAAGACCGGTCAATCGGTGCAAGCGCAGTTCCAGAATGGCCTGCGCCTGCTCTGGAGACAGGTAATATTCCTTTTCCTTCAGACCGAATTGCTCGGGCAAACGCTCCGGACGACAAACATCCGGATCGGCATCACCCAGCAGAGCCAGTACTCCGTCGGAATTCCAGGAGCGGGCCAACAGTTTTTCCTTGGCATCAGCCGAGCTTGGTGAGGCCTTGATCAGCTCAATCACTGCATCAATATTAGCCAATGCAACAGCCAGGCCTTCGAGGATATGCCCTCTTTCCCTGGCCTTGCGCAGCAGGAAGACGGTACGTCTAGTAACGACTTCCCTGCGATGCTGAATAAAGGCATCCAGAGTATCTCTAAGATTCAGCAGCTTGGGCTGACCATCGACCAGTGCCACCATGTTGATACCGAACACAGCCTGCATCTGGGTCTGCGCATAGAGATTGTTAAGCACAACATCAGCCACTTCACCCTTGCGCAATTCGATGACAATACGCAAACCGTCCTTATCCGACTCATCTCGCAATTCAGAGATGCCTTCAATTTTTTTCTCTTTAACCAACTCAGCAATACGTTCAATCAGTCGGGCCTTGTTAATCTGGTAAGGAATTTCATGAACGATGATGGTGGATTTGCCGGTTTTTTCATCCTCCAAGATTTCAGCACGCGCTCGCATATAGATCTTGCCGCGACCCGTTCTGTAAGCCTGAACAATCCCCGTACGTCCGTTTATCACGGCTGCCGTCGGAAAATCCGGCCCCTGGATATGCTGCATTAACTCATCCACATCAATATCGGGATTGTCCATCATGGCAATGGTGGCACTGATCACTTCCTTGAGATTGTGCGGGGGAATATTGGTGGCCATACCCACGGCAATTCCGGAAGAGCCATTGATCAGTAGATTGGGGACTCGAGTAGGCAGTACGTCTGGAATCTCTTCCGTACCATCATAGTTTTCAGAAAAATCTACGGTTTCCTTATCCAGATCAGCCAGCAGTTCATGTGCCAGCTTTTGCATACGAATCTCGGTATAACGCATGGCTGCAGCCGAGTCACCATCGATCGAGCCGAAGTTTCCCTGACCATCGACCAGCATGTAACGTAGCGAAAAATCCTGCGCCATTCGTACGATTGTTTCGTAAACAGCAGAATCACCGTGCGGATGGTATTTACCGATGACGTCACCGACAACACGGGCAGATTTTTTATAGGGTTTATTCCAGTCGTTGGAGAGCACGTTCATGGCAAACAGCACACGCCGATGGACGGGTTTGAGACCATCCCGAACATCTGGCAGTGCACGGCCGATAATGACGCTCATGGCATAGTCCAGATAGGACTGCCGCATCTCATGCTCTATGGTGACTGATTGGATATGCTCGTCGTGTTGACCTTCACTCTGATCTGTAGAATCGGACATAAAAAATTATTGTTTCCCCTGAAAAAATCGAGCTGAAGCGCCAGCATCGTTGCCTTGAATCAGGTCACGCGCTGGCCAGAAAAGTGGCACTTGTTTAAACCTGGTTTTATTTAAAATAATGCGCGAGATTCTAGCATATTTTGGGGCTGTTCTGACAGCCAAAGTACATACTTTTGGCAATAATCGGTATACTCACTCCTGTTTTAAATAGTAACGAAAAATCAATATTTTATGTCTCCTACACGCGCTTCAGAGCAGGCTCAGGAAGTCGATGCGATCATTCATGCAAAATGGCTGGTTCCGATGACGGAAAACGGCCTGGTTCTGCATGAACACAGCCTGGTAATCCAGCATCAGTTAATCCGCGAAATCATACCTAGCCAGGAGGTCGGCAAGTATTTTAAAAGCAGCAATATTTTCCAGCTTGATGAGCATGTCCTCATCCCTGGACTGATCAATGCTCATGGCCATGCTGCCATGAGCCTCTTACGCGGTTATGCTGATGATCTGGCACTGCGCCCATGGCTGGAAGATAAAATCTGGCCGGCTGAAGCACGTTGGGTTAACGAGCAGTTTGTTCAGGATGGCGCCGAACTTGCCGTCGCTGAAATGCTGCTTTCAGGAACCACTGCTTTTACGGATATGTATTTTTTCCCTGACCTGGTTGCCAAAGCGGCATTGAAGGGCAATATTCGTGCGCAACTGGCATCACCCGTACTGGATTTCCCTACGGTCTGGGCAAAGGATCCCGATGAGTATATTCACAAGGCCATGACCCTGCATGACCAGTACAAAAACAATGAGCATATCACTGTTGGTTTTGGCCCCCATGCCACTTACACCGTATCCGATCAACCGATGCAGATCCTGGCAACTTATGCCAGTGAACTGGATATTGCCATTCATATGCACGTCCATGAGACCGCGCATGAAGTAGATGAAGCCCTGCAAAAAAATGGCATCAGACCTCTGGGACATCTCGGCGAGTTGGGCTTACTGATCCCGAATCTGCAGTGCGTCCATATGACACAGCTCGAAAACGAAGAGATAAGACTGCTGGCCGATAGTGGCGTCTCTGTCGTGCACTGCCCGGCCTCCAACCTCAAGCTGGCCAGTGGCGCCTGCCCCACGGTGAAATTACTGGATGCCGGCGTCTGTGTTGGACTGGGGACAGATGGTTGTGCCAGCAACAACGAACTGAACATGCTGAACGAAATGCGACTGGCTGCTTTACTTGGTAAGATCACCGCTAAGAATGCCGGTGAACTGTCTGCCTGGGATGCCCTGCGCATGGCAACCGTCAACGGCGCCCGCCTGCTGGGTATGGCCGAGCAATGTGGCACGCTGGAATCCGGCAAATTTGCCGATATTACCGCTGTAAACCTGAATCACATCAATACCAGCCCAGTTTATGACCCTGTCAGCACACTGGTCTACAGCGCCCAGGCATCCCAGGTAAGCCATGTCTGGGTTGCTGGACAACTGAACGTTAAAAATGGTGAACTGCTCCCCTTTGATGTTCATCAGCTCAAAGAAAAAGCCCAATCCTGGGCACAGCGTATACAGGCAGACTAGATCGTGACTTCAGCTACAGACAATGTCGACAAAAGTGAGATAGCTAAATTCGAGGCACTCGCGGCTCGCTGGTGGGATAAAAACAGCGAATTCAAGCCCTTGCATGAGATCAATCCCCTGCGCATGTCCTATATCGACAGCAAGATCAATGTTGCCGGTAAACGGGTACTGGATGTAGGCTGCGGCGGCGGCATTCTAACCGAAGCCCTGGCCCATCGCGGCGCTCAGGTTACCGGTATCGACATGGGAGAGGCCCCTCTGGCAGTTGCCAGGCTGCACCTGCTGGAAAGCGGGTTGAATGTCGATTATCAGCGGGCAAGTGCCGAGCAGTTTGCCCAACAGCATGCCGGTGAATTTGATGTGCTTACCTGTCTTGAGATGCTGGAGCATGTGCCCGATCCGGCTTCCGTACTGAGTGCCTGTCAGCGTCTCTTGAAACCCGGCGGCCAGCTTTTTGTTTCCACCATCAACCGTAATCCCAAATCCTACTTGTTCGCCATCATCGGTGCCGAATATGTATTGAAATTACTGCCACGCGGTACCCATGATTACCAGAAATTCATCAAACCCTCAGAACTGGCACGCCATGGCCGTTGTGCCGGACTCGAGCTGCAGGGGGAACGTGGCATGAGTTATAACCCCTTCACCAAAAAGTACCGCCTGGGTGATGATGTTGATGTGAATTACCTGATGCATTTTGTGAAGGCCTGACAGCAAATTATTGTGAGCAAACACGTCCTTTTTGACCTCGATGGCACCCTGCTTGACACAGCCCAGGATTTCACCTGCGTACTCAATCAATTGCTACAACAACACGGAAGACAAAGCCTGTCTGATGCAGAGATTCGTGAAACTGTGTCAGATGGTGCACGCGCCCTGATAAGGCGGGGATTTCAAATCGATGAACAGGATCCCGATTTTCAGGTTTACCTGCAGTCCCTGCTGAATAACTACGGTGAGCAAATAAAGCAGACCCAGTCCACCCTGTTTACCGGCATTGACACCCTCTTGCAGGACATTGCAGACAGTCACTTTCGGTGGGGCATCGTCACCAACAAACCTTCACGTTTTACGGAACCCCTGCTACGACATTTCCCCAGCATGCAACACAGTGCTGCCGTTATCTGTGCCGATCAGCTCAAGCAGAGCAAACCGGATCCGGAAGGCCTCTTGCAGGCCTGCCAGGTAATGGACTGCAAACCGTCTGACTGTATTTATATAGGCGACCATTTGCGCGATATCCAGGCCGGAAAAAATGCCAGCATGCAAACCATCGCGGTTAGCTGGGGCTATTTTCCAGCAGACACTCAACTGCAAAACTGGCAGGCAGACTTTATCGCTGAAACACCCCGGCAAATAAGCCAGTACCTTTTTGGAAACTAAGATGTTCAACTACCAGGCTGCACCACAATTACTGAAAGATAAAATCATACTGGTGAGCGGAGCCACAAGCGGGATAGGACGTGCAGCTGCGCTGACTTATGCTGCACATGGCGCAACTGTTATCCTGCATGGTCGCCAGATTGAACAACTTGAAGCCCTGTATGATGAGATCGAGACCGCAGGCTATCCCCAGGCTGCGATTACACCATTAGACCTGGAAACTGCCGGGGAGAATAACTATCAGGAACTGGCAGAAAGTATTTACCAGGAGTTCGGCAGGCTCGATGGCCTGCTCAACAATGCTGCAGTTCTGGGCAGCCTGATCCCCATTCAACACTATCCACTGGCCACCTGGAACCAGGTAATTCAGGTAAATCTGAATGCGCAATTTGCGCTTTGCCGTTATTGTCTTCCCCTGCTACAGGAGGCCGAACATGCATCCATTGTATTTACCTCTTCCAGTGCTGGCCGTCAGGCGTACGCCTACTGGGGTGCCTACACTGTAAGCAAGGCAGCAATCGAAAGCCTCGCTCAGGTGCTGTATCTGGAACTCGAAAACACTTCCAGGATTCGCGTCAACACCGTCAACCCTGGCGCAACTGCCAGCAAGATGCGTAAAAAAGCCTTCCCAGCGGAAAACCCGGAAACGCTCGCCCAACCGCAAGATATCATGCCGGTTTTTTTATACCTGATGGGTGATGACAGCCTGCAGGAGAACGGCAAGCAATTTAATGCGCAATAGCTAGGGTTCTATCGGTGCTGTCTCTTGAAAGGGGCCGTATTGATCGACATGGACCAGCAAATCCTGCAGTTGCGGGAAAGGTTCCAGGCTGAAATGTTTTCTGAATCGCACCCAGTCTAGAAAGCAGGCAAGACGCAGAATCACATCATTCCAGGGTGGCTGAGTCGGCCATTGCCTTTGTTCAAATTCCTGCAGACCAGTCTGTATTCGATCCTGTTGACGCTGAAGGTATTTTACATTTTCAGGGCCGAGCCCCTCCTTCTTCAGCAAAAATAAATTAACCTGAGCATCATTCAGGGTGTTAATTGCACAGTAGTCATTCAACTCATCCACTGTGGCCAGGAAGCTGCAGCCTGAACGCTCCCGGATAAACCGGATTATTGACGTTGAATCCGTCAGCATTTTTACTTGACCGTCGAGCGCATACTCGAGAAAGGGAATTCGCTGTGTCGGCGATAATCGCTTGCTCATCTGATAATCAGTATCCTCGATAAACTCGAAATCCAGCCCACTCTCCAGAAAAGCGATACGACAGTGACGCACAAAAGGAGAAAGCTTGTTGCCATAAAGTTTCATGACTCAGTTCTCATCATAGTATTAATTTTTTCTGCCACGGCTTGCTCGGGAGCGCGGCCTGTTTTTCCCCGCCAGGGTGTTCCTGGTTTGCCGTTTATTCATCACCGATTTTACCGGACGGTATTTTAAACCAGCCAGCGTGTAAAGTTCTTTCACTTCTTTTGCAGGCAGTTCACGAAATTGACCAACTTTAATCGTGCTGGGCATGAAAATATTGCCGTAACGCACTCGTTTAAGGCGACTGACTTTCACGCCCTGCGACTCCCACAAGCGCCTGACTTCACGATTACGCCCTTCTAAAATCACCACGTGATACCACTGGTTAATTCCTTCCCCCGCAAAAAACTGAATATCGCTAAAACTGGCCATACCGTCTTCCAACAAGACACCTCGATGCATGTTTTCAACCATTTCCTGGCTCACTTCCCCCATCACACGAACAGCATATTCACGTTCGATCTGCATGGACGGGTGCATGAGATTGTTAGCCAGGTCACCGTCAGTGGTGAAAAGCAAGAGGCCACTGGTATTGATATCAAGACGACCGACTGCCACCCAGCGTGCATGCTGGATTCGTGGCAGCTTATCAAAAACTGAAGGCCGTCCTTCCGGATCACGACGTGAACAGATTTCACCGATAGGCTTGTTGTAAACCAGTACAGTCTGCGGCACAGAATGTGCCGTGTTGGCCGCCAGTTTTTTGCCATCGACACTGATCTGATCATCATTGCCGACCCTGTCACCCAGTTTGGCAGGCTTGCCATTAACACGGATGCGGCCAGCCGCTATCCAAGCCTCCATTTCCCGGCGGGAACCATAGCCTGCGCGGGCGAGTACTTTTTGCAGCTTTTCATCCCGCTCATCCAACATATTGATTTCTCACGAAATTAATTAAGTCTTCTTGCCCTAAACGGCAGAACCCTGATTGTTACTTTCTTCGTCGTCTTCGTCTTGTTGGTCGTCTTCATCAGCTCCAGTTGCATTTTCAACAAAGACAGCATGCTCTTCACTTTCTTCATCATCAGAGTACTCACTCTGTGCTTCTAGACCACCGTCATCGTCTTCGTCTTCGTCTTCGTCTTCATACTCGACGCTTTCTATGCCCAGGATTTCATCCATGGAACGTGTTCCAATGGCAGCTGCCGCCAGTTCTTCCTCATCCGGCACGATGACTTCGTCACCCTCCAACTCGCTCGGAAATTCGATGACATTGCCGGCCGGTTTTTCTTCTTCGATTAAATCCTGGTTGAGCCCTTCCAGTTCACGAATTTCAGTCAATGCTGGCAGATCCTGCAGAGACTCAAGGTTGAAATAGTCCAGAAACTGGCGTGTAGAAGCATACATGGCTGGTCGACCTGGCACATCCCGGTGACCAACGACCCTAACCCAATCTCTTTCCAGCAGTGTACGGATTATGCTGGAGCTGACAGCCACACCTCTTATTTTTTCGATATCACCACGGGTAATTGGCTGCCGATAAGCAATAATAGCCAGCGTCTCCAACAAGGCTCTGGAGTAGCGCTGCGGTTTTTCTTCCCACAAGCGGCCAACCCACTCGCTTAAATTCTGCCGCACCTGAAACCGATAACCGGAAGCAACTTTTTTCAATTCAAAACCACGTCCCTCACAACTGTCTGCAATGTCATCAAGCGCCGCTTTGATCATGTCACGATCAAACCCGTCTTTCTCATCAATCAGCTCTGAAATTCTGTCCAGCGTCAGCGGCTTCCCCGCTGCCAGTAAGAGAGCTTCAATAATTTGCTTCAGCAGCGCTTCATCTATCATGTACTTTTTGCCTTGATATGTATGGGAGCAAATGGCTCATTTTGAGCCAGTTCAATCAGTGATTCTTTGATTAATTCCATTACGGCCAGAAAAGTCACCACAACGCCCAGTTTGCCTTCGTCTTTCAAGATCAGGCTATTCAGGGGAGTAAACTGTTTATCTGAAATTCGCAGTAGAATCTGTGACATTTTTTCACGAGTCGATAAGGCCTGGCGCTGAATATGGTGACTTTCCTTCAAGTCTGAACGGCGCAATACGTCAGCAAACGCCAGGAGAATTTCCTGCAGTTCCACATCCGGCAGAGGTGTCTTTTTCTCGAGTTCGGGGGCCTGTGCCGAGGCCAGGTGAAAATCACGATTCTGTCGGGGCAAGGCATCAATATTTTCCGCTGCATCGCGATAGCGCTCATATTCCTGCAGACGTCTGATCAACTGGGCACGCGGATCTTCTTCATCTTCTTCGTCCTCTTCATGGCGAGGCAGCAAGAAGCGTGATTTTATTTCTGCAAGCATGGCTGCCATGACCAGATATTCAGCAGCCAGTTCAAACTGTGTAGCCTCCATCAATTCAACGTAGGCAATATACTGCTCGGTAATTTCAGCAATATTGATATCCAGTATATCGATATTCTGGCGGCGTATCAGGTACAAAAGCAGGTCCAGCGGCCCCTCGAATGCCTCGAGAAACACCTCCAGGGCATCCGGCGGGATATATAAATCTTTCGGAAGATCAGTCATCGCCTGCCCGGCAACGAAGGCAAAGGGCAGTTCGGCCTGCTCTCCCGCATGCTGCTCACGAGCCTTTCGCAAGAGACTTTCCCTGCTTTCCTCGGCTTGTGAAATTTGACTGTCGTTACTCATCGTCTTACCGGTAATTTAATCCCATGGCCTGGCGTACATCATCAATGGTTTCCCTGGCCACTTCTCTGGCTTTCTCATTACCCTCGGCAATGACGGATCGAACCATGGCTGGATTCTGTTCAAGCTGCTCAGCCTTCTCACGAATCGGCTGAATTTCACTGACAATGGCATCAATCACAGGCTTTTTGCAGTCGAGGCAACCAATACCCGCATTGCGACAGCCTGACTGCACCCACTGCCGCGTTTCCTCACTGGAATACACCTCATGAAACTGCCAGACGGGACACTTGTCCGGATCGCCAGCATCAGTCAATCTTACCCTGGCTGGATCAGTCGGCATGGTCTTGAGTTTCTGCATGATCTCATCTTCCGTGTCACGCAGAGTGATCATGTTATTGTAGGACTTGGACATTTTACGCCCGTCGAGCCCTGGCATTTTGGGGGCACTGGTCAACAAAGATTGTGGTTCAGCCAAAATCATCCTGCCACCCCCTTCGATGTAACCAAACAGACGCTCCCGGTCACCGAGGGTGATATTCTGCTGTTCTTTCAAGAGCGCCTGAGCACGCTGCATGGCTTCCTGGTCACCCTCCTCCTGGTAGCGCTTTCGCAGACTGGAGAAGAGCTTAGCTGCTTTTTTCCCCATCTTTTTCACAGCGGCCTCGGCCAGATCCTCAAAATCAGGTTCTCTGCCGTAAAGATGATTAAAGCGTCGCGCCACTTCACGGGTCAATTCAACATGGGCCACCTGATCGGCACCGACAGGGACAGCGCCCGCGTGGTAAATCAGAATATCGGCACTTTGTAATAGCGGATAGCCCAGAAAACCATAGGTATCCAGTTCTTTTTCTTTCAGATTTTCCTGCATGTCTTTGTAACTGGGTACTCGTTCAAGCCAGCCCAATGGTGTCATCATTGACAACAACAAATGCAATTCGGCATGTTCGGGTATTCTCGATTGGATGAACAGAGTCGCTGCATTGGGACTGACCCCGGCAGCTAGCCAGTCTATGACCATGTCCCAGACATTTTTCTCAATCTGTCTCGGGTCATCATAATTGGTCGTCAGGGCATGCCAGTCGGCAACAAAGAAAAAGCATTCATATTCATGCTGTAGCTGTAACCAGTTTTTTATAACCCCGTGATAGTGTCCCAGATGTAAACGCCCTGTTGGGCGCATGCCTGACAATACTCGCCGTTGCGAATCTACTGAACTCAAGTCAACTTCCCCGACTGCATAAAGCTTGATATCCGGGCATTATAACGAGTTTTTCCGGACACGTGGCAGATAAAATCACAGTGTCATGAAGGGCTGCGGATCGGCCTTGCCAGCACGTAATACAGTCGGAGCACCATCGACCAGATCAACCACCGTGGTAGCCTCCAGGCCACAAAAACCGGAATCAATGATCAGGTCAACGGCATGCGCGAGTTCATCCTTGATGAGTTCAATATCGTGGGGCGGACTGTCTTCACCGGGAAGAATCAGGGTACTGCTGAGGATGGGGGCATCAAGTTCGCTCAGGAGCGCTGACACAACCTGATGATCCGGCACGCGAATGCCAATGGTTTTCCTTTTGGGGTGCATTAATAAGCGGGGGACTTCCGATGTAGCCCGCAGGATAAAGGTGTAGGCTGCAGGCGTATAGGCCTTCAGCAGTCGATAGGCACTGTTATCGACTCTTGCATAGAGGGCAATTTCAGAAAGATCGCGACACATCAGGGTAAAGTTATGCTTTGAGTCCAGCTGTCGTATACGTGAGATCCGCTGTAAGGCCGCTTTTTCACCCACACAACAACCCAGCGCATAGGCCGAATCTGTCGGATAGATGATGACGCCTCCCGAACGCAATACCTCCACAGCCTGGCGAATCAGGCGAAGCTGAGGGTTTTCAGTATGTATATGTAGTATTTGCCCCATTGCTGACTCTTGTTCTAAGCTTAAACCCGCCTTAACACGGGATAGCCAGTTAGATATATATTTACTAGAATGAGCGCATGAAACAGTTTATTGACTATATTCCACTGATCATTTTCTTCATTGTTTACAAGCTTGAAGAACGGGTCATTCAAATCGGATCTTTTGCCTACACCCTGGGTGGCATTTTCAGCGCTACGGAGGTGCTGGTGCTAAGTTCCATCCTTGTATACGGCCTTATGTATCTGATTCACAAAAAACTCGAACGTAATCAGATCATCACCCTGCTTGCTGTCCTGATATTCTGCACCTTTACCATCGTGTTCCGGGATGAAGCCATTCTCAAATGGAAAGCACCTGTCGTTAACTGGATTTTTGCAGGCATCTTTTTTGGCTCACACTATTTTGCCAATAAAAACGCGACACGTCTGATGCTCGAGCATGCCGTTGAGATGCCTGATCAAGCCTGGCATCGCCTTAACTTTGCCTGGGCCTATTTCTTCCTGTTCCTTGGCAGCGTCAATCTCTTTGTCGCCTTCACCTTCCATGATTACTGGGTGGATTTCAAGGTATTCGGCTCCCTGGCACTTATCTTTCTGTTTATTATTGGCCAGACATTCTATCTCCTGCCCTATCTGCAGGACGAGGAAAATGAAGAAGAAAAGGCTGACAAGGTCGAAAAGACCTCCGTTTAATCGGTAAGCGCTTCCCTCAGGTTCGGGAAATTTTCATCTAAGACCTGGTTCCATTGATAGAGACGATCACTGTATCTTTCCAGAAAAGCCTTTGCGTTTCCCTGAATGCTGATGGACACAATCTCATCTCCGGGGCGAATCTGTCGAATAAACTCACGGCCACTGAAAATCTTGCCAAAAACGGTATGTAATCCATTCAGGTGTGGAGTTGCCAGATGCGTGATAAAGAACTGTGAGCCATTGCTGTTGGGACCGGAATTGGCCATAGACAGAATGCCTTCCTGATTGTGCCTCATACGAATCTCATCCTCAAAGCGATAGCCCGGACCTCCCGAACCATCCCCAAAAGGATCGCCGCCCTGCGCCATAAAATCATCAATGACCCGATGAAATATCAGACCATCATAGTAACCGCGTGTGGCCAGATTAACGAAATTTGCCACAGCTATCGGCGCCACCAGTTTATACAATTCAAATTCCATGATGCCATGCTGAGTCTCAATCACGGCATAAAGCTCGTCAGGGTTTTTCTCCTGTGCAAGCGACAAGTGACTACTCACCACCAGTGAAAAACCCAGTAACAGTGTAAAAATGGATTTGTTTAAATTCATGCCTGGTTCCTGCTCTTGTTGTCAGCGCCCATTATAGAAGTATTTTGACATCTTTAAAGCCATACTCAGCCAGACTGGAAAAAGCGGGCGATTTCATTGAGCATTGGTTTCATAAAATAGTTTCGTTGTGGCATTACATCAACGCTAAGCCCTCTTTCCCGCAGCGCTTCTGCCACAACCGGACCAACTGCTGCGATAGCTGTTTGCTGCAGACCTGCTGCCAGTGCCTCCTGCATGCCGGCATTTGTCGCCACCTGATAAAGACGCTTTACCTGTGAATTCGAAGTAAACGCGATCAGGTCAAGATTTCCAGCTGCCATCTCATTGATCAAGCCCTTGACTTTTTCATCCTCCACTTCATCGGCATAAATATACGGTGCAACTGTGCTGAGTTGAGCACCCCGGCCCATCAGATAACTGATGAGCCTTGTATTTGGCTCCTGCCCATACAACTGTACAGCTACCCTAAGCCCCTCAAGCTGCCGGTTTTCCAGACTGTCAATAATGCCTTCAGAGGTGGGTGTGGATGCATCCAGATCCTGCTCGAGCCCCAGTTCGCGTAAAGCCTGGCTGGGTTTGGGCCCACGCGATACTTTGAAAACGGATGCCAGAGCATGGATAAAGGCCTCAGTCATATCATGTTTTTTTGCCAGCTTGTTGAGTCGCCGCAGACCTTCACCCGTTAGCAGAATGAGTATGTCGGGCGGGTGCTTAGTAAACGCATGCAGCCATGCCAGCACAGGAGTCGGGTCAGGCGCATCATAGATAGCCACCAGCGGAACAGCCATAACGCTGGCGCCACGTTTTCTTATCATCTCGCTCAAAAGCCACAATTGCCGACTTTCCGGTATAGCAATACGTTTTCCTGACAGTGCTGGAAGTGTTACTGGCATTTTTTATCGATCTAAGCTGGAAAAGCATGAATTATGGCCGCATCTGAGCAATGCGCAAGTCTCTTTCGGTTTTTCTGGCGACTGAAAGTGTGAAAAAGGTAACACTTTTCAGTATTTTTTACTTTATTGAACGAAATTTAATCAAATATTAATACTTCCACCTTAAGTGTTACTTAAATTCGCAGTCTGCAATACCTAATAAATGTATTATATATCAATATATTACAATTTTTTCTGGTGAGAAACTCCAAAATAATCGAGAAACAACCAATAAACGTGAATATAATACACATTGTGTTACTTTTTTGGATTTACTGTGTTACTATAGCCCCGCGTTTTTAAAAGAAACGCAAAAATGATCTGAAATATCAGTCTTAAAAGGAGCCTCTAGATGAGCAACGAAGTAATGAGCAGTGAAGAAAGAGAAACGCTGGTGGAGTACACGACATCAGCTTTAAGTACATTAGCCGTACTGGTTGTACCGGTACTGACCCTTTGGGCATCATTTGCCTGAAATTTAACAGTATTTTAAGAACTTGCAATAAGCTCCCCCCCTTGGCCTATAGCAGTTCTACAGTAATCCCCTTAGCGCAGCCTGCTTGAGTCACTCCCTTCTTTTTTTTCAGGCTGCGCTTTTTTTTTAGCTTATTCACTGATTCTTCCGACAAAGTTACAGGGCTTGTGCTGGCTGTTAAGCTGCTCGGCAATAATTCCTTCCCAGGCCGTTTTACAGGCGCCAGTTGAACCGGGCACACAAAAAATCACCGTATCATTACTTAGTCCTGCAAAGGCCCTGGATTGAATCGTCGAAGAACCAATATCCTGGTAAGACAGAGAACGAAACAGTTCACCGAAGCCGTCAATGCTGCTGTCCAGCAAAGGACTGATGGCAAGCAAGGTATTATCGCGCCGGGTAAAACCGGTCCCACCCGTTGTAATAATCGCCTGTATCCCATGATCCGCGACGAGATTCGCGACCAGCGCGCGCAGACGGTAAATATCATCTTTACAGATATGCTTTTCTGCCAGTCGGTGCCCAGCCTGCATGAGAGCATCTTGCAGGTATCTGCCTGAAGTATCGTTTTCCTCAGTGCGGGTATCCGAGACCGTGACCACAGCTATATTCAGAGGAACAAACTCCTCCCGTGCTTTGTTATTGCCCACTGACTATCCTCCAGTCATGTTCATAAAACGGACGATCTGCGCATGATCATCATCATAGAAATGGTGACGCAGGGGCTTGATATCCATCGCATTGACAATAGCCTGTTTCAGCGCTGCATCGTCTCCGGACTGTGATCGCATTAATTCTTTCAGGTCACTGGAATACTCATTACCCAGACAGAGTAAAAGCCGCCCTTCAACAGTCAACCTGACGCGATTACAACTTTCACAAAAATTGTGCGACACCGGCGATATGAAACCGACCCGTGTCTGATGACCTGCCAGTTCGTAATAGCGTGAAGGACCTGCAGTCGTCATCTCGACCGGCGTCAGCTGATAACGCTCTGTTATGATGCCCCTGACGTCTTCGTTAGAAACCATGGTGTCCAGACGGCTATGGTCGGCAATTTCGCCTAGCGGCATTTCTTCGATAAATGCGATATTGATACCCAACTGCATGGCATATTCCAAGAGACCGAGAATTTCACCATCATTGATGCCCCGCAGAATGACACTGTTAAGCCGGATACTGTCGAAACCTGCTGCAACTGCTGCTTCTATGCCCTGTAGGACTTTTCTCAACTCACCGGTGCGTGTCATGCGCTTGAATTTATCTGCATCAAGACTGTCCAGGCTGATATTGATGCGATTGACACCGGCCTCTTTTAATTCCCTTGCCATTTCCCCGAGATGAGAGCCATTGGTGGTCAACAGCAGTTCTTCAAGACCGGGCAAGGCACCCAGTTTGCGAATCAGGGACATGACATTGTTTCGAATCAGGGGTTCACCGCCGGTCAGGCGAAGTTTTTTCACACCCAGTTCAGTAAATATACGCGCAAGCCGATAAATTTCCTCCAGGCTCAAAATCTGTTTACGCGGCAGAAAGGTCATTTTTTCTGACATGCAATAGACGCAACGAAAATCACAGCGATCCGTCAGGGACAGCCTGACATAATCGATCTGTCTGCCGTATTTATCGATGAGTGCTGGTTTTGTATCGGCCATAGTGCCGGTATTCTAGCAGTTTTAATCCATAATCAGCATCTGCTAATACCTTGGACCCCGAAACAGGCCATGCCGGATTTACGGCTTGTTGCTGGACATCAAACCTGAGCACACTTACCATCTTGCATCGACCCTAGCCCGAAATAGAACACACATAGGCTCATGTTATCTTCCGCCGATCTGACAGCCCTGCTGCTGACACTGCAACTGGCCCTGCTAAGCACGGTAATATTGCTGCTCATCGGCACGCCTCTGGCCTGGTTCCTGGCACGCACATCCTGGCGCTTTAAATTCATCCCCGAAGCCATGATTGCCCTGCCTCTGGTACTGCCACCTACCGTCCTGGGTTTTTATTTACTCCTACTACTTGGCGCCAATGGCCCCCTGGGTTCATTAATGCAGGCATTCGGCGCCCAACCTCTGGCATTCAGCTTCAGCGGCCTGCTTATTGGTTCAGTGTTTTACTCCCTGCCCTTCGTCGTACAACCTCTGCAGGATGCTTTCAGTCATATTGGCCCACGCCCTTTTGAAGTTGCGGCAACCTTGCGGGCCACACCATTGGACCGTTTTTTTTCGATTGCCTTACCCCTCGCCCGACCGGGTTTTTTAACAGCCAGCGTGCTGGGTTTCGCGCATACCATCGGCGAATTCGGAGTGGTATTAATGATTGGCGGCAACATTCCTGGTGAGACCCAGGTGCTTTCCATCGCCATTTACGAACACGTCGAAACGCTTGAATACACCAAGGCACACATCCTGTCTGCAGCTTTGCTGCTTTTATCCTTCAGCCTGCTACTGGCCATTTATGCCATGAATGGACGTTTCAAGGTCGTACGTTTATGAAGCTACGTGCTGCTTTTAACATACAGCGCAGTACGCCGCTGAACTTCCAGTTCGAAATTGACTTACAGGGCATTACCGCTGTCTTTGGGAAATCAGGCTGTGGCAAGACATCCCTGCTACGCGCCCTTGCAGGACTGGAAAAACACCCTGGCTCATATTTGAAAGTCGGGGAAGAAATCTGGCAACAGAATGAGCTTTTTATTCCTGCCCACCAGCGTCCACTTGCTTATGTCTTTCAGGAAGCCAGCCTATTTCCCCATTTGAATGTCCGTCGAAATATTGAATACGGTCTGAAACGCATTCAACAATGTGACAGTAAAATACCGCTGGAACAAATCATTGAATTGATGGAACTGGACCTGCTACTGGACCGTAAAACCAATTACCTTTCCGGTGGGGAACAGCAACGGGTTGCCATTGCCAGAGCACTTGCAGTCAATCCCAGCATCCTGCTGATGGATGAGCCTCTGTCTTCACTGGACCAGACGAGAAAAGATGAGCTGATTCCCTATATAAGCTCACTCAACAGAGAGCTGAACATACCCATCATTTATGTGACGCATTCCAATGAGGAGATTGCCCGCCTGGCCGACCAGCTGATTTTTATTGAAGATCACTGTATCAAAGCTGCCGGACCCATTGAGCAATTACTGACCCGTGCCGACTTGTCGCTATCGCATCGTGCGCAGGCTGAATCTATCATTAGTGCTGTGGCTGACACTTACGATACTACTTTTCACCTTAACCAACTCAACTCTGTCCTCGGCCCGTTTACAGTGCCTGGCGATGCCCTACCCCGGGCAAAATCGATTCGCCTGCGACTGGCTGCTCAGGATGTGAGTCTGGCCCTCAATGTCCAGGAAGACAGCAGTATTCTGAATATTCTGCCCGCCGTGGTAAAAGGTATTCAGGATGAGAATTCAGCACAGGCCACCGTCTACCTAGACATGAACGGGCAAACAGTATTGGCCCGGATCACCAGAAAGTCTGTTGCACGCTTACAACTCGAAATCGGAAAAAAAGTCTACGCCCAGATTAAAAGTGTGGCCGTTCTGGCCTGAATCCTTACCAGTAGTTTTCGGTGGTAATCTGCCCCGGCTTCCGACGCAGGTTTTTCTTGAAGCCACGCTGCTTCAGCAACTCCACCGTGTCTTTCACCATATCAGGATTGCCGCATAGCATTACCTGCGAGTGTTCCACATCCAGATTAAGCCCAATGCGTGCTTCCAGATCTCCATCGCGAAGACTATCAGGAATCCTGCCTTGAATGGCACCCTCACAGGCTTCACGACTGACAAAAGGCTGAAAATAAAAACGTCCGGGGTAAGACTCTTGATAGCTTGTTACCAGGTTCTGGTATTGCAAGTCCGGCTTGCTACGCACACCCTGTACCAAGACGACATGACGGTAACGCTGCCAGATTTCTTCACTGCCCAGCATTGAAAAATACGGGGCAACCCCGGTTCCGGTTGCCAACATCCACAAATCGCGGGAGGCAGGCACCTCTTCCAATGTGAAAAAGCCATTGGCCTGCTCTTTAAGCCATAAACTGTCGCCAGGCTGCAGCTTGACCAGGGCATTAGAGAGCACTCCATCTGTTGCCACATAGAAAAAAAACTCCAGCGGTTGCTGCCCCGGAGAACTCAAAAATGAGTAAGGCCGGGCAATCCGTTCACCATCAATATCCAGTGCCAGACTGGTGAACTGACCAGCGATAAATTTATTGACCGCGGCTTCCACCTGCAGGGAAAACAGATTTTCATGCCAATGAATATTATTGACGACCTTACCCTCAACCCATTTAGGCAAACCAGTTAATCTCCCTGTGTTGTATTGCTTATTTTATCGGACAAATTGCAGACTACGACGTACACGGGACAGATCACGAAGGGCCTGCTCTTCTGTCAGCGCATCTGACAGGGGAACAGATTCTGACAATCTGTCTAAGGTTCTGACGGCAGTATTCCTGAAGGTCCAGCTTTGCAGCAAGGTTTCACGTGCTTGCTGAATTTCAGGCTGAAAAAGTTCACTGCGAACGAAACGCTCTTTCAAAGGATTGCCGTAGCCGTAGCCGAAGCCGCCAAGAAAATTGCCGGTACCCAGAGACAGATTCATATCCCAGCTGATGACGGTAAATTTTTCATCACCCAGATCGTACCAGAGTAAAAAGTTTTTGCCCGGCCCTGACATGTCGTCAAAGTTCTGCAAGAGGTCCTGAGTGGCTACATAATAGGCAAAACTCTCCACATCAACCCAGTCAGCCAGTTCTCTGTCAAAGTCTTCAACACTGACTGTATCCAACCACTTCAGCAACTCAATCACGGGCGTCATGCCATGTGTGTTTTTAGCATTGATCTGATCAAAATCACGCTCATAGCTGCTGTCTTCTTCGCCACGATAGCGAAAGCGGTTTTCACTACGTGATTTATACAGAACACCACTGCCCATGCCGATTGCTTCAGCATAACGTTTGTCCGGATTCTCTATCACCAGACGAGTCGTTGTCGGATAGTCGTTGACTTGGAACCTGGCCCAGGTGAAATCCTGTGACACCTGGCCCGAATCCGCAATCAACTGCAAGGCTATTGCTTCATTCAGGTTGGTGCCGCCAGTACGGGCTGGCCTAATAGCGAGCTCTTCGCGCCCCTGATAAGCCACATCATTTTCATACTTGTCAAAGCTGACTGCTAAAGGCAAGGTGGAGGGGTTATCAAAACTGGCATTACTCATGGGATTACGTCTTCCCCAACCCCGAGAATTGCGGCTCAACTCTCGCAGGGTTGAATTGCCTTTTAGCCTGACACCGACATTCGGTATCAAAGTTCCGTCAATCTCAATATCCGCTGGGACCCAGGTTTTTAATCCATTGCGCAAATAATCTTCCATCATGAGCCGATAATTCTCATCACTGATGGACAGGTTAATACTGTGTGACTGATTCAGGTCAAAGAGATCTACCAGGCCAATGATATTAAATCGGGAATTGGTGGTCTGTTCTTCGCTTTCGTGGGTGAAGACAATGGGGTTGATACGGTAGGAGCCCAGCATGAACCCCATTAACAGCAGAACTAGCAATGAGGAAAAGATCAGCCGGCTGTGATGCCTTACCCTTACAGGAACGGCACGTTTCCACCAGGAACGTCTTATTTGCTCTCGCTGTGAATACTGATCCATAAGTACTGACCGCTGAAGGTTTTAATGCCTGTCCTGAATCTTAGCACAGGTAAAGAATGCTGCTAAATGAGCAGAGCGACAAATGAGTGCATCAATCTGGCTGCAGTCTATAAGTCGGTCTGGTCATAGCCACTTAATACCGTCACCCGCTGACCGGTGTTGACATCCGACAAGCGCATAACCATATCCCTCGCCTGAATACCCGGATTGGGTTCAACGGTATACAGAAGTTCAAGCAAGGCCCCGTTGCGAATGGTCTCGGTACTGACCAGTTCAAAACTTTTAGTCAGCTTAATCAGTTCATCTTCGACCAGTTTATCGAAATCTCCATCCGGAGGAACCTGGACTTTCACAACCTGGCGCTGGATATTGCTGGCAAAGGCATCGAGCTTCATCATCAGCAGTATCACCACACAAATAGAAACAGTGGCTGCTATGGCCAGTGCATAAAAACGGGTGCCGGTTGCCATACCAATAGCCATGACTAGAAAGATAAACCCGACATCACGGGTTTCTTTCAATGCATTACGAAAGCGAATGACTGAAAAAGCACCTACCAGTGCAAAAGCACGCGCAATATTAGAGCCAACGACAAGCATCAGAACAGCAATAACCATGCACACTACAATAAGCGTCTGCACATAGGACTGACTGTAAGAAATATTCTGATGTGTTGCCCGGTAAACAAAACCGACAAGCGTCGATAACACAAACGAGAGCGACAAGACCAGGATGATATCCAGCGTATTGAAAGTACCGGATAAATCGACAATATCCAGATTCATGTTAGCTCCTTAAGTATGACTTGTGCTTACCAGACTCAGCGGCTCTGGCAGATTCTTTAAACTGAGGCGGATATCCGGAATAGTGGCTGTTGCCTCAATGGCTTTACAGTATTTGGATACCCTAACCACCTCCAGCCCCATACTGGCAGCCAGGTCGGTGAACCAGGTCGGCACCCTTTCATTGGCTTTCACCTCAACAATGGAGATGTGAGAAGGAATGATGAATTTATTTTCAGAACGCATACTCAGCGATAAATCCTTGTTGCGACCCTGAATAGTGTGATCCAGTGTAATGCGTAATCCCAGATCAGCATCCACACCGACAAAGGCTTCGCGGTGATAGGTGGTCATGGCAACCGCCTGCAGCTTTACCGATTCTGACAACATCAATACTTCATTGACAAAGGCCTGCCGCAATTCAGGGTTGCTCGGATCTTCCCATTGGTCGCAAAGCAGTCTGGCCTGATGATAAGGCATGGGTATTCGCCTTTTCTGGGTGACGCGATTAACCCGTTGCTTGATTTCAACGAACACCCTTGATTCATCATTGATCAGCTCTGGCTCCCCATAGGCACGGATGCGCAGTTTGCGTCGAAAGCGCAGCCCTTCGATTTTTTCCCAGTAAAAGCGCAGATCCCTGCTGTCATAATAAATACTACTGACACGTCGTGAACAGGCATTTTTATGAATATCCTCGCCCATGCGTTCGCGTATTTTTTCACGAAATTCAGGTATTTTATTTTCTGGCAGATAGTATTTTATTTCGTAGCGGTTAAATCGGTGTAAGGCACTGGCAGTCGCAGTCGCGGTTGATTCATTGTCGGTAAAACTCATGCGTATTCCCAGTATCTTAAGCCGCTCGTCTGTTTAAAAGAAATTCGCTCCAGCTTAGCCGCGCCTGTCATCAAAGTCTATAGCCTGACAAGTGCGGCTTGTTCATCTTGCCTGCAGCTGCTATAAGAACACTATGAAGGCTCTGCCATTTTCCATACTCAGGCTTGCCACAGGATTGCTTACTGTGTTTCTTGCCTTTTCCAGTACTTCTTCCTTCGCCCAGCGCGAATTTCGTGTACTGCAGCCACTGGAAAGTGATGCCCATGAAGAATTGCCAGCCGATTACCGGGTACCCGGAGAGTTTGTTGTTGGCAGACTGATGTATTCTTCGGGTGCCCGGGATTATGGTTGGGAGCGCGGTGGCACCAGCTGGGCCGTGGACTATCCACGTGGAGACCGAACTTTTGCCCGCCTGTTAAGGCGTCTGACCACGCTGGATGTGCGCTCCGTTGAACAGCCCGTAAACCTTGATGACGGCGACGATGTCTTTAACTGGCCCTTTCTGATTGTTGGCATGCCACGTAACTGGAGTCTAACAGATTCACAGGCTGCCAAGTTGCGCGATTATCTTTTGCGTGGCGGATTTTTACTGGCAGACAGTTTTTTCGGTAGCCCGGAATGGGCTGGCTTTATGCGCAGCATGACGCGGGTATTCCCAGATCGCCAGATTGTTGACCTGCCGGCTGATCATCAGCTCTTCAGCATTATTTATGATCTGGGCCAGCGCCATCAGATCAGCAACATGCGCAGCCTTTCCTATGCCGGCGTGCCCTACCGCAATGATGGTGCAATACCCCAGTGGAAAGCCATCCTGGATGACGACGGCCGCATCATGGTCGCCATTTCATTCAATAATGATATGGGCGATGCCTGGCAGCATCAGGACAATCCGAATTATCCGCAAAGCGATGCCAAGATGGGCATTGAGTTTGGCGTGAATTACGTGATCTATTCCATCACACATTAGCTTCAGGCACGGCGTCGGCCTCGAAGTAGTCCTGCATTTGGCGATAATGCCGCCAGTACCAGATCAATCCAACAAGACAGATCAATGCCGCGAAAAAATTGGGCCAGAACAGGCCAAAATAATCCGCAAATACACCAATCACCAGCACTCCAATGGCGGTCGCTCCCCGGGTCATTGCCGCCCATAAAGAAAGCACCCTGCCGCGCACGGCATCATCAATGCTGTTCTGGATCATGGTTTGACTGGCTACTGCACTCAGGGTCACTGTCCAGCCGACAATAAAAATAAACAGCAGCCCCAAGAGGTACCGCTGGGTCCAGGCAAAAAATGCCAGACCGACGATGGAAAGCAGACTGTTAAGCAGCATGCTCATTACCAGACCCTGGGCCCGTCCCCGTAAGGTGATATACATGCCGCCAGCAACGGCACCAAAGCCCAGTACGGCTGTATAGATCGCAAGGTCTTCAGCCCCACCTCCGTAAACAGCACCAATGAATGCCGCCAGCATAAGTGTCACTGGCCGGATACCACAGGCCAGTATGGTCTGTAAAAAGAAGATATCGCCCAGCGCCGGAATATTCTTAATGTACACAACCCCTTCTCTGATGCCTTTCAAAATAGTGCTTTTATTTTTTCCGGGATTGTTTTTTGGCAGATGAATAAAGGACCAGGCAATCAATATGGGGATGTAGGTAATGGCATTACACAGGACCGCAATGGCTGTTCCAAACAGACTGATGACCACTCCGGCCAGGGCCGGACCCAACAATCGTGCTACATTAAATAATACGGCAGTAAAGGATGAGGCAGAAACGATATCCTTACGTTCCACCAGATTAGGCACGATGGAAAGTCGAATGGGCTGATGTGCAGCCTGTAATATGCCGTCGAGCAGGGCAAAGAAAAACAAAAGCTCGACATTGATCACGCCTATTATGATCAGCACATACAGAATCAGAGCCTGCAGCATCATGCCGCATTGCGTCATGATGGTGAGATGTTTGCGATTAAAATGATCGGCCCAAACCCCAACCACTGGGCTTACAATCAGCAGTGGCGCAAGCTCGGCAAAAGCCACCGCACCTACCCAGAACTCAGATTCCGTCAATTCCCAAGTCAGCCAGCTGATAGCCAGGCGCTGCATCCAGAAGCCAATCAGTGAAATGCCGTTTGCACAAACATATATGGCAAAGTTTCTGTTGGCAAAAACTGAGCGAAGTGCAGCTAGATTACTCACGCTTTAGTCTCTAGTTGTAAAAGTTGAGTTGACTGTCAGGGGACAGGTTCGGAGATCAGCAGCTCGATAGGCGCGTCCAGTCCTTCCAGTTCAAACGATTCTGACACCGCACGAAACCCACCCTGCTGGGCCGTTGCGTCGCGGGCAATTGTTGCACCGACAAAAACGCTATCAACAGAGGACAGGCTGAACTGGGGCAGCATCGCCATGCTTTCATCCAGGGTCACTGTTAGGGGGAAATCACTGATGGCAAAATCCCTGGCAGCCAAGGGTACGGGCATGCTTTCACTGCGCGCAAAAATAAACAGCCGCATATCGGGTTCTATCTGGTCCCGGATGGCATTATCGATATCCACCTGCACAGTGACGGAAACACCCCCATCGCTTGGACTTTCCTGTTCGACGCCCATCAATTCCTCGATGGTGGCGATACGCTGATTCAGTTCAGCCACTTGGGCACTGCCCGGTGTCAACTGGGATATCTGCCGACGCCAGTACGTGATTGCCTGAGCATAATCTTCTGACACAAAGGCTTCAAAAGCCAGCAGGCTCATGATGGCCTGCTCATTGGAATTTATTTGCAAAGCCTGATCCATTGTCGCCTGCACGGCTGGCGTGAGGGTGGAGCCGTCACGCAAATACTGCGCCTGAGCCAGCTGCCCGAGTACCGCTGCCTTATCGGCATCCTCCTCTGGCATTTCCCGGGCAAGCTGGTTAAACACCCTTACCGCATCATCAAAACGGTCCAGGCTGATATACAGTGTTCCCAGGGTGAACCCTGTTTGTATATCCGAGCTACGACGACTGAAGCGGCCATCCAGAATAAGGGCAATTTCCTGCAATCCAGCGAGCTGTTCCTCTTCGCTAGTTGCAGCCTCCAGCTGTTCAAGCAGGGCCGGTATCGCCAGCTCCCGTTCTGAACCGATCTGCCGGTAAAGCAAGAAACTTGCAAGCAAAATGATGACTAACAGACTTAAGGGTAAAGCTCTGGTATAGGAGGAAGCTGAACTGCGATTGCTGTCAGCCTGGTTTTCCATATCTTCGAGAAAGTTGAGTTCGAGTTCGGTACGCAGGGTATGGTACTCATCCTGGCTTAACAGCTTGTCAGCCAAACTGGCCTCGAGCTCTTGCTTGCTTTGTTCGAAGGCAAGAATATTCTGCTGCTTGCGCAATTCATCCTGCTGATTACGTGCCTGTCCCTGATAGCGCCAGACCGGCAAAATGACAAAACAGGATGCAAGTAGCATCATCAGAACAAGATAAAGGCTAAGTCCCGTCATTTATTTTTTGCCCGTTAGGATTTTTTCAAGCTTTTGCTGTTGTTCAGCTGTCAGAGCAAGCGCCTGATCTGCAGACTGATTTGATCTGACCATGCGCCAGACTACCAGCAACCCAGCCAGTAAGAGTAGCAGTGGACCAAACCATAGAAGCACTGTTCCCCGGTTAAGTGGCGGTCGGTAATTAATAAAATCACCATAACGTTGCGTCATGAAATCGATGATTTCATCATTCGTCCTGCCATCAATAATCTGCTCATAAATTTCAGCACGCAAGTCTGCGGCTATCGGCGCATCTGAGCCTGACAGATTCGAATTAAGACACATAGGGCAACGTAACTGATCACTTAACTGGTGAAACCGCTCTTCCTGATCAGGGGAGTCAAACTGATATACCTCAATTGCAGCCTGCAAGTTATTCATGCAGAGCACCGTGAAGATCATGAAGAGGGCAAGTCTGGCCATTATTTTAATCGGGCAATGATCGGCTCGAATGTTTCCGCCCAGATCTGGTGGTTAATAATGCCGACATGGCGATAGCGAATGGTCCCGAAACTGTCAACAATGAAAGTCTCTGGTGCGCCAGCCACACCAAAATCTATACCTAGACTGCCATCAAGATCGATAATTACCTGCTCAAACGGTGAGCCTTTTTCCTCGAGAAAAAGCCTGGCTTCTACAAGGTCGTCCTTGTAGTTGACGCCTATAAACCTGACATCAGACTCACTTTCACTGATTTCTACCAGGTAGGGATGTTCAACATGGCAGGGAGGGCACCAGGTAGCCCAAAAATTGATAATAGAAATACTACCCTGGAGATCACTGCTGCTTACACTTACCAACTCCTGATTCAGCTCCGGCAGGCTGAATTGAGGTAGTGGACGGTCGACCAGAGCTGAAGGAACCTGATTGGGATTTCGTCCCAAACCAAACAGCAGCAAGCCTAGCATCAATATAAAAAAGACACCTGGAATAAAAAGTTTTACACGCTGATTCATGAAGCCTCTCCTGCCAGCTTTCCTGTATCACTGACATTGACTTTCTGAGGCTTGCTGACCGCAACTTTTTTGCTGCGGTAACGTTTATCTGTTATTGCCAGCACCCCGCCAAATGCCATTAGGAAAGCCCCCATCCATATCCAGAACACAAAAGGTTTGAAGTGAATCCGTATAACCCAGCTACCATCACCCCGTTCGTCACCCAGTGCGGTGAATAAATCGCGGAAAAGGCCGACATCAATAGCTGCTTCGGTTTGCACGGCACGCGTGGCAAAATAGAAGCGTTTCTCCGGTCGCAGGGTCAGGTAGCTTTCGCCATCTTTCAGAACTGTAACCGTCCCCCGGTCGGCTTCATAATTGGGACCCTGTTCCGTTGTCACGCCTTCAAAAACAAATTCATACCGGCCGATTGTTTCACTTTCTCCGGGCATCAGACGCACATCCCGTTCGACGCTGTACTGACTGGTCAGGCAAACACCCAGAATAATGACAGACATCCCAAGATGGGCAATCTGCATACCGTAATAGCTCAGACTCAGGGCCTTCAATCCTTTCCACCGTGTGGGCTTGTTAGCTGTTTTATTGATCATGTCTTTGATAATGGTGAGCATGATCCAGACGGCCAATACCATGGCAATGATTGCCCCCAGATTGAAACCACCGGTGGTGATCACAGGGATAATGATGCCAAGCGCAACACTGGCTATGAAGACCTTGAGCAACTGTTGTTTGAGGTAGTCAACAGAGGTGTTTTTCCAGCGGGAACAAGAGCCGATTCCCAGTACAAAAGCCAGCAAACCCATCAGCGGCAAGAAGATGGTATTGAAATACGGTGGCCCTATTGAAACCCGGTTGGCTTCACCGTAAACCGCCTCATGCAGCAGCGGATAAACCGTGCCCAGCAGGACAGCAGCAGTCGCGACCACCAGAATAATATTATTGATCAGCAGCATGACTTCACGGGAAGTCAGCGTATAGGAAGCCGTACTTTTCACCACCGGGGCACGCAAGGCATATAAAAACAAGGAGGAGCCGATGACTAGCAGCATCAGTGTCAGCAGTACCATGCCGCGGGCTGGGTCAACGGCAAAGGCATGCACCGAGGTCAGCACACCAGAACGAACGATAAAAGCACCCAGCAAACTTAGCGAAAACGCAGCAATGGCCAACAGTACCGTCCAGCTTTTAAAGACACCACGCTTTTCGGTAACCGCCAGAGAATGGATCAGTGCCGTGCCTATCAACCAGGGCATAAAGGCAACATTTTCTGTTGGATCCCAAAACCACCAGCCTCCCCAACCCAGTTCGTAGTAGGCCCACCAACTGCCAAGAGCAATCCCGACACTCAGAAAAGACCAGGCCGCATTGGTCCAGGGTCTTGTCCAGCGAGCCCAGGCTGCATCCAATCGTCCACTCAGCAAGGCGGCAATGGCAAAGGCAAAGGCAACCGAAAAACCGACATAGCCCATGTACAAAAAGGGCGGATGTACAATCAGGCCGAAGTCTTGCAACAGAGGATTGAGGTCCCTGCCATCAAGAGGGGTATTGAGCAGGCTGCGCTCGAAGGGGTTGGAGGTCAGCAGCATGAACAGTAAAAAACCGCTCGTAATGATACCCATCACAGACAGCACCCTGGCAAGTATATCCAGTGGCAGATTTCTGCTGAAAAGACTAACCGCATAGGACCAGGAAGCCAGTATCAATACCCATAAAAGCAGTGACCCTTCATGTCCACCCCACACCCCGGTAAATTTATAGCGCGTTGGCAGCAGGCTATTTGAGTTATTGGCGACATAGTTCACGGAAAAGTCATCATTGAGAAAGGCATAAGCCAGGCAGGCAAAACTCAGCAGCATGAATACCCAGATACCGGAGCTCAGCGGGCGAGCCAGCGACATCCATAACTGATTATTACTAACAGCACCTGCCATTGGAATGATGGCCATCAGACTGGCCAGACAACAGGCCAGAATCAGTGAAAAGTTTCCAAGTTCAGGGATCACAGCTGGCTCCCGAGGCTTCCATGGCTGCTACTGATTCAGCAGGCATGTAATTCTCATCATGCTTGGCAAGGATTTGATTGGCCTGAAAAATCCCTTGACTGTCAATAAAACCATCGGCGACAACACCCTGCCCTTCGCGGAATAAATCGGGTAACACACCGGTGTAGGATACCGGTATTTCTGCCAGACAATCCGTCGCCAGAAACTCTATCTGCGTGCCCCCCAGTTCGCTTGAACGCAGCGAGCCTGTTTTCACCATGCCACCGATTCTGAAATTCTGACCGCTGGGTACCGCTCCCTGCGCCACTTCAGTCGGCGTATAAAACACATTGATCCCCTGGTTCAGGGCAAACAGTACCAGGCCCACGGCCACTGCCGAACCGGCGACAATGAAACCGACAATCATTATGCGCTGCTTACGTTGCGCTGCCATTACCGTACTCCTCATTGTTTTGCTGAGCCTGTGCGCGTTCAGCCTGCACCTGCTCACGTTTCAACTGTTGCTTGAAATATTTTTTCCTGGCCAGCATGGGCTGCCAAATATTGAATACCAGCACCAGCGCAAAAAAAGCATAGGCTGACCAGACATATTCGGCATAGCCGCCCATGGACAGAAAATCACTAAAACTGTCAAAGCTGCCCATTAAAACTCACCCTTACCCGGTCGGAAAATTTCCCTCACCCAGTCAGCCCGACGTTCACGCTGCAGGATTTCGTTTCTGGTTCTGAGGATCAGTGCCAGCATGAAAAAACCAAAAATGCCGAAACCGGTGAAAAATGCCGGCAGCCAGACTTCTGGCGGATTTGCCTGGGTATTACTCAGTGAGAGATTGCTCGCGCCCTGATGCAGGGTATTCCACCATTCAACTGAATAGACCACTATCGGGATATTGACCACACCAACCAGACTCAACACAGCAGCTGCCTTGGCACCAGCATCCACAGAATCAAAGGCCGATCTCAGCACCATGACCCCGGCAAACAGAAACAACATCACCAGTGTCGAGGTCAGGCGGGCATCCCATATCCACCAGGTTCCCCAGGTGGGAATGCCCCAAACAGAACCGGTAAACAGGGCAACTGCCGTTATGGTAAAACCAATCGGTGCACAGGCCTTGGCAGCCATATCCGCCATTTTGATTCGCCAGATCAGGTAAGCCGCTGAAAAGCAGGCCATCATGCCATACCACCAGTAGCACATAATGGCAGTGGGCACATGGATATAGGCAATACGATAGTTTTCACCCATCTGGTAATCCGGCGGTGTGAAGGCAAGCCCCCAGACCAGCCCTACACCTAGCAGAATGACGGTGATAACCGTCAGCCAGGGCATAAACTGCCCGCTCATGGTGTAAAACCACTTGGGTGAGCCCAGTTTAAAAAGCCATTGCCACATCGTTATCTCAACTCACACTAATTCTTAAGGCTGCCATGATCGCCAGCGGCGCAAGGCAAATAGCCAGGACCAACATGGCTCCCAGCAAGGCCAGCAAACCTGAAATTCCCAGGCCGCCCAGGGCCGTACTGACGGTACCGGTACCAAAAACCAGCACCGGTACATAAAGAGGTAATACTAACACAGCAAGCAGCAAACCACTGCGTGAAAGCCCCACCGTCAGGGCCATGCCAACGGCTCCGATCAGTGTCAGAATGGGTGTGCCGATCAACAGTCCGGCCAGCAGTGGCAGCATCGCCTCAGCAGGTAAAGCCAGCATGCTGGCCAGCACAGGCGCCAGTATCACAATAGGCAAACCAGAAACCAACCAGTGACTGCCCACCTTGGCCAGAATAATGAAATACAGGGGCTGCGGGCTTAACAATAACTGTTCCAGCGAACCGTCTTCATAGTCAGCCCGGAAAAGACTGTCCATGGATAGCATCACAGCCAGCAATGCCGTCACCCAGATAATGCCACTGGCAATCCGGCTTAAAAACTCGGTATCTGCACCTACGCCCAGGGGAAACAGGGTTACGGCAATAATAAAAAACATCAGCGGGTTGATGATATCTCCCGGGCTGCGAAAGGCGATCAACAGTTCACGCCTGATTGTCGCTGCAATGATATTCATGCTGCCAGTCCCGCTAGCCTGTCCAGATTGATACTTTTCACACCATGTTCAATTTCCAGTCGGTGATGAGTCGTCAGGATCACCGTGCCACCCTGGGCAGCATGTGCGGCAAAAAATGCTTCTAGCTCAATGACCCCCTGCTTATCCAGCGCTGTGAAAGGCTCATCAACAATCCATAAAGGGGCTTCACTTAATTTCATACGGGCCAGGCTGACCCGGCGTTGCTGTCCTGCAGATAACTGATAACAGGGCATATCGTCATAGCCATATAAATTGAAACTGTTCAGTGCCTGTTTGATCTGATCCTGTTTATGCAAACCCCGTGAGGCGCAAAACCAGCTGAGGTTTTCTTTAGGGGTCAGGGTTTTGTTTATGGCCGGTGTGTGCCCCAGATAAAACAGCGACTGATTGAAATCCTGCCGAACCCTGCGGATATCCTGACCCTGCCATTCAATCCTGCCCTCGAATTCATCATTGAGACCACACAAAATTCTCAACAGAGTCGTTTTGCCACTGCCATTGGAGCCTTCGATCTGCCAGACTTCACCGGCTGCCATGTAAAAACTCAGGTTCTGAAACAGAACCCGTTCATCACGCTCGCAGAATAAGTCCTTAACACTCAACATGGCTGATTACCGGCAAACTTACTGACTTCTGTCGCCATTATACCCTTCAAACTGCACGTAATCTTATGTAATAAAAAAGGAAATCCGGATAAACACGGTTCACGGATGAGCAGCACCTGCAGGTCCCTTTGACAGCAAGGAGCTGCCTTTATGGAACTGAGGGCTAAGACCGGGGTGGCGTCACGCCCGTTTGACCCATGTATTTTCCATTACGATCCTTGTAAGTCGTCTCGCATTGTTCGTCAGACTCATAAAACAGCATCTGGGCCACGCCTTCATTGGCATAAATCTTTGCCGGCAAGGGGGTGGTATTGGAAAACTCAAGTGTCACGTGACCTTCCCATTCAGGCTCCAATGGTGTGACATTAACGATGATGCCACAGCGTGCATAAGTCGATTTACCCAAACAGACAGTCAATACATTGGAAGGAATCCGGAAATACTCAACGGTTCTGGCCAGCGCAAAAGAGTTCGGGGGGATGATGCAGACATTTTCATCAATGCTGACAAAACTGGATTCATCAAAATTTTTCGGATCAACCACATTGGTGGTGTGTACATTAGTAAATATCTTGAATTCACTGGCACAACGCACATCATAACCATAGCTGGAGGTCCCGTAGGAAATAACCCGCCTGCCATCAATATCACGGACCTGTCCCGGCTCAAAGGGCTCAATCATGCCCTGCTGCTCTGCCATCTTACGAATCCACTTGTCAGATTTGATAGTCATATAAGCCTGTTTTTCCCCTCATCCTGCTGTGTCATGAATTTTCAGTCGTTTTCCTGAAAAAGTGCACATATTACGCAGTTAAAGCTGACTTTGACAGCCCAATATTTGCTACAATGCCCACCGCATAGAGCGCTAATTTACCGCTGGTACTGAAGCGCCTGTTTCATATTCATTCAGGAGTAAACGATGAGATTAAAACTTTTACTGTCAGCCAGTTTCTGCCTTGCTATGTTGTCACAAAATGGAATGGCCCAGGACGTCGAAGCCGGACGTGTACTTTATGGCACCTGTGCCGCCTGTCATGGCCCTAACGGAGAAGGACTGGAAGCCTTGAACGCTCCTAAAATAGCCGGCCAGCAGGCCTGGTATACCGTTCGCCAGTTACAGAATTTCAAAAATGGCGTGCGTGGTGCAGACTCTCGTGACATTTATGGCCAGCAGATGGCGCCAATGGCACAGATCCTGACGACTGAAGAAGCGATTCGCAATGTTGCTGCTTACATCGCAACGCTGGGCAACTGATAAATCGGATTGAAAGATGCCCTCGTCTAAAAGCCCCGAACACGGGGCTTTTTTTTGGCCTGATAACGCGTATTTAACAGGAAATGAAATACTCGATCACGAGTTGGGCTGAGCGTTGCCCGCGATATTCATTTAGCTGCAGGCGGTAGGCAAGTTCCAGCTGTGTGAATTGCACGGACAGAAGTGCTTCATCGACATTGAAGGCGATGGCATCAATCAGCTCACTGGCGCCTTCCGGTCGCAGCAGCAGTTTCAGATGTTTGTTCGCCAGCGTTCTTTGCTGAACACATTCAAAACTGCCGCAAAAAAGTGGCTCGGGAAAATGCTGCCCCCAAGGTCCTGCAGAAACCAGTAATTCGGCAAAATCCAGATTCAGGCAATCCGCAGGCAGTGCTCCATCTGTCAGGAGTACCCGTTTCAGCATGCTGTCGTCCAGCGTGCTTTCCAGCTCCTCGATAAACTCTAAGTGAAAGCGTTCAAAATCAGCCCGTGCAAGGCTGAGCCCGGCTGCCATGGCATGACCACCGAAGCGACTGAGCAGGTCGGGATGACGGCTTGCAATCCTGTCCAGTAAATCCCTGATATGCAAACCGGGGATTGATCGTGCCGAACCTTTAATTTCATGATCATTCTCGGCACTCGCGGCAAAAATGATGCACGGCTTGTGGAAACGGTCTTTCAGACGAGATGCCAGAATACCCACTACCCCTGAATGCCAGTGTTCGTTATACAGGCAGATACCTGCCTGCGACTGCACATCCTCATCAAGCTCTTGCAGAATAACCAGTGCATCTGCCTGCATGCTCTCCTCGATACTTTTTCTATCCTGATTGAGGTCATTGAGCTGTCGTGCAAGTTCCAGGGCATCTTGTTGTGATGAACTCATGAGACATTCAATGCCCAGACTCATGTCATCCAGCCGACCCGCTGCATTCAGGCGAGGCCCAAGCACAAACCCCAGATCTGCAGACTGCAGAGTACGACAATCTTTGTTGGCCACAGCCAGAATGGCCATGATGCCTGGTCGGGCGCGACCAGCCCTGATCGATGCCAGTCCGTGCTTGACCAGACAACGGTTATTGGCATCCAGAGGCACGACATCTGCAACCGTTCCCAACGCTACCAGATCCAAAAACTGCAGCATATTCGGCTCCTGCCGGTCAGAGCCCTCGAACCAATTGCTTTCCCGCAGCTGACTGCGCAGGGCCAGCAAGAGATAGTAAACCACCCCAACCCCAGCCAGGGATTTCGAGGGAAAGGCACAATCCGCTTGGTTGGGATTCAGGATGCAATCCGCATCCGGTAGAGTCTGCGCAGGCAAATGATGATCGGTAATCAGGACCTTAATACCCAGTGACTTGGCTTTTCTCACCCCTTCAAAACTGGCAATGCCATTATCAACCGTTATGATCAGTGCCGGTTGTCTCAGTTTGGCAAGCTCGACGATTTCAGGCGTTAGACCATAGCCGAATTCAAAACGATTAGGGACCAGGTAATCAAGGTTTGTAAAACCAAAAGCCCTCAGGCAGAGGATCAGTAAGGCCGTACTGGTTGCACCATCGGCATCAAAATCACCGATGACCAGTACCCTTTCATCCTGCTGCAGACTGTGACTGAGCAAGTGAACAGCGGCATCGATGTTCAGCATCAGCTGCGGGTCCAGCAGGGATGAGAGCTCGAGTGAACATTCAGCATCATTCTTCACACCACGGCTCAAGAGCAATCGCTCGATAACCGGGTGCACATTCAGCTTTAGGTTTATACCTTCAGGCACATCACGTTGTGAAATAGTGAGAGCCTGGCTCATCGTAATCTCGCCCGAATCAAGAAATCAGTCTCTGCTGGAATGAAAAAAACGCTGAAACTATGGTGTTTGCTGGAAACAGACTTGAAAATATCACATGCTCCCCATAGATAATGAACACATAGTGGCTGGTAAATGTGTAGTAAATCGGGAAATTCGCTACTGACAGGACATATAAAGCTACACATCGGAACTTTGGACAGTGAATCCAACCTAAACCTCTAACCGTATTAACAAACTATTCGATTACCATGAAAAAATCTATTAACACCCTTGTCATTGGCTCCCTTTTCGCACTGAGCTCCATATTGCTGGTACCTGGTCTGCAATCGGCACCCGAGTACCTGAGTTTTCAGACTGAAGACGAAGCCAACAATATTGAAATTTTCAGTGCTGCCAGCCCTTCCGTGGTTTTTGTCACCAATTCAGGGCTGGTCCGAAGTAACCCGTTTTCACGTAACGTGGAAGAAATACCACGCGGAGCCGGCACGGGCTTTGTCTGGGATAACAATGGATTGATAGTTACAAACTATCATGTTGTTCAGGACGCGAGCAGAATAACTATCAGGCTGCAGGATCAGAGCAGCTGGGAAGCCCAGGTTGTCGGGCTGGCACCGGACAAGGATCTGGCCCTGCTGAAAATCGATGCGCCAGAAGAACTGCTCTCGCCGCTCCCTCTGGGTGATTCTGCCAACCTGCAAGTTGGCAGGAAAGTGATTGCCATTGGCAACCCCTTTGGTCTGGATACTACCATGACGGTGGGGGTAGTCAGCGCTCTGGGCCGTGAAATAACCTCCCTGACCAATCGCACTATTCGTGATGCCATTCAGACCGATGCCTCCATCAACCCAGGAAATTCAGGTGGCCCCTTGCTGAATTCACTGGGCCAGCTGGTCGGTGTCAACACACAGATCATCAGCCCCTCCGGTGCCAATGCCGGTATCGGCTTTGCCATTCCGGTCAACACAGTGAAGCGGGTTATCCCGCAATTACAGGAGTTCGGGCGAGAAGTCAGACCGATTCTGGGCATTTCCAACCTGAACGATGCCATCAGCCAGCAAAACGGTATCGATGGGGTTATCGTCGCTGAAGTCACTAGCGGCCTGGGCGCCCAACAAGCGGGGCTGATGGGACTGGCGCAGGATTCCAGTGGCAATGTCATTCTGGGTGATGTGATTATCGGTATAGAGGATATGTCGATCAGCAACAGCGATGACCTGCTCAATGCACTGGAACAGTTTCAACCGGGCGATACCGTGACAGTACGAACCCGGCGCCGTAATCAAAACCAGATGCAGTTTCAGGTCGAGCTTACCGAGCCGATGTAGATAAAAACGCAGCCAGCTGAGTGTTCTGTATTACTCTGCGGGCTACGGTTGTATTGCCTCAAACTTCAAGCATACAATGCACCAAACCCAAATAAGCGAGTCTTACTCCTCTGTTTGCTGGATACAACAGAAATCATAGAGTCAGACCCTTACATTTCACATGCTCAAATCTACAGGGGGAGAAGCATGAAGCTTTGCAATCGACTTGCACTGTGTTTTTTTAGCCTGGGGCTGGCGGCACTGCCTGCCCTATCCCAGGAAATAAACTTTGCCGGAGACTGGAGCGCTCTGTATCACGAAGACGAACCCGAGCGTATTCCGGGACCTCCACTGGCTGACTATGCCGGTCTGCCGATTAACGAGGCAGCCCGGATGCGAGCCAACACATGGGACCCCAACCGCATCTCAGTTGTTCCTGAGTTTCAGTGCCGCGAACATGGCGGTGACTATTCCATGCGCGGTCTTGCCCATATGCGTATTGAACGGGTCATCGATGAACGTTCGCAGCAGGCGATTGCCTTCAAAACCCGCATGAATTTTCATAACCAGGAACGCACAATCTGGCTGGATGGGCGTGAGCATCCGCCTGCCGATGCGCCACACACCTGGGATGGCTTTTCAACTGCTCATTTTGAAAATGGCATGATGGTGGTGCATACCACACATCAGAAGCAAAGCTATACCCGCCGCAATGGCATCCCTGCTAGCAGTGAGCGCGAGTTCTGGGAGTACTGGTATATCCATGAAAACATTCTGACTGTAGTAACCGTGGTTGATGATCCTGTGTTTTATTCCGAACCACTGGTGCGCAGCCAGAACTGGATGGTAAATCCGGCTTTGCGTATCACACAGAACAACTGTGAATACGTGATTGAAACCCCGATAGGTGATGACGGCCAGATTGTGCCGCATTACCTGCCTGGCCAGAACCCCTTCCTGACCGAAACAGCAGAAATCTACCACCTGCCCTATGAAGGTATGCAGGGTGGCGCGGAAACGATGTATCCGGAATTCCGTGAACAATTGGGCCAACCACTGGGTGACAACCGTTTCTGCACCCTGGATTGCGAATAAGGAGCTGACATGAAACAGTTAATCAAACCTTTCTTATTCAGTGCCCTTTGCTTGCTGCCCATCGGCAGCCTGATGGCGCAAGACTCAGATATACAGCTTCTGCATGTGCAGGGCCAGGTATATATGTTGTCCGGTGCTGATGTGAACATTACCGTCCAGCTTGGCCCACAGGGAATCGTTTTTGTCGATTCGCCTGATGAAGAAACTATTCCAGCCATGATGGAACTCGTGCGCCAGCAGAGTAATCTCCCAGTTCTTTATGTTGTTAATACAGCACTGGATGAAGCTCGTATATCCGGCAATGCAATGCTTTCCAGAATGGGAGACCAGGCTGGTGCCGGCGTTTTTGGAGGTGGTCGTGCTGCACCGGTTACGGCTATTGCGGGTTCAGGAAGCGGTGTAACCTTACTCGCCCACGAAAATGTACTTAACCGCTTTTACCTCACTGACCATGATATTGAGCAACTGGAACTGACCAGCACCTACTACACGGACAGCAAGGATATTTCCCTTAACCAGGAACCAGTGGTTATCTATCATGTTGCCAATGCGCATACCGATGGTGACAGCATTGTCTATTTCCGACGCTCGGATGTCATCAGCACCGGAGATATCTACACGCCAGGCCGTTATCCTGATATTGATGTGGAACGCGGCGGCAGTGTGCAGGGCCTGGTTGAAGCTTTGAACTTTTTGATAGAACTCATTGTTCCTGGCCCGATGGCCGAAGCCGGCACCTATGTTATCCCCGGTCGCGGACGCATTGGCGATGAAATTGATGTCGTTGAGTACCGCAATATGGTCTACATCGTCATGCAGCGTGTAGAAGCCCTGATTGCCGAGGGCATGAGCCTGCGTGAAATCATTGCAGCCCGCCCTACCCTTGACTATGACACCGAATACGGTGGTCGTCGCGGCGGACCCAGCAACGAAGAATTTATCACGGCTATCTACAATAGCCTGACAGCAGAGATGTAAGGATTCCATCATGAAAATTATTACCAAATCTCTTATTGCCACATTCACATTCTTAGCCGCCAGTGCTCTGCAGGCTCAGCCCTCGGAACGTATCTCGTCTGGCGGGGCCTTTAATCTGGATCAATTACCACCCGAGCAGGAACTGGGCCGTCCCAGCGCACCGGTGGACCTCACCGGCACCTGGGTCAGTATTGTCACCGAGGACTGGCGTTTCCGCATGGTTACCCCACAGATTGGTGACTTTGCTAATATCCCGGAAAATGCAGCAGCACGGGAGTATGCGGAAAACTGGCGCCCAGAAATGGATGTCGGTAATGAATGTCGTGCCTACGGAGCTCCCGCCATCATGCATGAACCGGGACGCATGAGAATTTCCTGGGAAGATGACCAGACCCTGAAACTGGAGTTTGATGCCGGACGCCAGACCCGCCTCCTGCATTTCAATCCGAGGGTAGCTACAGGTGAACGCTCACGCCAGGGACATTCCCTGGCACGCTGGGAAAGACCCCGCGGTCAACAGGTTGCACCGGTCATTACCAACGTGGTGCCGATCGGACAACAGTTTCCCCGTACTGAAATGATCAGCAATTCACTGCAGGTTTTTACTGACAACCTGACAGCCGGATATTTACGCAAAAACGGCATGCCTCACAGTGAAAATGCAGTCGTTCGCGAATATTTCGACATGATCACCATTCCTGACGGCTCCACCTGGCTGATCGTCGACATCATTGTAGAGGATCCAGAATTTCTGGAAGCGGCCTGGGTGACCAGCATGAATTTCAAACGGGAAGCTGATGACTCCAACTGGAATCCGCAGGACTGTTTTGTCACGAATCCGGGCTGGTAAACCCCTAAGCTGATCGATAACTGAAAACCTCCTGGCACCTTGTGCCAGGAGGTTTTTTATAGCTTGCTCACAGAGAGTGTTGAATAAACTGTTTTACTTCTTCCAGTTTTTTGGGCAGTACCACATACTCTTCTTCTCGATCAAACAGATCACTCAAATGAGCCGGTAGCTTGGGCGTTTCCAGCCCTGCCCGTTCAATCGCTTCGGCAAACTTGACTGGATGGGCAGTTGCTAGCGAAATTATCGGCGTCTGGTCATCATCTTTGCATAGCTGTGCTGCCTTCACACCAATGGCAGTATGTGGATCAAGCAGATAGGCATGCTGTTCAAATACTTCCCGAATCACCTTACAGGTAGTCTCATCATCCACACTGGCTGAATCGAAATTATCCCTGGCGAACTGCCATTCTGCATCACTGACCTGGTTGACTCTGTCACTCAGCCCGGTAACAAAACTGCTGACTCTGGCACTATCGCCCTGAAACATGTCGAAGATAAAACGCTCAAAATTACTTGAGACCATAATATCCATGCTTGGTGAAAGACTCGCCTCCAGTCCACCCAGCGAGTACTGGTTCTGACTGATGAAGCGATGCAAAATGTCGTTTTTGTTGGTTGCAATGATTAGCTGTTTAACCGGCAGCCCCATTTTCTTGGCCAGATAACCGGCGTAAATATCACCGAAATTGCCGGTCGGTACAGAAAAGGAAACGGCCTCGTGCTTATCCAGAAAACGCAGGCCTGCATAAAAGTAATAGACGATTTGTGCCATGATTCTGGCCCAGTTAATCGAATTAACCGCAACCAGTTGATAAGATGCCGGCAGAAAACTCTGGTCAGCAAAGGCCTGTTTAACGATCTGCTGACAATCATCAAAATTACCTTCAATGGCAATGTTATGCACATTATCGCCGCGCACACTTGTCATCTGTTTACGCTGCACTTCTGATACCCGATTGTGTGGATGCAGAATAAATATATCGACAAAATCGGAATGTCTACATCCTTCCAGGGCTGCCGAACCGGTATCACCGGAAGTCGCTCCCAGAATGGCAACGTGCTGCTGGCGCTTCTGTAAGAAATAGTCCAGCAGGCGCCCTAGCAACTGCAAGGCAAAATCCTTGAAAGCCAGGGTTGGACCATGGAAAAGCTCAAGCACCCATTCGTTATCGTGCAGGTGCTTTAATGGCGCAACCTCAGCATGTGAAAAGTCGGCATAGCTGTCACTGATCATCTGCCGCAAGGCATCAGGCTCAACACAATCATCGGTAAACAGTGAAATGATTTCAAAGGCCAGTTCGGGATAACTCAAGCCCTGCCAGGACAGAATCTGCTCACGGCTCAACTGCGGCAGCTGTTCCGGAATAAACAAACCACCATCTGGTGCCAGACCGGTAAGCACAGCCTCTTCAAAATTTTGTGGGGCACACTGGCCGCGGGTACTGATGTAATTCATCTTCTCACGTTAGTCCTGCAATTCTGCAACACGAATTCGGCAAACCTTATCGACGACGGCATCCAACGCTTCAATTTCCCCAATCGCCTGGTTCAAAACCGCTTCCTGAATTTCATGCGTCATGATGATGACCGGAACATGTTCATGGTCACCGCCGGTCATATCCGGATCTTTCTGAATTATGGCATCAATATTAATACCGCTGTCACCAAGAATTTCAGTGATATCGGCAATCACACCTAACTTGTCCTGCACTGAAATGCGCAAATAATAGGCGCTGACAATGTCGCTGATAGGAAGAATTGGTGTGTCGACCAGTTCCCCGGGTTGGAAAGCCAGTGCAGGAACAAGATCCTGATCAACATCCATACGTCGCACTACATCTATGACATCAGCCACAACTGCAGAGGCTGTCGGGGTATCACCTGCCCCGGCACCGTAATACAGGGTCGAACCAACGGCATCACCGTGCAGCAGTACGGCATTCATGACGCCATCCACTTTGGCAATCAGCCGTTTTTTGGACACCAGTGAAGGATGTACGCGCAATTCGATGCCAGCATCGGTTTTACGGCTGATGCCCAGATGCTTGACGCAATACCCGAGCTCATCCGCATAAGCCATATCCTCATTGGTAATGTCCTGAATGCCTTCGGTATAGACTTTATCCAGGTGCAATGGAGTACCGAAGGCAATAGCCGAGAGTATCGCCAGCTTATGCGCCGCATCAATTCCCTCAATATCGTAAGTGGGATCAGCTTCTGCATAACCTTTGGCCTGTGCCTCTTTCAGCACATCGGCAAAAGGTCGGGACCGGGAATGCATTTCCGTCAGAATATAATTACCAGTACCGTTAATAATACCTGCCAGCCACTCAATCTGATTGGCTGCCAGGCCTTCGCGCAAAATCTTGATGATGGGTATGCCACCGGCAACAGCAGCCTCGTAGGCAACCATGACCTTGTTGGCCCTGGCCGCCGCAAAAATTTCATTGCCGTGAGTTGCAATCAGGGCCTTGTTTGCGGTGACGATATGCTTGCCATTGGCAATAGCCCGCAGTACCAGTTCACGGGCCACATCAGTGCCCCCAATCAGTTCCAGCAGAACATCAATCTCCGGATCATCAGCCAGCAACATGGCATCATTGCTAATCTTGATATCACCCACATCCTGCTCTGCACCCAGGTGGCGGGTAGCAATATGCGTCACGCGCAAACTCTTCCCCAGCCGCCTGGAAATTTCATGGGCATTATTTTTAAGGACACGGAAACTGCCATAGCCGACAGTACCCAAGCCACAGATACCTACATTAACTGCTTGCAATTGAATCTCCCTGAAACAGGTTTTATCTGCTGCTATTCGGTGAAAAGAAAAGCTGCCAGATCTTCTGCCGGAACATAGCCAGGCACCATGGAACCATCTTCAAAGACCAGGGTTGGCGTTCCTGTCACGCCAAACTCGCGACCCATTTGCCATTGCTCGGCTACCGGGTTATCGCAATCGATGGGGGCAATTCGAGCACCCCTTACGGCGGTGGTGAAAATTACTTTACGATCTTCAGCACACCAGGTGGAGACCATCTTGGGATAGGTGACCTGATCCAGGCCGCTGCGGGGAAATGCCAGGTAACGTATGGTAATACCCAGTTCATTCAACTGAGGCATTTCGCTGTGCAAGCGCTGACAGAACTGGCAATCGACATCGGTGAACACAGTCAATACGGCTTTTTCCTCGCCTTCAGCCTCAAAGATGATCATGTCACTTTCATCCACCTCAGCCAAGCGTTCCAGGCGCAGCTCGTTTCGACGGTTTTCACCCAGATTCACCAGGCCATTCTGGGTAGCCTGATAAAGATCTCCAGGTATGAAAAACTGGGCATCGGCACTGGCATAGATGAGTGGGCCGTTCTGCACCCGAACTTCATATAAACCAGTAATCGGACTGGGAACGATTGCATCGATGACAATACCACTCTGGGTGCTTACGAGCACATCCCGAATAGCCGCTACTTCCGGCGTGTCATCCACGGCTGAACTCTGCAGGGACTGGGCCACTGTGAGGCTGGAAAAACTCATTAGCAGAGCTAATAAAGCGCCCATGACGGGCGCTTTGTGAAGAAGAATATATTGCATTACTGGCTCACCCCCTCTACCGAGCTCTTGTCGGCCTTAGCGGGCATTGTAGCAAGCCGCTAAGTGACTGTTCAATCAGCCTTCTTATCCAGCTTTTCGGAAATACGTGCAGCACGACCAGCCAACTCGCGAAGATAATACAGTTTTGCCTGACGAACATCACCACGGCGTTTGAGCTGGACACTTTCGATCAATGGGCTGTGTGTCTGGAAGGTTCTTTCCACACCAACACCATGAGAGATTTTACGCACGGTAAATGCAGAATTCAGACCCCGGTTACGTTTACCGATAACCACACCTTCAAAGGCCTGCAGACGCTCACGATCACCTTCCTTGATACGCACCTGCACAACAACCAGATCGCCTGGGCTAAACTCGGGCAATTCAGGTTTTAACTGTGCCGCTTCAACTTTTTGAATAATGGTGTTCTTGGCACTCATCTTTTCTTACTCCAGTTATTAATTCCAGATTAACAATTCTTGTTTTCGCTGATAAATTCATCTAACAGGGCCTGCTGTTCAGCGTTCAGTTCAAGCTCTTGCAATAATTCCGGTCTTCGTTGCCAGGTTCTTCCCAGACTTTGTTTCAATCGCCATCTGGCTATCGCCGCATGGTCGCCACTCAACAGCACTTCCGGCACTTTCATTCCGGCAAATTCTTCAGGCCGGGTGTAATGCGGACAATCCAGCAGGCCTGCAACAAAGGAATCCTCAAGGGCAGAGTCCTCATGCCCCAGCGCTTCAGGTTGCAGCCGGATAATGCCATCCATCAACACCATTGCCGCCAGTTCACCACCACTGATGACATAGTCACCCAGCGACACTTCCTCATCCACCAGCGAATTGATCACCCGCTCGTCGATGCCCTCATACCTGCCACACAAAAGCACCAGTGATTCTTCATTGGCCAGTCGGGCCAGACCTTTCTGCGTCAAGGGCTTACCCTGGGGACTCAGATAAATCACAGGAGCTTTTTTCGGCTCGCTTCCCAACTGCTCTCTGGCAGCCTGTATTGCCGCAGTGACTGGCTCCGTCTTCATCAGCATGCCGGGGCCGCCACCATAAGGCCGGTCATCCACGGTACGGTGCCTGTCTTCAGCAAACTCCCGGGGATTGGAGAATGTTAACTGCACCAGGCCCTGCTTAAGGGCTCTGCCACTGATGCCATAGTCACTCAGCGCTTTAAACATCTCCGGGAACAGGGTGACAACACTAATCTTCATCCTTTTCCCTTAAAAATCTTTTTCCCAATTTACCCTGATCAATCCCTGTTCAAGGTCTACCTGCGCAATCACCTGCTCGCGCAGATAAGGAATCAAACGTTCCTCTTCATCGATGCTCTTGGCATCGCCCTGGACCACCAGCACATCATTGGCTCCGGTTTCCAGCAAGTAGCTTACCTTGCCCAGGTCTTCACCCTGCTGGTTAATGACCCGTAATCCCTGTAACTGATACCAGTAAAATTCTGTGGCATCCAGCTCGGGCAAGCTACTTTTCGGCAGATACAAGGAACTGCCCGTATAGATTCTTGCCTGTTCACGATCATCACAGCCACTGATATGAGCAACGATGTCTTTGCCCTGGGCCTTACTCTGATCCAGAGTAAGACTCATCAGTTTTTCACCCTGCCCGTCGTGCTGCAAGGTCACAAATTTCTGATAGCCGAGAATGTTTTTCGGCGGATCGGTGAAAGAAATCAGTTTCACCCAACCCTTGACTCCGTAGACAGCTCCTATACGCGCGACCAGAACATGGTCGGCAAGCTGCAGCGCGGTCATTTAGGCAGCCGCTGAATCCTTCAGCAATCTGGCAACTCGATCACTGAGTTGAGCTCCCTGCCCCTGCCAGTATTCGATGCGTTCCGCATCAATGCGCAGACGTTCTTCACCGCCTTTTGCTATCGGGTTGTAGAAACCGACACGCTCTACAAAACGGCCGTCACGCGATTTGCGTTTGTCAGCAACCGTTAAGTGGTAAAACGGACGTTTCTTGGCGCCAGTACGAGAAAGTCTAATCACCAACATAAGTTATTGTTCCTAAAGAATAAATTCTATAAATTTTCGGACCGTTTCCGAAGCGTACACCGGCAGAAAAAGCCTGACCGGAAAAAGGCGGGTATTCTAAGGGAAAAGAGGCGCCATTGGAACCTTAACGCACTGATTTTACAAAATAAGTCTCTATCACCTGCCGGGGAATCCTCCACCAGGAAAACCACCACCCGGCGGGTTCATGCCCCCCATGCCACGCAGCATATTGGCCATTTTGCCACCTTTCATCTTCTTCATCACACGCTGCATCTGTTTGTGCTGCTTGATCAGGCGGTTGAGATCCTGAATATTGGTGCCAGAACCCTGGGTAATACGGCGTTTACGGGAACCATTCAGCAAGTCAGGATTACGCCTTTCCTGCATGGTCATGGAATTGATAATAGCCTCCATGCGAGTAAACATGCGCTCATCGACCCGCCCAGCCGCTGCCTGTGCCATGCCCCCCATACCCGGCATTTTCTCCAGCAGGTTCCCAATCCCGCCCATGTTCTGCATTTGTTGTAGCTGTTCCTTGAAATCTTCCAGATCAAAACGCTTGCCACGTTTTATTTTTTTCGCCAGCCGCTCGGCTTTTTGCCTGTCGACCTTCTTCTCAACATCTTCAATAAGGGAGAGTACATCTCCCATCCCCAGAATTCTTGATGCAAGACGATCCGGATAAAAAGGCTCCAGTCCATCAATTTTTTCACCGGTACCCAGAAACTTGATCGGCTTCCCCGTGATATGGCGAACTGAAAGCGCAGCACCGCCACGGGCATCACCGTCTGTCTTTGTCAGAATGACACCACTTAAGGGTAAGGCATCATTAAAGGCCTTGGCCGTATTGGCGGCATCCTGGCCGGTCATGGCATCAACAACAAACAGGGTCTCCGCCGGCTTGAGAAGCTGATGCAGACTTTTGATTTCCTGCATCATGGCCTCATCAATGGCCAGACGACCTGCCGTATCAACAAACAGAACATCCACGAACTGTTTTTTAGCCGCAGCCAGCGCTGCCTTGACAATCTGCTCCGGGCTTTGTGACAGGTCACTGGGGAAGAAATCGATACCGACTTCCTCAGCCAGCATTTCCAATTGCTGGATAGCTGCTGGCCGGTAGATGTCAGCACTGACCACCATCACTGATTTTTTCTGGTTGTTTTTCAACCATAAGGCCAGTTTGGCAACTGAGGTTGTTTTACCTGCACCCTGCAGGCCTGCCATCAGAATCACTGCCGGCGGTACCGCCTTGAGATCCAGCGCTTCATTGGCATTACCCATCAAGGACTGAAGTTCAGTCTGGACAATTTTCAAAAAGGCCTGGCCCGGGTTCAGGCTGCTGCTGACTTCCTGGCCGATAGCACGATGTTTGACCTGCTCAATGAAGTCCTTGACCACCGGCAAGGCAACATCTGCTTCCAGCAATGCACGCCGGACTTCCCGTAAAGACTCCTGAATGTTGTCTTCGGTAATTTTGGATTTCCCGGTAATACTTTTTAGAGCACCGGACAGGCGTTCACTCAGAGTTTCAAACATCTTGACCAACTTTTATGCATGCTATTTGGAGGCCCAATTCTACAATAAAAAAGGCTTCAATGGTGTGCTCACTTGTGAGAGACTTTCGCCCATGCTAGCGACCCTTGCAGGAATCATAGCCGTCATCCTTTACCTGTCGGCGACCTGGTTCCAGAGCCAAAACCTTCTTCAAGACCGCAATCTGAAAAAAACTGTGCAGATATGCGGCTGGACTGCTTTGCTGGCACATTTTGTCAGCATGCTTGGTGTCATCAATACCGCCGAGGGTTACGATTTTGGTTTCTTTAAAATTTCAACCGTCTTCAGCTTTACCATTTCAGGCCTGATTCTGCTTAGCAACCTGAAAAAGCCGGTACAAAATCTGTTCCTGCTGATATTCCCGATAGCCATTATCAGCATAGTCTGCGCCCTTTTCGTGCCTAGCAACTACGTGCCAAATGAAAGCTATACACTGGGGGTGGCGACACATATTGTGCTGGCCATACTGGCAACGAGCATCATCACCATTGGTGCCGTGCAGGCTGTTTTCATGGCTTATGAAAATCAGCAGTTACGGCAAAGACACCACTTCAGCCTGATTCGGCACTTGCCGCCTCTGGAAACCATGGAAAGCCTGTTGTTTGAAATTATCTGGCTGGGCATCCTGCTTTTGAGTGCCGTCATCCTTACTGGCATCATGTATACCGATGATTTTCTCGGTCAGCATCTTTCCCACAAAACCGTATTCTCTATTGGGTCCTGGGTGGTTTTTGCCATTTTGCTGTGGGGAAGGCATCAGGCTGGCTGGCGCGGCACTACGGCAATACGCTGGACACTGGCCGGTTTCGGCTTCCTGATTATTGCCTATTTTGGTAGCAAGTTCGTACTTGAACTGGTGCTGAACCGCGCCTGATCAATGTTGATTTTTAGTCGTGCCTACGCAACATGAATGATCTTTCTCTGGAAAGCCTCTTTGGCATCCTGTTAACACTCATCATCATTTCAGGCTATTTTTCCAGTTCTGAAACTGCCATGATGGCACTTAACCGCTATCGACTGCGGCATCTGGTCAAGCAACAGCATCGAGGTGCCATGCGTGCCAGTAAACTGCTGGATCAACCCGACCGACTGATCGGAATTATCCTGATCGGCAACAATTTCGTTAATATTTTCGCTTCGGCAATTGCCACCGTGATTGCCGTTCGTCTCTTTGGTGATGGTGGCATCCTGGTTGCCACACTGATCCTAACCATCGTGATTCTGATATTTTCTGAAGTGACCCCCAAAACCATTGCTGCTGTTCACCCTGAAAAACTGGCCTTCCCCTTCTCCATACCGCTGCTTTTTCTGCTACGCATTTTTTACCCCCTGGTATGGATGGTCAACAAGGTATCAAATTCGCTGGTTCGCCTCTTGGGTTTTGATATGGATAGCGAGGATGCCCACCATCTGAGCACGGAAGAACTTAAAACCGTTGTATATGAAGCCGGCTCACGCATTCCGGTCCGCCACCAGGACATGCTGGTCAACATCCTGGATCTCGAAAAGGTCAGTGTCAGTGACATCATGGTTCCCCGTCATGAAGTGGTCGGCATCAACATCGAGGACAATATCGACGATATCATGCAGACCATCATGAACTGCCACCATACCCGGCTGCCGGTTTATCAGGGCAATCTTGATAATGTGGTTGGCATACTCCATATGCGCAATATCAGCAAGCTGATTGACACTGAAACGGTTAATAAAAATGAAATCATGCAGCTTACCCGTGCGAGTTATTTTGTCCCCGAAACCACTACTCTACATACCCAACTGATCAACTTTCAGAAGAAGAAACGGCGTATTGCCATGGTGGTAGATGAATACGGCGACGTGCAGGGCATCGTTACACTTGAAGACATTCTTGAAGAAATTGTCGGAAAATTCACCACGAACATGGCCGAAGAATCCGATGATATTCATCCTCAGGATGACGGTTCTTTCCTGATTGATGGCAGCGCCAATATCCGTGAGATCAATCGTGCACTAGACTGGCAACTACCAACGGATGGTGCCAAAACACTGAACGGCCTGCTGACCGACATTCTTGAAAGTATTCCGGAAAACAGTGTCGCTATCGAGCTTCCCCTGTACCGGGCAGAAGTGCTGCAGGTCAAAGATAATATGATTAAGAACGTACGTATTTGGCCACATTATCCGGTCGACGAAGTTTCCCAGAGCACTCTGTTTTAATATGCATTACTGTACCCAGTGTGGAAAAAAGCTGTCCTTGATTGTGCCTGCCGGTGATGACCGGCAACGCCATGTCTGTGGTGCCTGCGGCCACATCCATTATCAAAATCCACTCATTGTGGTCTGTACTCTCCCCTGTCATGAGGATCAGGTCCTGCTGTGTAAACGCGCCATTGAACCTCGCTACGGCTTGTGGACATTGCCAGGCGGTTTTATGGAAAACGATGAAAGCACCCACGAGGGCGCCCTGCGGGAAACGCGCGAAGAAGCCAATGCCCGGGTAGAACTGGATGATATCTACAGCCTCTACAGCCTGCCACATATCAATCAGGTACATTTGTTTTTCCGGGCAAGATTACTGGATCTGGATTTTTCTGCTGGCGATGAAACCCTGGAAACCAGATTATTCCGCGAAGCGGAGATCCCCTGGCAGGAGATAGCATTCCTGCCGGTGCAGGCCACCCTTCAACATTATTATAAGGAGTTGACTAGCGGGCAATTCGGCATGCATTGCGGTGAAATACGCATCGAAGCAGGCACTGGCAAGCGAATCATCAAGCCACTGTAGCCATGTTTGTTTCAAGCACAAAAATCACCCCTCTGAATGGCTCCAGCAAGCAAGAAGACACTGTTTTGGCTGATGAGGAAGCCCTGGAGATTCGCCTTGGCTACATGAGCGCAAAAAAACAACGCAAACATAAAAGTATTGCCCAACTGATGCGCAGCCCAGGTCAGGATATTCCTCTCAGCCTCGGTCTTCTGTTCAGCAAGAATATCATTCAATCCTCGGCACAGATCATGGATATTGACGATGCCAAGGAAAATCTCGTCCGCATTGAACTGAGCGATGATTTTATCCCAAGCTTCCAGAATTCAGATCAGCAGCATGTTCTGAAGGCTTTATTGCAGAAAGAACCAGAGCCGCTCACCGAAAACAGCCTGGAAATCCGTGCAGAATACCTTGCTGGGTTGGCAAAAAACCTCAGTATCAAACAGGATTTGTTTCACAGCACAGGAGCCTCTTCGGCCTGTGGGCTATTCGATGAATATGGCGTAGTGCTGGAAGTTACAGAAGACCTCAGGCCCCAGCATGCTTTTGATAAACTTATCGGTCAGCTCTTGCTGAAGTCTGCCTTGCCGCTGTGCAAACATGGCCTGGTTTTCAGCGGTAGCCTAGACTTTGACCTTGTGTACCGTGCTGTGCTGCTGCACTGCCCCCTGATCGCAGCCACCGGCGCACCAAGCTCACTTGCAGTCGAATTGGCGCAACATTTTGACATGTCCATGCTGGCACTGCTAACGGAAGACTCATTCAATATCTATCATGATGCCGGACACATTATCATCTAGCTAAACCAGCAGAAAGCTTCTCACTAGATTGGTGCATTTTTAAATTCTGCGCACAACTCAGTGTCCTTAAAACAGGCTGTTACCAGTTCCCCGACAGCAGCTCCATTTTAACTTCTTGTTTTGTATTGATTTTATAAAGTTGGCACGGCCTTTGAATACTATTTTAGTGCGGGAATGATTTTTGTCCCGATGTGCAATAGTTGATCTCCCTACTGAAAAGGGCCCTGTCTCCCTCCCTATCCCCAAAACCTGACAGGGTCCTTTTTTTTCAGGACAGCTCTGACAGGCAGCAGGAAAAGCGGAATCAGGTGAAACTGACCTTGCTGGCACCCTTGATACTGATCGGAAACAGAATCATCAGGATTTGCAGGACAATCAGGACATCGCGATCAATGGAATACTGTTGCAGAAATTCTGTCGGCAGATTGAGCGACACACTGATGGCAATAGCCAGTAATATCAGCAGGATTCCCCGGTACACTAGCAAGACGGTGATCAGTACAGCACCCAGAGCAATATAGAGGTAATTGGGCTCGATACCAAGCCGTTGCAGCAGCAGGGTGGTAAAGGTCAAACCCACGCTGACAAACAGAATCAGGCCTAAAAAGAATGTATTCATCGCAACCTCTACGCTTCACATGGTTTGGAGAAATAATGCAGCACTCGTTAATGAAGCTGGCTGAGGCGAATAGTAGGGATGAGATCAATTTGATACTGTTAATATCGTCACATTCTGATTCGCACAGAAACTGCAATAGATAAAAAGTGCGATGCAGGTCAAAAAACGGCAGGCTTCAAGCCTCGCCACTGACATCCTGATGCAGATGAACATCACGTTGCGGGAAAGGAATCTCAATGTGATTGGCCTTAAGCGCCTGCTGAATTGCCTGGTTGATACGGTATTTGGTGTCATACAGGCGGGCAGTCTGAACCCAGCAGCGAATTCCGATATCGATACTGCTGTCACCAAACTGGTCAATCCCTATCTGCAAATGCTTTTGCTGACTGAGGCCGGCTAGCCCCTCAAGCGCTTCACGGATCACTCTCACAGCCTGTTCCGGATCACAGTGATAGGCAATGCCAACCCTCAAATCCAGCAGGGTCGAATCCTGCGAGTTATGGATGATTTCACCGATGATATGCCGGTTTGGAATGGTGATACTCACTTCATCCTCATCACTGAGTATGGTGTAGCCCAGCTTGATTTCCTGCACGATACCGCTGACGCCATTGACCCTGATGGTATCTCCGACAATAAAAGGCCTGGCAACAATAATACTGATACCGGCCCCGTAGTTTGACAGCAGTCCCTGCACAGCGAGCCCGGCTCCCAGACCGAGGGCACCAATCGCGGCAACCAGAGGCGTAATACTGATGCCTATCTGTCCCAGCGAAATGACAGCCATCATCACAATCAGAATGACTTTGATGGTACTGGCAGTAAACCTGCTCAGGGTGACATCTATTTTTTTACCCAGCAGAAAGCTGTTGATCATGGCAGCCACTTTGGAGGCCACAAAAATCCCGATTAGCAGGACCAGCACAGCTCCCAGTAACTGGAAGCCATAGGCAACCAGATAGGAAACGATCAGTTAGTACAGTTCTTGTGCTTGCTGCAGTTCTTCACTCATTGTTCAGGTACTCATGAGGCGGGTTCTTCTTCACGGCCATCTTCATGAATCGCAAACCGCCCTCTTCTACCATGCACCTGATCATGCCGGTTCCAGGGCCAGCCACCATACTGGTCACGCTGGTAATCCGTGAAGGCCTGTTGCAACTCTTCTCGGGTATTCATTACAAAGGGTCCATAATGAGCGACCGGTTCAGCAATCGGTCTTCCCTGCAATAAAAGGAAGCGAGCGGCTGATGCGCCGGTATTACGAATGGCAAATTCATATTCCGATTTGAGATGCAAGCCGGTTCCCGCCGCAATGGTCTGCCCAGCAGCCTGGATACTGTTCCCTTCATAGAAATAAAGACGTCTATTAAGGCCCGCTTCCTCGGCTGGCAGGGTCCAGCTGGCGCCGGGAGCCAGATCAATCAACCACATGGCGACTTTGCTGTCAGGCCTGGCCGCCCAGGAATCCGGTGGTGGTGGCAGGGCTTTGGTACCATCAATTTCACCGGCAACCACTTTAATCCTGATTTCATGACCGTCTTCATCGTTTGTCTGATAAATCGGGATTTCATCATTCCAGAACATGGCGAAATGCGGTTTTGACATTTTGCTTTCTGCTGGCAGGTTCAACCAGATCTGGAAAAACAGCAAGGGATTTTCCTGCTCCTCATTGACCAAGGGAAACATTTCGCTGTGCTGTACACCCCGCCCGGTGGTCAACCATTGCACATCACCATTGCCGTAACGGCCTGCCGCTCCCATCGAGTCAGCATGATCTACCAGGCCGACAGGGACAATACTGACAGTTTCAAAGCCACGATGCGGGTGCGCTGGAAATCCTGCCACGCGCTCACCGTGATACATGCGCCAGCCATCCTTTAACTGGAAATCCTGACCAATCGGCCTGCCCGCCAGGGAAGCATCAGGGCCCAGTTCAGCATTTCCCTTGGGGAAACGGTCATTATGAAACGCACAAAACAAAAAAGGATCTGAAGTCTCCCAGTGCAATCCAAGCAAATGGGTACTGATGATGGGGTCTGACATGTGTATTTCCTCTAAGCGGACTTTCTGTAAGCGAACGTTCTAGATAATGGCAATAAACGGCGCAATGGAAAAATACGCCAAAACGACAACAATAGCCATATACAGGACGAAGCGGAAGGGATTTTCCCTAGCAATATCCCTGAAAGTACGTGCTTTGCCGGCGCGCTTCAGGGCCTCATACTCTGAACGGGCACGCCGAAAACGTTCTTCGCTGTAGGTATCCAGCAGAGCCCTTGCCCGTTCATACTCTTCTTCATGAACCAGCCAGAGTGCCGGCAGGGAAATTCCCCAGGTGCCGGCGCTGGTTTCATAAAACTCAATATCATTCGATTCGAGTAATTCGCATATCTCCCTGCGCTCATCCTCAGGTACGTAGCGGAGCTTTATCAATTGTTTTGCCATGGCTGCGCAATGTACCGCATGGCAGGCCAGGGATAAAGAACACCAAGCTGGGCCTGATTAGAAAATAGCATGGCTAAAAAAACCAATATTTGGTTTTAAATATCTTTAAACTTGTTTTTATCGTGCCAAAAAAATTGTAACTTATTGTTTTTAAATATATTAAAAAGTTGGCACGCTTCTGGCAATAAAAACTATTGAAACTGTCATTTTCAACAATAAAGGAAATAACAATGAATATATTACTGATTATTTTAGCTGCAGCGGCACTGAGCTTTGGACTGGTTGCCCTGGTGCCGCTACTCACACTCGGCGTGATTCTGTTGTTCGTGCTGGGCGGCTTCTTTATCTGGTTTTTGCCAATCCTGATTATCGCCTGTTCAGATGAAACCAGCGGCGCCGAAAAACTCTGCTGGATTCTGGCCATCGTATTTTTATCCTGGTTTGCCTGGATCTTCTATTTCTTCCTGGCACCCCTGAAAAACAACACCAGCTATCGTCACTATCATGGCTATCAATACCGATAAAGCCCTGGTGCTGTCGCCACGCAGGAGCGCAGGCACACTGCCTCTCTGGCTTGCCAGAATACTGGCACTGTTTTGCGTGATCGCTTGCCTGGTCTTCGGCCTTGCCGGACTCTTGCTGCCTATCATCCCCGGGCTGCTCTTTCTGGCACTTGCCGCGATGATTGCCGCCAGGCATATCCCTTCCCTGGACCGCTGGCTCAGAAAAAACCGGACAATGCGGAGCTATCTGGACAGCGGTCAGGGCTTTTTCAGCCTGCATTTCTTGGAAAAGATTCGCTTTGTGGCTTGGCTCTGCCTGAAAGTCTGCATCGACAGTCTGAGCTTACTGTTCCGTGTCCTTTTCAGACTGAGCACTTACCGCCCTAAAGGTTAAACGCCGGATAATTGAGGCCGTAAGTAGAGCTATAGGCTATCAGGCGACCGCAGCTAACCACGCCAATCCACAGTAAAAGCGACACCAAGGCTGAAATTCTTACCGCTACCGGCGGCGCAAGATCCATATCCCAGTGCGCGATATCCGCCAGTAAAAACCTGTGCATGAGCAGCGCATTGGCCCCTGCCAGCAGAATCAACAAGATCTTGATCTGAAAAATCGGATTGACCGGATATTCCCAGGGCGTCACAAAGAAAAACAGGATGCCGCTGCCTATGGCCAGAGCAAAGGCCAGCCAGGCAATGCGCAGAATATATCGAATGGTTTGCTGGCTGGAGATAAAACGGCCAACACCCAGCAGACGCAGATCCAGCAATATCATTCCACCAAAAAATGTGCCATAAGTAAGGACATGGATCACCTCCAGCACAGGAAAACTATAGTAACTCAGGGCAAACAGCTCGGTCAGGGGGTTTTCAGCCAGAGCCCGCGACAGACCCTGCATTGCATCATCAAACATCTACATTACCTCTTTGCACAGACTGTTTAAGCTAACGGATTCAGAGGGACATGGCTAGCGGCTATTTACAACATATGCTTTAATCCTTGCGACATTGACAGCTTAAAATGAGGTGCGCGGATGCGCTTTAATCTCCCTTCTTTCAGCAAAATTCTATTCACCGCCACAATCTGCTGTGTGCTGTTTGCCTGTGGTGGATCAGGCACTGATAACAGTACCAGCAACCTGGGACAAAGTGTCACGGCCGCAAATAACGGCATTCCTGCCGGTATCACCCTGCTGGAGCGGGTTACAGCAGATAATGATGATCTGCTGATTCCCTACAGTAAATTTCAGCTTGATAACGGCCTGACGCTGGTGATTCATGAAGATCACTCAGACCCCATTGTCCGTGTCGATGTCACCTATCATGTCGGCTCTGCCCGCGAAGAACCCCGGCGCTCAGGTTTTGCGCATTTCTTTGAACACATGATGTTCCAGGGATCCGAACATGTTGGTGATGATGAACATTTCCGCATTGTCACGGAAGCCGGTGGCACCATGAACGGCACCACCAACAATGACCGCACCAACTATTTTCAGACAGTGCCGAGCAATCAGTTGGAGACTATGCTCTGGCTGGAATCAGACCGTATGGGTTTCCTGCTGGATGCCGTGACCCAGGAAAAATTTGAAATACAGCGGGACACCGTTAAAAACGAGCGTGGCCAGAATGTGGATAACAGCCCCTATGGCCGTTTTGCCGAAGTGAATGCCGCGGCACTGTATCCACCTGAACATCCCTACTCCTGGCCGGTTATTGGTTACCCTGAAGACCTGGATGCTGCCACCCTGGACGACCTGAAGCACTTTTTCCTGCGCTGGTATGGCCCCAACAATGCAACCCTGACGGTCGGCGGTAATGTGGACGAAACTGAGGTTCTGGCATTGGTTAATCAGTATTTTGGAGAAATCCCATCGGGGCCTGAAGTGCTCGCCAATGAACTGCCGGCCGTGACGCTGGACAGCGACCGTTATGTTTCCTATGTAGATGAAAACATCCGCTTCCCGGCATTGCTGTTTACCTATCCCACCGTACCACTGGACCACCCCGACCGCGTAGCTCTGGAAGCCCTGAACAATATCATCACTGGCGGCCGTAAATCCGTTTTCTACAAGGAATTCGTACTTACCAACAAAGCCATTACAGCCACTGGTTTTGACAACAGTATGGAGCTTGGCGGTTCACTGACCCTCTACGTTATGCCCTATCCAGGCATTCCCCTTAACCAGTTTGAACAGGAAATCCGAAGCGTCTTGCAGAATTTTAATGAAAGCTCCATTTCCGATGAGGACCTGCAAATATACAAGGCTCAGCAGGAAGCAGGACTGATTAACAGCCTGGCCAGTGTCAGCGGCAAAGTGTCCCAATTGGCCTACTACCAGACCTTCTATGACAACCCCAACATCATTCCCCAGGAACTGGAAGCCATACAGAATCTCAGCAAAGAGGATGTGCTGCGTGTCTTCAATACCTATATCAAGGACAAGGCCGCCGTCATCCAGAGCATCGTTCCCGGCAGCGACCCCGAAGGTCAGGCACAGCCCGATAACTTCATGATCCCTGAACGATTGAGCCGTCTCGACAGTGAACTGGACAACCTGGAAGAACGCACCGTTGTTTCTTCTTTTGACCGTTCGGTAAAACCTGAGGCCGGTCCCAGTCCGCTTGTCATCATGCCGGAATACTGGGAAGCCGACAGTGACAATGGCATCGAATTCATCGCCACGCAAAGCACCGAAATACCGCTGGTGAATATCCGCCTGAACTTTGACGGCGGCCACCTGCTGGAATCACCGGACAAATACGGCCTGGCCAGCCTGACTGCCAGCATGATGAATGAAGGCACACAGCAGTACAGCGCCGAGGAATTTGAAATCGAGCTGGATAAACTGGGCAGCGCCATCATGGTCAGTGCCGGCCAGGAAAGCACCACTATCAGCGTGCAGAGTCTTGAACGGAATCTTGATGCCACACTGGCACTTCTGGAAGAACGCCTCTTCAATTCGGTGTTCACCGAAGAAGACCTGACGCGTCTGCGCCAGCAACAGATTGAAAGCATTGAAGCGGATAAAGAGCAGCCGAGCACCATTGCTTCAAATGTTTATCGTAAACTGGTCTATGGCGAGGAGCACCCGTTTTCTGTGCCTTCCTATGGCACGATCGCCACCCTGCAGAACATCAGCCTGGAGGATGTGGAACGCTTCAGTAGCCAGAGCCTGGTAGCACAGGCGCTGGACGTCGTGGTCATCGGCAACCTGTCTCAGCAGGAGGTCCTGGACAAACTGTCTTTCCTGGACAATTTGCTTGATGCCAATGTCATGCTGCCAGACATGCCGGCAAGCCCCGAAATTAACCAGAATACACTTTATCTGATCGACAAGGCTGCGGCACCACAATCTGAAATCCGTATCGGCTACATGAGCGAGCTTAGCTATGATGCCACCGGTGAATATTTCGAGCGCTTCCTGATGAACTATGTACTGGGTGGCGCTTTCAGCAGCCGGATCAATCTCAACCTGCGCGAAGATAAAGGCTATACCTACGGTGCCCGTAGCAGCTTTTCAGCAACCCGCTACCCCGGCCCCTTTACAGCCTCCGCCAGTGTCAGAACTGATTCAACCGCGGATTCCATTGTGCAGTTCATGACGGAAATCAGTCAGTACCGGGATGGCGGTATCAGCGCTGAAGAGCTGGCCTTTACCAAGAGTGCCATCGGGCAGAGTGAAGCACTGGATTATGAGACTCCCCGGCAGAAAGCCGTCCTGCTTGGCCAGATCATTGACTATGACTTATCCAGTGATTTTGTCATCAGGCAACAGGAAATCATCAATCAACTCAGCATTGAGCGGGTAAATGCGCTGGCACAGGAACATTTACCCCTCGAGAAGATGATTATTGTGGTGGTGGGCGACAAAGCAACGATTGAGCCTTCACTGCTGGAGCTTGGTTATAATATCGTCGAACTGGACAGTGAAGGCCAGCCACTGTAATACCCGTCAGCCAGGCTTATCATGACTCACACCTATGTCCTCACTGGCCCTGAGTCCAGTGGCAAAACAACGCTCGCAGCTGCCCTTTCAAGCTACTGGTCAGCTCCACTGTTAAGGGAATATTCCCGCGAATATCTGGAGCAAAAACGCCTGTCTGATCCTGAGTTTAGTTATCAGCAGGACGACATACTGACCATTGCCCAGCACCACTATGCACAGGAAACTGAACTGCTTAAGCAAGCCCCTGAGAGACTGGTGTGCGACACGGATTTGCTGGTCCTGATAGTCTGGAGTGAAATCAAATACAGAAACTGTGATACCTGGATATATGAAAAATTCCAGCAGAGCCTGCAGCAGCATAATCGACACTACATACTGTGTGACTGGCAGATACCCTGGGAGGCAGACGAACTCAGGGAAAATCCACAGGACCGCAGGGAACTGTTTAGACTGTATCAGGCAAAATTAAAGCAATATGGGATTATCTATACAGCGGTAGGCGGTAGCAACATGCAGCGTTTCAGACAGATTTTTGCCGCAGCATACAGACACGAATTAGAGATCAATCAACGCCAGTGAAAGATGCTTGATCTGATTTTCATCAATTTTTCCATTGATGAAGAGTCGATCCAGGATATCGGTACGCCGGGTCCATTTTTGAATCAGCAGAATCTTCTTTACCTGCTCCTCATTCAGGTATCCCAGTTCCACCGCCACATCACCAAACAGGCCTCCTGTCTGTTCCTGAAGCTCCAGCAGATTGTTTATCTGCTCCATATCCAACAGGCCCAGTTTGAGACATAGGGCACCAAGTGTGGTACCGACTCTGGCCCAGTTGCCCAATTGCGGTCTGTCTTCCTCGGGTAGATTAAGCTCTTTTAGAACATGCTCGATATAAGCTTCAGTCCTTTTGCCCATAACAATACTTGCTTCCTGTTAAGTCCGACTCAAAAGTCCTCGGATTGATAATGCCAGAATCGCTTAGTTTAAATATCTTCAAGCACGTGTATGGATTCGCACCATGTAAACCCCTGTAAACACTGGGGTTAAACATTGTTCAATTATACACTCAATAATCCAATCCTTGTCATGCCCTTGAAAAAAGACTGTGCCTGTACTACATTGCCTCACATCCTGAGGGGTGGCCACGGCCTGAGATGTATTTTAACAAACCCTTTGAACCTGAACCAGTTAATACTGGCGTAGGAATAGGATCGGCCACAGTTCCATGGCTGCTTCCCGACTCCGCCAGCCCTTTAGCGCGCGGAATGACATGTCAAAATATTTTATAAGCTTCACATCCTGCCTCTTGCTGAGCAGTTTTCTATATGCACAGCAGTCTGCTGATATACAGGAAATTATTGTCACTGCAGATTTTCGTCAGCAAAACCTGTCCAATATTTCAAATAGCATCAGTGTACTGGATGATTCCTTGCTTGAGGACCAGCATATCAGTCACCTTGAAGAAGCTCTATACCATGCCCCTAATGTGAACTTTTCAAGCGGCAGTAACCGGGCACGTTTTTATCAAATCAGGGGCATCGGAGAACGGGGTCAATTCAGCGAACCTCTGAACTCCTCCGTCGGCCTGATGATTGACGGAGTGGATTTCTCCGGCGCCGGCAACGCGGCATTGCTCTATGATGTGGAACAGGTGGAGATATTGATGGGGCCACAAGGTACCCGCTATGGCTCCAATGCACTGGCAGGCCTGATCAATATACGCTCAAAGGATCCTACAAGCGAAGCGGCCTATGGACTAAAAATCGATCTGGGAAATTATAATTCAAGAGGCCTGGCTGCTTACCTCAGCGGTCCATTGAGCCAGACCCTGCAGTTTCGCCTCAGTGCACAGCGATCCCGCTCTGACGGATTCAGTCAGAACCTGTATCTGAAGCGCCCGACTAACCAGCGTGATGAATCCCTGCTGCGCGGTAAACTGCGTTGGCAAGTCTCAGATGACATACAGTTTGACCTCAGTCTTTCACGTGTCGACCTGGATAACGGCTACGATGCCTTCTCACTGGATAATATCCGCGACACGCTATCCGATGAGCCCGGTTTTGATCGTCAGACCTCGGATTTTATGAACAGTACACTGCACCTTGGTGGCTTCCGTCTGGCCCAGATTGAACTCATTGGCGCATTCTCGGACTCCAATATTGATTATGGCTACGACGAAGACTGGAGCTATATTGGCCTGCATCCTTTTGAATATTCTTCCACCGACCGTTATCTGCGTGAACGCGACAGCGCAAGTGCTGAAATGCGCTTTCTTTCCAGAGAGAACAGCCAGCTGTTTGCAGGCAGAACATCCTGGGTACTGGGTCTTTTCCACCTGCAGCAAGAGGTATCCCTGAAGCGCCTGTATACCTATCTGACTGAGCCTTTTAGCAGTCGCTACCAGATTAATCGCAGCGCCATTTTTACCGACACCAGTACCGAGCTGAATTCGCGCTGGTCACTGGATCTTGGTCTTCGTCTGGAACGCTTTGATGCAGAATACCTCGACAGTTCAAGCCTTTTATTCAAGCCGCAAGACAATCTGCAAGGCGGCAAAGTAAGCCTGAATTACCTGATGGGTGAATCCTCCTTACTCTATCTGAGCGCAGCGCGCGGTTATAAGGCCGGAGGCTTCAATACGGATGGCAGCCTCGATCCTGATCTACGCGAGTTTGGTGATGAGCGCTTGTGGAATTACGAACTCGGGTTTAAAGGCGCTTTTGATAACAACCGTCTTCAGCTGAGCTCCGCGCTTTTTTACATGGACCGCAAAGCTGTACAGATAGCCAGTTCCACCACACGTCTGCGTGCCGATCTCAGCACCGCCTTTATCGACTATATTGGCAATGCAGCCCAGGGCAGGAATGTCGGGCTTGAGCTGAACGCCAACTGGCAGCCAAGCAACGATTTAAACCTGCAGGCTGCCCTTGGCATGCTTAAAACACGTTATGAAAATTTCATAAACTCCGCCGGTGATAATCTGAGCGGACGTGCGCAGGCACACGCCCCTTCTTATCAGTTTTCACTGGGAGCCACTTATTCACTGAACGCAAACCTGGACGTCAATATCAGCATCCAGGGCAAAGACCGCTTCTATTTTTCTGACAGTCATAATATCGAATCAGACAGCTATGCCCTCTGGCATGCCAGTATTGACTGGCAATTCGATAAGTGGCTTGTCAGCCTGTGGGGCAGGAATCTGGGCGACAAGGGTTACAGTGTGCGCGGTTTCTATTTTGGCAATGACCCGCGTGACGCCTACACCCCCAAAGGCTATACTCAGCTCGGTGAGCCCCGCCGCATCGGCCTCAGCCTTTCAGCTGATTTTTAATACTTTCTCTGCCTGTATCTCAGCAGCTTGATTCTCAGGACAGCCGCTTTTGAAATAATGCTATCTATCTCAAACTAAGTGTATTTCTTAAGTTTTCCTTAAGTTTTCACCCCTAAGCTTTGCCCTACTAAATCAGCATTGGGTAGAGCAATGACGACAAGCATCATCAACACAACCAGCACGGTTTTTACACCACAGGAAAAGCGCAGAAATTCGCTAATGAATAAACTGCTGTCCCCCTTGCCTGAATACGACCTCTGTCTGCCTGATTCTCCTGACAGACAGGAAGTTGAAGCATTTACACAAAAACGCTTCGAGGACACTTACGGCGCCACTATCAGAGAGTTTTACCCCGTGATTCTGACGATGCGCTGTTTTGACAATCTCTCAGGCACAAGCGGTATGCGGGTTGCCAGCCAGCAAGCCCTGTTTCTGGAGCACTATCTGGACAAACCGGTTGAAAGCCTGCTGTCGGAAAAACTGAATACGCTGGTACAGCGTCAGTCAATCGTGGAGATTGGTAACCTGGTGAGCACCCAGCGCGGCGCCAGTCATTTGCTTTTCTTGCTGTTCACCTCTTTGCTGCATCAGGCAGGTCACGAATGGATCTGCTTCACGGCAACTCAGGCGCTGCGTAACAATCTCAGTAAACTGGGCTTTGAATTTACCTTCCTGGGAGATGCAGAGCCGAACAAGCTGGACGCAAAGTCAGTCGAGGACTGGGGCAGCTACTATGCCAACAAACCCCAGGTGCTGGTGGGCAACCTGAAGGGCGCCATGGCTGTAATCCAGTCGCGCCCCCTTTTTAGGCGGGTGTATCGCCTGTATCGGCATCGAATCAACTACCTGGCCAGAGAGTTCCGGGCAACACGGCATGCTTGATCTCATCGATACTCTGGACAGCGCTTCTGCTGGCAAAGTACTGCTGCAGGATAAGACCCGGCAACTTGATGGCCCTGGACTGATCCAGGCTATCGAGCGTCTCGGCCGGACTCTGAAGAAGCTTAATATAAAAAAACTGTCACTTTATGCAGACAATTCCATTGACTGGGTCCTCGCTGATCTTGTCTGCCAGAAGCTGGATATCTGTCTCTTGCCACTGCCTGCCTATTTCACGGCCGCGCAATTAACACACGCCATTCGCAGCAGCGGCATACAGCATATTCTTACTGACCAGGCCGAGCCCTTGAGCGCCATGCTGCCGGAACTCAAATTACAGCGAGTCTATGACTATTCCAGCCGTCTGTGTTTTCTGGGCACGGATGCAATTGATCCTGCTGTGGAACTACCCCAGCAAACCCAGAAAATAACTTTTACCTCAGGCTCAACGGGACAGTCCAAAGGCGTCTGTCTCAGCAAGGTACAGCAACTCAGCCAGGCCTCTGCACTGATGGAAAGTACCGGAATTCGTGAACCTGTGCATCTGTGTGCCTTACCACTATCAACCCTGCTGGAAAACATTGCCGGTATTTACGCCCCCCTGCTGGCCGGCGGCCTGGTGCATTTACCATCACTGAATGACCTGGGGTACCAGGGTAGCCGCCTGACAGATCCTCAGGCCTTTCTGAATTGTCTGTCCAATACTAAACCGGACACCCTGATTCTCATTCCGCAATTACTCAGCTTGCTGGTTCAGGCTGCCCGACAGGGTTGGGCAGTTCCCCCTTTTAAGTTTGTTGCCGTCGGTGGCAGCAAGATCTCAGCTGAATTGATCGGGCAGGCTCGTCAACTCGGGATACCGGCCTATGAAGGTTATGGGCTCTCGGAGTGCGCTTCTGTCGTCAGTTTGAACACCCCGCTAAAGGACCGAAGTGGCACCTGCGGACAGGTACTGAATTCGCAGCGGGTCACCATTGAAAATGGCGAAGTTCTCATTAGCGGCAATACCATGCTGGGCTATATCGGCGACTCTGAAGACTGGTACCCCTCACAGATCCATTCAGGTGATCTGGGCCACTTGGATGAACAGGGTTACCTGCATATTGATGGGCGTTGCAAAAACATCCTTATTTCTTCTTATGGCAGAAACATTTCCCCGGAATGGGTAGAAAGCGAGCTACTGGCTTCCCCCCTGCTCAGTGAGGCTGTGGTATTTGGAGATTCACAGCCTTACTGCGTTGCGCTTGTTTATCCGACCAGCCCAGCTGTCAACGAAGAGCAGCTTAGCCAGGTGATTCATGAGGCAAACAGAAAATTGCCGGATTATGCCCGAATCAGGGCCTGGCATCGCCTGAGCGGCCCCCTTTCCGGTCTGCCGGATCTGATGACCAGTAATGGCAGACCGCGCCGGGAGCAGATTCAGGAATATTTTCCCGCCGCCATTGAGCAGTTGTTTCAGCAAGGTCTGCATGCCTGCTCTTCAACACAAACCAAGGATAATGCTGCATGAGCTTCTACCAGAAACTGATAAATGAGAGCGCCGGGCAACAGCAGTACCTGCTGAGTGCTCCTGTTATACAACGCTGTTTTCAGGCAGATATCTGCCTGGATGATTATCTGGGTTTTCTCCTACAGGCCTTTCATCATGTCAAACATACGGTGCCGCTGCTGATGAATGTCGGTGCCCGTTTGAGCCAAGAAAAGGAATGGCTGCGTGTTGCTGTTGCTGAATACATCGAGGAAGAAATGGGGCACCAGGAGTGGATTCTGAATGATATTGCTGCCTGTGGTTATGACAAGGAAACTGCCCGTCAACTCCCCCCCTCGCCCCAAACAGAACTCATGGTTGCCTATGCCTATGACATGGTAAATCGCATCAATCCTCTGGGATTCTTTGGCATGGTACACGTCCTGGAAGGTACCAGTATCAATTTGGCTGACAAGGCCGCCGACATCATTCGGGAAACACTGGGCTTGCCCCGACAGGCTTTTACCTACCTATATTCACATGGCTCACTGGATCAGGAGCATGTCCGTTTCTTCGAAGGCCTGATGAACCGCATCACTGATCCGGACGAACAGAACCTGATTATCCACAGCGCCAACATGTTTTACCGTTTATACGGTGATATTTTCCATCATCTTGGTACCGAACATGGTATCCCTGCTCTGACGCAGGAGAAAAACTATGCAGCTCACTAACAAGCGTATTCTGGTCACAGGTGCTTCCGGCGGTATTGGCAAGGCACTTTGCCGCTCGCTGGAGCAGCATAATGCCAAGCTTATTTTAACCTGCCATAACCAGCAGATGCTGAACGAACTCAAGCAGTCACTGGGCTATACACATCAATACGAGCTTGCCGATATTAGTCGGCATCAGGGCCGGGAACTGATAGTTAAAGCCTGTGAGCAGATCGGCGGCATTGATGGCCTGATCAATCTTGCAGGCATCATGGATTTCAATTTATTTGAATCCCAGTCAGCGGAACTGATCAGCAAAACCCTGGAGATCAATACTCTGGCGCCCATCTTGCTGTGCCATAGCCTGCTGCCCCAGTTAAAAAGCAAGACAGAGGCCTTTGTCCTCAATGTCGGCTCCATTTTTGGCAGCATCGGCCATCCGGGCTTTACCGTTTATTGTGCCAGCAAGGCAGCTATAAAAGGATTCAGTGAAGCCCTGGCTCGGGAACTCGCAGATACATCCGTGTCAGTTGCTTATATTGCGCCTCGCGCCACCAATACCCGGCTCAATAACAGCAAAGTAAATGAACTGAACAAGGCTCTGGGCAACAAGACCGATTCTCCAGAATACGTTGCCGCACAGATAATTCATTTGTTAGAGAAAGGGCAATCTCTGCGTTACCTCGGGTGGCCGGAAAAACTGTTTGTCAGGCTCAATGCCATCTTTCCATCAATCGTGCACAAGGCGCTGGTTGGAAAATTAAAAATCATCAAGCAATTTGCCAATTCCTAGGGAGGCGCCATGACTGATAAATTACGCTTGTTACTCTTGACCTTATGTTTACCTGCAACGCTGGTCTTTGCAGATCTGGACAGCGATATTGCACACTTGCAGGAGCGCTGGGCCGAAGTCAATTACCAGCTGGAAAGCAATCTGCAGGAAGATGCTTTCGAGCAGTTAAGTATCGAAGCCATGGCGGTGACCGGGCAGTATCCGGATTCAGCAGCAGCCTGGATCTGGAGTGGTATCATCAAGTCGACCTATGCAGGTGCCAAGGGAGGTCTCGGTGCCCTTTCACTGGCCAAGGACGCCAAAGCGGATCTTGAAAAAGCCATGGAGATTGATCCCCAGGCACTGAGTGGTTCTGCCTATACCAGCCTTGGCACACTTTATTACAGCGTGCCTGGATGGCCAATTGGTTTTGGTGATGATGATTATGCCGAGGAACTTTTACTGATGGCACTAGATCTAAACCCCAACGGTATCGATCCCAACTATTTTTATGCTAGCTTTCTCGCCGACGAAAGGCGTTATGATGAGGCAAGGCAATATTTGATGAAAGCACAGCAGGCTCCTGCTCGACCCAATCGAGCACTGGCTGATGCTGGCAGACAGCAGGAGATTACCGAGCTGCTGCTGGAAATTGCCGATGAATAACAACGATGCAGATATTACTGGTAGAAGATGATCGCCCCCTGGCTCAAGGACTACAAAAAGCCTTACAGCATCATGGCTATACCGTTAACCATGTCGCTTCTGGGCAACAGGCTCTGCATGTCATAAAGACGGAACGCCCCGATATCCTGGTACTGGATATCGGTCTGCCGGATATCAGTGGTTTGAGCATCCTCAAGCAGCTGCGAGACAAGGAAGACATGCTGCCGGTATTACTGCTTACCGCACGCGACTCAACCGATGACAAGGTTGCCGGGCTGGACAGTGGTGCCGATGATTATCTTCCCAAACCCTTCGACATGACTGAGCTTCTGGCACGGCTTCGGGTGCTGGAAAGACGCCTGGCCAGCATCAAAAGCACGGCCATTTCCATTGGCGATGTCTGTCTTGATACCATCCAGCAAACTGTGAGCTATCAGGGAAATACAGTGGAACTGCCCCGCCGTGAATACATGCTCTTGAAGAACCTGATGGAAAATGCAGGCCGTGTACAAACTCGGGAAACACTGGAAACCCGACTTTATAACTGGGGCGAAGAAGTCAGCAGCAATGCGCTTGAGGTACATATCCATCATTTAAGAAAGAAGCTCGGGGATGATTTCATAAAAACCATCCGTGGTGTTGGCTATAAAATAAACACCGAGACACGCTAGTGGGCTCCATCCGATTCTTTTTAATCACCGGTGTGCTGGCAATTCTCACCCTGTTCAATTTCCTTGCGGCCTTACGCGGCTATCAATCCAGTATGGCCGAAGCGGAAATTCTCTTCGACAACGAGTTGCTGGATCTGTCCAGACTGGTAGCTAACCTGGATTTTTCCCAACTCCCCGAGGGTTTCCGCCTGGGCAATAATCTTGCCTTTCAGGTCTGGCAACATGGTGAGCTGCTGGGGTCAACGGATCATGCGCCTGAAGCAGCCATGGTCGCCTTCAATCAGGGCTTTGACTATGCCAATTTTGATGGCTTTCGCTGGCGAACCTATGTTCGCTTTCAGGAACAGACAGAACTGTGGGTCATGGTGGCTGAACGTACCGATTTGCGCTTCATTCTGGCTGAGAATGTTGTTCTCGAATCCATCATACCGATCCTGCTGGGCATCCCCTTAATCGGCCTGCTTATCTGGTTCATTGTCAGCCAGGGCTTACGACCCCTTGAACTGCTTTCCACGGAACTGCGTAACAAACACATCAACGACCTGACCCCCATCGACTCCCAGACGTCAAAAAAGGAATTACATCAGGTAATCCACTCGCTCAATGCACTTTTTCACCGCCTGGAACAGTCACTGGAACGTGAAAAACGATTTTCGGCAGATGCCGCGCATGAATTGCGCACGCCGATCAGTGCCCTGAAAATTCAGCTGCACAACCTGCAACAGGAAATAGACAGTGAAGCTGAATCGTTCCAGGAGTTGCAGGCCGGCGTGGATAGAATGCAGCATCTGATTGAGCAACTGTTATCCTTGTATCGGATGACGCCTGACCAGTTTACCGCGAACAGTGAAGCTATCGACCTCTATGCCCTGACCAAAGAGCTGGTCGCCCGGGAGTATTCGCAGTTTGAAGATAAACAGCAACAAGTGCAGGTGGAAGGTACAGAATCCTTTATTGTTGGAGAAAAATTTGCGCTGGAAACACTGATTAGCAACCTGCTGTCCAATGCCAGCAAATACACCCCTGAAAAGGGTAATATCCACGTTTCAGTCAGCCCTCAGAACAACGAAATCTGTCTTCTCGTGGAAGATGATGGCATGGGAATTCCGGAAGCTGAACGAGAAAGGATATTTGAACGATTTTATCGTTCTAATCTGGATAGCAGCGCGCAGGTACCAGGCTGTGGTCTGGGACTGACCATCGTTAAACATGTGGTTGATCTGCATCAGGCAAAGTTGAGCCTGGATGCATCAGGTTTTAGCAGCGGAAGTCGATTCACGATATGTTTCAAAAAAAGATGAACTCAGCAAAACCAACACCCTCCTCTTTGTATCGTGCCCTCCTGCTTTTGTTGGCCTCGAGTCTTAGCATGAAGCTATGGGCTGCTGACCAGGAAATTGAAATCGTCATCCGCGATCACTTGTTTTTTCCTTCCATGATAGAGGTCCCCGCCAATCAGAAAATCAGATTACTGATCATCAATGAAGATCCAACGCCTGAAGAATTTGAAAGCTATGAACTTAACCGGGAAAAAGTCATCCCGGGTAATACCCGTACAGTCATCTTTGTCGGCCCACTGGCGCCGGGAGAGTACCCCTTCTTTGGTGAATTTTACCCGCGTACTGCACAGGGAAGGATTATAGTCAGGTAAACCATGTTTCTAGATACTGTCATTCTCGTCCTGCAGGAAATTCTCGAAGCCGCACTGATTATCAGTATACTGCTGTCACTGACCGGTCATTTTCGTCGTTACTGGGGAGAAGACTTTAGTCTGGGTCATGGCTGGATTGGAGTATCGCTCGTACTGGGTAGCCTGGGCGCATGGATCTATGCTGCCTATACCCCGTCAATCACACTCTGGTTCGATTATGTCGGCCTGGAAATCGTCAATGCCCTAATACAGATACTGATTATCATTTTCCTGCTTTTCCTGTGCTATGGCCTCAGCCTGAAACGTTTGCGAGATATCGCCTGGTTCAATCTTTTTGTCGGCTTTTGTATCACCCTGGTAGTGGCACTTGGCATCATTCGCGAAGTATCGGAAATCATTATTTACTGCATGGGGATCCTGTCACAGCCAAACAATTATTCACCTGTGCTGCTAGGCAGCTTTATCGCACTGGGGATCGGTGCCAGCAGTGGCATAATCCTTTATTACCTTTTAACAAACTTTCCTGGCTTCTGGGGGCTGAGATTGAGCATGTTGTTACTGGCCTTGTATGCCGGCAATATGGCTTCACAGGCCAGCCTCCTGCTGATACAGGCTGACTGGTTGCCCTATACGCCTGAATTGTGGGACAGCTCATTCCTAATACCTGAATTCACTGTCAGCGGACAACTGCTTTACGCCCTGGTTGGTTACGAAGCCAATCCTTCCATTCTACAGGCTGGCCTGTACAGCTTTGCCGTACTGATTATTCTCGTCAGCCCGCTGTTCCGGATATGCTGGCAACAAAAACAACCCATATCAGCGTAACATAAATGTATAAATCCAAACTGTTTGTAATTTCCTGTCTGACACTGGGTCTGCAAATAACAGCGAGCAGCCGGGCACTGGCCGATGGCTCCGTGGTCGACAAGGTCTATCACCCTTATGTAGATGCACTTGAGATGGAGCTGGAATACCGCAGCATAATCCAGGACAGGCAGTCACGCTGGGAAACTCCAGCACAGTTCCATAAGTTATCACTGGGACGATCATTTTCAGACAATTGGTTTGGCGAGTTTTATCTGGTTGGCGAAAAATCCCGCGACGGCAGTTTTAATATCGAAGCCTATGAAGTGGAAATCAAATGGCAGTTAAGCGAACAAGGTGAATATTTTGCCGACTGGGGTCTATTGTTCGAATATGAAAACGAAACTGACAAAGATATTGAAGAACTCACAGTGGGCTTGCTGGTTGAAAAGGAGCGGGGCCGCTGGAGTGACACCGCCAACCTGAAATTGATTCAGGAATGGGGTGATGATATTAACGATGAACTTGAAAGCACCTTTGCCTGGCAATCCCGCTATCGCTATTCTCAGTCTCTGGAACCCGGGATTGAGTTTTATGCTGGCCAGACAGCTGTAGGACTGGGGCCTGTTATCCAGGGCGGACTGACTGTGGGCATCCGCAAGAACCTGCACTGGGAAGCGGGGCTGATTCTCGGCTTGGATGAGAAAAGCCCCGACCAGAGTTTCCGTTTTATGCTGGAATACGAATTCTAGATCATCAGCGGCGCTGTATTTCAGAGCACCCTGGCAATGGCATCCACCAAGTAATCAATGTTGGCCTTGTTAATACCGGCGACATTGATACGGCTGGAATTCACCAAATAAACAGAGTAATCACTGATCAGTTTCTGTACCTGCTCGACGCTCAGACCGAGAAAGGAAAACATGCCTTTTTCGCGTTCAATAAAGGAAAAATCAGCATCCACGCCGGCTTCTTTGAGTTTGCTGACCAGCTCCCTGCGAAGACCGTTAATCCGGTCACGCATCTCGGTCAATTCATCCAACCACTCGGTTTTGAGCTGCGCATCCCTGAGAACGATTTCCACCAGAGCAGCCCCATGTGAAGGCGGCATGGAATAAATCTGTCGTGCCGTTGACAGAATTTGTGACTGTGAAGCACTTACCTGCTCGGCAGTTTCACCCACCAGCGTGACCGCACCGGTGCGTTCACGATACAGACCAAAGTTTTTTGAGCAGGAGGAGGCAATCAGTAATTCAGGCAAACGTTCCGCCAAGAGGCGCAAGCCGCTGACATCTTCTTCCAGACCATCACCGAGCCCCTGATAAGCCAGATCGATAAAAGGCGTAAACCCCTGTTTTTCAGCCGCTTCTGCAACTGCCTGCCATTGTTCCTGACTAAGGTCTCCGCCACAGGGGTTATGACAACAGCCGTGCAGAAGAACGAGATCCCCCTTGCCTGCCTGCTTTAGGGTATCCATCATCTGCTCAAACTGAATTTCATGTGTTTCGTAGTTGTAGTAAGGGTATTCCTGCAAGACCAGCCCGGCAGAACTGAGCAGAGGCACATGGTTCGCCCAGGTCGGGCTGCTCACCCAGGTTTTGGTGTTTGGGAAGTTTTTGCTGACAAATTCGGCAATTACACGCAATGCGCCGGAACCACCTGGTGCCAGCACACTGCAGGCACGTTTATCAGACAGTGACGCACTGTCTTTTCCCAGAATCATGAGAGCCGTTTCACTGAGAAAACCTTCCGGACCAGCCTGAGCGATATAGGATTTGGAATCTTCTGAATTCCATAAGAGCTGCTCGGCTTTTTTGATGGCGGAAACCACCGGAGTATTGCCGCTCTCATCTTTATAGACACCAACACCCAGATCGATTTTGTTGGGATTGCTGTCTTTTTTATAGGCCGCAGACAAGCCAAGAATGGGGTCAGGCGGACGCCGTTCAATTTGTTGAAACATCTTAATTTTCCGTTACAAATATAGAATAGTTGGGCAGGTGCCGCCCTATTATATCAATAAGCTGAAAGCGCGAAAACAAATCTTGCGTGTCGAAAACTTTTCATTGTGTCGGGCAAGAATCAAAGTTGCTGGTTCATCTGGGCGACTTTCTCACGCAGGCTTTCCTTGTATTCATCCAGGGTCTTGGCCACGGCTGTATCGAAGGCGCCGATAATTTCTGCGGCCAGGATGCCGGCATTTTTAGCGCCGTCCAGCGCCACGGTTGCCACCGGAATGCCTGCTGGCATTTGCAGAATGGATAGCACGGAATCCCATCCATCAATTGAATTGGAGGATTTTATCGGTACGCCGATGACCGGCAAGGTGCTCACGGATGCCACCATGCCTGGCAGGTGGGCGGCTCCGCCGGCTCCCGCGATAATGACTTGCAGGCCTTTATCACGAGCTGATGCTGCATAATCCATCATGGCCTGAGGGGTGCGATGGGCACTGACAACAGAGATTTCATTTGCGATACCGAATTCATCCAGAATATCAGCAGCCGCCTGCATAATGGGCAAATCCGAACGGCTTCCCATAATAATTCCGACTCTTGCATTACTCATGAATCAGACTCCTCCTGTGGCAAGCTGACTGCCTTAATGGTTTGCTTGACCTGCTCAACTTTACTGATCAGATTAGTGCGGTCTTCATCCACAATCGTGATATGCCCCATCTTGCGCCAGGGTCGGGTTTCAGCCTTGCCATACAAATAAAGATGCACACCGGGGATAAGCAGCAGACTATTGAGCCCCGTGTAATGTACTGGGCCAGTATAACCTTCTTCTCCCAGCAAGTTTACCATCGCCGATGGTTTGTTAATCGCGGTAGAACCTAGCGGCAGATTCAGAATTGCCCGCAGCAGCTGCTCATACTGTGAAGTGACATTGGCATCGATGGTCTGATGTCCGCTGTTATGAGGTCTTGGTGCGACTTCATTAACCAGCACTTCGCCACTGCGGCTGATAAACATCTCCACTGCCAGAATGCCGACAATATCGAGTTTTTCTACCAGCTTCTTGGCAATGTCGATTGCCTGATTCTGCAAAGTATTGCTCAGTGTGCTGGGGGAAATCAGGTAATCCACCAAATGGTAGTCGGGATTAAACACACACTCGACGATGGGATAGATAGCAATATCCCCGTGCGCATTGCGTGCAGCAATAACGGATATTTCACGATCCATGTCCACCGATTTTTCCAGCAGACCGGGTGCGTCAAACGCCCTTTGAATTTCATCAACACTGTCCAGACGCACCACGCCACCACCATCATAGCCACCCCGACCCAGCTTGTTAAAAGCCGGCAGAAAATCACGGTGTTTCTCGATATCAGCCTTGCTATCCACCAGCACGAAATCTGCTGTTGGAATTCCCTGCTCCTGGTAGAACTGTTTCTGCTTGCGCTTATCCTGAATGATGTCGATAACTCGCGGCTGAGGGTAAACCGGCAGGCCTTCATTTTCGAGCTGCTGCAGTGCGGCAACATTGACGTTTTCAATCTCTATCGTCAGCAGATCAACCTGTTTACCGAAGGCATAAACCGTATCGAAGTCAGTCAGTTCACCTTGCACAAATTCATTGGCAAGGCCACGGCAGGGAGCAACAGGAGATGGGTCCAAAACGCAGGTATCGACATCAAGGTTCGGGCAGGCCTGGATCAGCATCCGGCCCAGCTGGCCGCCACCGAGAATACCCAGTTTGAAATCCTTGTAGAATGCTTTCATGTGCGCTCTGGACGCCCTTTAATCATGAAAAGCGGCGCATCTTAGCAGGAAAATATCAGGAGTGCGATAGCTGGGCAGGCGGCTATGTAAAAGGGCTGGCTAAAACCCGTTGACTCTGTTCAGGATATACACAGCCAGTGCCTTGATGGTGGCAGCATCCAGCACGTCAGCCCAGGCGGGACAGACCCCCATACGGCCATTTTGCAGGACATCAAAAACTTCCTGTCCGGTGGATCCGAAAAGCCAGACATCATCCGTCAAATCCGGCCCACCAAAAGGTTTGAAGCCACTACCATCTGTACCATGACATTCCACGCAAACCGGCCAGATTGATTCTGCAGCTTCCACGGCAAAGGGATTAACATCTTCCCCGCTGAGATAAAATACATAATCCACCAGGTTATTGAGCATATCTTCATCCATTCCCAGCTGCCCATAAGCCGGCATCTCTGAATAGCGGGTATCCGGGCAGGCCCCGTAGGTCTTTATTGCATCATCACAGTTTTCATTACGAACGCCATACAGTATGGTCTGCATGATCTCCAGCATGGGTTCGACTTCCGTCATTTCGAACCCCGTCACTCCCCATATCCATTCATAATCCACCAGATTCGGCACCCCGACATCTCCTGTCAAATCTGCTCCATGACAGGCCGCGCAATGCTCATCAATCGCGGCTTCTGCCAAGCCGTTGGTATAGCTCAGCAAATCGGCATCCGCTCGAATAACCTGCGGAGAGGCAAGCAGTAATTGCTGTGCCAGCTCCTCATTCTGTGCCTGCACGGCCAATGGAAAAAAGGATACAACTATCAGGCAAAAAACCTGAATCAGGCGAAGCCCCAGAAAACTTAAATGTAGATTCAACATAAGCAGACCTATTCAACCCCGTTAACGATGACAGTAGAGCAAGACGTGAAAGTGCAACAGGCATTTAACTGCCATCTTTGACAAACATCAAGTGGCTGCTGGGCATACCCTGAAAGACAGCATCAGAAACTTCTGTTGCTGAGCCAGACTGACTGGTAAGGGCCAAGCACAATATACTCCTGCCCTTCAGGCAATATTTCACCGGAAATCAGATCCAGCCAACTATCCGTGGTAATCAGGTTAATGCTGCTCAGTGCTATGCTTTGTTCAGCATCCGAAATGTTATGCAAACAGAAAATACTCTGGTCTCGTAAAATACTTTGCCGCCAAAAAGCGAAGACCTCGTCGCCGACATGCAGGGTAAACATGATGGCATTGGGATGGAAGGCCGATTGTTTTTTGCGAATAGCGATCAGCCGTTTGAGTTCATTTAATATTCGTGCATGATGTGTATCTCCCTGCAGGCGTCCTTCTATTTCATCCAGTTCCCAGACATGCCGATTGATGGCGCGCTTGTTATTGGTGGCGGCCAGCTTTGCATGATCATTTTGGGTACCCAGCAGACTGTGGATGTAAAATGCCGGCACCCCTTCCAGAGAGAGCATAATCCGGTGAATACAGATAAAGCGCTGCTCCTGTAGCCCGTCATCTGGATTTTTCAGGGTTCCCTTCATGGCATCAAATAAACTGATGTTGATTTCATAGGGACGCACTTCGCCGTCACTACCCAGGCTACGCCAGGACACACTACCACCAGCCGTTTCCATCACGGCGATCAAATGCTGTATCTGCTCTTCACTGACCAGGCCTTCGAGTGGGCGCAGGCCGATGCCGTCATGCGAGGCGATAAAGTTAAGAAAGCTCGTCCCTTTTTGCGCCGGCGGCATGCTCATGATCCAGCTTTTCAGTGCATGGCAATTGCCACTTACCATGGTGTGCAGTAACAGTGGCGGCAGGGAAAAGTTGTAGATGATGTGTGCCTCATTGGCATTACCGAAATACGACAGGTTCTCCCGGTTGGGAATATTGGTTTCAGTGATAAGAATCGTACCGGGCCGGTAATATTCAATCAGGCAACGCAGCAAACGGACAAGTTCATGCGTCTGGTCCAGATTCAGGCAACTGGTACCCGCTTCCTTCCACAGAAAGGCCACCGCATCCAGCCGGAATATCTGCACTCCCCTGTCCAGGTAGAGCTTGATTATGCGAAGCATTTCTATGAGCACTTCCGGATTACGAAAATCCAGATCTACCTGGTCGTGACTGAAAGTACACCAGACATACTTCAGACCCTCGCTGGTATGCACTTCCCGTAACAAGGGTGTAGCACGTGGACGCACAACCTGGGAGGTGTCGTAATCCTTGTCCACGGTGAAGAAGTAATCTTTGCCAGGCGATCGGCCCTGTTTAAACTGGCTGAACCACTGGCCCACTGAGGAGCAGTGATTGATCACCAGGTCTGCCATCAGCTTGAATTTACGGGCTATCTGGTCGACATGGTCCCAGCTGCCGAATTGCTCATTTACCCTTGTATAGTCAATCACGGAAAAGCCGTCATCAGAGCTGAAAGGGAAAAAAGGCAGTATATGTACCCAGGTAACAGTATCGGCAAAATAGCGGTTCAGAAAATAGTCCAGTGTTAACAGGGGGGCTTCACCCTGCCTGACAAAGGTGTTGGCATAGGTGATCAGCGCAATGTCCTTTTCACACCAGTTATTTTTTAACCAGCGGGGTTTGCTGAGATGCTCCTGCAAGTCCATTGTTTCCAGCAGATGCTGACACAAAGCGGCAGCATCAGCCTGGGGGTAAATCCGAGACAGATGTCCACAGACACGTGCCTGCAGATCTTCCAGTAGTTCAGCACGCTGTCCCATATGCGCTAGCTGTATTCCCTGATGTCATCAGCAACGGCTGTAAGGAAATCCCTGCCGACTTCAGGCAAGGCGGAATTGACCCGTGTCCAGCTGGGGATAAAGGGTTTTTCCTGTGGGTTTTCGAGAAAATTGAGCCCGGCCGTCATAATATTCTGTGAAAAAAGTTCCACAGCCTTTTCCTCTTTGTGTATGTCCAGCCTCAGGCCATTGATGATGGCATCACTATGATAGGACTCTACAAAATCCAGGGCTACGCGCAGATACGTGGCCTTGAGAGTGCGGAAGGTTTCTTCGGAAAACACCACACCTGACGTCGCCAGTTTACGAAACACCGCCTTACTGATATCGATGGACATTTTATTCAGGCCAGACTGCTGGTCATCATAGGACATGGCCTGGTGTTTATGATCATACACATCCGCAATATCCACCTGGCAGAGTTTATTGGTGGAATAATTGCGTTTTAATTCTGACAGCACCCCGATTTCCAGCCCCCAGTCACTGGGGATTCTGATGCCCGCCAGAACATCGGCGCGCATGGAAAATTCGCCTGCCAGCGGATAGCGATAGGAATCCAGGTATTCGATATAGTCATGGTGCCCAATCACTTTCGCCAGACTGCGCAAGAGAGGAGTTACCAGCAAACGACAGACGCGACCGTTTATGGTGTTATTGGCAACTCTCGCGTAATAACCTTTGCAGAATTCATAATCAAAATGGGGATTGGCAACCGGATAGATCAGTCTGGCCAGGATGCCACGCTCATAGGTAACAATGTCACAGTCATGCAGGGCAATCGCCTCAGCCTTGGCTTCCGCCTGCAGATAACCCATACAGAACCAGACATTTCGACCTTTCCCCAATTCCCGGGGCGAAAGCTCTACTTCTTTTAATTGCTGGTCGATGGCCTGCAGACGCGGCCCTTCATTCCATAGCACCACATGCTCCTGTGGCAGACGCGAGAAAAACTGCAATGCATGTTCATATTCCTGCTGGCTGGCCCGATCCAGGCCAATGACGATTTTTGCCAGGTAAGGCACTTTACATAACTCTTCGACAATATGGTTCAGGGCAGGACCTTCCAGCTCCGAATACAGGCAGGGTAGCACCAGTGCCATAGGTCTGAGTTTTGAAAACTCCAGCAATTCCGCTTCCAGTTCTTCCACCGGACGCTTTGACAGATTATGCAGGGTCGTTATCACCCCGTTCTGGTAAAAGTCAGCCATGCTCAGCGTCCCCTTTACTTGTGTCCGCTTGTGCTGGGTCCAGTTCCTGCAGATCCTGCAAAAGTTCCAGCACCGCCTGATTCCAGCCTTCTGGTCCGCAGGCCTCGGTTTTCCTGAGTGCCGGGTGCTCGAAAGCGGGAAATGGTTTTACCGGTGATTTGATCAGCACCGGGTAATCCGCCTGCGCCAGCATGGGCAGATCATTGTCACTGTCCCCGAGGGCAATAAGAGTCACCTCACCCGCTAACCTTTCCCGGTAATAGTGTCTCAAATCAGGAATAAAACTGCCTTTATCAGCCTTTGCTGAGATATGCCAGAAGCGCCCTCCCCTGATCAGAGCCAGATGGTTCGCCTGTAACATGCTGTCAAAGTGCTCTAGCTGCGCATCACTGTCTTGCCAAAGTATGGCCTCAGAGAATTGGCGCTGCTGTGCCAGCCTGGCCTCGGCCAGCCCTAAACCCGTATGTTCAACAAGCTGTGCAGGACTCATATCAGCGAAACCGGTGAACTTGAAATCATGCCGTTTCCTTAATTCATGAATGATGGGTAATAACTCAGCACGATTCATACCAAGACTGTATTCCCGCAAGTTTTTTCCCTCGGGAACAAACAGGCCCGCACCATTTTCAACAATAAAGGGCTCATTGAGTTGTAGCTGTTCACGAATTGCCAGCAGCTCTGCCATGGTCTTGCTGCTGTTCAGAACCAGCGGAACACCTGTCTCACGCAGACGCATGAGTGCTGGCCCAGCTGCCGTGAAGGAATAATCAAAATGATCAAGCAAGCTGGCATCAAGATCAGTAAGGACAATGAGAGAGAAAGACATATTAAGGTTTTATCTGCAGCCAATAAAAACTTCAGCCTAGGTGCTGACACTACGCTTGTCCAGCCTTTTGCCAAACACACCGCTTGCGCCAAAAGGGTGCACAAGCTGCACCAGAATGATTGCCGCACTTTTTGCGCAAGCATTTTTTATAACCTACACTAAGGCCTTTGCGGCAAAACAGGAATTGAAGTATGAAGGCGATTACCCTGAAGCGACTCGCTCTTGTTGTATTTGGCATCGGACTGCTTGTCACCTTGCTGACCTTGGCTGCGCCGGCCGGCGTCTGGCTGGGCCTCTGGGATTTTCGCGGCGGCTTCGCCATCTTGCAGGCTACCTTTCCTTTTACCTCCTGGATTGCTCTGGCCTGTCTGATCGCAGCACTTGCACTGGGCACAGTGAGCAAAATGAACAACACGGGCAATACCCTCAGGGTCAGTTCACTGGCCTTCATTGGCGCCCTATTGGTAGGTATCTCCTGGTATATCCCTTCCACTTTTGCTGCCCGTTTAAGCTATCCACCCATCCACGATGTTTCCACTGATATTGAGAATCCACCGGGCTATGTTGCCATTGCCCCCTTACGCGCCAATGCTCCCAACACCATGGTTTATGGTGCTCAGGAACCCATGACACCAGAAGAGAATGCCCGTCTGCAGCGTGAAGCCTTTCCCGATCTGGTACCCCAGATAATTGCTGCCAGTCCGCAGGACGTTTTCCAGCGCTCACTGGCGGCACTGGAAAGCATGGGACTGGAAATTGTCGCCGCTGATCCGGATGAAGGGCGCATAGAAGCCACGGCAACTACCTTCTGGTTTCGCTTCAAGGATGATGTGGTGATTCGGATTAGAGCACAGGGGAATCAGACTTTAGTGGATGCGCGCTCCCTTTCGCGAGTTGGCAGAGGCGATGCCGGCACCAATGGTCTGCGTCTGCAGGAATTTTTCAGCCTGCTCTGAGCAAGCGCCTAGAAAATGACGCTGATCCCTTGATTAATCAGGTCTGAAGGGAACAGAATGACCTGCGTGCCGGGTTCCAGCAACCCGAGCACCTGGGCGAAATTCTGGTTACGCATGCCAATCTCTACCTGCCGCAGCTGGGCCTCTCCTTGCTCGACCACATAGGTATACCAGGCATTATCGCGCTGAAAAATGGCACTGGTCGGAATCAGTGAGACATTTTCCAGTTCCTCTACCACAATACTGGCCTCAATGCGGTATTCACCCCCCAGATTCTGGGGGCGCTCAATAAAATCAGCAATCACATTGACGCGCTGCTCTTCGACACCCAGTGCTGAAATCTTGGTAAAGGCTTCCGGTTCGACATAGGATACTTCAGCCTCAAGCACTGTCTCTCCCCCCCAACCGCTGATCAGTACGCGGTCACCGCTTTGTACCCTGACAGCATCCTGGGTCAGTAAATCAATGACAATCTCCAGTTCATCCTGATCACTGATCGATAGCAATGGCGTTCCCGCCGCAACAACCCGCTCATTGCGTTCAAACAGCCGAAACACGGTTCCATCAGCCGGTGACAGTATGTTCTGCACATAATCCTGGGCATCACTGCCGGTCCCGAGCAACTGGGTACGGGCACTTTCCACCTCGGCACTGACCGCCTCAATCGAAGCAGACAGGCTCATCACCCTGACTTCAGCAGCAATGCTGAGCTGGCGGTAATTTTCCCTTTCCTCACGACTGATCAGGCCATCTTCGGCCAGAAGCTGGCGACGGTCCTCTTCCCGCAATGCCCGCTCATAGGCGGCTTCGGCTTCCATCAACTCGGCACTCACCATTTCATAACGCGCCTGAGCTGCCATCAGATTGGCTTCGAGGACAGCCTGGGTACGCGTATCCTCCTGTGGCAGTGCGATCTGGGCAATGACCTGACCGGTTGTGACCACATCGCCTTCACGCAGTTCACTGCGTAATAGGCGTCCATAAATGGGAGCTGCTACTACAAAGGGGTCTCGTGCTCGGGTGCGACCCTGGTCATCAACCGTTATCCGCAGATTACCGTTTTCGACAATGCCGACCTCGACAGCAATAGAGTCTGGGCGCAAGAGGATGCCCAGCACCACAACAAGCAAGATCAGGAACAGACCTGGCAGCAGCCAGGATTTTCGCGTCATCTGCATGTTTTTACTCCCTTGTTTTCAACACTTCGACCAGGTCAAACCTATCAAGCCTGCGCCTTACCGCCCAACCGCTGGCGAATGCAGCCAGCATAACAATTGCGGTTGCCAGCAGATAGCTGTCCAGTTCAAAGCTGAACAGTATGCGGTATGCATCGGTTTCAATACTACTGGCGATAAACAGTGAAAAGATATAGCCGAGATAATAACCAAAAGGTAAGGCTAGCAAGGTAATCAGAGCCTGCTCTCCCAGCAAGAGTATCGCCACCTCGCGTCGATGAAACCCCAACACTCGCAGACTTGCCAGCTCTCTGCCTCGTTCCGACAATGAGATCCGAGCACCATTATATATAACACCTATGGCAATGATACTGGCAAAGCCCACCAGAAAAGCCGAGGAAACAAAAATGCTTTCCGCCATTTCACGTTGAAAACTTTCCAGCATCCCTGCCGGGGAAGCAACACCGGCCACCGCCGGGATTTGTTTCAGCCTGGCAAACACGGCAGCCTGATCTTCATCATCAATAGTGAGAAAAGCCCCGGAAATCAGTGGTGCATTACCGGTAGCGTGATAAAGCGCTTGTTTGCTCATGTATACCGATACGCCAATAAAATCCTCGATAATGCCACTGACCAACTGCTCATTTTTCTGACGTTCACCGGCCAGCCACTCTACCTGCACGGTATCGCCGGATTTTAGCTGCAGCCGCTTGGCCAACAGTGAACTGATGATCATGCCATTGGTAGGAACCGGTATTTGCCTGGCATCTGCATTGATCAGACGCCGCAAGCGTCCCTGCGGATCGATACCGGTGACACTGACTTCTTCATCACGCTGGGCAGCTTTCAGGCGTGCCGGCACCGTATGAAAGGTTTCAACCTGGCTGACACCCGGTATTTGCCGGAGCTCAAAACTGGCACCCTCACCGATCGCCTCCTTGAAGCTGAGGGTGATATCCTCGCGCTGCATCTGTCGAAACTGGATGTCCATCATATAGTTGATGCTGTCAAACATGAACATGCCCATCAGCAGGATAGCCAAAGAAAAGGCTATCCCAACGGCTGAAAGCAAGGCATGCAGCGGTTTGCGCTCGGCATTGCGCAGAATCATACGACCTGCCGATGGCAAGAGCTGGCCCAGACCCAGTTTTTCAAAGGGCCCTGGCTTAAAGCGCAATGGCGATTCTGGCTGCATAGCCTCTGCCGGTGGCAAATCAACCGCTCGCTTCACCGCAGCAAGGGCTCCGGTAGCAGCAGCGGCAACACTGACCACAAAAGCCATGAGCAGCAATCCAGCGCTGGGCCGGAAATTCAGCTCAGGTATATCAAAATACTGGGCATATATCGTCAGCAGCCCCTGCCCCAGGTAATAACCACCAACACTGCCAATCACCCCGCCCAGCAGCACGGCAATAACTGCGTACATCAGATAATGCCTGCCGACCTCGACATTGGTATAACCAAATGCTTTCAGTACAGCAATTTCAGCACGCTGTGTACTGATCAGTCTGCCCAGTACCAGATGCAAGAGGAACACGGCTACCGCCAGAAAAACGGCAGGAATGACCGAGCCCATGATGCGGTTTCCGGTTAATTCATTTTCCAGGATCTGATGCGAAAGCTGGTCTTCCCGCAGGTAGGCACCCATCCCGCCATAGGGTTCCAGTTCTGCATCGATAGCCCGCATGATCGCCAGCGTATTGGCCCCTGGCATCAGGGTGGCCACCACTTCGTTAAAGGCGCCTTCCATGTCAAAGGCAGCACTCAGTGCTTCTCTACCCATCCAGAATACGCCATAGCGCTCATCCTCCGGATACAGCGAGCCCGGTGGCACGGCATAGGAATGTTCAGCGGAACTGGCGATTCCCACAATATCCAGTTCCCTGGAGCGGCCATTGATCACTACCCGAATGCTGTCTCCCGGACCCAGCGAGCGAGCTGCGGCAAATTTTTCACTGATCAGCACTTCATCGGGATAAGCCGCTGCCAGATAACGACCCTGCTTGATATCAATATCATTGAGCCGTGGGCGCGACAACTCGGGTATCGAAACAAAACGCCCCTGTGCCGGAATGGCCAGATCATCCAGGTCCAGTGTGGCCAGCAGGGTAACCCGGGTGTCAACCTGGTCCACACCAGGGATAGCCTGCAGTTTGTCTAACAGGGTCAATGGCGCCCTGACCAGCGGTGCCCACAAATCGGCAAAACGGGTCTGGGCATAATAATTTTGCTGGGCCAGCACCAGCGAATCATAGGTCCCCCGCATGGTGATGACCGACATGATACCGGTCGCCACCACCAGACCAATGGACAGCATCTGCATTTTCAGCCGCCAGAGCTCACGCCAGAGTTTTTTATCGAGTGCCCGCATTACCAGCGTATGCTGTCCAGTGCAGCGCGTTGCTCATTGTGTAGAGTTTCCACGATTTCTCCGCTGCTCATCCGGATAACCGTATCACCCATGGCGCCAATAGAAGCATTGTGTGTAATGATGGCCGTCGCCGTAGCGGTTTCAGTATTAACCTTATTGATAACCGACAGTACCAGGCGACCGGTCGTCGCATCCAGCGCCCCTGTTGGTTCATCACACAGCAAAAGATGTGGACGCTTGGCAACTGCCCGGGCAATAGCGACTCGCTGCTGTTCTCCGCCGGATAACTGGGAAGGAAAATGATGCATGCGATCGGTTAGGCCAACCAGCTCCAGGGCTTCTTCTGGCGGCATGGCATCATCCATGATGTCGGTAACCAGCTCAACATTCTCCCTGGCCGTCAGACTTGGTATAAGGTTATAGAACTGAAAGACAAAACCGACGTGCTGCCGGCGAAACTGTGTCAACTGGCGGTCACTGTAACGGGTCAGGTTTTCATCACGGTAGAACAGCTCTCCCGAACTGGGCGTATCCAGTCCGCCCAGGATATTCAATAAGGTGGATTTGCCGCTGCCGGAGGCCCCCAGAATCACCGCCAGTTCTCCGTCGAACAGCTGCATCGACACCTTATTCAGGGCATGCACGGTCAACTCGCCGGCCTGGTAGATCTTGCTCAGGTCGCATGCTTTGAGGATGATTGATTTGCCTTGTGCATCCATAAACCAGCCAGTGCTTCATTAGCTCAGTGCATTGTATAGGAGGCAGGTTTTCCTGTATTGCGCCTGATCAACGATTAGCACATACCCTACAGCCTATTGCCGGTGATAGGGATGGCCCTGCAGCAGAGACCAGGCACGGTACAACTGCTCGGCAACAATGACCCTGACCAGTGGATGCGGAAACGTCAGCGCGGACAATGACCAGCGCTCGTCAGCCTGCTGCACACAGCTTTCATCCAGACCATCGGCTCCGCCAACCAGCAGGGCTAGATCTCGGGCCTCATCCCGCAGGTACTGCAATCGGGTAGCGAGTTTTTCCGTACTCAGCGACTTGCCTCTCACATCCAGCGCAACAACATAGTCATTCTTCTCGATGCTACGCTGCATGGCTTGTGCTTCTTTCTCCATGCTGGCTCTGATATCTGGATTCTTACCCTGCAAGGCCGAAGGAATTTCGCGAATATGCAGTGAAAAATCCGCTGGCAGCCGCTTGCGATACTCCTCCACAGCACTCTCCACCCAGGCAGGCATTCTGGTACCGACGGCTAGCAGTTTGATTTTCATGAGTTGCCCTAATCTTCCAGGCGTTCGGCCGTCATACTCCAGAGGGATTCCAGGTCATACAGTTCCCGGCTGGCTGCAAGCATGACATGCACCACAATATCGCCGAGATCCACCAGCACCCATTCGGCAGCATGCTGGCCTTCGGTACTGTAGACCTTGCCACCGGCTGCTTTGACTTTTTTGGCCAGTTCGTCAGTCATGGCCTTGATATGACGATTTGAGGTGCCAGTTACCACCAGCATGAAATCACAGACAGACGTTAAACCACGTACATCCAGACAGGTGATATTTTTGCCTTTCATGTCGTCCAGCGTTGTCATGGCTAGATCTTTCAATTGCTCAACTTTCAAGCTATGCCTCACGTATAGAGTTTGTTCTTTTTGATGTAATTAAATAACGTATTGGGTATCAGATAACGTACGGATTTTTTTTCCTTGATCAGCTTTCTGATTTCACTCGATGAAATCATCAGCGGCGTGAAACTGTATTCCAATACCCTGCCATAAGGCAGCTGACACATCTCACTAAAACTGGATACCATGCGTTTTTTACAATACTTTTTCACGCTTTTTGAAGGATCAATGGCCCAGCCCGGGCGGGTCACCACGATGATATGGGCACACTCAAGCATATCCTGCCAGTTCTTCCAGCTATCCAATTTGTTAAAGGCATCGGCTCCCAGCAAGAGAAACAATCGGTCCTGGGGGTATTCAGTGCGCAGTGACTGCAGGGTCTCTATCATGTAGGAAGGTCCCGGCCGCATGCATTCACGCATATCAACAATTAGTTTCTTCACTTGCCGGGTAGCCTTGTGCAGCATGGCAATGCGGTGTTGAGCCGACGCTTCGGCTTCTTCCCGATGTACGGGATGGTGACAGGGCACCAGCCTCACCTCATCCAGACCAAAGTCTTGCTGGGCCGCCAGCGCCATTCGCAGGTGACCAAAATGAACGGGGTCAAACATGCCCCCAAGCACGGCTATGTTTTTAAACTCGGATGTGCCCATTGCCCAGGACGATGTATTTTTGCGAAGTCAGTCCTTCCAGCCCTACCGGGCCTCGGGCATGTATCTTGTCAGTTGAAATACCAATTTCCGCGCCCAAGCCGTATTCAAACCCATCGGCAAAGCGAGTCGATGCGTTAACCATGACCGAGCTGGAATCCACCTCACGCAGAAAACGCATGGCACGGGCATAGTCTTCCGTCACTATGGCATCAGTATGTTGGGAGCTGTGCCGATTGATATGCGCGATAGCCTCATCAATACCTGCCACTACCTTGATGGATAAGACCGGTGCCAGGTATTCAGTTTCCCAGTCTTCCTCAGTTGCAAGCTGAATCTCAGGCAGAATTTCCTTGCTGCGCTCACAGCCTCTTAATTCAACCTGTTTCTCATCATAAGGCTGCATAATCTGCTGTAGAAAATCTTCAGCAAGTGACTCTGCCACCAGCAGCGTTTCCATCGCATTACAGACACCATAACGATGGGTTTTCGCATTCAGGGCTATATTCACCGCCTTGGTCATGTCGGCGCCATCATCCACATACACATGGCAAATTCCATCCAGGTGCTTGATGACGGGTACTTTTGCATCTTTGGAGATACGCTCAATCAGGCCTTTGCCGCCACGCGGAACAATGATGTCGACATATTCCGGCATGCTGATCAGTGCAGCGACCGCTTCTCGATCAGTGGTCTCAACCACCTGCACCGCACTGGCTGGCAGATCAGCTTTTTCCAGACCCTCGGCAATACAGCGCGCAATTGCCTGATTGGAATGGATGGCTTCCGAACCTCCACGCAAAATCACAGCATTACCGGATTTCAGACACAGGCTGGCCGCCTCAACAGTCACGTTGGGGCGCGATTCATAAATAATACCGATGACGCCCAGCGGCACACGCATGCGTCCGACCTGAATACCACTGGGGCGGTAACGCAAATCGCTAATCTCGCCAATTGGATCAGCCAGGGCACAGACCTGATGCAGGCCTTCTATCATGATGTCGACACGGGCACTTGTCAGCTCCAGTCGGTCCAGCATGGCAGGCGCCAGACCCTTCTCTTTACCGGCCGCCAAATCCCGGGCATTGGCCTGCTGCAGCTCAGCGCGGGATTTATCCAGCGCAGCTGCCGTGTTCAGCAGGGCCTGATTTTTTGATTCAGTTGCCGCCGCCGCCATAAGGCTCGAGGCGGCTCTGGCTTGCTGCCCCAGATTTTGCATCAGGGCTTTTATCTCGGACATCTTGCTTCCACTACACTTGGTAAAAAACTGATTATAACTGATTAATGCTCAGTTCACCCCGTACTAAACGTTCCTTCTGCACTTTGGGCAGCGCCTTGATTTTTGCCTCAAGCTTACTGGCTGCCGAACGGTCACCAATCATATACTGGTAAACCAATTCCAGCGGCCCTTTGCCTCGCAGGCTTTTCGCGGCTCGAGCGCTGCCAGACTGATGTTCCCGATAACGCCTGGCCACATCGGTGCTGATGCCCGTGTAAAGCCTGCCCTGAGCAGTCCTTATCAAATATACCCACCAGTGTTGATTGGCTTCAGTCAAAATATGCTGCCTTGATTTCAGTTAATGAATGCGTAAAAGCACTTTCTTCCACTGGAAATTTGAGGCGTTTCGCTGTATAAATGCGGCTCCTCGTTGAGGCTGATTCAGGCTCAGCAACTAACCCAGAAACCGGGTCCCATACACGGCCTAAGGACAATCCAAGAGATGTATAAAATTCAGACATTTAATCAAATTTCTGATAAAGGTTTATCACGCTTTCCACAGCAAGATTATCAGGTTTCAGCAGATATCGAAGACCCTGATGCCATTATTTTGCGTAGCTTCAAGCTCAGCATGGACAATGTCACACCCGGACTTAAAGCCGTAGCCCGAGCTGGAGCCGGTGTCAACAATGTACCGGTGGCCGATTACACCAAGGAAGGCATTGTGGTCTTTAATACCCCCGGCGCAAACGCCAATGCCGTAAAAGAATTGGTACTGTGCGGCATGCTGCTGGCTTCTCGCGGTATCGTTTCTGGTATTAACTGGGTCGGCAGTCTGGCCGAACAGGGAGACCTGAGCGAATTGGGTCCACAGGTGGAAGCTGGCAAGAAAAACTTCAAGGGTTCCGAACTGGCCGGCAAAACACTGGGGGTAATCGGACTGGGAGCAATCGGTGCACTGGTTGCCAATGCTGCCATTGATCTCGGCATGAAAGTACTGGGTTATGACCCGGCCATCTCCATTGATGCCGCCTGGCGCCTGGCCAATCAGGTAGAAAAGCAGGAAAACATGACTGCGCTGCTCTCCAAATCTGACTTTGTCAGCCTACACCTGCCGATGATTGACAGTACTCTCAACCTGATTGATGAAAAAGCCATCTCCTATCTGAAGCCCGGTGCGGTAATACTGAATTTCTCGCGGGATGCCATCGTCAATACAGAAGCCCTGCTGAAGGGGCTCGATTCAGGACAGATCGGTCGATATATTTGTGACTTTCCGACCAAGGAGCTGCTCGGGCATGACAAAGCCATTCTGATGCCGCACATTGGTGCCAGCACGGAAGAAGCTGAAGACAACTGTGCCGTCATGGCCGCCGATCAGCTGCGTGATTTTCTTGAAAACGGCAATATCAAAAATTCTGTCAACTTCCCTCAGATATCCCTGGAACGCAATGGCGGTGTCCGACTAGCCATCGTCAATGAAAATGTTCCTGGCATGCTGGGCAAGATCATGTCCGTACTGGCAGATAAAAACATCAACGTTCTGGACATGCTCAACAAGAGTCGCGAAGAAATTGCCTACAACCTGATTGATATTGAAGGTGATGTCGATGACAGCGTTGTTGCCGATATTGAATCCATTGAACACGTCACCAGAGCCTGGCTTGTCTAAGCCGGCTCTTGACATTAACTGTTATTGAAACGGAAAGACTTATGAGTAAACAGGTTTACAATTTTGGTGCGGGACCAGCCATGCTACCAGTGCCAGTAATGCAGCAGATTCAGGAAGAATTTCTGAATTTTCAGGGCCTGGGTATTTCCCTGATTGAACTGAGTCATCGCTCCAAAGAATTTGAAGCTGTCATCAATGCTTGTGACGCACTGGTGCGAGACTTATCCAATCTGCCGGAAAACTACAAAATTCTGTATACCCATGGCGGTGCACAAATGCAGTTTGCCGGTGTTCCACTGAACCTCCTGGGACTGAAACCTGCCCACAAAGCGGTTTACAGTGAGACCGGTAACTTTTCTAAACTGGCCAACAAGGAAGCAGCCCGCTATGGCGACATTATCATTGCCAGCAGCAGTGCGGACACCAATTATGATCGTATCCCTGCCTTCACGGCGGACATGATTCCCGCTGACGCATCCTATGCCTATATCACCAGCAACAACACCATCTACGGCACCCGTTACCATAAATATCCTGAACTGGGTGATACCCCGCTGGCAATTGACGCCACCTCGGATATTTTCTCTCGCCCGATTGACTGGTCACGTGTCAGCCTGATGTTTGCCGGCTTGCAAAAAAATCTGGGGCCTTCAGGCACAGCTGTGGTTATTGTGCGTGAAGACCTGATCGGCCATGCACTGGAGAAAACACCTTCGCTGATGGATTACGCGGTCTATGAAAAATCACATTCATTGGCAAATACCAATAATACCTTTGCCATCTACACCATGGGCCTGGTCTTGCAGTGGATCAAGGACCAGGGCGGGCTTGCTGCCATTGAAAAAGTCAATGAACAGAAAGCCGCCAGCCTGTACTCGGTTATAGACAACAGTGATTTCTACACGGGTACCGCCCATCCGGATCACCGTTCAATCATGAACGTCACGTTTACCTTACCTGATGAAGAGCTCACTGCCGCCTTCCTCAAGGAAGCGCTGGAAAACGGTCTGTATGCACTGAAGGGACACCGTAATGTCGGTGGTATTCGTGCTTCAATTTACAATGCCATGCCGCTGGCTGGCTGTGAAGCCCTGGCTGACTTCATGCAGAGCTTTGAAAGTAAAAACGGCTAAATTTTTTTACTGAATCAAGCAACAAAAAAAGGAGCCATCTGGCTCCTTTTTTTGTGATCTGGTAAATAGGTAATCAAGTGTCTGTGGGTATCAGTGGCTGACGTTGACGTCCCAGTTCTGACAGGGCAATACCCCCAAGTACCAGCGCTAGAGAAACAGCATGATGTGTTTCGAAACTTTCCTGCAAAAAAATAACCGCCATGATTGCTGCAAAAACCGGCACCAGGTTGATAAAAATGCCGGCTCGATTAGGCCCGATCATGGCAACGCTTCTGATAAAAAACAGCTGCGCAACCAGCGATGGCAACACAGTTACTGACAATGCAATCAACCAGCCCCTGGTAGTGGGAGCCTGCCAGCCCTGGTGCAGCACCTCAAGCCCCAGCAGGGGCAAGGACAGCAACCAGGCCGCAATCGACATTACGGTAAACAGACTGATAGCACTGACTTTGGGTCGACGTGACAAGGCAACTGAATAAACGGCATACAGAAAACAGGCAATCAGCACATAGACATCACCGCGGTTGATCGACAGGCTTTGCAGTTCTCGCCAGCTTCCACCTGAAGCGACTATCACCACCCCAAGCAGGGTGACCACAATGCCCGCCGCCTGCAGCGGCGTGACACCTTTTCGAAATACCAACAGAGTACACAGCAAGACAAAGACAGGGATTGAGCCCTGCAGTATGCCAATATTGAGTGCGCCGGTATGGTGCCCGGCCAGGTAAAACAGATAGTTAAATACGGTAAATCCAAGACTGCCGATAATGGCAAAAAACAGCAGGTGCTGTCGCAGGACGGGCCAGTCCCTTTTCAGAAATCGCAGGGCAAATCCAGACACAATGATGATAACGCCAAGCCAGCGGAACATAACCAGTTGCATCGGCGAAATTTCTCCTACAGCGAGTCTGCTGAATATGGTGTTAAGTCCCCAGCACCAGGTTGTAAAAACCAGCAGTGCATAAGCACGCCAGTGTGACTGATCACTCATGTACTGGCTTCCGGGGTAATTTTATTCAACAACAGCTGCGGATCCACAATTTAAGGGTTAAGGCTCAGCAGCCCGTTTTGACAGACGGCTGTCATGAGACTGCTCAAGGTAGCAATACAACAGTTCTCAGCGGCACTGGAAGTTTGCAGACTCAGCTAAATCGCCACCAGCCGTGTATACAGGCAACTGTGGATAGGGGCAAAGCAGCCTGCATGCTGCTCTTTCACCATCCACCTGTGGGCTTGCTTCTATACGCACCGGAGCTTCGCCGTCTGTCCGCCAATCGTCCAGTCCCTGAACAGGCTTGATCAGTGCTAATGCTTACATTGCCGGTTTTCTTAAAATAAACAGAAAACGGTCCACATTTCTGCCCAGCACCGGGCTGAATATTGGCAAATCATGCGGATCGGCACTGGTACGGAGGATGTCGGAATCTTCCACGATCTCGAAACCGGCTTCCTGCACCCAGCGTCTGCCAATCTCGATCGGCAGGCGATGCAGGGCACGATAATCAGTCGCCGGATCGCCAACATATTCGGTATAAACCAGGGTGCCACCCGGTTTCAGGGCATTGTAAATTTCACGAAAAAACGCCGGTCCACTGTCATCATCACGGTGATGGGATTCCAGCCCGAACACGGCAACATCAATACTGTTAGCCGGCACATCAGAAACGTTTTGGACTGCCCGCAGATTAGGCATACTGCTGAGGTCCTCTATTTGTTCAGCAGGCACCCTTCCCCCGGCCCCCAGATCCTGGGCATAGATCATGCCGCTGGGACCAATGGCTGCTGAGAGGACACGGGCATACCAGCCAGCTCCGGAGCTGATATCCAGTACCGTCATGCCCTCTTCCACCCCGGCCAGATTCATCACCTGAACCGGTCGACGCACTCCATCCCTTGCCCTGTCGGCTTCCGGTCGCGCATCGGAGGTCATTTTTTCCATGAAATCCGGGGCAAGAGCAAAGGCGCTGCTCACCATGGAAAATGCCACAACCATGATTGTGATGGGTTTAAAGAATTTATTCATAACGCTGCTCCTTCCTGCAGTTGTAATAAACCAATAAAAATTTTGACAGATACTACCTTCAAACGCTTAAAAAATCATAATTAAAAAGTGCTTTGCAGGCAGAACTTCAAAACGCTTGGCTTTTCCGGAAACCTGCTAATACCCTTTAATATGCAAGGCCATGCTGAAACTGCTTATTCCGCTAGGCATTCATAGGGCTGTACCGTGACTTCAGGGTACCATAACCAGAATTTTTCCAACTCAACAGGCTCTGTAAAGGTGGCCGGATCAGTTACCGTCATCCGGTAATCAAGCCGACTGCCATCTTCGCTCAGGGTAAAGCGTTCAGTGGTCTGAATCTGTTCGCTGGCTGGAATGCCGATCGTATCGAAATAGCCCCAGTTCATCCCGCTCGTCGACACGACTAGTGTATCCCCTTCCCAGCGCCCACTGGAATTACCCAGTGGATTTGCCTGCAAACTGATGGGCATGGATCCGTTCAGATAGATGGTTCTTATCGTGTCATATTCTTCCATTTGTAACACAATGGTATTTTCATCCTTCTCTATGATTTCCATGGGATAGGGCTGTTCCATGATGATCGGCATTCTTTTGGGTTCACAGTTTAGTATCGGACTGTCAGTAAGGCGGTTGAAATTCTCGGCACTGGCCCTGGCCTCTTGCGTCAAAGGATAAAACGAAAAATCAAAATTTGGCGTGACAGTTTCCGGAAACAGCATCTCACCAGCATGGCTCCAGACCCGAAAAATTCCCAGATCACTGCCGCCGGTATTGCCAAGCATCTGGGGCCGGGACGCAAGCGTATCGTTGGCCCAGCGTGGCTCCAGAGAGGCTCCTATCAGGACTTCTTCTCCACTGGGGATCAGCACATGCACAGCATATAATTCATTTCTGCCTCTGACAGAAGGATTGCCGGCAATTCTTACCCGGTCGCCGGCTTGCATAAACCCCGGTTCAATTTGCCAGCGGCGTAGATTGCTCATGGACGTTGATTCGATGTCCCAGATTTCTTCTTCGCCGTTTTCATTGGTGCGGCTGAGCAAAAAAGTAATGTGCGGATTACGCCAGGAAACCGCTGTCACAACTCCCTCAATCTCTGCCAGATTTTCACCATCAAAGCGACCAAAGATACTGTGATGTGCAGTCGCTGCCAGCGGCAGTAACAAAGCGTTAATTGAAACCAGGGCAATAATTTTTTTCATCGTGGAAAATGCCATTTCTTTATTATGAATGAGCCTGGTTCGCTGTAAGGCATCCAGCAAGAGCGTCCAAAATTTCACTTTTTATTATCGCACCAGTATGCGGTGACTTATCTGCCAATTCAAGCACCTGCCTGTCAGGGCCCAAAGCCATAAATAAAATTTATCTGATTCTTTACCCAAGCTTTTACGGTAGAATCTCAGGCTATACCTCAGGCAACAATAACGAAAATCCACTTTGTTATATCGTCTTTTTACAGGGCAGGATTATCCTCCAGGCAAACCAGACTTGATCCGCGATCCTGTCGGACAGGTACTTTACCGGACTTCCTTGCCCGTCACCATTGGTGCCATCGCCATAATTCTTTTTTACCTGGCAGACACCTGGTTCGTCAGTCAGCTGGGCACTCGCGAACTGGCGGCACTGGGATTTACCTTCCCTGCTACCATCATGGTTATCTATCTCGGCGTTGGCCTGGGAATCGGCACTTCAGCCATGGTAGCCAAGGCAATCGGGGCCGACGATAAAGAACGTGCAATGGAGTTTACTTACGCTGCCATCGCATTTGGCTATATTTTCGGGTTGCTGGCCATTTTTCCGGCCCTGTTGTCTATCGAAAGGGTTTTCGGGCTGATGGGAGCCAGCCCCCAGACGCTTGAACTGATCGACGATTTTCTGGGATTCTGGTTTTTGGGCATCCCACTGGTGCTAGTGCAGGCAGCTGGCACAGCCTGTATGCGCGCGTGTGGCAATTCCAGCTTACAGGGTCGTCTGATGATGTCGGCTGCAGCCTGCAATGCCATTCTGGACCCGATATTTATCTTTGGCTTCGGCCCCATTCCTGCCTTTGCCATCAAAGGCGCAGCCATTGCAACCGTATTAACCTGGCTAATGACCAATCTGTTTATCTGGTACCACCTGGCCAAACAGGAAAAAATGCTGAAAATTTTCTGGCCCGGTTTGATAAAACTGCTTCAGGATTGGGTACAGTTACTGAGAATCGCCTTACCAGCTGCGCTGGCCAATATGATCACGCCCTTGGCAACAGGTGTTATTACTGCAACGCTGGCGGCTTATGGCCCATCTGCAGTTGCAGGCTTTGGTGTGGTCATGCGTATTGAAGCGCTGGTCCTGATTGTCGTACTGGGCATGTCGATGAGCCTGCCTCCCTTTATAAGTCAGAATTTTGGCGCCGCCAAATATGAACGTCTGCGCTTGGGGCTTAAACAGTCCATCAAGTTTATTATGGCTCTGCAGTTTGCTTTATATCTGGTTGTTGCGCTGGCAGCCCCTCTGATTGCCGGTCTGTTCTCCCCCGAACAGGCCGTCAGGGAAGTTATTATTACCGTGCTGCGCATTTTACCGGCCAGTTACGCATTTCAGGGCATGGTTGTCCTGAGTGCCTCCAGCTTCAATGCCCTACACGCGCCACGCAATGCCCTGATTACCAGTATTCTGCGCTTTTTTGTATTTTACGTACCACTGGCCTTGCTGGGCGCCTCTTTAGGTGGCGTCAGCGGTCTGTTTATCGGTGCCGCCATCGGTAACCTGCTGGCCGGTCTGTTTATCAGCTGGTGGATATTCCGCTACACCGCTGCACTGATCACTCAGTAGCTTGCAAGCAGAGAATTCCCGCTTGCAGCAATAATCTTAATTTCTTTTACTAGGCATGAATTTCACCGTTTAAATAAATTTAACTGGCAAGTGAGGCCGGGATGTTAGATAGTTAGCGCTGAAAAAAGTTGCAATTTAAGGAGAGCACTGATGAATTTATTTCAAAAAGGTATGACCAGCTGCGCGTTAGGACTTCTTGCCCTGAGCACCGTCTGGTTTCTGGGCTCCCAGCCAAGCGCCGGACAGGAAGCTGAAAGACCTGGCTTCCAGAATCTACAGATTCTGCCGGAAAATATTGATCGCGAACGCCTGATCGACATCATGCGCAACTGGGAAGCCGAACTGGGTGTGGAATGCGACCATTGCCATGTCGACTTCGGCCGGGATGATCCACGCACTGACATGGCCTCAGATATGAAACAGCCGAAATTGGTAGCACGGCTGATGCTGGAAAACCTCATCGCTTTTAACCGCGCCCTGACTCCAGAGGCTCTGGACAAGCCCAGTGATGAAATAGAGCGCGTGGCCTGCTCCACCTGTCATCAGGGCAACGCCATCCCACCCGAATTTGAAATGCCGGAAGACTAAGTTTCTTAATATGCAAAATAAAAAAGGGAGCCAAGGCTCCCTTTTTTCATGTTGTTTTTAAAAGCGGAAATTGTGGGTATATTTGAGTACGATTTCCGACTGCAGTGGGTTCATTTCCCGGAAAGCACCTGCCGTTGAATCGAAATTGTAGTTCACCACCAGGTAGAAATTCTGGCCAGCGCGCGGGTTCCAGCGTAAGCGGCTGTTAATGCCGAAAGTATCACTTCTGTTTTCATACTGCAGCAGACTGACCCACGACCATTCAGGGTTAATGGCGACACTGGCATCCAGGGTTATCTGGCGGTTGATAATCCGTGCCGTTGGCAAGACAACATCATTGAAATTATAGGAAAAATCAAAAGCCAGCCGGCGGTTTGGCCGCCAGTTAATACCCGCACTTATCTGGTCTCGGTCGCCGGTATAGAAGCCACCGGTCTGATAGCTCAGATCAGGTGAGAAACGTCGATTATTGGAACCATTAAAGGCCAGTGTGACAGAGTTCCAGGAATAGTCATCCGGCTGGAATTCCACGCCCAGAATTCTGAAATTTTGTGTTGGAATGTCATGGTCATAGTTAACTGTCAGATGCAGTTGGTCGCCCTGATAGGAGTTGAAATTGATCACTCGCCAGAACAGGGATTCGGTTTCCAACTCGTCAGTGATGGAAGACTCAGTGCGTGTGTAGCGGGCCGCCGTGAAAATATTTCTTACCAGACGGCTGCCCGGAAAATAGTGCCGGTAATTAACAAACGTTGAGGCCTGCTTGATGCCCGTGCGGTTAACAAAACCCAACCGGGGTGAAAACTCATTGCCCAGATAGGTATAGGACAGGTTGCCACTAAAACCATTGTTCTGGGTCGAAAAACTCACTTCACCTTTATAGGCCTTGCTGTCCCCATCAATACCCTCGACATCCGAACGCTGGTACCACCAGTCACTGGTCATGGTGTAGCGATCATTGAAACGCGTATTGCGATAGCGAAAGTCGAGCCCTGCCAGATTACTGTCGGTTTCACTGTTGGGGTCGCCCTGGGTGAAGATTGCACCAACTCTGGATTCTGACAGCACGTTGGATACGACGCGCCCAACCAAAATATTTTGTCCATCAAGTCCGGGTATGTCTCCCTGTTGAACGGCCAGTAAGCCCACGCTCCAGTCATCCACGCGACCCGCCAGTTTGACGCCAGCATCAATATCCACTGGCTGGCCTGTAGCAGGGTTCAGACCAATACGACGCGAATAAAATGGCATACCGTTGGAACTGCCACCAAAGCCACCACCGGTCAGGTCGCCAAAACTGAAAATTTCCGAGTCTTGCAAAAAGAAATCGCGCTTTTCCGGAAAGAACAGTCCAAAACGGGTGAAATTGACCTGACGATTATCGGCTTCCGTGGCTGAAAAATCAGTATTGAAAGTCAGTGCTCCGGTCAGGTTCGGGGTAAATTTATAAAAAATGTCGAGTGAAGGGTCGAAACGGTCTTCATCATCATTAGTAACATGATTGCTTTGCTGGGCAAGCGTGACTGAAGGCACGATATCCAGACCCAGTCCCTGCTGGATGCCGCTGATACCTGAAATCAAGCCGCTGGTCGAAGGATTGGCATTGCGGTTAAAGGAAGACCAGGCGATTTCTTCGTTGGTACGGGTGATTTCACGCCCGACATTGAAACCCCAGGTATCGGTATTCGGATCAAAGTTCAGGGTGGTGAAGGGAATGGCGATCTCGGCCGTCCAGCCCTCATCATCGAGCACGGAAGCCACCTGCCAGATACCGGTCCAGTCCCAGTTCTGGCTACCCGGGTTTTCATAGACGGATTCCGAGCGCATGCCATTGGGGTTGGTTTGAAAATGGAATGCAGTGAGCCCGTTATTGAAAGTATCCAGCATGACATAAACCAGATCATCGAAATTGGTCCGACCACCCTGGATCATCTGGCGTGCGCTTATTGTTTCGGGCTGACTGTCATAGAGGCGCGCTGCAACATAAAAGTAATCTTCACTGTAGGTGACATAAAAAATACTGTCTTCTGAAGGCTCTCCCATATCCACCGGCATGAACTGATGCAGATCGGAGATGACTGTTGCCTGCTGCCAGATTTCGTCATCCAGATTACCGTCGAGCACAGGGGCAAGAGTGGTACGCGCAATTTCAGCCTGTTTTCTGCCAGCATTTGCCTGTTGCATAGCGCCATTCTGGGCTAGCACGAGCCCGCTATTTGACAGAGACAAAACCAGACAGAACAGAGATAGTAACTTCATGATAAATAGATATTTTTTATGGGACTTCTAAAAAAGACGGCAGTATAAAACCGTCAAATAAAAAGTGGTAGATACTACAGGAACTGAGCGGGAATATCCTTAATATCTCCTTATTTAAAGGCTGATATCAGGAAAAATAAGCGGCTTAACGGGAGGCTGCGCTGCGATTGAGTCTTGAACGGGCATTCAGCCAGCTCAGCATATCTATCCACATTGTTTCGATTTGCTCATCACTGGGCATAATACCGGCGGAAGGCAGCTCCAGCGTTACTACCGGAATGCCCAGATCCAGCCCGGCATAATTGCCCAGTGAACCCGGATAAACACCCAGTTGGTGCAGGTAAAGATCACCAATTTTTTCCGGCGCCTCGGAGGGGCCATCAAAATCCAGCAAGTGATAGGGGGCGTGTACCGAAACAATTACTTCGGGTTGATACTGTTCTATCTGTTCGATAATCCAGCGTACTTCCGGCTCACTGGCAGGGGCGACACCGGGATAACGACGTGGGTTCTGTCCGGTATTGTTTTGCCAGTACTCATGGGCCTTGTCCAGCCAGTCCTGACTCGGAAAATTACGATTCAGATCAACACCGCTGGCATTCTGTCGCACTGCCTGCCCTTCCAGTAAACCATCCGGATTGACAGTTGGCAGGAAGCGCCAGCTATAGCTGTTACCACCACTTTGCGCCAGCAACTCCATCCATTTGAACATGATGGAAATGGAAGAATACTCATCCCCGTGTATGCCACCCATGATCAAAACACGGCTCGGATTACGGTCAGTATTCCGTGGTTCAAAGTCGCGTTGTGTCAGGGGTCTTTCACTGACGCTGTAGGCACCGGCGTATTGCAGCTGTTGTAGCAGGCAGTCTTCGACGCTGACACTACCCAGTTTGTTACCGATTTCCTCGCACAGGTACTCAACATTGCCCTGATGAACCCGTTGCTCACGTTGGATTTGCTCATCGAGAAGCACTCCGTGCCCTGCTTCGGCAACTTCTCTCTCTGTTTCTCGGGGAATTGAATCCATACCAGCAGGTGCCAGGTCTTCAGGCACAGTTTCCATGATAGGGATGGCCTCAGAGGCAAGCCTGGCTTCATTTTGAGTTGTTTCTTCCACCTGGGGTACTTGCCTGGGCATGCTTTCCACGGCTGCCTGCATGTCACCCTCAGGCTGTACTGCCGCTTCCGTCTCGGCGGCCTCTTCAACAACCGGTAGTTGGGCACAGCTGATAAACAGCAGGGCTGAAAGGAGAACAATCGGCGTAAAATCTCTGAGGTTATTGTGCTGAACTTTTATCATAGAACGCGTTGAGCCCACTCTTACCTGTTGCCTTCGTAAATGATTTCCCAGTCTGATCCGTTCTGCCGCCATAGCTGCTGTTTCCAGCCATTCCAGTTGAAGTTACTGCTGCGATAGCGCTGGTAATAACTCACCATGACCACCTCAGGATTTCGCGGATCACTGATGAAACTCATGTCTGAAAACTCAAGATCAATAAAGGATTTGGCACCGTTGACGCGCTGCTTGTAGCTGGACCACTGTTCCAGGTCACGACTCAGGTCGCTGAAGTCCTCCGCATACCAGGACAGGTAAGTGGCATTATCACGACTTTCCCAGGCCTGCTCCCACGCAGTCAAGGCCTGCTGCAGGCTTTCCCTGCGCTGCTGCACGCTGTGCCTGGGGACCCACTGTACTTAGCCTGCCGTCATCACAACCGGGGTAAGTCCGGGCACAATGTACTGGTTCATGCTCAGAAGACTGTCATTATCTATAACCACGCAACCATCACTGTCCAGCAGCGGACGTTGATCAATATGCTTAGGCAGACCATGTAACCAGATACCTGAACCGGTTCTGCCGTCCAGCAGATCAATGGCGTTGGGATAACTCATTGGATAGGCACCCAGTCCGTAAAAATCCATCAGCTGGTTGTCATTGAGGAAACTGGTGAAAAAGTAAACGCCCAGTGGAGTCTTCTTGTCGCCCTCGCGTTCCTTAGCAAAACCATTGGCACCAATCGATACCGGAATAATCTGTTTAACACCGAAGCCGCCATTGCTCTGGCGCTCCAGAATTTTCAGCTTACCCTGCTCCAGCTCCACCCAGAAGACATAAGGGGTATTGTCCGCCACCTGTAAAATTTCCTGTGGGATCAGGGCCTCACGCTGGGCACCTCCGGCACTGCCAAATCCCAGAGAAATACTGTCAAAAAAAGCATCTGCCGTTTCAAATACCACCGGCATGGCAGAACCGGCCTGTGCCATTGCCGGAGTAGCCGGTAGCAGTGCACAAAACAGGCTGAATACGCAGATCTTAAGGTGAGTCGCTTGCATCAATACCTATTTTTATCCCAAGAGCAGTAGATCAAACGGCAGATTATACCGTCATCGCGGGCAAATCAAAAAGCCCTCAGAACAGGTACCATAGTTGATAAACCAACAGAGCCATTGAACTGATAACACCCAGCATTGGCACCCACTGTGGCAGTCGAATAAAGGACTCGCCGGCTTCATCCCGTCTTTTGATCCTCAACAGGGCAAAATTGACGATGATAAAGACCAGCAGCATGATGGCACTGGTTAATCGGGCCAGGCTATCCAAGGGCAGTAGCAAGGCAAAGACCAGAACCAGTAAGCTCACCATCACTGTGGCCAGTACCGGGGTTTTCGTCATGCTGTTAATCACTGCCAGCGAGGAGCTCACCAGGTGCATTCTGGCCATGCCATACAAGACCCGTGAGGCCATGATGATTTGCACCAGCGCACCGTTAATCACCGCCAGCAGGCTGATTGCCCCGATAAAACCCGCATCCTGCCCCCCTCTTTCCACCAGGTCAGCCAGTGGAGCCGAACTGGCGCTCAGCTCTTGCGGTGTACTGACACGCAAGACCATGAAGGTGACAATCACATAGGCCAAGGTCGCCAGGGCAATCGACAAGATGATACCCAATGGCATATTGCGTCGCGGTGATTTTACCTCCTCAACCACATTAACCATGTCCTCAAACCCGATAAAGGCATAAAAAGCCAGAAAACTTCCCAGCAATACACCCTGCCAGGAAAATTCGGCCACCCCTTCGGAAACAGCAGAGGCCATATCGACTGCTTCCATGCCAGCGCAAATCCATACCACATAGGCCAGACCCGTCAACTCAATCAGGGTAATAAGAAACACTGCAGTGGCTGACAGCTTGATGCCATAAAGCGCGGTTGCACACAGCGCAAAACAAAGTATGACAATGGCCCAGTGTCTCGGCAGATCGACAAAGACTGCCAGGTAAGCAGCAAAACCGTTAGCAATGGCAGCCGCAGAGACAATACCGGTTAAGACCATCATCCATCCACTCAATCCAGACAGCCAGTTAAACTGCCAGGCCTTGTCGGCATAAATGGCTACACCGGCACAATAGGGAAAGCGGGAGGAAAGCTCACAATAACTCAGCCCGGTAAACAGGGCTATCAGTCCGGCCACGATAAAGGACAGGGGCATGAAGCTACCGGCCAGCCCAGCAACTTCGCCTATCAACACGTAAATACCGGCACCAATGATGGTACCCAGACCATAGAAGCTCAGCACCAGTAGATTCATGGAGCGGTGCAGGGAATTTTCGGATGAAGCGTCGGCCATGGTGCTGTGGGTCCTTTATGTGATTTTCAAACTAAAAATGGTAATCTCCACCCTCTATTCTAAACATAATATTCACCCTTCAAGGAAACGCCATGCCCACTCTCAGACAACTTGCCACTCTTTGCCTGCTCGCTGTACTTGCTGCCTGCGATGCCGGTGTGGTCAGCACTGAATCCAATCCAGCGACCAACAGCGCAAGCAATGCACAGGCTGCCGGACTATCTCAGGGTGAATACGTAGCCCGGCTGGGGAACTGTGTTGCCTGTCATACCGTGGAAGGCGGTGAACCGCTGGCAGGCGGACTTGAAATGAATGTCCCCATGCTCGGTAATATCTACACCACCAATATCACGCCGGACCCCGAGACGGGTATCGGCAATTACAGCTTCGAGGATTTTGATCGCGCCATGCGTCATGGCCAGACCCCACAGGGGCGCATGTATCCAGCCATGCCCTATACCTCCTATGCAAAGATGTCCGAACAGGACATGCGTGCCCTCTACGATTTCCTGATGAACGAGGTCGAAGCGGTTAATCAGGCCAACCTGCCCCCTGAAATACCCGGCTGGAAAAACGTTCGCTGGGCCATGGGTATCTGGAATCTGCTGGCTCATGATAACAGGCCCTATACGCCAGATGACAGCCAGAGTGCGCAATGGAATCGCGGTGCCTATCTGGTGGAAGGACTGGGACACTGCGGTGCCTGCCATACACCACGTGGCCTGCTTCTGCAGGAAAAAGGCCTGGACAGTTCGGACAGTGATTTTCTGGCCGGCGCCCCGCTGGACTTCTGGTCAGCCTCGGCACTTAATGGCAATAGTTTGAGTGGACGCGGGCGCTGGGACGTCGAGGATCATGCCGAATTTTTGCGCAGTGGCCGTAACCGTTTTGGTACCGCAGTCGGCACCATGGTGGAGGTTATCAACAACAGCACACGCCATATGAGTGATGCTGATATTAACGCCATGGCCGTCTATTTGGATTCACTGCCGGCCACTGAAGATCAGGGCACTTTCACCTATGATGCGACACAGCGCGACAGGCTGACTTCGCTGAATTTCTCTGCACCCGGCGCCCAGGTCTATTATGAATATTGCTCAAACTGTCATGTCACCAGTGGCCTGGGCTATTACCCTTACCAGCCGCCGCTGGCCGGCAACCCGGGTGTGCTGGATGAAGATGCCAGCACCCTGATCAACATGACACTGAACGGCTCGCTGCGCATTGTTTCATCAGAAGGACCGGCGACCACAGACATGCCCTATTTCCGACAACTGTTGAATGACCAGCAGATAGCCGATGTCCTGACTTATATCCGCTCTTCCTGGGGTAATGATGCATCACCCGTAAGCGTACAGGATGTCGCGGAAATCCGGGCTGCCACGGATCCGACCCAGAATGATGATATTTTTGTGCTGAGGATGAAATAAAGCGCACTTTTTTGGTGCATCATGCACTGAATTATTGCATTTCTTTCACCTATTAATTGCACTATTCTTGTCGGCTGCACAGGCATCGCTGGAAGGGCCCTGTTTCATGCGCACTGGCTGCGTTGAAATAAAATTAGACTATATGGAAGACTGGGCACGCTTCTTGCTGTGTACGACAGAGACAAATTTTTAGAAAACTAACCAAGGAGTACTACTCATCATGAAAAGCAAGTTGGAATATATCTGGCTGGATGGTTACAAGCCGACTCAGGGGTTGCGCAGCAAAACCATGGTCAGAAATGATTTCAGTGGAAAGCTGGAAGATTGCCCCATGTGGTCATTCGACGGCAGTTCCACCAAGCAGGCTGAAGGTGGATCATCTGACTGCCTGTTAAAGCCTGTCTTTATTGTTCCAGATCCAGACCGTGATAACGGCTACCTGGTCATGACCGAAGTGCTGAATGCCGACGGCACTCCGCATGAGTCCAACGGTCGCGCTACAATCGATGACGATGATGATGATTTCTGGTTTGGTTTTGAACAGGAATACTTCCTCTGGGATCCGGAAACCAACCTGCCTCCGGGCTTCCCCTACGCCGGTTTTCCCCGCCCTCAGGGACCCTATTACTGCTCAGTGGGTGCCAGTAATGCCTATGGCCGTACGGTAATTGACGAGCATCTTGATCACTGCCTGGCCGCCGGCCTCAATGTGGAAGGTATCAATGCTGAAGTTGCAGCCGGTCAGTGGGAATTCCAGGTCTTCGCGAAAAGTGCAGCGCGCGCCGGTGATGAAACCTGGCTGGCCCGTTACATGCTGGAGCGTACCGCAGAAAAATACGGCCTGGCCATTGAATGGCACCCGAAACCTCTGGGTGACACAGACTGGAACGGTTCAGGCATGCACGCCAACTTCTCCAATGGCGCCATGCGCGAATCCGGTAAAGAAGAAACCTTTACCAAAATCTGTGAACAGTTCGGTAAAAACATTGAACGTCATATCTCTGTTTATGGCGCCTACAATGAAATGCGTCTTACCGGTAAGCACGAAACCCAGTCCATCAACCAGTTCAGCTACGGTGTTTCAGACCGTGGAGCCTCTATCCGTATCCCGGTGGGCACGGTAGAAGATGGCTGGAAAGGTCGACTGGAAGACCGTCGTCCGGCGTCCAACGCCGATCCGTACAAAGTAGCAGCGGCTATTGTGAAAACCACAAAAGAAGCGCTCTAGTACATCCTTTTATGGATCAAAAGGGCCTGCTTGCAGGCCCTTTTTTATAACCACCTGACATAAGCTTTTCTCTTAATATCGCTTGGGCTTGAGTCCTGATTCTGCCAAACTACTCCTATGAAATTCCCTGAAACCAAACAGGAATATGCCTCGGTCTATCTGGAAGATACCGACAAGGCCTTGCCTGAAAAAATTAATATCCATACGCGCTATGCCTATTTTAAAACCATCGCGCGTGGGGGCAAATGCCTGATCCAGTCCTGCAAGGATCTGCACCTGTCCCGGGTGATCTGCTACAAGACACTACTGCCCGAATTTGCCGACGACCCGATTGAACAGCGGCGCTTTCTGCGTGAAGCCCGTGTCAGTGCCATGCTGCAGCACCCTAACACCATTCCAACCTATGAACTGGGGCGTGATAACCAGGGTCACTATTACTTCACCATGAAACTGGTGCACGGTTATACCCTGCGTGAAATTCTCGATTACCGTGAACGCTATGACCTGAGCCAGTTAATGGACGTGATCATTCAGGTTGCTCATGCTCTGGAGTATGCCCATGCCCATGGCGTAATACACCGGGACATCAAGCCGGAAAACATCCTTGTCGGCCCTTTCGGTGAGGTGCTGCTGATGGACTGGGGGCTGGCCAAGGTCTGGAAGACGGATGGTTCCGATGAGCCTCTGGAAGATTCCGGCACTGATACTGACTCTGATGACCTGAATATTACCCGGCGGGGCAAATTGCAGGGCACTGTGAGTTACATGTCACCGGAGCAGATCGATCGCGATCCCCAGATCAACTTTCACACCGATATATACAGTCTTGGTACCATTATTTATGAAATCCTGGCAGGTGAAACTGCCGCCAAGGGAGAAACCGTAGACCAGGTGATCGCCTATATCAAGGAAGAGACACCACCAAAACCCTCTACTTTTAGTAAATGGCCGGTACCACCACTACTGGAAAAGGCTACCATGCGCTGCCTGATGAAAAACCCGGATGAACGCTTCAACTCGATAAGCGAGCTGGTAAGAATACTGCAGGAAGACTGGCTCTGATTTAATCGGCGCTGGCCAGCACCACGGTAATGTTATCCCTGGCACCCGCCTCTTTAACCGCTTTGAGCAGGCCTTGCAATGCCTTATCAAGATCACGTTGGTGTTCAAGCAGGGTCTCCAGTATCAGCTCATTACTCACCAGGTCTGACAAGCCGTCAGTGCAGGTAAGAATCAGGTCTCCTGTTTTCACCGGATGTTTGCCAAAACCGGGGTTTATACTGTTTCCGGCGCCAATCATACGTGTCAGGATATGACTGGCCCGCGCATGCAGGTCCGGTACCAGATTGGGGTCCAGCTGGTTTTGTGCCAGGGTATGGTCAGTGCTCAGCTGGGTAATGACTTTGTTGTCGAGGTCGATGTGGTAGACCCGCGAATCGCCGACATAGGAAAAATAAACAAACGCATTATCGAGATACAAACAGGAAAGTGTTGTCCCCATGCGCTGGTGCGAAGGCCTCTGCACCTTCATGTCGATCACTTTACGGTTGGCAAAAACCACTGCCCGGTTCAGTAATTCGACCGGGTCATCGGCTTCCAGTTCATTGTCTTCATTGAACTCATTCTCCAGCAAAGCATAGGCGCTTTCTGCTGCCAGCTTGCTGGCCACTTCACCATACTCATGGCCGCCGACCCCATCGGCAATAATGATGATGCGGTACTCCCGCGAGAACAAATAAAAATCTTCATTATTTGGCCTTACCAGACCTGGGTCGGTAAGTGAACTGATACGCAGCATGCTGAGTCAATGAATCCTGTGCAGACCAGGGTAAATTTTACCCTGAACTGTGACTCGACTGCATCCTGGCAGGCAGGCCTTTTTTTTTCAGTAAGAAATGAGTGAGCAGTTTGCCTGCTGGCTCTAGAACAGCCTATTTCTTACAGCAAGGATTAGACGCCGGAATGTTCGAAGAAAGAGAAAAAAACAGCCATGATCACCGAACAGATTACCAGGGTTGCCAGCATCACCGGTGTACCCTTACGGAACCAGAGTCCGGGGGTAATGGCCAGGCTGGGATCACCCTGATCCTTCGCCATTTTCTCGGAAATAGTGACGATGAATACGTTAGCCGTTGAACCCAGGTGTGTACCGTTACCACCCATCCCTACGCCAACTGCCAGTGCCCACCACAGCGGTGAAACATTGATGCCCTGTGTTTCCATGCCAAGAATGATCGGAATCATTGCAGCGGTAAAGGGAATATTATCGATAGCCGCCGAGAAGATGGCTGCTACCCACATCAACACAATGGTCGAGGCCAGCAATCCAAATTCTTCAACAAGGGGCACGATAAACTGACCCAGGTAGCGCAAAAATTCACTGTGCTCTACGCCACCGACAATAATGAACAGCGATACAAAAAACATCAGCAAGGCCAGTTCGATATGCGCCAGACTTTCTTCCAGGTCAACGTCACGCCCGATAAACACCAGTGCCGTCAGACCCATCACAGCCACCACCCAGGGCTCCCAGCCAATGGCATTATGCAGGATAAAGCCAAGCACCATCACACCCAGCACAGCCAATGCGCCATACCAGGTACGCGGCTCAGACAGGGGCGTGCGCTCCATGTTGCCCAGATCTGCTGCCTGAACGGCCAGCTCCTGTTTGAATAGAATGCGCAGGAAGAACAGAATGACCAGCCAGGCAGCCAGCACCATCGGCCCCATATGATAGACAAAGGTATTGAAATCGATATCGGCTGCCGAACCGATCATCAGGTTGGGCGGATCACCGACCAGTGTTGCCACCCCACCAGTATCCGACAGGAGAGCGGCGGCCAGCAAAAAGGGGATGGCACTGACGCGTAGCGACTGACAGATAAGGATAATCAGTGGCCCGAAAATCACCACGGTGGTGACGTTATCCAGCAGTAATGAAAGCACCGTTACCAGGGTGCCCATCATGGCCAGCAAGAGAAACAGCCTGCCCTTACTGAAATCGGCTATCGAATAAGCCAATTGCTGGAAGCCGCCGGTGGGAATCATGATGGCGACAATGGTCATCATGCAGCCAAGCAGGAACACCACATTCCAGTCGATGGCTTCAACAGCTTCTTCCGGACCATAAAACCCAAAGACATAGCCCAGCAACATCATCACGGCAGCACCTGCCATGGCGCACTTCACGCGATGGATACCATGTACACCCTCAGTAAAAATCGCGATAAAAGTCAGAACCAGCACAAGGCCCGAGACCAGCATCTCGGTATTCCAGACGAGCAATTCCATATCAGTCACCTCAGATCCAAGCAGCCCCAGGACAGGACCGACGAATCAGTAAATTTGGCAGGCAAACAGGTGACCCCAAAAAAAAGCCCCCACTTGGTGGAGGCCTTTATAACTCAAAAAAATTCTAAGTCAATATAAATTTACTACACCCCTGACTGCTCAAAGAAGGGGAAGAAGCTCACCATGATAATGGTACAGACCACGAGCGTCAGCAGCATGACTGGCAGACCTTTACGGAACCAGAGTCCCGGGGTGATAGCCAGAGTGGGATCGCCCTGATCCTTCGCCATTTTTTCGGAAATGGTGACGATAAACACGTTGGCCGTTGAGCCCAGATGCGTACCATTACCACCCATGCCAACACCGGCAGCCAGTGCCCACCACAGCGGTGAAACATTGATGCCCTGCGCTTCCATACCGAGAATGATTGGAATCATCGCAGCGGTGAAAGGAATATTATCAATCGCGGCCGAGAAGGCAGCGGATACCCACAACAGGATAATACAAGTGGTCAGCAGGCCGTAATCTTCCACAAAAGGAATCACGAACTGACCGATATACATCAGGAATTCACTGTGCTCCACACCGCCAACAATAATAAACAGTGAAATGAAGAACATCAGCAGGGCCAGCTCGACATGCGCAAAACTTTCTTCCACGTCAATATCACGACCGATGAAGATCAACAGGGTCAACCCCAGAGCCGTAACAAACCAGGGCTCCCAGTGCAGGGCATTGTGCAAGATAAAACCGATGACCATCACACCCAGCACCGCCAGTGCGCCGTACCAGGTTTTAGGGTCGGACAGCGGTTCACGGTCCGTCAGGTCCAGTTCGGCCGGTTTCACAGCCAGCTCCTGTTTGAACAGGATACGCAGGAAGAACAGAATGACCAGCCAGGCAGCCAGTACCATCGGTCCCATGTGATAAACAAAGGTGTTGAAATCAATATTGGCGGCTGAACCGATCATCAGATTGGGCGGATCACCGACCAGTGTTGCGACACCACCGGTATCCGACAAAAGTGCAGCTGCCAGCAAAAAAGGAATAGCACTGACGCGCAGAGACTGACAGATCAGAATAATCAGCGGCCCGAAAATCACCACCGTGGTCACGTTATCCAGCAGCAGTGAAAGTACCGTTACCAGCGTGCCCATCAGAGCCAGTAAGAGAAACAGACGACCCTTGCTGAAATCGGCTATCGAATAGGCCAGTTGCTGAAATCCACCGGTGGGAATCATGATGGCGACAATGGTCATCATGCCGCCGAGCAGGAATACCACGTTCCAGTCGATCGCTTCAACGGCTTCTTCGGGGCCGTAAAAACCAAAAATCTGCCCGGCCACCATCATGATGGCTGCACCAGCCATGCCACATTTCACCCGGTGAATGCCATGTATGCCTTCGGTAAAAATCGCAACGAAAGTCAGGGCCAGGATGATTCCCGAGACCAGCATCTCAGTATTCCACTCAAGTATTTCCATAGTCAGTAACTACCTCAATGTTAATGCAGCGGATGCACTCTATTTTGTAAGACGCACCAAAATCCAGTGCAATTTTCCGTATTATTTTTAATTTAGCGTATTGAGGCAAACGAATGCGTAATGCGTGCTACCCCGAAATTTGAAAGGCAGATACTAATGGTTCTCACTAGGGTATTCAAGGAAATTCGCCCTGCAAACTAGCCATCATGGGCAGCTATAGGCTTGCGGGTTTTGCCATGCTAGAATCCCAGTCCGCAATTGCCTTGTGGACACAAGGAAACGAATCAAAAGATTTCTGGAGAGGCCGGATGAGCAAAACAAATAGAATTCTGATCGTACTCGATGTGAATGAAGATTTTCGGCAGGGGCCGGATGAGCATCCCATCGAGATTGAGAAAGCACTACGATTTGTTTCCGACAAGGCAGGCACTGAGCTGATTATCATCGGCTGCGGTTTTGAAGAGTACCTGCACGACAGTTATTCCAGTTTCGCCAAGGATGAAGTCGACATCCGCAAGGCTTTTGTTGCCAAGCTGGAAGAGCGTCTGGCAAAGGTTGCCAGCAAACTCAAGGACAAAGGCTATCAGGTCACGAGCAAGGTGCATTGGGCCTACCCCCGTTACGAGGAAATCGCCAAGGAAGCTGAAGCCTATGACGTGGATCTGGTCATTCAGCACGTCAACAGCAATGTCGATGCTGAACATGTGGTGCTGTCCAATGACAGTTGGCAGCTGGTCAGAAGCTGTAAACGCCCCCTGCTGCTGGTAAGAGACAAGGCCTGGCCAAGCAAACCCATTCTGCTGGCGGCCGTGGACCCGACCCATGCCCACCACAAACCGATTCAGCTTGACAGCAAGATCATGGATGCCAGCCTGGCAACCGAACAGCAACTGGGCGGTGAATTACACATAGCACATGCCTGCTCAGCCTCTGCGGGTCTGTTCTCCTCACCGGAAAGTATTGTTGCCAAGCACCAGGAAGCGCTCGACAATTTCATGAGCGGCTACGACATTGCTCCCGGTTTCGTGCACCTGTCACAGGAAAAACCCGTGATGGCCCTGCTCAACCTGAAGAAGGAACTGCATGTCGACATTATCGTCATGGGTGTGATTTCCAAATCACGACTGGCAGAAACCCTGGTGGGGAATACGGCACAGGGCGTGCTGGATTATCTGCATTCCGACGTACTGGTGCTGCATCCCTGATACATCGAAGGTGTCAGCGTAAGAATTGCCGCTGACACCTGCTGCTCCAGTTTCTTCTAGCTACCCTATCAAAAAGCTAATCTGCCAGCGGGTCTGGCCGCATCTGGAACTTGTACACCTTAGAGGTCGTGCCGGCACCGGTTTCCATATGGAAAGGTGCTCGACTACTGTAGGTTGCCCAGATACCCCTGCCCTTCCAACCGGCATTCGGATCATCAATACGTCCATCCATCCACTTGGTGTAAAAACCCAGCGGATAGGGCACCCTTAACCTGACCCACTCGCCGTCATTCAGGGCCAGCATGCCACCACTCAGGTTGCCGGTATTGATCGGGGTGTTGTCGCCCAGGCCCAGGGTATTCTGCTGATCAACCCAGGTGTAGTAGGAACCTTCCACACTGCCCTCGCGATCCAGCCCCTGAAACTGCGGCAGCGGCTCGGTATAAAAAGACCAGCCTTCCGGACAGTGCTGACCAGTGGCTTCCGGTCCATTCAGAGGCGCTGTACACAGACGGCGATCAAAACTGGCCATCTGGCCACTGGCCAGCGCCACCCACATCACCCCATCACGATCAACGTCACCGCCACGCGGTGAAAAGCCTTCAATCGCCCGACCGTTTTCATCGACAGGCAATTCATAGTATTCCACCAAGGCATCCCTCGTGGGATCTTCACCCGGTATCAGCCGGGCCACTCCGCCGGGATAGCCCAGCAAGGTACCCCAGACAGAACCGTCCGGAGCCGGAGCGACGGCATAATAGGAGCCATTCATAATGCGCGTATCCATCTCGGAATTCATCGGCTGACCCGGTTCGGTATAGGCATCACGTTGACCATTGCCGTTGGTATCCAGAATCATCGGCGTCCAGCCCTGGGCTGCCTGGGCATCTCCACTTTCCAGATACTCGCGGGTATTGAGCCAGCCCACCACCGGGCCACCACCGCTGGTCCACAGGGTGTTATCGGCATCCTCGGCAAACATCAAATGGTGAGTACTGAAGCAGGTATCAATAGGGGTATAGACATCCGATTCAGGATCATAGACACCCAACTGACGACCACTGCGGTCCAACGGAAACGCCTGTGCCGACGGATGCTCCGAACCCTGCTGACACCAGGCCGGATTATCATTGCCACGGGTACGTGCCGTAATCCAGACCCGACCATCCTGGTCCATCATCGGATTATGCACATTGGTCTGCGAATCCCAGGGCTCTTCGGTACCCCAGTAAGGCGACTCGGCCAGTTGAACACCGGAAACGGAAGGCGCAGAGGGATCGAGCATGCTTAAAGGCACCTGATCGATACGGTTGTTGACCGGGTCCAGCACCGGCAGGTAATCGGTGCTCAGTTCAGTGGCGCCGTAAATCAGGCCATTAGGGTTCAGGGTTGGATTGCGCCGGTCGGTGGACACCAGGTCATGCATATAGGCCTGCGGATCCGCCCAGTCCCAGATGGTGATGACCAGATTGCGTTCCAGACCCTGCGGACGTTCCGGTGCCGGCGGCAGAGCACCGGCGGCGATGCGCTCACTCCAGTTGCCATACAGTGCATTGAAGGCCTCCAGACCAATATCCGTCATACCCCGTATCATGTTGCCACCCGCCTGTCCGGACTGAATGCGACGCTGCCAGGCTGCATCGGTATCCAGATCACTGAACAGGGCCGGAATGGTACGCGTGGCCTGATTGCCCAGTTGATGACAGGCCAGGCAACCCTGATTGCCCACACGGCCAATGAATTCTTCCTGATGCCTCAGGTTGGGACTGATACCGTTACCCGTGGAGCCTGTTCCCGGGAACTCACTGGCATCGGGAATCTCCAGCAGGGAGTACCAGTAACCGGCCGGGTAATATTGCGCGGCTGTCAGTGCATCCGGCGCTATGACCGCATCCAGATCAAGGCTTGTGCCGGGGCTGGCTGTGACTGCTGCTGAATCCACCAGCCCATAACCGCGCACCCAGAGCTGGTAAGACGCAGCCGGTAAATCAGGCAGCAGATACTCACCGTTGTCATTGGTCACCACGATTTTGGCATAGGGCGTATCCAGATCATCGGTTTCGGCAATCACCCAGACCCCGGCCTCGGGACC